>NZ_DASUNC010000047.1:0-19953 GCF_036277355.1 Archangium sp.
TGAACATCGCTTGGGTGGTGCGGCCGGCCTTGGACTTCGTCCTGCACTGGAGCCGCTGGCGACGCCGCCATCAGGCCATCGCCAAACGCTGCCATTACCGACGCAGAGACCCTCGCGCCAAAGTCCCACTGTAGTACTAGGGCGCCACGCTCGCCTCCTCCTCTGCTGCTTGGGGGACCAGAAATGGCCGCAGTCGCGCGCCTGGAGCGAAGACGCCATGGAACCTCGTGAGGTTTGCCCGAGGCGGAGGCACCAGGGACGCCACACGCCGTAACAGTTCCAGCCCGGTGAAGAGCAGGTGCGTCGTACCGTCCGGCAGCGGGCGCTTCATTTGGTAGGCGATGCGGCCATCCTCCGCTCGTGACAAACGCTCCAGCGCCAGTGCACCGCGCGCCCCGTAGCGGCCTGGCCGCTCCAGACCCTGCCTGTCGTTGGCGTGCAGGTGCGTGTTGGCGTGCAGGGAGAAGCCCTCCAGGAAGGCGCATCGGGGCTGCTTTCGGGGAGGGGGCCGCACGTCCACCTCCGTCCAGCGCAGCCGCCGCTGCGGGGAGTGCGCCTGGTACACCTGCAGTGCATCCTCGGGGCCTTGCGCGGGCAGGGCTCCTCTTTTCTCCAGCAGGCGCAGCACCCGGTGGCGCACGACCTTCAGCAGCCGCTCCACCTCGCCTTGCGTGGGCGGCGGCAACGGCTCGAAGCGCACGCCGCCCTCCCGCGGCACGAAGACACCGTCCGGCACCAGCGCGTGGAAGTGCGGAGTCACCTGCAAGGCGGAGCCGAAACATCCGTCAGCATGGACAGCGTGTGTGACGGGTTCGAGCGCGCGGAGTGGGCACAGGCGTCGGAGACCGGGTTGAGCGTCAAGTGGAACAGCGCCACCGGCCGGTGGGGTGCAGGGCCGTCCCTTCCTGTACGACGCGAACTTCTCCTCCGCCAACGGCGAGTCGTCCTGCGCCAGCTGCCACATCTTCGGAGACAAGGACGAGCTCGCCTGGGACCTGGGCAACCCGGATGACGAGGTGGCCACCAACCCCATCGACAAGCGCCTCGCGAGCGCCCTGGAGATCGGCGCGTTCGATCTGTTCACCGGCCACCCGGGCTCGCCCATCAACGGGGCGCCATGCACTGGCGGGGTGACCGCTCCAACGGCTTCTTCGGCGTCGATACGAACGATGAGGCCACGTCCTTCAAGAACTTCATCGTGGCGTTCGAGGGGCTGCTCGGCTGGCCAGCAAGGCGGGCCAGGAGGTGACCTTCACCGCGGTTCCGCCGGGCTCTGGCGTGCGCATCGCGCTCGACCGCAACCGGGACGGCAAGCTCGACGGCCAGTAGCAGGCGCTGCTGCACGTCAGGCTCCGCCTCCGGTCCTGCCGGAGGCGGGGGCCATTCGAAGCCGGGAGGGGGCCCGCTACGCCCGACCTACTCGCCGGGCCACCAGTCGTCGTGCTCGAAGTTCTTGCAGGCCCCGAAGCGGCCGCTGTTGAAGATGCTCTGGATCTCCGTGGAGGACAGCGCCCGCTTGTAGAGAGAGAACTCGTCCATGCCCATCTTGATGGAGCCCGAGTTGCTCAGCGAGCTCCGGCCAAAGCGCAGAGGGGCGGTATTCGTCAGGTCTCCACTGCGCGCCAAGGGGCTGAAGGTCCCCGCCGGCTGCCCATCCACGTAGAAGTTGATACCCGTCGACGAAACGCGATTCACCGTGACAGCGACATGATGCCAGTGGTCGTCGTTGGGAATGGCGATCGTGGACACCCAGTTGGTATACCCACCATCCGCGAGCTGGAGGACCATCTTCCGGCTCTGGAGTGCGATGTGATAGCCGCGGTACGGAGACATCATCCGCTTGTCCAGCAACGAATAGCTGAGCGTGTAGGCCTCTGCGCTGGACAGCCGGCCCCACCCCTCGAAAGAGAGGTTGGTGGTACCGAAGTTCAGGCTGGAATGGTTCGGCACCTCGACGTAGTCATCCACTCCATCGAGCTGCCACGCCCTCCGCACCCATCCATCGACGAAGAGGACTCCGTTGGCGGGGATGGCATACACCGTGGCGTCTGGTGCAACACCGCGTACCAGCGCCAGACGGCTTGCGCGACGCCGCCCGGCGGCTCGGCGCGGATCCGCTGCGATGGCGTGGCGAGGTCCGGTGCGCCCCCGGGCCCGGTACGGGACTCCTCGGAGGCGCCACGGCCCAGCACGGGGTGGATGCGTTCTTCATCCAGCCTCCGATAAGGATTGAGTCGTGGAAGCGCCCGGTGCGGAGGCTGGCGAACGGCGCTGGCGTACGTGCCAGCCCCCGCTGGGCTTCGCGCGCGATTGGGATTCCGGGGAGGCCGCGCTTCAGCGCAGATCGTACACGTACTCGTAGTAGCGCGAGCAGCCGGTGCAGACGTCGAAGATGCCGTTGAGGTTGCTGGCGGCGTAGAAGGTGTTGTTGTACTTCACCCGCAGGCTCCCGCCCCCGAACTGGTCGACGGCCATCACCCACACATACATCTTCCCGTTGACGAACCGGGTGACGAGGAACGTGCCGTAGTGGGCGGAGCCGCTGGTGAAGACGGGCATCCGCCTCCCATCGGAATAGGGCCCGGTCTCCGTGTAGCGCCCGTAGGTTTCATGCCAGTGGCCGGCGAAGAGGGCCGTGACGGGGTAGTCGTTGAGGATGCTGGTGAAGGCGGAGTTGCCCGCATCCGCGCCGTAGTCGTGCATGTTCAGGATGATCTTCTTGCCCCGGCTCACGGCGTTGGACACGTCGTTGCGCAGCCAGCTGATGGCGGAGTTGATCGTGAAGTAGTCCTGCCGGGCCGAGCTGTAGTTCCAGCCGCTCCAGCTCGTCGCGTAGCTGGGGAAGTTGTTGAGCTGGACGAAGTGGACGTTGCCGATCTCCCAGGAGTAGCCCAGGCTGCCGCTGTGGTCCCGCCGGTTGTTGGGGAAGCTGTAGTAGGTGCCGCTCTGGGAATAGTCGAACGAGAGGGGGTTGAGCGTGGCGGCCTGGTCCTTGAGGTACCAGACCATGGTGGACGCGCAGCCATTCTGGTAGCAGTCGTTGACGTTGTTCTGGTAGTCGTGGTTGCCCAGACCCAGGTAGACGTTCATCTTCAGGCCGTGCTCGTAGTAGGAGACGTAGTCACCCAGGTCCGGGCCTTGATCTCCGAACTCGGTGAGGTCTCCGTTGACGACGGTGCCGCCGAACCGGTAGTCGCCCAGGTAGCTCTTCACGGTGTTGATGGCGTTGGTGAGCCGGGCGTTGTACAGCCGTCCGATGTCCTCGTCCGAGTACCCGGCGAAGAGGCTCCGCTCCTGCGCGCACAGGCTGCTGGAGCTGTCGTCCGAACAGTAGCCCCAGGAGAACTGCGGGTCCGAGGCGAAGATCATGAAGTAGTCGTCCATCCAGAAGTCGGACCACTCGAACGAGGAGATCATGTCGTTGTACAGGTCTCCGACCCAGGGCGTGTCGGAGTAGTAGGTCCTGGCAATTCCTGTCTGGCCGCCGTGCTGGAAGGCGCGCACGCGCATCCCCTTGGGGACGCGGAGCGAGGAGTACGCGTCGTTCTGGAAGGAACTCGAGCCTCCCTCACAGAACGCGTTGGAGTCTCCCCCATAATTGGTATCCGCGTAGGCGAAGAAGCAGAACTGCAAGCTTCCCGTGCTCGTCCGCACCGTGAAGTCGCCCTCCCGGCCATCGGAGTAGGTCGCGGCGACGACGAAGTAGTTGCCCGCGTTCAGGCTGAGTGTCAGCCGGCTGTTGACGCCGTCCCCGCTGTCATCGTCGGAGTAGACCTTGGGCGAGAAGGGGTTCGAGAAGTCCAGCACGTAGAGGTACGTGTCGACGCTGGCGGACTCGAGGTCGAACTGCACGGTGGATGCCTGGGGGAGCTTGAACAGGAAGTAGGGGTTCGCGGCGCTGGTGCTCTGGCCCGCGGAGCGGGTCCAACCACTCTTCTTCTCGGCCGCATGGGCCGCTCCGAGGGAGAGGAAGAGCGCGCCGAGCAGCACAAGCCCCAGGCGAGGGAGGGAGGGGAGCGGGAGGTTCATGGGGATCCTTGGTTGGAAGGAGTGGATTCATAGACCAGAACTGGAAAATTTTCATTGCTTGAAATAGTTGGAGTAGCAGGAATTCACGGAGCCTCTCCCCCTGAAGAGCCGCCAAGGCCACTGGTAGCGTGAAGCCCCCCGATTCCCAGAGGAGCACCATGAAGGAATACAAGGCCAGTACGCTCACCCGTGCATCCCCCGAGAAGATCTGGACCATCCTCGTCGGCGTATAGGCGGGAGAGAGGCCATGTGGAGGGTGAGGGCTGGAGCGCAGGTGCCTTGGCCCGAGCGGCTTGAGCCTCAACACCACGCGGCCTGGGGGGGCCTCGCGCCGGGGCCAGTCTCGCACCTGCAGTGGGCAGGCCCAGGTGCTCCACAATCGTTCTCACCCCTCCTGCTTCCTTCACGTACGCCAGCACTCGCCGCCTGCCTCCAGCACGAGGCCACCGCACCGGCGGGCACACGGGTTCTCCGTGAGGGCGTACTGCTCCAGCGTCATTCCCTCCACCCACTCCATGACGATGTAGAAGTAGCCCAGCTCTGGGTCCGGCCACCGCCCATACCCCAGCACCCGGACGATGTGGGGGTGCTTGAACTTCTGGAGCAGGGACACCTCCATGAGGCCCCACTCATCCAGCTCGCGGGCACGGAAGAACTTGAGGACGAAGAAGGGGCCCGCGCACTCGGCCTTGAAGACGAGTCCCTGTCCGCCATCGCCCAGCTTCTCCAGGAGGCGGTAGTTGCCAACACTGTTCCCGGACTCGGGCTGCTTGAACGGCGGAAGTTGCATGGAATGAGTCTACCTCCAAAGTTGGAGGGGAGCACGACCCGGCTCCCAGATAGGCTGAGTAAAGCCGAGAGTGAGGCAGGCCGGATGTTGACGCGGAATGAAGTCATACGCATCGTCGCAAAGAACATGAAGAGGGCGATGAGTGACGGAGGTGTCTGGCGGGGGAACATCAGGGCTCGCCTGTATGAGCGGGTCCGCGAGCGCGGTTACGATTCGCTCACCGCCTTCGCCGAGGCACGCCCTGCCGTCCCGCTGTACGTGCTGGCCGATGAGCTTGGCAAGGACGACGTCGCTGCGGTGCAGGTGTTCATTGGTGCGCGATGTGCTCGTACGAGAGCTCGCCGAGAGCCTCCCCGAAGGCTGGCCGGCTGTGATGGACGACGCCAACCGTTTCAAGGTCGCTGAGGCGCTCGGCTCTTGGTTTGCCTATACCCCAGAAACCCACCGGGAGCGCGCCGATCAGGTCATGGCAGCGCTCCGTGCCACGCCACCACCGCCCGGCTGGCGCCCGCTCGGCCCCGACGACGAGTTGCTCCTGGCGCTCCTTCCTGACGAGGAGGTATGAGTTTCGCCCCAAGCCGGACTTCTATCTGGCGCTGTTCGGCTGGACCAAGGGCATGACCATGCCGATGGACGAGATGGGCGACTATCAGTTCATCGAAGCCGGCGGCGTGGCCATCGGCGCGATCACGCAAGATGTTCAGGAAATACCAGGCGGGGAATTTGCCTTCACCGCCACCGACCCGAGCGGTGCAATGCTCGGCTTCGTAGGCCCGAAAGGAGCATGACCATGACGACCCATGACAAGGCGCTGATCTGCCTGTGGTACGAGAAGGACGCGGAAGCCGCCGCGCGCTTCTACGCCGGAATCTTCCCCGACACTTCGGTCGGCAAAGTCCACCATTCGCCGGCGGACAACCCGTCGGCCAAGAAAGGCGAGCCGCTCACGGTCGAGTTCACCGTGCTCGGCATCCCCTGCCTCGGCCTCAACGGCGGCCCGCACTTCAAGCAGAGCGAGGCGTTCTCCTTCCAGGTCATCACCGAGGACCAGGAGGAGACCGACCGCTACTGGAACGCCATCGTCGGCAACGGCGGGCAGGAAAGCATGTGCGGCTGGTGCAAGGACAAGTGGGGCGTCTCGTGGCAGATCACCCCGCGCTTCCTGGCCGAGGCGATGAACCAGGGCGACAGCGGACGGGCCAGGCGTATCTTCGAGGCGATGATGAAGATGAAGAAGATCGACATCGCCGCGCTCGAGGCCGCCGCCGACGCGGTTCCTGCGGAGGCCTGAACCGCATGCCTTCCCCTCCCGCTTGAGGGCGGGGCAAACGATGGAGCGACCATGCCACGGAAGATCATCGGCGCCGCCTTCCTCTCGCTCGACGGCGTCATGCAGGCGCCGGGCGGACCGAACGAGGACACCATGGGCGGCTTCGCCCATGGCGGCTGGCTGACCTCGGTGTTCGACGAGGATCTCGGCAGCAAGATCGACGAGTTGTTCGACCAGCCGTTCGACCTGCTGCTCGGTCGCCGGACCTACGAGATCTTCGCCGCCCACTGGCCGTTCATGCCGGACGACGATCCGATTGCCGCGACTTTCGCGCGCATCGACAAGTATGTGCTCACCCGCTCCGATGCGGCGCTCGAATGGAAGGGCAGCCATCGCCTGGCGGACCTCGATGCGCTGGCGGCGCTCAAGGCGGAGGATGGCCCGAACCTGGTGATCCAGGGCAGCTCGACGCTCTACCCCCAACTGCTCCGCCGCGGTCTGCTCGACCGGCTCGACCTGATGATCGCGCCCGTCGTGCTCGGCGGCGGCAAGCGGTTGTTCGGCGACGGCACGCCGCCGGGCGAGCTCCGACTGGTCGAGCACCGGCTGTCGCGCAACGGGATATCGATGGCGACCTACGAGCCGGCAGGGGAGCTGCGAACCGGCTCGTTCCAGGTGCCGGAGCCGAGCGAGCGCGAGCTCAGGCGGCGCGAGAAGATGGCGGACGGGACCTGGTGATGCTCGCGCTCTACGGCCACCCGTTCTCGTCCTACACCTGGAAGGCGCTGATCCCGCTCTACGCGAACGGGACCGCGTTCGAGCATCGGGTGGTCGGCAACTACCTGGCGCGCATGGAGGCCACCGGATTTGCGCTGCGCCTGGGGGCCTTCGCTTCCGTGGGCCTGGGGGTGGACCATGCGCGCTGAGTCGCCAGGATTGAGGTGGACGGGGCTGCTGCTCGCCCTGTCCCTGCTGTCCAATGCCTGTGCGTCGCTGACGTCACCACCCGGCCGGTGGACGCACCTGCGCTACACGCCACACGAGGCCGCCGCGCCCGCATGGGCCGGAGACCCGGGCGAGGAGTCCGCGCCCGAGCCCGAGGGTCCACAGCGGCTGCACCGCCGCCAGGACGTGCGGGAGGCGGTGACGGCGGTGGGCCCTGGCGGCACGGAGGAGACTGCGCAGCAGAGCGCCCTGGCGGCCCACCTGGCGGTTCGCGGTGCCCTGCTCGACGTGACGGGCTCCACCCGCGACCTCTCCGGGGAGCTGTCCAGGTTGCGCAAGAGTCACTGGGGCATCGCCGGCAAGGCCGCTGGCCTCTTCGTGCCCTCCATCGAGTATGGCCAGAGCCAGTTGCGGTGGTTGGACGCCGAGCTCGCCGCCGCCACCCGGCTGGCCCACGCCGCCGCGGAGGTGGAGGACCCGGACATGCAGCGGGCCCTGCTGCGTCTGGCGGGCCCACGGTCGGGGTGGGCATGGTGATGGGCAACAACGGCGTGATGATGGGCACGCGCATTGTCGTCTCCGCCGAGTGGGTGGAGATGATGCAACGGCTGGTGCGCGAGGGCGTCCTCTCGCTGCCCGCCATCAGCGCCGCGGTGCGGATCCAGGCCAGCCAGATGATGATGGCGCACGGCGAGCTGCCGCGCGGCGTGCGCGAGGCGCTCGGCGACGGGCCCGAGGTGCGGGGCATGCGCGTGACGGACAGCGCGGGGGCCGGCATGGCCGAGCCCCCGCGGCACCACGTCCTGCCCAAGGAGTTCCGCGAGTGGTTCGAGAAACGCGGCTTCACGGGCGACATGGACATCGACCAGTTCTGCGTCAAGCTGGAGCAGGCTCACCACCAGGCCATCCACGGCGGGGGCGACTGGAAGCTGGGCCGCACATGGCCCGGTGAATGGAACCGGATGGTCATGAAGGCGCTGTATGATGCCGAGACCAGAGCTGGCCGGATGTTGACGCGCAATGCGATCTTGAGAATTGTCGCAAACAACATGAAACGCTACAGGAGCCCGATGAATTTCGTCCCGTGGAGAGGACCATGAGCGACGGACGTGCCTGGCAGGGCAACATCAAGGCGCGCCTGTATGAGCGGGTCCGCAAGCGCGGCTACGACTCGCTCACCGCCTTCGCCGAGGCGCGTCCCACCGCTTCGCTGGTGGAACTGGCGGACGAGCTTGGCCCTGATGACATCGCGGCAGTGCAGGTGTTCAGCGGGTTGGTTGCCGAGGCGGAGCGAAGCGGAAAGGTCTCGCGTCTGGTGCGCGGGCAACTCGTGCGCGAACTGGCCGAAGCACTCCCAAACGGCTGGCCGGCCGTGCTGGATGACGAAGCCCGTTTCGCTGTCGCCGAGGCGCTCGGCCTCTGGTCTGCCTACACCCCTGAAACTCATGAGGAGCGTGTCAGGAAGGCCGGCGATGCGCTCCTCGCCACCCCACCGCCGCCAGGCTGGCGTCCGCTGGGCCCTGACGACGAGTTGCTGCTCACGCTCCTGCCCGACGAGGAGGTCTGATTCTCCGCCGTTCCTCCAAGAGAGAGCGCGACGACGGACGAGACAGAGGGTCCGGGCGAGCCCAGCGGATAGGGCAGTCGACGGCTACTGAGGAAACGTCACGTTGCCGAGGGTGACGGTGCGCTGGCGCTCCGCGTCCCACAGGACGAGGGTATAGGAGCCCCGAGCCTCCTTCTGCGTGGCGAGCAACTCCACCACGACGCGGCCCTGCTTGCCCTCCTCTCCTGGCGCAGCCAGGAGGATGGGCATGCTCACGAGCTTCATCCGGTGAGCTCTTCCCGCTCGACGCCATCGCCTTGCCGCACGAGGCCTTCCAGGGGGCTCCCGCCTCGCCTCCCTCTTGCCTGCGTGAGGCCGCCTCGACCGTCAGGACTCCTCCTCCGCTTGACGCCATGCACGCAGCGGGCCGCCACTCTCCTGGGTGATGGCACGTTGCCGTCCCATCACTCGCCGTGGCACACCACCACCGGCGCGATGCCCATCAACCAACTCGCCCACGCGTCCATCAACAATCCTGCGCGGTAACACTAGCGCCCCGAGCGCGGTCGTAGAGGCGGCAGGGGAGTATCTGCGTTTGCGAGCACGTACTTGTAGACGTCGCCGTCGGCGTTGCTGATGCCGCAGATCAGAAAGAGTGCCCCGAAGCACCCCTCTGTCTCGGACAACTTGAAAGGGGACAGAATGTGCTGATTGCTCCCAATCCGCTCTAGTTCCTCGTCGTCGTTGACAATGCAGATCTCGTAGACCCAGCCCACCGTTCCTGCAGGAAGCGTCGCAAACTTTTTCGCCGCCTTCCTCTCGGCACGAGTCATCCCATTCTTGTGGATAGCCTCGGGCGTATCCCCCGAGACTGCATGCCAAGCCTCAAGGTCCAGCAAGTAGTCCTGTCCCTTGGTCCGGAACTGGATGTCCGCTGACTTCCCCCCTTCCCCGATAGGCGCCTCAAACTCGCGGACGTCCGCGCCGACACTTCGTAACCGAATGGCATGATTTGCGTGGGCGATCACTGACCACATGCTGGGGTCTTTCTCATCCCACGGAGCGTTCCAGAGCGGATTTAGCACCTTCTGGAGGCCTCTCGTGTTCGCGAACATGGCCACGAAAACGTCAATCTCTGTGAGCATCTGACGAGCAACGCTCTTCGCTGCTGGATGCGCCTCTGGATGCCCGGCGAGGAACAACGCAAGGGGTAGGTTGATGTTGTGCAGGAATCGGCTGGTGCGCTTCCCCTCGAAATCGAGCGATTGTTCCCTCTTCACGCTCGTTCGCGGGTATTCCTGCGGCAGCAACTCCCTAAGGTGCGGACATACCGCAAGCCCGCGCTTTATGTTCAAATAGAACTCCTCGTCGTCGGGCAATGATGCGCTCATTTTGGCGTCGGCCTTTCTGCGTTCGAGGACCCTCATCTGGGCTTCTTCCGGGGATACGCCGGGGTACGATCCCGTCAAATTCGCGTGCACGCCGGTTCGTGTCCTTGTTGCTCTGGCGGACACAGCACCCCCACAGCATCCCGCTCGGCTTCCGAGTGCTCCACCCGGGCAGTCAGGTAGCGTATCCGGGCCCCCTCCGACCCATCAAGGCCCCTCTGGGCTTCCTGTAGTGCCCACTCCGCCCGCTGGAGTCTCGTCTCGCCGCTTGCTGCTGCCTGTTCCCACCCAAGGACCCACCTCCCAGAATTTGGACTCAGATTTTTCCGGGGACATACGAGCCCCCCTCGAAGCCGAGATTTCCCCCGTGCCCCCGGGGGTTCACGTGAGTACGCATCAGGCTCCCACCCCATCCAAGGGAAGGCCCCTGGGAGGCGCCAGGAACGACGCGAGCCGGGGACCGGGCGGGGGCCCCAAAGGGGAGACCGGAACGAGGGCCTGAAGCAGGGGCTTTCGCGCCTCTTCAGGTCAGGCTCACTGCCTCACCGAGTTCCGATAACAGGTGCCGCAGCGCTTCTGCCAACGGTTCTCCACCTTGCCTGCCACAGCTCTCACATGGCTGCTGCGTATAGGCGGGATAGAGGCCATGTTGAGGGTGAGGGCTGGAGCGCAGGTGCCGAGGAGGACCGCTGACAGGGGCCGTCCGAGCAGAGAGCCAAGCGGGTGGACAGGCCGCGCAGCCCCTTGAGGTACACGACTGTCCAGGCCGCGCTCCCATGGGGTGCGTGGCTGGGGGCGGGCTCTCTTGGCCCGGGCGGCTTGAGCCTCAACACCACGCGGCCTGGGGGGGCCTCGCGCCGGGGCCAGCCTCGCACCTGCCGTGGGCAGGCCCAGGTGCTCCAGAATCGCGCGCACCCCTGCCGCTTCCTTCACGTACACCAGCACTCGCCGCCTGCCTCCACACCTCACGCAGGCCAACACCTCCACCGCGAAGGTCCTTCGTAGACACCGTCCGGCACCAGCGAGTGGAAGTGCGGAGTCACCTGCAAGGCGGAGCCGAAGAACTGGATGAACGACACGGCCCCGGCCTGCCCACCGCGCAGGCCCTGCCGCCGTGCCCTTCGGCACTGCAGGGCAAACACTGCGCGCAGGAAGACGGTGAGGACGTCCGAGAGCAGTCCCACGTCCTTGAGCAGCACCCACCGGACCCGGTGCGGAAAAGACAGCGTCCACTGCCGGAAGGGCACGTGCGGCAGCACCTGCTCCACCAGGTGCATCGCCGTCACATGCGCCCGCTTCGCACCACAGGAGGGGCACACCCCTCGTCCCTTGCACGAGAAGGCGACGAGCAGTTCGTCCTTGCAACTCTCGCAGCGCACCCGCGCGAAGCCATGCGCCAGCACTCCGCATTCCAGGTACCTGGCGAAGTCCTGCTCCACATACCGGGGCAGGCCGCGCCCTACCTCGCTGGCTTCCGCCAGCAATGTGGCCAGGTTCTCCCGCACCGCCTCATACAGCACCGTCCCCTCCGGCTGCCTTCGCCGGTACGCCCACCCGTGCGTTCCCACCTACCCCTCCCCAGCCACACCTCGCCAGGGCACACGCTACCGTTCGCCTCCCACGGGCCCCCGTGGAGCCCCTGCCTGCTTGTGGCATCGGGGCCTATGAGAGCAAGCTACAGCAGACCCGCGCTGGAGGCGGCAGGTTCGATACCCGCCGCCTCCCCTCCGCGACGCCTTCCTCCCAGAGGGGGTTCAACCGCCGGCAGGGACGTACCGGAGCGGCAGTGCGACGGGCCCGCGCGTCGTGAGCGCGCACTGGTATTGAATGGTCCCCGGCATCCGCTCCACCCGCTGGAAGCGCGCGAGCACCGTCTCCAGGACGATCCGCACCTCCATCCGAGCAAGCATCGCACCCAGACAGAAATGAGCGCCTTGTCCGAACGCGAGGCCGCCCTGGGCGCCCCGGTTCAGGTCGAAGCGATCCGGCTCCGGAAATTTCCGCTCGTCTCGATTGGCGGAGGACATGAGCGGGAACACCATCGAGCCTCGCGGAATGGTCACCCCCGCGAGCGTGACGTCGTCGGCCGCGATCCGGGGAACCCCCGGCGCCACGCCGTCGTAGCGGAGCATCTCCTCGATGAACGACGGAATCAGCGAGGGCTCGGCCCGCAGGCGGGCCATCATCTCGGGATGGTCGGCGAGGAAGAGGAGCGAGTTGCCGAGGAGGTTCGTGGTGGACTCCAGTCCGGCGATCAAGAGAAGGATGAGGAAGTCCTTGAGCTCCACGTCCGTCAACCGCTGTCCCTCCACCTCCGCGCGCAGCAGCTCGCTCACCGTGTCGTCCGAGGGCGCGCGGCGCCGCTCTTCGAGCACCTTCTCCACATACGCGGTCAGCTTCGCGATGGTGCCGCGAATGCGCTCGGCGGCCTCGGGAGACGCGGGGGTGGGAGTGATCGCGACGATGTCATCGGACCACTGCTTGAAATAGGGAAGGAGCTGGTAATCGAGCCCGAGGAGCTCGCTGATGACATACGCGGGCACGGGCAACGCCAGCGTCTGGATGAAGTCAGCCCCGTCCACGAGACCGCTCGCGAGCCGCTCGGCGGTGGCCCGCACACGGGGCTCCAGGCGGGCGAGGGTGGGGGGGCCGAACGCACGCAGCAACAGCGCACGCAGCCGCGTGTGCTGCGGCGGATCCCGGGTAATCATTGAATTGGCCATCGGGTTGTAGCCCACCCAGGCCGGCTGCCACGCCACCGTGAAACCCGACGACGAGAAGAGGGACGGGTTCTTGAGAACGAAGAGCACGTCCTCATAGCGGGACACCGCCCACATGCCATGCGGCTCGACCTGACACACCGGGCTCAGGCGCCGCAGCTCCGCGTAATAGGGATAGGGATTCGCGAGAACTTCGGGTGACATCAAATTGATGGGAGTCATGGTGTCTCCTTGGGATGGACCCCAGAAGGGTGTCCGGCGTCACCGCCGTGCGCGTTCGCCGGACCGCAGCGCGTAGACGCGGACATAGTCGAACTCGGCGGTGAAGTCGCCGGAGACGGTGTCAAAGGACTCGAAACGAGGGCCGGAGACGGTGTCCGGAGACGGTGTCAAAGGACTCGAAACGAGGGGGGCGAGGGAGAACGAGACCTGACGTGGACGGGTGAACCCACTGGTCTCCGAGTCTTTCCGAGGAGTTGCGGTTGGCCCGAGGGGTGCAAAGTCCTCGCGATTGTAAGGAGGGGAAGGGGATGGGCTGGCCGCTGAGAATGTTCCAGGAGGAGGGCTACTACTTCGTGACGTCCCGGTGTTTCCAGGGACGGCTGCTGCTGCGACCCAGCGCGGAGGTGAACGAGGTGGTGGGAGGCGTGCTGGCAAAAGCCGTCCAGCACAGCGCCGGCAACGTCCGGCTGCATGCCTTCACCTTCGCCTCCAACCATTTCCACCTGCTGGTGTGGGCCCGAGGCGCGGCGCTCGCCGGCTTCATGCAATACCTGCGAGCCAACCTCTCCAAGAAGGTGGGGCGGTGGGTGGACTGGAGTGGAGGCTTCTGGGAGAGACGCTACTCAGCGGAGCCGGTGCTGGACGACGCGGCGCTGGTGGGGAGGTTGCGCTACGTGCTGGCCCATGGAGTGAAGGAGGGCCTGGTGGAGAAGAGTGCCGAGTGGCCGGGACTCACGTGTCTGGCGCAGTTGCTGGGGCCGGCGAGGCGAGTGTTCCAGTGGTTCAACTGGACGAAGCGCTGGAGCAAGAGTGGGAGCGAGGACAGGGGCGCGGGGGAGGGGCGATTCGCCGAGGAAATCGCCGAGCCGGTGGAGTTGGAGGTGGCGCCGCTGCCGTGCTGGGAAGGGTTGGGGGAGGAGGAGAGGCAGAGAGCGGTGCGGGGACTGGTGGAGGGGGTGGAAGCGGAGGCTCGTGCACGGAACACGCCTGTGTTGGGGGCGCGAGCTGTGAGGGCACAGCACCCGCATACCCGGCCCGAGCACCTCGAGCGCAGCCCGCGGCCGTTGGGGCATGCATCGACGCGCCAGGCGTTGACGGAATTGCGTGAGCGGTACCGGGCCTTCGTCGCGGCGTTCCGAGAGGCGGCGGCTCGGTGGATGCGAGGGGATTTCTCGGCCAGCTTTCCGCTCTTCTCTTTTCCGCCGCGTGTCGTGCCAGCTCGACTCACTCGATTTCTCTGACACCCTTTCTGGAAATAGATAGAGTGCATCGCATCATGCACTTGCTCGCCGTGTTGCTCGCCGCAGCCGTCCTCCAGGCTGCGCCTGGGGACAAACTCTTCGTCCAGGCTTCTGCTCTCAACTTGCGCGCGAAACCCAATGCCCGCGCTACCATTCTGAGGCAGGTGCCCATCAGGACGATGTGCTCGGTCGTCTCATTGGGTCCGGAGGGGTGGGTGGAACTCGAGTGTTTCCGGTCGCGAGGCTTCGGGAAGCTCGAGCTGCTCGACACCACGGCGCCGACGGCTGGGCGGTTGCTCGAGGCGAGCAAGGCGCCGGGCCTTCCGCTCTCCGAGTCGCTGAACCTGCTACAACGTGCTGTCACACTCGGAAACGGAACAGAAGAGGTGCGGAGGGCGTTTCGCGACCAGTTCTGGAATGCGGAGTTCGACCGGCTCGTGCGCGCACGTGAAGCGAATGACATCATGAAGTCCGCCCAGGTCGTGAGTTGGCCTGAGGACTGTGGGCGCCCGGACTGGTGCGTCAAAGCGGCGCTCCGGTCCCCGTTCGACGGCATCTGGAATGAGGTCCGTGTACAAGGAAGTGATGTGCTGCACGCGCGTCTCTTCGAGGATGGGCTTCTCTGGTTGCGCTCGGGGAGGCTCGACACCGACAACCGCACCGTGACCATACAACTGGAATCCCTGACCGTGCCGGACGGTGAAGTGCTGTTGGCACTCGGAGCGGCGGGAAGAATGAGGGATGCGTGTCGCGCTCCCATTGACGGGGTCGACGGAACGCTCTGCGGGTACAGTGACAACGATTATACCAACGGCATGTCATGCCCGGCTCAAGCCAGTGTGTGCATGCAGCCCGCGGTGGGCCGCTGCGATGAATGCAAGACCGCCTGTGCGAGCCCCTGCGGCGATTGTCGGCTCAAGTGTGGAACGCAGAATCGTGAGGAGTGTGTGAGGGGCTGTCTGGAAGCCACGCGCTCATGCGAAAAGCTATGTCAGGACAAACTCGATGACGCATACACATCCTGCAGCGCCAAAGAGGAGGTTTGCAGCAACGCACTGTCAGAGAAGATGAACCGTACGTGTGGTGCGGCCTGCACGCAGGTGGACGAGTGCGTCTCCTCACGCTTCAAGCAAAACCCTGGCGTCCCGCGCGGCATGTGGGACAAGCAGGGAAGTCAGATCATCATGAGCTGCGCCGCCCAATTGTCCAAGAGTTGCCAGCACTGGTGCCTCGATAAGTACCAGGAACACTGAGCAGGCGACCGGTCGCCGAGGACGGGGGTCCGAGGACGGGTGTCCGAGGACGGGTGTCCGAGGACGGGTGTCAGACGATTCGTAGGGACAACGAGTTCTTTAAAACACCCTCCCGGGCGTGTCGTGCCGGCTCGCCTCGCTCGAAGTCTCTGACACCCTTTCCGGCTCGACTCACTTGAATTCTCTGACACCCTTTCTGCCAAAGGAGGCGCTCTCCGCGTAGGCGGCCATCACCTCCTCGGCCGTCCAGTGGCGCGAAATCCAGATGGAGAGGGCGAGCCCGTGAAAGTGCCAGTTCAGCATGGGGGCTCGCTCGTGCGGAATCCCTGCTGGCGCAACCCGGGGGACGGGCGAACCGGGTTCAACCCGGACCGAGGTGGAAGCGATAGATGCGGTAGGGTTTGCCCGCCCGGAGCCGCTCGGGCTCCGGCGGGCGCAGCAGCGGATCGATGTACGAGGGGATGCCGCTGTCCGTGAAGAGCACGTCGCCATTGGCGGCGAGATGGACCCCATCCGCCCAGACGACCTGCCCCAGCCGCACGAGCGTCTCGAGGTGGCCCGCGGTGTCGACCCGGGCCACCCCGCCGTTCTCGACGTCCGTGATGAGAATGCTCCCGTCGGGCGCCACCTCGATTCCATCGCTCAACGGCTTCGGGCCCACCTTCTCCACGCCGCGGGCGAGCTCGCCAGGGGACAGACGGGCGTCGAGCAGGTGCGCCGTGCGCACCCGGTACAACGTGTCATGGCTCATCGTCGCGAAGTAGAGCCAGTCGCCGTCCGCGCTCAGCGCGAGGCCATCCACGCCCACCTGGAACGAGAGCAACCCGAAGCCGATGCGATAGGGCCCCGAATGCGTGCGGATGACCCAGTCCTGCGGCTGGGTCGATGGATCTCCAGCCAGCACCTCGCGTGCCGACCACGTCTCCACGTCGACCACCAGGAGCGATGCGGGGGTGAACCGGAAGGCGCCGGTGTCGGCGAGGAACAGCGTCCTGCCATCCGGCGAGACGCGGAGATCCTGTGCGAAACGGCCCACCCCCGGTGGCAGCTCGCGATCGAGCACCTTCCGGTTCGACGCGAGGTCGTACGCGATGATGCGCGTCTTCTCCCGCTCCAGCGTGGCTGGCGACGTGAGCCAGAGGTGGTTGCGCGTGTCGACCGTCATGCCGAACACGAAGCGGAGGTCCTGCTGCGATGCCGCGTCCGGAAAGGGCCGGGGCTCGCCGCCGACGAGCTCGAACAGGTACGCGTCCGTGAAGCGATGGGATTGGGAGAACGGGTGCGTGTTGAAGAAGATCCGGCCATCCCGCGAGCCCGTCACGTTGCCCGGGGGCAGCTCCAGCTCCACCAGCACCCGCACGTCCTGCTCCGCCACGAGCGGCTTCGTGCTCACGTCCGGATAGGGCTGTCCGAGGCCATGGCGGAGCTTGACGAAGGCCAGCGCGAGCAGGACGGCGGTGACGAGGACCAGGGCGGCCCGGCCAAGGAAGCGGTACGGGTTTCGGCGTTCGCGTTTCATGGGGCACTACCCTACGCGCGAAGCTGCTCACGCGTTCATCGATGGATATGATGTGGACATGAATGAGATCGATGGTTCGAAGATCGATCTGAACCTGCTCTCCGTGCTCCACGCGCTGCTCTCCGAAGGGAGCGTGACACGCGCGGCCCGCCGTCTCGGTGTCGGCCAGCCCGCCACGAGCCACGCGCTCGGCCGTCTGCGCGAGCTGTTCGCGGATCCGCTGTTCGTTCGAGCGGGCCGGCAGCTCGTGCCCACGCCGCGCGCCGAGGCCCTGCGAGAGCCTCTGGCGCGGCTGCTCTCGGAGGCGTCGAGGCTGGTGCGGCACGAGACGCTCTTCGAGCCGCTGCACACCTCCCGGTCCTTCTTGCTCGTGTGTCCCGACCTGCTCGCCCCGGTGGTGCCGAGGCTCGTCATGAAGCTCGGCGCCGAGGCCCCGAAGGCGCGGTTGGAGGTGGTGCTCCCGCGCCCCGATGACGCGCGCGCTCTCGAGGAGGGCCGCGTGGACCTGGTGCTCGTGCCGACCCCTCGCGAGGGGCCGGGGCTCGTTCAACGTGGGCTCGGAGCGGTGCGGTTCGTCGTGGTGGCGCGCAGGGGCCATCCGCTCGCCCGAGCGCGCAAGCTCACCCGCGCGGGCTGGGCCTCGCACCCGCACGTCCTCGTCCGCACCGGGCACGGGGGCACCCACCTCGTCGGCACCGAGCTGGAGCGTGCGCGGTTCCAGCGGAGGATTGGACTCGTCGTTCCCACGTTCCTGTCCGCGCTGGTGGCCGTCGCCGAGACCGACCTCTTCTTCACGGCGCCGCGAGAGCTCGTCTCGCCCCTCGTGGAGCGCTTCGGGTTGACGCTCCTCGACGTCCCCATCCCCCTGGCGGCCGTGCCCGTCTCCGCGGTGTGGCACGAGCGCTTCCACACCGAGCCCGCGGCGAGGTTCTTTCGTGAGCTCGTGCTCGGGGAGCTCACGGCCGTCCTACGAGGCCGATGACGGGGGCGCGGCGAAGGCAAGCCGGAACGGTGTCAAAGGACTCGTTCCGACATCTCGCCCCTGACGAATCGTCTGACTCTGACACCGCTGCGCGGCGAGGCGAGGGTTCCCTCTTTTCCGCCGCGTGTCGTGCCGGGGCGCGTCACTCGAATTCTCTGACACCCTTTCCGCTCCAGGCGCGGTAGTGCTCGAGCAGCGCCTTCCTCACCTGGGGCGGTGGAGGCTCCTCGGGCAGCTTCCCGAGCGTGGCGATGGTCACCCGCATCTGCCGCACATACCGGCGGCAGTGCGGGCACACCGCCAGGTGACACCGGAACGCCACCCGCTGCCTCCACTCCATCTGTCCCTCGAGATACCGGGTGACCAACTCCGTGACTTGCTGGCACGTCAGCATGGGCCTCACCTCGCTTCCCCGAAGCGTTCCTCCAGCGCCCGGCGCAGCTTCGCCCGGCCCCGGTGGAGCAGCACCCGCTGGTTGGACTCGCTGAGCTGGAGAAGCTCACGGACCTCCTCCGCCTCCAGCCCCTCCACGTCTCGCAGCGTCACCACCGCACGCTGGTTGGCTGGCAACCGCGCCAGGACCTCCTCGATACACTCCATCGCCTCGCCTCGCAGCACCAGGGCCTCCGGGCTCTCCACTCCCCAGGGTGAAGGTGGTACCGCCCACATCCCCGCGGCAGTGAAGCGCCCGGGTTCCTCCACCGGCGCTTCCTCGGCGGGCCCCAGCGCCGAGAAGGGCAGGCTCCGCCCCTCCTTCGCCGCCCGGCTGCGCGCCCGGTTCAGCAGGATGTGGAACATCCAGGTCTTCAACGAGCAGCGCCCCTCGAAGCCCGCCAGGCCGTCGAGGATCGCCAGCCAGGTGTCCTGGACGGTCTCCTCGGCCACCGAGCGGCTGCCCACCAGGGGGAGGGCCAGGCGCAGGAGCCGGAAGTGGTACGTGTCCACCAGCCTCGCAAAAGCCGCCTCGTCCCTCCTCAACAGGCGTTGAACGAGCTCCTGGTCACTGTCACTCCCGAGCCACGCTGTCTCTCCAAGCGTGCGCATCTCCGACCCCCCGGTCCATGCGCTTCTGGTTCACGAGATGGCCTCGCTCTTCCTCGGGCTGTAACGCGTGGCCTCGAACGAAGACATCTCCTTCAGAAGGTACGAGGCGCTGTCCCGGTCCGCAGGCAATACAGCCCGCTCCGAGGACGGCGAACGCAGGGAGTCCCTATGAGCAAGCAGACAATGAGAGGCGCCCGGATGCTCCTGGTCGCGGTGAGCGCGCTGGGGGTGAGCACGCCCGTCTGGGCACGGCAGGACACGGCGATGAAGCACGGGGAGATGTCCCAGCACGGGGAGATGTCCCAGCACGAGGAGGGCCCCACGCGGCTGCGCTCCGGGCTCTTCAAGGGACTGGCGCATGAGACGTCCGGCTCGGCCAGCGTGTACCAGCTTCCGGATGGACGGAGAGTGCTCCGCCTGGAGGAGCTCCACACGTCCAACGGGCCCGACCTGCACGTCTACCTGGTGGAAGGGGATGACGCCTCGGACGATGCGGCCATCCAGGCGGGCCGCTTCGTGTCGCTGGGGGCACTCAAGGGGAACATCGGCAACCAGAATTACGAGCTCCCCGCGAACCTCGACCTCGACCGGTACCGCTCGGTGAGCATCTGGTGCAAGCGCTTCGGGGTGAACTTCGCCGCGGCTCCACTGTCGGCCCGCTCCGGTGAGGCGTCATGAAGAGATGGCTCTGGTGGCTCCTGGCCATCGTGGCGCTGGTCAGCCTCTGGTTCCTCTTCCGGCCAGAGCGCCTCGTGATCGACGAGAAGGTGGACGAGCCGCTCTCATTCGAGCTTCGGGCAGCCCCTCGGCGAGCAGGCTGACCCTCACATTCCACACTCAGCCTCTCTTCCTGAACAGAACATCACAGCAAGGAGAGGCTGAACGTGGATGTCGCAATCTATTGGAGTGACGTCGTCGACGACTTGAATGCCCGTGATCACTCCGGGACTCCCATCCTGGCGGATCAGGCGGGGCCGACTCGGACCGCACGAGCGGGGGCGCTC
>NZ_DASUNC010000048.1:0-82331 GCF_036277355.1 Archangium sp.
GTGCTCGGGGTTGCTGGCCGTCATGGGCTCGGGGGAGAGCACGAGGAGCCAGCCCAGCTTTCCCACCGGCTCGATGCGCACGGGCGCGGGCAGCGGCGGCAGCTTCCCCAGGCGGCGCGACAGGTACGTCAGCCAGCCCACCCGGACCTCTCTCTTCCTCTTCTTGATGAGGCGAACCATCTCGGTCGAACTGGCCATGGCGTAGTCGGGATCCCACGCCGTGACCGCACTGGTGAGCACCTCGGCCAGCACGGGCGAGCGGACCAATCGCTCCCAGACCGTGCTCTTGCAGAGTGGGGCGAACAGGCACGAATTGCCCCCCCACGGGGAGTATTCGCCACAATTCAGGTGGACGTGGATGGCATCCTTCTTGGCATTCCACACCATCTGATGGAAGCCCAGTTCCTCGATGACTTCCTTGCCGACGTCGGTGCGGTTCCCGCCCTTGAGGAAGAATGCCTCCAACTCCTTCATCTCCGGGCGCACGGGCCAGCCCGGCAGCTCGCGGGGAAAGCCCCGGCCCGCCCGGTACCATTGAGCGAACGCCGGGTCACACCGCGCCAACATGTGGAAGAAGAGCTCCGCGCGACGGGCGCACTCCAGCGCCGTCTCCTTGCGCGGTCCCCAGTACGCCCCGGCATAGAAGTCCTCCTGCATGCGCGCTCCTCCCTACTGCGCTGGCCGTGTATGGCGGACGGTGATGTTGGCCAATTTGTCATCTCTCTCGAAGAGCTTGCGAAGGAACTCCGCGACCTTGGCATCGGCAACGTGCCAGGTCACCGGCATCCCCACCTGCTGGGCCATCTGCGATTGTCTCCTGGCCTGATCCATCATCTGCTTGAACTTGCCGGAATTCATGTACCAGGTCTTGGGCGAGCCATCCGCCTCGAAGAAGGAGCAGTAGCCGGGGCCCTTGGCCTCCAGCAATTCCCCCAGCTTGATGCCATCGAACTCCAGGTTGCCCACCAGGTACACCCACCACGCGGGCCGCCCCGTCACCTGCTCCTGGTAGTCCTGGGAGCGCTTGGACTCGTTGGTGGGCTTCTTGTACGTCCACCTGCCGGGGCTCCGCGCCGGAGCCTTCTGGGACGCCTTCCCCGACTTGCCGCTCGCGCCGCCAGTGTTGCCGCCCCGGCCCTTCCCCGCCATGTGGAGGATGGAGAAGGCACTCAGGTCCACGCCCACCGTGCCCGCCGCGCCCGCCACCACGGCTTCGCCCAACACCAGCTCTCCCCTGGCCGTGAGCGACAGTCCTGGCAGGTCCGCTCCCAGTCCGCCCATGCGGCCCACCGTGGCCCGTGCGCCTCCGAGCAGCAGGAGCAGGTGCGTGGACAGGCGCGCTGCCTCGCGTATCTGGTCCTCCCTCGACATGGCGCCGTAACGCGCGAAGTACTCGGGCGAGGTGGCCATCAGGTACGCCACCGTCGTGGGCAACTGGCCCAGGTCCTCCAGCGTGCGGATGGGGTTGAGGACGGAGTGCGCCAGCGCCAGCGTCATCTCTCCCAAGGCGTCCTGGGCCCCATCCAACGCGGCGTTGAGTGGATCCCTCCCCAGGCCCAGCTCCGCCAGGGGCTCGCTGTCCTCGCGCCGCAGCGCCTCGGTCACCGGGTAGTAGAGTCCCCCGTGTGAGAAGTAGAAACCGCCCACCACGAGGCGGCCCACCGTCCACTCGCCCTCCACCAGTTGCAGAGGGCCCCGGCGTTGAAGGGGCGTGCCATCGAGCGCGGCCACCAGGTAGCCGTCCGGACGCACCATCACCAGCCGCTCGAAGCGCTCGGCGCGCCACTTCAAGTCGGCGTACTCCACGCGCTCGCCCCCCTCGAGCACCTCGCGCAGCAGCCAGCTCAGCGCCAGGCGCGGGGCGAAGCTCCGCTGTGTCACGGGCGTCTTCGCCAACCGGCCCAGGAGTTGGCGCGCCTGCTCCAGGTAGAGCGCCGCGCCCGCCGGGTGCCGCGCCTCTTCCCCGAGGCCGCTGGCCTCCTGCACCACCTGGAAGAAGTCCTTCGTCTGGAAGAACTCCTCCGTCTGCTCGGGGAATCCCCCCGCGGAGCCCTCCGGCGCTCCAGGCGCGGCAGTGGCAGCGAGTTGCCGGGGTTCGGAATCGCTACGCAGCGCGGTGGGCCGCGAGTGGAGCCCGAAGCCGCTCGTCAGGCTCGCGCGCGGAGGGGCCGTGGCGCACCCGCCGACCAGGACGAGTACAGCCACATGCAGGAGCACCGTGGCGCTCCAGCGGCCCGGCCCACCGCTCGCCCAGTGGTAGACGTCTATCATTGATATACTCCAATGTACGCA
Organism: Archangium sp.; assembly: GCF_036277355.1. Classification (GTDB taxonomy): domain Bacteria; phylum Myxococcota; class Myxococcia; order Myxococcales; family Myxococcaceae; genus Archangium. Next base: position 2,293 of record NZ_DASUNC010000048.1, read on the forward strand.
CACATGAAACCTGACTGGTAGACGTCTACCAGTGAAGTCCCCAGAGACGACCTTTCACACCTCGGCTGGGCCCGGCTCAACACAGGCCGGCGCACCGCGGAGCCGATGCAGCTGGAGGATCCAGCCTCAGCGCGACAGGGGCTGACGCACCACGCGGTGCTCGCCGCGCAGCAGCGCCAACCACCGCTCCCCGGCCTCCACCGAGGGCCCTCCCGGCTCGGTCACGGCGAGCGGCAGGTGCGTCTCCCGGGTGACGGGGTCCAACGAGGTGGGATCCAGATCCAACGTGCCGCCTCCCGCGAGCCCCACGCGCACCCAGGCATGAGGCCGGCCCGGGCCTCCGTCCACGACGAGCAGCCCGTGCACCAGCGCCACCTTCCGTCCCCGCGCCGCCGCCCGGGCCGCGAAACGCAGCGCATGGGCCAGACACCCGCCCGCCTCGCCCTCGCCCCGCTCGCTCCAGTCCGCGGCCCCCGGGCCCTTCTCCGGAAACGCCGCGTGCACCGCCTCCGCGAGCGCCCGCGCCTCCGCCGCTCGCCAGTCCGTCAGCCAACCCGGCCGCACCACGAGGGGCCAGGACGGTGAGAAGGCGAGCGGGCCCGACGTCCCCTCCACGGGCACGCCGTCCGCGAAGAGCTCCGGTGGCGCCCTCAGCCGCACACCCGGTGCCACCGCGGTGAAGCGCGACTCGCCCACCTCCAACGCCGCCATCCGCCCGCGCTCGTCGTAGCGCGCGGTGAAGGGCTGGCCGAACATCGTCCCCTCCACCCTGTCTCCCCGCACGGCCGTGACGCAGTGCGGCCCCTCGCGGCCCGACAGCTCCTCCCGCCCCGTCACGCAGCCGGGGGCACGGGGGCCGCGCCACAGCCACAGCGCCTGCGGGATGCTCGCACGCCCCACCACCGTCTCCCCCGGCCCCACCTCCAGGGAGACCTCCTTCACCCGCTCGCCCACGTGCTCGCCCCGGGTGTGCAGGTGACGCGAGGTATAGGTGAAGCGCTTCACCTCCGGTGCCAGGGAGAGGGTGACGGTGCCCACCGGCACCCCCTTCCAGGCGAAGACGAAACGCGCGGTCTCCCGGGGAGGGAGCGGCGGAGCGCCCCCCGCTGGCAGGGCGAGCAGGAGAGCGGAGACGAGCGAGAGCACGCCCCCAGTCTGCGCCGATTTGAGGACCCCGGCGAGAATGCACGATACGGTGGGACTCCGTTCACCCATGGTCGCCAAAAAGTATCTCCTCACTTTCATGGTCGTCGGGGGGCTCACGCTCGCCATCGGCCAGGGCACCCTCCTCAAGCTCGTCACCGGCCAGCCCGCGGACTGGAGGGGCTGGGCGGTGCTGCTGCTGGGCACCCCGCCGCTGCTGCTCCTGGCGAGCTACTTCTTCTGGTACAAGTGGGCCGGAGAGCGCGCCGCGCAGCGCACCCGGCTGCTCACCCGGTTGGCCGAGGGAGACCTCACCAACAACGCCTACAGCGGCGTGGAGGATCAGCGCGAGGTGCGCCGGCTGCTCTTCTCGCTGCGCCGCGCGCTCAGCCAGGTGCAGCGGGTGACGAGCAACGTGCGCCGCACCTGCCAGGGCGTGTCCGAGGAGGTGCGGGTGCTGCTGGAGGCCGCGCGCCGCCAGGGCGGAGCCGTGGAGCGCTCGCAGGAGTCGGTGAACAGCATGGGCCAGAGCCTCCACGCCGCGGGCAAGCGCGTGGCCCAGCTGGAGACCTTCGCCCAGGAGACGAACAGCTCGCTGGTGGAGATGACCGAGCGGCTCGGGCAGGTGGCCGAGGCGCTGCTCTCGCTGGACGAGTTCTCCCACCGCACCACGCAGCAGGTGCAGGCCATGAGCGAGCGGCTGCACCACATCGCCTCGTCGGGTGACGAGCTGGCGCGCTTCGCCAGCGAGGCGGAGGCCTTCGTCCAGGTGGTGCACACGGGCATCGACGCGGTGCGCCACCGCGCCTCGGAGACCAACCAGATGGCGCACGCGGTGACGGCCACCGCCGAGCGGGGCGAGCTGCTCGTCAACGACTGCGTGCAGGGCATGTACCGGGTGGAGGAGACGGTCCGCAAGGCCGCCGAGCTGGTGGACTCGCTCGGCGTCCGCTCCACGCAGATCGGCCGCATCGTGGACGTCATCCAGGAGATCGCGGACCAGACGAACCTGCTGGCGCTCAACGCGGCCATCATCGCCGCGCAGGCCGGTGAGCAGGGCCGCCCCTTCGGCGTGGTGGCCGATGAGATCCGCGGACTGGCCGAGCGCACCGCGCGCTCCACGCGGGAGATCGCCACCATGGTGGGTGGCATCCGGCGGGAGGTGGACACGACGGTGTCCCTGGTGAAGGAAGGGCGCGAGCAGGCCAGCACGGGCGTGCAGCTGGGAGACCGGGCGGCCGAGGCGCTGAGGGAGATCCGCACCATCACCCAGCGCACCTTCTCGGCGGTGGAGGCGACGCTGGCCGAGACGAAGCGGCTGGAGGCGCAGGGCTCCACGGTGGTGGAGGCCAGCCACCGGGTGGCGCGGCGCGTGGACGACGTGACGCGGGCGGCCATGGAGCAGTCGGGGCACGGGCGCGAGCTGGTGCACCAGACGCAGCAGATGGCGAAGCTGGCGCAGGAGGCCTCGCAGAAGGCGGAGGGCCAGGCGCGCACGGGCCGGGACTTGTCCAGCGCGGTGGTGCGGTTGAGCACGGCCATCGAGGAGATCCGCGCGGCGCACAACGTGCTGATGCGCGGGGACGCGGCCATCGGCGAGGAGGTGGCGCGGGTGCGCGAGGACGCGCTGCAGGTCATCCGCATCGGCGACGGACTGAGCCGCACGGTGGAGCAGCTGGCGCACGAGGCGGCCAGCCTGGATGGCGAGGTGTTCCGCTTCCGCCTCCCGGAGCCGAAGGCGGGCGGCACGCTGCACGTGGGCGTCCACCAGACGTCCCTGCTCAACGCGGTGGGGCGGTTGGATCCCCTCTTCAGCGTGGAGATCCAACTCGCGGAGCTGTGCGCCTGCGTCTTCTCCAACCTGCTGCGGCTGGAGGACGGCGTGCTGGTGCCGGAGCTGGCCGAGCGCTGGGAGACGGACCCCTCGGCGCGCCGCTACCGCTTCCACCTGCGCCAGGACGTCACCTTCCATGACGGGACGCCCCTGACGGCCCGCATCGTGAAGCGCCACCTCGAGCGGCTCCTGGACCCGGCGGAGAAGTCGCCGGACCTCGGGCTGCTGGGAGACGTGGAGGGCGCCCGCGCGTTCGCGGAGGGCCACATCCGCGAGGTGGCGGGCCTCGAGGTGCTGAACGACCAGACGCTGGAGATCCGGCTGGAGGAGCCCAAGGCCTTCTTCCTCCAGCTGCTGGCGCAGTCCTCCACGGGCGTGGCGAAGCTGGACTCCCACGGACAGGTGGTGGGAACGGGTCCCTTCCGGCAGGTGGAGATCGGACAGGAGCGCATCGTGCTCGAGCGCAACCCCACCTACTGGCGCGAGGGGCTGCCGCTGCTGGACCGGCTGGAGTTCCACCTTCTGGACTCGCGCGAGGACTGCATCACCGCGCTGCGCCAGGAGAAGGTGGAGTTCGTCTCCTACCTGCACGCCACGCACGTGAGGGAGCCCGAGCAGGAGGGGCTCCAGGTGGCCACGGGTGTCACGCCGTCCACGTCCCTGCTGGGCTTCGGCCTGCACGAGCCGCCGTTCAACGACGCGCGGGTGCGCAAGGCGCTCCGGGCGGGGCTGGACGTACAGGCCCTGGTGGACCACTTCTACAAGGGGGCCCGGCTGGCGAACACGCTGACCCCCCCGGAGCTGCTGGGCGAAGGAGTCGTGCTGCCCGAGCCGCACCAGAACCTCGATCTGGCCGAGCGGCTGCTGCACGAGGCCGGGGTGCGGCGGTTGCGCGTGACGCTGTACCAGACGGCGGGGCGGGACACGTCGGCCGAGGACAAGCTCCTCTTCCGGCCGATGGTGGAGGCGGGGCTGGTGGAGCTCGAGCACGTGGACCTGGAGGCGGAGGCGTTCTCGGCCCGGCGGCGCGAGGGGCGGCTGCCCGTCTTCCGGTTGCACTGGATCTCCGACTTCCCGGACCCGGACAACTTCCTCTACTTCCTGCTCAACTCGCGGGCGCAGAAGCTGTACGTGCTGAACTACCGCAACGAGGAGCTGGACAAGCTCACGGCGGAGGCGCGCATCACCATCGACCCCGAGCGGCGCAAGCAGCTCTACCGGCGCGCGGAGAAGCTCACCCACGAGGACTGTGCCGTCATTCCCCTCTTCCACCCGCGCGTGCACGCGGCGGCGAGCGGCCGGGTGCAGGGACTGCGGCTGCACCAGACGCCGCCCCAGGTGCGCTACGAGGAGCTGTGGCTGGACAAGTCGGGGGAGGCGGACCCGGAATGAACCTCCCGGCCCGCGGGGCCGGCTCAGAGCACCTTGCGGAAGGCGTACAGGAACCGCTCGAAGAGCTTCTGCCAGAGGGGGCGGCGGCGGAACTCGGCCAGGTCCACCTCGCGGCAGCTCCGGCAGTCGCCGCGGAAGGACTCCTCCAGGCTGCGCCCCAGCCGCGGGTCCGCGAAGACGGCGTTCACCTCGTGGTTGAAGAGCAGCGAGCGCCGCTCGAGGTTGAACGAGCCGATGGTGCCCCACACCCCGTCCACCACGGCCGTCTTCGCGTGGAGCACGCAACGCTCCCACTCGAAGATGCGGACGCCCGCGGTGAGCAGCTTCTCGTAGAAGGCGCGCGTGGCGTGCACCAGCCAGGGATGGTCGCTCTTCGCGTTGAGCAGCAGGCTCACCTCCACCCCGCGCTGGGCCGCCTCGCGCAGCACGGCCACCAGCTTCCGGTCCGGAATGAAGTAGGCCGCCGCCACCAGCACGCTGCGCCGCGCGCGGGAGATGGCATGCAGGTAGGCGCGGTGGATGCCGCGGCGGCTGGAGAGCACCGCCAGGCTCACGTCTCCGCGCCGGCGCAACCTGGCCGCGCGCCTCTGCCTCCGCGTCTCCCGCCAGGAGCGGAACCTGTCCTGGAAGGCCATGCGCCAGGTGGCCACGAAGCGGCGCTCCAGCTCGTACACCGCCGGCCCTTCCACGCGCAGCACGTCGTCGCGCCACGCACCGCCCTCCCCCTCGGGCGCCCAGTGCGCGGAGATGTTCACCCCGCCGATGAAGGCCACCTCGCCGTCCACCGCGAGAATCTTCCGGTGATCCCTCCGCAACAGGTGGCGCAGGCCACGGCCAAAACTGCTGATGGGCTTGAAGGGGCGGATGTCCACGCCGCGCGCGCGCAGGGCCTCGAAGAAACCGCGCCGGCTCGTCCAGGAGCCCAGCGCGTCGTAGAGCACCTTCACGTGCACGCCCCGCTCGGCCGCCTCCGCCAGCGCCTCGCCGAACAGCTCCCCCACCGCGTCGGAGATGAACATGTACGTCTCGAGGTGGACGTAGCGGCGCGCGCTCCGGATGGCCGTCAGCATCGCCGGGTAGGCCTCCACCCCGTCGCGCAGCAGCTGGCAGCCATTGCCCCGGAGCACCGCGTGCGAGCGCGGCAGGTAGTACCGGGCGAGCAGCGCGGAGGAGACGTGGGGACTCCACACCGGCTCATGGGCGGGCAGGCAGCCAGCCTCCTGCCTGGGTGCTTCCTCCGCCGGGTCCTCTGACACCGAGCCGATGCCCACCTCCTGCTCACGCATGGTGGGCCAAGGGTGGGAATGACCCCGCCGTCCGGCAACCGGTCCGCCCGGGGCCCGGGGCAATCCCCCGAGCGCCCCGGACGTCACCCGCCGGACATGCGGCTACAGCCCCAGGTTCGCGCGGCGGACCTCCGCCATGCGGGCGCAGCGCTGGTCGTACTCACCCGGGAAGTACTCGCGCGTGTGGTCCAACGTGGCCGAGGCCGCCTGCCAGTTGTTCTGGTTGACGTACCCCTCCACCTCCAGCATCAGCTTGGCGCAGACACGGTCCAGCTCCGTCTGCGTGTCCTTCACGCGCTCGCGCGCCTCGTAATAGAGGTCCGGCTTGGGCTCGGGGTGGGCCTCCAGCAGCAGCCACGCCTCGCGGAAGGACTTCCACGCCTCGTAGCGGTTGCGCGCACCCACCTCCTTGTTCTCCATGTTCTTGGCGCCGCGCTTGTACGCCTTGCGCGCCTCCTCGACGAGCTGCTCGGGCGGCATCTCCGGCAACAGCACCTTCTCCAGCCAGATGTTCCAGATGCGCCACTCGTCCTCGCCGGGCGGGTTCTTCGTGTTGTCGAAGGTGATGCGGTTGACCTCGCCCTTCTTCAGCTGCGCCGAGGAGATCATCATCTCCAGCACGCGATCCTGGCTGGCCAGCGTGTCCGGAGGCACCTTGCCCAGGTCCACGCCGTTGATCGTCACCACCACCTCGCCCTCGGAGATGCCCTGCGCCTGGAAGTGCACGATGGCCAGGGCCCGGGTGGCGGCGGTGTACTCCCACTCGAAGATCTTCTGGTCCTTGTTCTCCCACATGACGCCATCGCCGTAACCGAAGGAGTCATCGATGGGCGCGGCGCCGATGACGGTGGGCTCGGGGCCGCGCGCCACCTTGGACTCGCCGCCGAGCACCAGCCAGTACACCAGGCCCACCAGGCCCAGCGCCGTCACCACCCCCAGGGCGATGATGCCGTTGCGCACGAGGAGACTCGCGTCCGCCCAGAAGAGCCGGGCCTGCGCCACCAGGCCCGGAGACTCACGCCGGATGCGGGCACGCTCGGCGGCGGACAGCCCGCCTCCCCCCTGACCCGCCGGAGCGGAACGGGCCACCGCGTTGGCCGTCGTGGGACGACGGGGCGGGGCCGCGGGAGCCGACGCCGGAGCACGCGCCAGGGCGCCGGGCCCGGCGGCCGGAGCATTGGGACGGGTGGAGGTGCGCAGGGCCTGGATGGGGCGGGTGGTGTTGAGCCGCGCCTCCTCCAGCTCCTCCTCGTTGGCGCCCTCGGGCGCCAGGGCGGCGCCCCGGTTGCGCTGGCGCGCCACGTTGTCCACGGACACGATGCGCGTGCTGTCGGCGCTCACCCCGCCCGCGTCCGTGACGATGTCCGCCGCCACCGGCCGGAAGACGAAGACCACCGGCCCGAGCGACAGCTGATCGCCCTCCGCCAGCGGCTGCTTCTCCTTCACCAGCTTGCCATTGAGCTGCGTGCCGTTGGAGCTGCCCAGGTCCTCGACGAAGTACTGGCCCCCTTCGACGAAGATGCGGCAGTGGCGGCGGGAGATGCCCGCGTCGTACAGGACGACGTCACACTCGGTGACGCGGCCGATGAGGACGGAGTCCTGCTCGAACTCGAACTCCTTCCCGGCCTCCTTGCCCTCGGCGATCGTCAGCTGAAAGCTCATGAAAACCTCAGACTCCTAGCACGGCCTTCGCCGCACGGGCCACGGCCGCACGGGCCGTAGCGGGCTCGAGCACCTCGGCCTCGCCGCCGAACGATAGCACCCACTGGGTCAACCAGCGCTCGTTGTCACCCGCCACCCGGACCTCGACGCCTCCATCCGCGAGCAGGCGAGCGTCCTCGCCGAAGCGCTCCCGGACGTACGGGGCCACCAGCTTGGAGAAGCGCACCCGGACGGCCGCGTTGGTCCGCGCCGGGTTGGGCACCTCGGCCCGGGCTCCCTCGCGCGGCTGGAAAGTTGCGTCGGTGACGGCCAGGTTCTGCATCCGGTCCACCCGGAAGAGCCGATCGTCCTGGCGGTTGAGGTCCCACGCCTGGAGGTACCACTGGCCCCGGTGGCTGAGCAGCTCGTGCGGCCGCACCCGGCGCGACTCGAGCCCGCCCCGGCCCGGGGTGGCGTAGTCGAAGGACACCTCGCGCCGCTCGTGGATGGCCATGGTCAGCGGCCCCAGCGCCTGCGGAGCCTCCAGCGCGGCGTCGATCTTCCGGTACATCTCCCGGAAGCGCTCGCCCGCGCCCGGAGGCAGCACGCCCTCCAGCTTCTCCACCGCGCTGCGCAGCGCATCGCCCGCCGCCGGACGCAGCAGCTCCGCCGAGGCGGCCAGCGCCGAGGCCTCGCCCACCGTCAGCCGCGGCGGCGCGGACAGGCGCTGGTCGAGGTCCACGTAGACGCGGTCGTTCTCGACGTAGATGTCGATGTAGTCGTCCGGGTTGAAGGGAGGCCGGCCCACGCAGGTGAGCAGATCCAGGTCCTCCAGCAGGTGCTCCCGGCTGACGTTGAGGGCGCGCGCCAGCTCCTCCACGGAGATGCCGGGGCGCGAGGAGACGAAGGGAACGAGGAACAGCAGACGGCGAAGACGCTCGTGCACGCTCATGCCGCCACCTCCTCACGGGGCGAGTGCTTCTCGAGAATCCGCGAGGCCATGTCCTTCACCCGCTGCCGGGCATCCTCGGGCGCCTCCACGCGGCACTCCGCCCCCAGCTGCAGGCAGAAGCGCAGCAGTCCATCCAGGAACGTCACCGGCAGCTCCACCCGCACGCCCTCGCCGTCCTCGGCCGGGGCCACGGTGGCACCCGGGAAGAGCGAGGGGCCACGGGTCAGCAGCTCGCCGGTGAGGCGCAGGCGCGCGTTCACGCTCTCGTGGAAGCGGTGCTGCCAGGGGTAGCTGGCCACGTGGTTGTCGAAGGCGAAGCCCTCGGGCACCTCGAAGTCCGGGGTGCGCGGCCGGGCGGTGTTCGCCTTGAGCGAGCGGATGCGGTGCACGTGGAAGGTGCGCACGCCCTGGCGCAGGTGGCAGTAGCCCACCAGCGTCCAGATGCCCCGGCGCAGCACCAGTCCATACGGGTCCACCTTGCGGTCCGTGAGGTCCGGCCGCTTGGGCGAGGCGTAGGACATCTGCACCCACTTGTGCGAGGCGCACGCCTCCCAGAGCGACTCCAGGTGCGCGGCGAGCTGCGGCCCGTCCTGCTCCGAGCCCAGCTCCATGCGCACGCGCGGGGTGGGCAGCGCGTTGCCCGCGAAGAAGCCGATCTTCCGCAGCGCGTGCGACAGGTCGTCGCGGCCGGGGAAGGCCCCGGACGTCAGCGCGGCGCTGCCCGCGGCGTAGAGGACGGCCAGCTCCTCCTTGGTGAGGTCCACCTCGGGCAGGTAGTAGGCGTCGCGGTCGACGATGTAGCCGTCCTTCCGCTCGTCATCTCCCTGGGTGTAGGTGAGGGGGAAGCCCAGCTCGAGCAGCTCCGCCTTGTCGCGCTCGAACTTGCGTTCGGCGGCGTCATCGGAGATGCCCATGTAGTCGGCGGGGAAGTGCTCACGCAGCTCCGCCCAGGAGATCGGTTCCCGAGCATCCAGGAACAGCGCGACGAGATCGAGGAGGCGTTCGGTACGGTCCATCGGAAGGTTTTCGACAATGCGCAAAAGCGTCAGGCCGGGTCAAGGCAGGGAGCCGTGACAACGGACGAACGTCCGCTCACGCTCCGTGTGATCGTGGATCTACCCGGAGGAACAGGACCTGAACAGCTTTTTGCTGAACGCACGTCCAGGTGTGCTCATGAACGAGCGGAACCGACCCGTGGGTGGGCGAGCAGGCGTTCGCGGCAACCGGGCTCGCGAACGGCGGGCAACTGGGATATTCCTTGGAATCGACGGCGTTATGCCTGATCGGGGCGGGCTCGTCTGGCCGCACGCACTGCGAGGACCCACATGACGCGCTCCACCCTCATCAAGAAGGCATGGCTCGGGCTGGCGCTGGTGGGACTGGCCTGCATCGCGGCGGTGCCCACGCAGGCGCAGGCCGAGCCGCTGTACTTCGCCCTGGAGGTCCGGCGCGAGGGACGGCTGGTGGCCCAGCCCAAGCTGCTCGGAGAGACGGGCCGCACGGTGCGCGCCGAGCGCCGCAAGCCGGGCGCGAGCCAGCCGGACTACCGCCTGGTGCTCACCCCCACGGCCGAGGGGGAGACGTTCCACCTGGAGCTGGACTTGATGCTGCCGGAGCTCAAGGGGCACTCGGAGCTGGCGCTGCTGCACGGGCAGGAGCGCCGGGTGCAGCTGGGCCGCTACCCGGGCGACCTGGAGGTCTCGCTGCTGCTCATGAAGGTGGACTCGCCCGAGTTCCGCGCGCTGATGGACCTGAGCGAGGACGCCGCCGTGGGTGGCTCCGGCCGTCCCATCTAGGCGGCCCCTACAGCACCGCCAGGTCATCGCGGTGCACGGCCTCGTCGAGGTACCGGTAGCCGAGCACGGACTCGATATCGGCGCTCTTGAGGCCAGCGATGCGCCGCAGCTCCCCATCCTCATAGGCGCTGAGGCCGCGGGCGAACACCTGCCCCTGCTCGTCGACGAGGTCCACGGGGTCCCCCCGGCCGAAGTCCCCCTCCACCCCGCGGATGCCCGAGGGCAGCAGGCTGCGCTTCCCACCGACCACGGCGTCGCGCGCCCCGGTGTCCACCACCAGCTTCCCCTTCGGCTTGAGCGCATGGGCGATCCACGCCATGCGGGCGCTGCGCCGGGAGCCGGAGGTCTCGAAGAGGGTGCCCACGGGCTCGCCGGACAGCACGGAGCGCAGGCGGCCGGGCACGGCCCCCGAGGTGATGAGGCAGCGCACGCCGAGCTCGGTGACGCGGGCGGCGGCGCGAATCTTGGTGGCCATCCCCCCGGTGCCCACGAGCGAGCCGGAGCCGCCGGCCAGGGCGAGCAGCTCGGGGGTGACGGCGTCCACCTGGGGGAGCAGGCGGGCGTTGGGGTCCTTGCGGGGGTCGGCGGTGTAGAGGCCCTCCACGTCCGAGAGGACGACGAGCACATCCGCCTCCACCACGCCCGCCACCAGGGCGGCCAGGGTGTCGTTGTCACCGAACTTGAGCTCGTCCACGGAGACGGTGTCGTTCTCGTTGATGACGGGCACCACCTGGGCCTCGATGAGGCGCTCCAGCGCGTGCTTCACGTTGAGGTAGCGCCGCCGGTCCTGCACGTCCCCATGGGTGAGGAGCACCTGGGCCACCCGCCGGTCCGCCTTGCCGAAGGCCTCCTCGTACGCCTGCATCAGCCGGCTCTGGCCCACCGCCGCGCAGGCCTGCTTGCCGGGAATGTCCTTGGGACGCGCGGGCAGCCCCAGCCGCTCCACCCCCAGGGCGATGGCCCCACTGGACACCACCACCAGCTCCCGGCCCTGGGCCGCCCACAACAGGTCCTCGCCCAGCGCCTCGAAGTGGGCCCGGTTGAAGCGCCCCGTGGCACTCGTGAGGGCGTTGGTCCCGATCTTCACCACCACGCGCCGAGCGGCGCGCACCGCGTCTCGTCCGGAAGAGGTCACACCTCCAGGTTATGCCATCCCAGGTGTCAGGAGGGACCCCCGAATCCGGTCCATCCCGGAAGGAGCCGCCGCCCAGGCGTGTTGTATGAGGTCGGGCATTCGGGAACCCCGGAGGTGAATCCGGAGCCGAAGGCACCTATCCTCAAGAAGTGACAAGGGACAGGTCGACGGCGTGGCGCGGGCGCCCTTCCCTCCGCGCGGGAGAAGGACACTTTTGAAGGAAATCTACGGAAACACCCTCGGACTCAAGGCCAGCGAGCAGAGCCGGTTGCGCAACACCTACCGCCGCCGCGTCTCGCCGCATGAGATCGTCTCCCCCGAGCTCGCCCGTCACCTCACCGAGCTCTCCCGCGAAACCCACCGCCAGATCGGCGTCCTGCTCAACCGCAAGGGCGAGATCGAGTACGTGGTGGTCGGCAACGCCCACAAGCTGGAGCTGCCCGACATCGGCCGTGCCCGCGCCGGACAGGTGCGTCTGCGCGGTCTGCGCCTGGTGCACACCCACCTCAAGAGCGAGCCGCTCACCAAGGACGACCTGACGGACCTCGCGCTGCTGCGCCTGGACATGGTCGCCGCCGTGGGCGTGGGCGACTCCGGTCTGCCCGGCGTGCTGCACTACGCGCACCTGGTGCCCGAGAACGGCACCGGGGACTTCTGGAGCGTCACCACCCTGCCGGACATCCACGACGGCCAGCCGGATGTGCTCGACACGCTGGAAGCCCTCGAGGAGGAGCTCAACCGCAAGGCCGCCGCGCGCACCGTCTCGGGCCGCGACAAGGCCATCCTCGTGGCCGTGTGCCTCAACGGCAACCGCGCCCAGGCCGAGGCCAGCCTCGCCGAGCTCAAGGAGCTCGCGCGCACCGCGGGCGTCGAGGTCATCGACAGCGTCCTCCAGATGCGCCGCGAGGCCGACCCCCGCTACCTCATCGGCCGCGGCAAGCTCGAGGACCTCAACCTGCGCTCCATGCAGGCCATGGCGGACGTCCTCATCTTCGACAAGGACCTCACCCCCTCCCAGGGCCGCCACATCAGCGAGGCCACCAGCCTCAAGGTGATCGACCGCAGCCAGCTCATCCTCGACATCTTCGCCCAGCGGGCGCAGAGCGCCGAGGGCAAGCTCCAGGTCGAGCTGGCCCAGCTCAAGTACCGCCTGCCCCGCCTGGTGCAGAGCGACACCTCCCTGAGCCGTCTGGCCGGTGGTATCGGCGGACGCGGCCCCGGTGAGACGAAGCTCGAAATCGACCGCCGCCGCGCGCGCGATCGCATCAACCACCTGGAGAAGCGCATCGACGCCCTCTCCCGGGAGCGCGAGGTCCGCCGGGCGCAGCGCAACCGCCGGGAGCTGCCCGTCATCTCCATCGTGGGCTACACCAACGCGGGCAAGTCCACGCTCCTCAACGCCATCACCGGCTCCGAGGTGCTCGCGGAGAACAAGCTGTTCGCCACGTTGGACCCCACCAGCCGCCGGCTGCGCTTCCCCCAGGAGCGCGAGGTCATCATCACCGACACGGTGGGTTTCATCCGGGATCTGCCCAAGGACCTGGTGGCCGCCTTCCGCGCCACGCTCGAGGAGCTGTACGACGCGGACCTGCTGCTGCACGTGGTGGACGCGAGCGATCCGTCCCGCGACGAGCAGGTGCAGGCCGTGGAGAACATCCTCGACTCGCTGGAGCTGCTGCAGAAGCCGCGCCTCATGGTGTGGAACAAGGCGGACCTGCTCGGCCCGGACCAGGTGGGCTCGCTGCTGCGCACCGCCGGGGGCGTGGCCATCAGCGCCGCGAGCCGCGAGGGCCTGGCCGCCCTGCTGGCCAAGGCGGACACCACCCTCTTCGCCGAGGGCGCCTCGCGCAACCTCGGCGTCGTCACCGAGGACGCGTCGCACACCCGTGGAACCCACGGGTTGGCCGTCCTCCCCTCGGAGGAGCCGCTCGAGGCCCCCGAGGAGGCCGAGGAGGCCGAGGAGGCCGAGCAGAACCTCGGGGCGGCGTAGCACCGGGGCCAGGGGTTGCGGGCAGGCACCGGGGCCTTCTACAGTCCCGGTGCCGTGCTCATGCCCTCCCTCTTGTCTTCGTCCCTGCTGGCGCAGGTCGTCATCCCCGGCGTCGGAGCGAGCCTCGAAAAGCCCGCCTCGTCGGTGGACCCCAACTACTTCGAGCTGCTCGAGCGCAACAGCCACATCGTCTACCCGGCCCTGGCCATGGTGGTGCTGGGGCTCATCACCGCCGCCATCCTCCAGGCCGCCAGGGCCCAGGACATGGATGGGGCCGTGAAGGCCGAGTTCAAGAAGCTCATCGTCGACGAGCTGCGCCGCTACCCGGCCGGCCTGGAGACGCCCGCCCTCGCGGCGGCCACCGGCCTGGACCGCAGCAAGCTGGTGCGGCTGTTGGACCAGATGCAGCAGGATGGCGTGCTCATCTCGCACACCACCACCCAGCGCCAGACCGTGTGGCGCGTGAAGGGCATCGGCGGCGCCGCCTCCTGAGCGCCGCCCCGCTCCCTCACACCAGCTCGGACTTGGGCTGGCGCGTCATCAGCTCCACCACCGCCGCGCGGGCGCTCTTGCCCTCGTAGGCGATGGCGTACACCTGATCGCAGATGGGCAGCTCCACCCCCACCTTGCGCGACAGGTCGCGCGCGCTCTTCGCCGTCTTCACGCCCTCGGCCACCTGCTTCATGTCGCCCAGAATCTCCTCGAGCGAGCGGCCCCGGCCCAGCTCCATGCCCACGTGCCGGTTGCGGCTGAGCTCGCCGGTGCAGGTGAGCACCAGGTCCCCCATGCCGGACAGCCCCGAGAGCGTGAGCGGATTGCCGCCCTTGCGCACCGCCAGGCGCGTAATCTCCGCCAGGCCGCGGGTGATGATGGCCGCGCGGGCGTTGTGGCCCATGCCCAGCCCATCCGCGATGCCGGCGGCGATGGCGATGACGTTCTTCAGCGCGCCGCCGTACTGCACCCCCACCACGTCATTGGAGGTGTAGGAGCGGAACGTCTCCGTCTGCAGCGCCTTCTGGCAGCGCACGGCCACCTTGTCCCAGTGCGAGGCGATGGTGACGACGGTGGGCATGCGCTGGGCCAGCTCCTTGGCGAAGCTGGGGCCGGAGAGCACGGCGATGTAGGGGTGGTGCTCCTCCGGCAGGCAGTCCTCGAGCAGCTCCGTCATGGTGAGGAGCGTCTCGTTTTCGATTCCCTTGGCCACCGTGACGATGGGCGCGTGCCTGGGCAGGTAGGGCAGCGCGTGGGAGACGACCTCGCGCGTGGCATGGCTGGGGGTGGCCAGCACCACCAGCTCCGCGCCCTCCAGCGCCGTCTTCAGGTCCGTGGTGGCCTGGACGCGAGGGGAGATGGGGATGCCGGGGAGGTAACCGGAATTCTCGTGGCGGGTGTTGATGGCGTCGGCGAGGGCGGCGTCCCGGCCCCACAGGCCCACCTGCTCGCAATTGACGGCGAGCACGTTGGCGAGGGCGGTACCGAAGGAGCCGGAGCCGATGACACTGGCGCGCATGGGACGATTCTCCCGGGGAACGAGGGGAGGCGCAGCTTAGACCACACCCCACCCGGGAACGAGGCCTCCCCTCAGGCAGGCGGGCGGCGCAGCGTCCGCCAGCGGGCAGGCCAGCACTTCCCCGTGGCCACGTGGGGGGCGGGCCTCTACCATCCGCCGCTTCACGGGTATGCGCACACAAGGGAGCCAGGGATGAGGGTCGGATGGGGCGCGGGAGTGGTGCTGGCACTGGCGCTCGGCGCATGCCGCTCACGGAGCGCGGGCACGCCGGACGCGGGCGCGCTGCCTCCCCCGGGCGCCCTCACCTGCGAGGGCCTCGTCACCCCCGAGATTCGCGACGCCCTGCCCGGCTTCACCTTCAAGGAGGAGCGGACGTGCCCCACCTGCGGGCCCCTCTGCACCTTCCGCTCCCCGGAGCCGGAGCAGAAGGACGTCACCGTCTCCATCGCCTACGACTGCCACCAGCTCCCCGACGAGCAGGACGTGCGCACCCTGCTCGCCCCCACCCTGCGCGCCGGGGGCATGGAGATCCCCGCGCTCGGCAAGGCCGCCGCCCGCCGCGAGCCCGTGCCCGGCATGATGCAAGTCGTGGCCTGGGACGATGACACCCCGTGCGGCGTCGTCGTCACCTGGCTGGGCAAGAACAGGGATCGCGCCCCCGAGCTCGCCCGCACCACGCTCTTCGGCATCACCCGCGAGCGCCTCGAGCAGGCCGCCACGCCGCCCGCCATCGGCGGCTCCACGCCGGACGCCGGCCCGGAGTCCGACGCGGGCGCCCCGTAACGCGCCGCGTCCCCCAACGAAGTCGAGCACCCGGCTCCCAGGGGAGGTAAAGGAGAGCGGCCGTGCCGAGCCCGCAACCCTCCGTCATCCTCAGCTTCCGGCGCACCTTCGCGCTGCTCATCGTCCTGGTGGTGCTGCCCTCGGCCGGACTCTCCGGCTTCGGCGTGGTGGCCATCATCAACGAGCGCGCCGCCGTGGAGAAGCGGCTGGAGGCCGCCTGGCAGGGCACGCTCGAGACGCTCACCGAGGACCTGCCCGCGATGCTGCGGGCCTCGCGCTTCGAGCTCGTGGACGGCCAGCCCCGCGTGATGGCCTCCCGGGGGCGGCTCCTGTCCACCCCCGTCTTCTTCCGCGTGGAGGGCAAGCAGGTGAGCTCCCCCGACACGGAGCTCGCCGCCGCCCTGCAGGCCACCCCGTTCTCCGCCGGAGACTTCCCCTCCGGCACCTCGTACTTCTCCCTCATGGTGGGCGGACGCGCCGCGCTCTTCGCCGCCGAGCGCCTGGGCGACGTGGTGTACGGCGTCCGGCTCTCCCAGGAGGCCCTGGAGTCCCTGCTCGCCGAGCGCGCCGAGGTCCAGGTGACGTCCAGCGAGCCCGTGCGCTTCGTCCTGCTCGCCCGCCAGGAGGCCACCGGCGAGGGCCTCATGGGCAAGCTCGCCCTGGAGGTGGCCCAGGCCCGCGCCAACGCGCTCGGGCCCCAGGTGCTCGCCGAGCAGGTGCTGCCCCCTCCCCTCCAGGACTTCCGGCTCGCCGTGGTGCCCACCGGGGAGGATCCCGTCGCCCGCGCCTCCACCCGCAACCGCGTGGTGTACGTGGTGCTGCTCGGCCTCTTCTACGTCACCCTCACCTTCGGCGTCGTCTACACCGGCCGCGTCCTCTACCGCGAGGCCCGGCTCTCGCGCATGAAGACGGACTTCGTCTCCCTGGTGAGCCACGAGCTGCGCACCCCCGTCACCTCCATCCGCATGTTCATCGAGACGCTCGCCCTGGGCCGCGTGAAGGACCCCGCCCAGACGCAGCAGGTGCTGCAGATGCTCACCCAGGAGACGGAGCGGCTGAGCACCCTCGTCGAGCGCGTGCTGGACTGGGCCCGCATCGAGAGCGGCCGCAAGGTGTACCACCCGGAAGTCCTGCCCGTGCCCACCGTGGTGGACGCCGCCGTGTCCGCCTTCCGCGCCCAGCGCCTGGAGGGCGATCTGCGGCTCTCCGTGGACCTGCCCGAGCAGCTCCCCCCGGTGCAGGTGGACAAGGAGGCCATCTCCGGTGCCCTGCTCAACCTCCTGCACAATGCCTACAAGTACAGCAAGGAGGACAAGCGCATCTCCCTCACCGTCCGCGCCCGCCGCAAGTGGGTGGACCTCACCGTGGAGGACCACGGCGTGGGCATCGCGCCGCGGGACAGGCGGCGCATCTTCGAGCGCTTCTATCGAGTCGACAATCTGCTCACCCGCGAGACGGAGGGCAGTGGGTTGGGACTGGCCATCGCCAAGCACATCGTGGAGGCTCACGGCGGGCGCATCACCCTGAAGAGCGCGCTGGGCAAGGGCAGCCGCTTCACCATCCACCTCCCGGTGGGGAAGTCATGAGCGACAAGCCAACACGCATCCTGGTGGTGGAGGACGACCTGGCCATCCTCACCGGCCTGTCCATGAACCTCAACTTCGAGGGCTACGAGGTCCTCCAGGCCCAGGACGGCCGCCAGGGTCTGGCCCGCGCCCTCGACGAGTCGCCGGACCTGTTGGTGCTCGACGTCATGCTGCCCGAGCTCAACGGCTTCGAGCTCCTCAAGGAGCTGCGCCAGCGCGGCCGCGACATCCCCGTGGTGGTGCTCAGCGCCAAGGGCGCGGAGATGGATAAAATCCTCGGCCTCAACCTGGGCGCGGACGACTACGTGGTGAAGCCCTTCGGCCTCCAGGAGCTGCTCGCGCGCATCAAGGCCGTGCTGCGCCGCCGCTACCCCGCCCAGGGACAGCCCCCCACCGTGGGCTTCGGCGACGTGCAGGTGGACCTGAGCGCCAAGACCGTCACCCGCGGCGGACAGCCCGTGGAGCTCACCGCCCAGGAGTTCAAGCTGCTGGCCCACTTCCTCGCGCACCCCGGCCGCACCTTCAGCCGCGAGGAGCTGCTCAGCGCCGCCTGGGGCTACGGCTACGAGGGCAGCGCCCGCACCGTGGACAACTTCATGCGCCAGCTCCGGCTCAAGCTGGAGCCGGACCCCGAGGAGCCCAGGCACTTCCTCACCGTGCGCGGGCTCGGCTACCGCTTCGAGCGCTGAGGCCCCCCATGCTCCGCCGACGCTCCCTCTTGCCGTGGCGGGCCTGGCTCGGCGCCCTGGGCTTGTGGGCCGCCCTCCCGGGAAGCGCCCGCGCGACGGAGACGGATCAGTACTTCGCCATCGACAAGCCGCCTCGCGACTCCCTGGACGTCCTCAACGAGAAGATCAACCGGGACATCCTCGGCGCCCTGGCGCTCGTCAACCGGCGCGCGAGCTGGGACCAGTACTCGTGCCAGGACGTCGCCCACCGCGTCTACCAGCGCTTCCGCATCTCGGGCCTCCATAAAATCGAGCTCTGGGCGGAGAACTCCCCCCGCATCGACCGCGTGCCCTCCAAGAAGGACCATGCGCGCTTCGAGAAGCACTTCTCCCTCTACCGCAACGAGCGCCTCTGGGACTGGGGCCTCTCCTTCGGCATCAAGGCGACCTTCACCGTCGCCGGTGTCCACATGGGCGCCGACAAGCTCTCCCACTTCTTCCAGTCCGGATGGAAGTACCACCAGCGCTACCGTGAGCTGATGCGGGAGGGCGTCCCCGAACGCGAGGCGCTCGAGCAACTGGTCCGCTACGGCGCGCGGACGGAGCACGGCACCCTGGGCTTCGTGACGACGGGCGTCTTCTCGTTCGCCGATCTCGAGGCCAACTACCAGGGCTTCCTCTTCTACCGGAGCCTCTGCCAGGACGAGGACCCCCGGCTGCTGAAGACGCCCGAGGGATGGCGGCTGACGCGGCCCTTCGACTGGCGCGAGTACGTCTCGCCCCAGCTCGACGAGACCGTCAACAACTCCGCGTTCGTCCCCCAGCGCTGGGAAGAGGTCCGCGCCAACCTGCGGCGGGACTACTGCCCCCGGCTCGACAGCGAGAGCTTCCTGGAGCACTACCGCGCCTCCGCGCGCTACCCGCGGAAACCCGATGACTTCAACCTCCGCTACGTCCGGGAGTTGATCGCCCGGGGAGAGCTCCCTCGTCAGCAGGACTTCTCCATCTGGGCGGCCTGTGGCCGGAGCCCGCCGGACTTCTCCCCGCTGGCTCCAGAGCGCACGCCGGAGGCGCTCCCCGTCCCAGCACCCCGCTACGAGGCCCCGCGTTTCGACGAGGCCCTCCTGCGGCCCGTGTTCGAGCTCGGCGGAGGTGGATTCCGGAACGTCGGCTCCGCGTGGAACGCCCTGCTCCGCACCCGCTTCCTGCTCCACGAGACCGTGGTGCCGGAGGATACGTGGGACGCCGTGCGGACCCCGGAGTACCTGCTCTGGGCCTCGCTCGACGGGCACCTCGCCCTGGGCTCCGGCCCGGCGGGCGTCACCATTCCGTATGCCGACCTCCGCTTCACCCCCGTCCAACGCCGCTTCGAGCTGAACAACGCGGCCACCGGCGAGGAGCTGGCCGTCGGGGTGGTCCTGCTCCCCATGCGTTTCACGCGCTTTCTCGCGCTCGACCGGAGCTTCGGCGCCGAGTCCTCCGTCATCGGCGTGCGCGGACGGCTGGGACGGCGCTTCGGTGAACGGCAGCGGGCGGGCGTGTTCGCGGCCCTCGCCCTGAATTCGCCCGGCTACAAGGCGGCGCTCCACCCGTCCGACGGGCACGCCTTCCAGGGAGTGCATGCCACCACCCTGGCGGTGGAGACCGGCGCGGAGCTGCGGCTCGGAACGCAGCTCCGGCTCGGACTCGTCCTCGGCGGCAGCGCGGGGCTCGGCCTCGGGTGGGACCTCGGCGGCGATGGGTTCTCCGCCCCCTCGGACCTCGGGGCCTACGCCGAGGCCCAGGTGGACGTGACGCGCTTCTCCCGCTTCTTCGTCCGCGGCCAGCTCGAGGCCTTCCACGAGCCCGGGCGGGACCGGCTCCTGTCCACCCCCATGCTGCTCGGCGGCGCCACCTTCAGGTACTGAGCCTCACCCCTCCACCACGCCGATGTGCCGCGCGTCCTCGGGGTCGAACGGCTTGCCGTCGAAGCGGCCGTACCGCTCGCGGGGCGTGAGCCCACAGGCCTGCATCGCCGCGTCCAGCTCCTCGGCGGTGAAGGGCCTCAGCTTGAGACGGCGGATGCCGAGCGGCGCCCCGGGCTGCCGGCGCTCGCGCAGGTGGAAGGCGAACACCGGCCGGCGCGGCTCGAGCGCGGCACCGGGCTCCTCGTCCTCGCGGGGAGCGGCGGGCTCGGGCGCCGGGTTGAGCACGTCGTAGACGAAGATGCCTCCCGGCAGCAGGTGGTGGCGCACCGTGGACAGGAAGGCCTCGAGGTCCTCCCGCGAGCCCATCATCCCCAGGGCATGTTGGGGAGCGAGCACCACGGGGAAGCGCTCGGGCAGGCGCAGCGAGCGCGGGTCGGCGTGGAGGAAGCGCACGCGGGCGGCCACCTCCGGCGTCTCCGAGCCCCGGAGCTCCTCGGCGGCCTGCACCATGCGCTCGGACGGGTCCACGCCGAGCACGGACAGGCCCGCCCCGGCCAGCGCCCAGGCCACGCGCCCATTGGCCGCGCCCAGCACCAGCACGGGGCCCCCGTGCTCGGCCGCCTGGCGCGTGTAGAAGGGAATGTCGGGTTCCTGCCCGACGAGGGAGAGCGGCGTGCGGCCGCGCGTGTCGTTTCCGGCCATCATCTCCCGGACTAGCACGGTTGGAGGCGCAGCGGGGTCAGGACGCTGCCATTCCTGGGCACCCGCGTACCCAGGGGCTGTCCGGGAGCCGACGCATGGCCCCGTCTCCGAGTCGGACCGGGCTGGCACCCGGCTTGCGATGGCTCGGGACGAGGGGTGCCGCGTGGGTACCCGGATTCCTCGGAACAGGTGGGCAGCGACATGAAGGGCGGATGGCGGTGGGCGGCGGCGCTCGTCGTGACGAGCGCGATGTGGACGGGCTGCACGCAGACGACCAGCGGACATGACGAGTCCGAGCGGAACAACCCCGGACTGGACTCGCCCCGGGAGGACGAGAATGGCTCGACGCCACCCGCTGGCCCGGGCACGGGTGGCGGAGGAAGCCCCGGCACGGGCACCCCGACACCCGACCCGGTTCCGACGACTCCGCCGGGTCCGGTGACTCCGCCGGGTCCGGTGACTCCGCCGGGCCCGGTGACTCCACCGGCGCCAACGCCCGCGCCCGAGGAGGCCATCCAGTTCACCTCCCCCCCGGGCTGGCGCTTCTACGGCACCCAGCACGGCGGGCCCCGGCGCGTCTACGGCATCTCCGCGGACGAGGGCGGCAACGTCTGGGTCGCTGGCGGCGAGGACGGCCTCTTCATGCTCCGTCCAGGCGCCGACACGCTCCAGCGCTTCACCATGGCCGACGGGCTGCGCCCCTACGGCTTCATGCCGGACGGCAGCGAGCCCCCGGGCGAGAAGTACCTGAAGGTCATCTCCGTGGCGGGCGGCCCCGCCGGCACCGTCTTCGTGGGCTACGAGGGCCGGCCCGGCACGGGCAACAACCACTGCGAGAGCAACTGGGACGGCCCCAGCCCGGACCCCTCCCGCTACAAGAGCGGTGACGCGGACAAGGTGACGCTGCGCGCGGACGGCACGCTCGAGGTCGTCCACTACGACATCTTCTCCGGCCCCGGCGTGGTGCGCGACGAGCTGCGCGGCCGCGAGAAGATCTGCAACATCCTCCGCATCGCCTACGACAAGAACACGAACAGCGTCTGGTTCGGCGGCAACCACGGCTTCTCCCGCGGCGACGCCCGCTACACCGGCAACAACACCTGCAACGGCCAGCTCTCCTGCTCGGGCGTCATGGAGCACGTGCACCCGCACATCAACGCGCTCAACGAGCAGGGCAACGTCGTCCTCCTCACCGACGCCTACTACGGCGTGGCCGTCCACCCCAGCGGGGATGTCTTCTTCGGCGGCTCCAACCGCTCCACCCGCTTCCGCTACGGCTCCAACGGCAACAACTACTGGCGCGCCCAGAGCATGAGCGAGGACCATGCCTATGCCTGGAACCGCTTCGACCTCTGGCCGGACAAGGTGGGCGAGCCCAACATGTCCCGCCCCGCCGACCGCGTGGACGACCACGTGTCCGGCATGGCCGTGGCCGGCGATGACACCGTCTGGGTCAGCTCCTTCACCAAGGGGCTCGCGCGGATGAACGCCGAGGGCGGTGACGTCCAGTACCTCAACGTCGGCGTGCCGCACCTGTCCACCGTGGCCGTGGACCCCACTGATGGCAGCGTGTGGACCGGCGCCCGCTGGCTCGGCTCCGTCTTCCGCGTGAAGGACGGCAAGGTGCTCACCTACGGCTGCTCCGACTTCGGACGCCGGCTGTGCATGAGCACCGTCGCCGACATCCAGGTGGACCGGAGCAACGGGCGCCGCATCCTCGTCGGCTTCATGGGCAGCGACGAGTACCACGTCCCCGGTGCCATCGGCATCTACTCGGGGAATTGAGGCACCGGGTGGGAGCACGGTTCCCCTCCTGGAGCACGGAGGGGAACCTGGTGTCTTCGATACCCTCACCCCGGGGGGCTTGCCCCCCCTTTGAACGACGGGGGGCTCCTCTCCCGGGGGGAGAGGGGAAGTTGGAGGGGAAGTGGGGGGGTTCAGATCAGGCGCAGGTGAACGACCAGCGGCAGTTGTTGGAGAGGCACTCCCGGTCGTACGCGCACGCCGCTCCACGCGACTTCTTGTTCTGGCACTTGCCCGAGTTCGTTCCCCAACCGCAGTACTGGTTGCTCGCGCAGTGGGAATCGCTGTCACACAGGCACGAGCCCGTGGGGTTGATGTAGCAGTCCGCGCTGCACCGGTCCGTCGTGCACTCGTTGTCCGACTTGCAGCTCTGCCCATACGTCTTGGACCGCGGCGTGAAGCACCACCCCACCGCGTCCGCGCAGCCGCCGCACGCCCCCGACAAGCACTGCCCATCCCGGCTGCACGAGTCCCAGTTGCCCTTCTTCGGCACGCAGTCGTTGTCACCCGGGTTGGCCGGAATCTCGTCCTGGCAGTAGCTCGTCGCGCCGCAGTCCCCATCATCGTTGCACACGCAGCGCCCATCGAACGTCGAGCACAGCACCGAGGTGCACTGGTCGCTGATGCACTCCGCGTCGAAACGGCAGCCCTCGTTCAGCGTCTTCGAGTCCGGCGCGTACGCCATGCCGCACACCGTGGGGTAGCGCGCCTCGCGCACGGACTTGTCCTCGTAGGGGGCAATCCCGCTCGTGTCGATGTCCGAGGCCGGATCCGCCATGCCCGCGCGCGGCCCGTTCGCCCGCTCCCACATCCGCAGGAACGTCTCCGCCGAGCTCGACAGCCCCGCCGTGTTCGCCCCCAGCCGACCCAGGTCCCTCAACAGGTCCGGCAGCAGGCCCACGTGCGCCAGGCCGTACTCGTCGAAGTCCGTGCCCAGCCGCCCCGGCCCGTACACCTCCTGCTGGTGCGCCTGATCATCCGCCTCGGCCTGGAAGCCCGCCGAGCACGCTCCGTGCGGCCCGAAGCGCGGCCGCGTCTGCTGGATGAAGCCGTTGAAGTCCGCGCCAAACGCCATGGGCACCTTCAATCCCTGGCGGCCATACTCGTACGCCTGCGCCACCGAGCGGCTCGAGCCCTGGCAGTTGTTGGCGATGCCGGACTTCGTGTACGCGCGCGTCTCGTCATGCGCCGTGCGCAGGCCGAACATGCCGCCCGTCTGCCGCACGTACTGCACCGCCCACGCCGGCGTCGTCTTCTCGTCCTCCGCCAGCTTCGGGTTCATCACCTCGCGGAAGTGACCGTGCGAGATGTACATGGGGTAGTAGTTGTTCGCCTGGGCGATGGCGAAGGCGTCCCGGGTGCTCTTCTCGGACAGGTGCGCCATGTCCACGAGCATCCCCTTGTTCATCATCGCCTGCACCAGCGCCTTGCCCTCGTCCGTGAGGCCCTTGGTGTTGCGGCAGTTGCCCGCCGCGTCCCGCGCCACGTCGAAGCCGAGCGTGAACGAGCCCGTCGTCACGCCGCAGTCGTAGTCGATGTGGCAGTTCTCGATGAACTGGGCCGCCTGGAAGATGGCGTTGTGCAGCGCCGCGCCACCGAAGCGGTTGTCCAGCTGGTGCACCGGTTGGATGGAGCGCACCCCGAGCGCGTGGAAGCGGTCCAGCTCGCCGCGCCAGTCCTTGGTGCCGAAGAGCTTGCTCGTCTCGATGGAGAGCACCATCGCCAGCTTGCCGGCCCCGATGATCTGCCGGGCATGCGCGGGCGACAGGGCGATCTCCGCCCAGTCCGTGCGCGCGTCGAAGTCACGGGCCATCTGCAGCTGCACCTCGACGTCCGCCATCTCGTCGCAGGGGCGGTCGAGGTTCTGGTACGGCAGCGCCCGGCACAGGAAGCCGTTGCTCACCAGCGACACCACCACCAGCGACATGCCGCCCTGGTGCGCCTGCCGCAGCCAGCCCTCCCAGGACTGCTGGTGCGCGATGGTGTCCCAGCGGGGCCACTCGGTGCCCACCTCGCGCCGGCCCAGGTGCAGGCCCGTGTCTCCCTCCGTGCCCTCCATCTTGCCGATGAACTCCGAGCCCACCGCGCCCGCGAGGCCGAAGAGATCCGAGAGGATGGGGACGCCGCTCAGGTCCACGCTGCCCGAGTTGGGGCACAGGTTGAGCAGCTCGCTCAGGTCCATGCGCACGCGGGCATGGTCGCTCTCGGGAGCGCCTCCATCACAGCGCGTCAGCGCACCGGTGTGGCCGCCGTGGAACCAGCCACCACCGAAGGCCTGCTCGGCGAACATGTGGTGGTGCAGCTCCGCGAAGCCGTTCACCACCCGCTGCTGGTTCTTCCCCAGCTGGGGCGCCTCGACGGGCTCCGGCTGCACGGGACTGCAGCCCTGGGCCAGCACGAGCGCCAACGACAGCACGAGCACTGCTCCGCAATGAGACAGGGATTTCATGAAGGGCTCCCTTTTCAGGAAGCTTCCCTGATACCGCCCGTACCTCTGGAAATGAAGGGAGGGGGTGAAAAAATCCGCCCCGGTTTGTTTCTCCATTTCGGACAGGAATGACCCGCCTCCGCTACGCAGTGCGGCGCTCGGAGAGGAGTCCGAAGTGGCTCCGGACGCGCTCGGCGGGCTCCAGGAGGCCCGCCCGTTCCAGCTGTCCCGCGGCCCACGACAGCGCGGCGGGGAGCGAGGCGGCGACGTAGAACGGCGTGGGCATGGGCTTGAGGTGGATGAGGATCCTCGCCCCCAGCGCCACCAGGGGCGAGGTGACGATGCCCACCGTCCCGAGCGAGCACTGGCGGAACAGGGCCTCGTGCTCCTGGATGAAGTTCGCCTGCCGCTGACGCTGCTCGGAGGACGGGTTCTTCAACAGGCGCGTGTCCATGATTCCGACGTACCGCTCCCCCCGGCGCAGATAGGTGAGCAGCTGGCCCAGGTACTGCTCCTGCTGCGCGTTCGTGAACTCGCTCGGGAACCTCACCTGCAGCAGCGGCCAGAGGGAGTCGTCGATGGTGATGGAGGCCGAGGGGTCCATACGACACGAGGGGCAGAGGGACCCCTCCATCCTACTTCAACAGCGTGCGGTACTTCTCGTACAACGCGTGCTGACCACGGGGGTCCTCCGGCGGCGCATCCAGGCCACGGGTCCTGCCCCATCACACATCGGGAACCGTCCCATGTCCCCACTCTCGCGGATGATGCTCGTCCCCCTCCTGCTCTTCCTCGGGGTCGCCGACAGCGCGGCATCGAGTGGAGGCCAACTCCCGCGGATTGGATGGGTCTACAGGCTCGAGGGCCATCTGAATGGCCAGACCGTTATCTATGTGGGGTCCGCAGCGGACCTCAAGCAGCGCCTGACGAACAATCACAAATGGGCCAGGCTTCTCCAGCAGGAAGGCACGAAGGTCTATGCGAAGGAGGTCTTCGCGAATCTCGATGTGCCATCCTCCAACAGGCAGACCCTGCTCAGCGCGAGAACCGAGGCGCTACGTGCCGCGGAGCAACGCGTGCTGGAGCAAGCAAGGGAGCAAATCGAAAGAGCCAACCGGCGACTGGCGACAAGTGAGAAGGAAACGCGGCTCCTCAACGAACTGAATGCCTCGACGGATGCAACCGCATGGGCGGCCAGACACAAGGTGACCACCAGCGACAGGTGGCAACTGGTCGAAAGGCGTGTTGCAGGCACTGCACCCAAGGCACTCATGGCACTGACACTCCTGGACGCTTGGCTGCTCTATCGTGATGCGCGGATGTCCCAGTACGTCATGGCACCTTATGTACTGGGTGACGAACGAGGGTTCTTCACACTGGAGCAAAGTACCTCGCTGCTGCCGTCACGGCATTACAAGGCCTACCTGAGCGGCAGCGAGGAAGGGCAGAAGATCGAAATATCCGCCTCGGAGTTCCGCAGTCTGAGGGATGAGGCCGAGGCTCTGTGGGGGACGACGGACTGGAAGGGTGACTTCGTTCCGGGTCTTTTGAACAGGGAACTTCCAGTCATCCAGCAGCCAGATGCCGTACCGATGGAGTAGCGCCCGCCCTACATCGCGAAGGAGACTCATCCGCATGAACGCCGAGCAGTTCTGGAAGCTCATCGAGTCATCCCGGAACGGGTTCGACCCAGACCGGATTGACGGAAACATGGAGCGGCAGCGCGAGGAACTCCGACGCCTGCTGTTGCAACTGCCACCCGAGGAGATCCTGGACTTCCGCAACCAGTTCCTGGAGCGGATGGCCGCGGCATTTCACTGGGACCTGTGGGGGGCCGCCTACCTCATCGCGGGCGGCTGCTCGGATGATGGCTTCGCGGACTTCCGGAGCTGGTTGATCTCCATGGGCCGCCGCGTCTTCGAATCCGCCTTATCGGACGCGGAATCACTCATTGAGGTCGCCGATGCGCCTGGAGTCGAAGACGTCTTCTTCGAGGAGTTCCAGTATGTGCCGGCTCAAGTCTACGAGGAGCTGACAGGACGGGAGCCCCCCGAGTACGCAAGACCGTCCCCCATGGAGCCCGCTGGAGAGCGGTGGAATGAAGACGAGGAGAACCTCGCGCGGAGGTTCCCCAGGCTCTGGGCCAGGTACCGCCGGGAATGAACCGGCGTCCCCGCCCTACTTCGCCAGCGTGCGGTACTTCTCGTACAGCGCCTGCTGGCGGCTGGTGAGCGGCACCTGCCTTCCTCCCAGCCACATGCCCACCGGGCGGCTGCTCACCTCCAGCGGCTCCCCGTTCCACAGCACCAGGTCCGCCACCTGCCCCGGTGCCACCTGCCCGCCCTCGAGCCCGAAGGACTCCGTCACGTTCGAGGTCATCGCCCGCAGCGCCTCCTCGTACGGCAGACCCCACGCCACCGCGTTGCCCGCCTCCTGTGCCAGCGTGCGCACCATGTGCGGCTCGCCCATGGTGGAGATGAGCACCTTCACCCCCGCCCCGCTCAGCAGCGCCGCCGAGTCCATCCGGCTGTTCAACCCGTCGAAGCTCGACGGCAGGTTCTGCGTGGGCTGCACGATGACGGGCACCTTCGCCGCCGCCAGCTCCGGCGCCACCATCCACGCCTCGCGGCCTCCAGCAATCAACAGCTTCAGCCCGTACTCGCGCCCGAGCGCCAGCGCCGCCCGGATGTCCGACACCCGGTTCGCCGTCACCACCACCGGCAGCGCTCCCGCCAGCACCGGCTGCAACGCCTCCAGGTCCAACCGGCTCGCCGCCAGCTCACGCATCCGGTTCTGCTCGAAGTCCCCCTTGCGCCTGGTGTACTCGCGCGCGTCCGACAGCAGCTCCCGCAGGCGCTCCAGCACCAGCGCCCTCGGGCCGGACACCGCGTTACGGCCCGTCACCCCCAGCTGGATGTGCAGCGCCAGCGGCGCCCGGCGCACCGTGCCGTCCGTCCCCACCCACGCGCTCTGCCCCGACACCAGCCCGCCCACCGGCACCACGCCCGCCGTCGTCACGCCTCCCAGCCTCGCCACCGGGAACGTCTCCGCCGCCGGGTTGAGGCTGTCCACCGCTCGCAGCGAGGCGCGGATGGGCTCCTTCGCCGCCTCGCCCCGCAGCGTGTCATCCACCGTGGTGTCCTCCATCCCCACCTCCACCACCCCCAGGCTGGTGAGCGGATCCACCAGGCCCGGCGTCAGCACCCGGCCCTTGCCGTCCACCCCGCGGCACCCCGCGGGCACCGCGCTCAGCGCCCCCGCCTGCACCCGCGTCACCTTCCCGCCCTCCACCAGTACCGAGGCGTGGGCCTGCCACGTCCCCCGCGAGAGCACGGCCACGTCCTGGAACACCGTGCACGCGCCGTCCTTGACCTCCAGCGGCCGCGCGCACCCGTCCTCCTTCGAGGGCTCGCAGCGTGCCTCCAGCCCCATGTCCTTCAGCGCCGGAGCCGCCGCCGGCCGCGCCACCAGCTTCGCCGAGCCCCCGGCCCGCTCGCCCAGCTCGAAGTCGCTCGCCTCCACCGCGCCGGTGTCCGCGTCATACGTCACGACACCGTCCGCCCAGACCCGCTGCGCGCGGGCGTAGACGGACAGCGGGTGGTTCTTCCACAGCACCACGTCCGCCATCTTCCCCGGCTCCAGCGAGCCCGTCCGGTCCTCCACCCCCATCACCCACGCGGCGTGCAGCGTCACCCAGCGCAGCGCCTCCTCCTCCGTCAGCGGGATACCGGACTCGCGCGCCCGCCACAGCGCCTTGCCCGCCTCCTGGTTGAGCCGCTGAATCCCCAGCGCCGAGTCCGAGTGGATGACGGTGCGCCCGCCCGCCTGCGACACCAGGCCCGCGTTCTCCGGAATCCCGTCCCAGGCCTCCATCTTGAAGCCCCACCAGTCCGCCCACGTCGCCACCGCCACGCCCTTGTCCGCCAGCCGGTCTCTCAGCTTGTAGGCCTCCAGCGCGTGGTGGAAGGCGCGGATGGTGTAGCCGAACTCCTCGGCCACCTGCAGCATCACCGCCATCTCGTCCGCCCGGTAGCAGTGGTTCTGCACGAGGATGTTGCCGCGCATCACCTCCACCAGCGTCTCCAGCTGCAAGTCCCTCAGCGGCGCGGGCCCGGCCTCCTCGGCCTTCTTCGCGTGCTTCTTCTCCCAGGCCTCCCAGCGCTCCTGGTACTCGCGCGCCCGGGCGAAGGCCTGCCGGTAGCCCGCCACGTTGCCCATGCGCGTGGCCGGCGCGCGGCGCTGCGCGGCCCCGTAGCTCCGGCGCGGGTTCTCCCCGCACGCCATCTTCAGCCCGTCCCTGGCCCCCGGAAAGCGCATCTCCGCCGCCGAGCGGCCAAAGTGCAGCTTCACCGGGAAGGCCCGCCCGCCCATCAGGTTGGCGCTGCCCGGCAGCACCAGCATCGAGGTGATGCCACCCGCCGCCGCACGGCGCAGGGCCGGATCCTGCGGCCAGAAGGAGTGCTCGGCGGACACCTCGGCCGTCACCGGGGCCGTGGCCTCGTTGCCGTCACTGGTGGAGGTGGTCTCCGGCGAGCCGTACACGCCCAGGTGGCTGTGCGCGTCGATGATACCGGGTGTCACATACAGCCCTGTTCCATCCACCTCCTCGGCGCCCGGCGGGGTGGCCACCTCCGCGTTGCGTCCCACCGCCAGCAGCTTCCCGTCCGCGAAGGCCACCGCCCCGTCCTCGATGGCCGGGCCCGAGGCGGGCATCACCGTCGCATGACGCACCACGACCGCGCGTGTCTGGTTCCACACCCGTGCTGGCACGCCCGGTGAGGTAGCAACCTTTGCAGGAGGGTGGGTGGGAGCAAGTGTGCTGGGGGGAACGGTTGCGCAGGCGGTCAACAACAGCAGAGGTAGGTGGCGGTAGCGCATGCCGGCCCTCGTATCACGGTAGAATCCCGGGTGCCCATGTCCTCCGCCCCTCCCTCCCCCCTCCCCACGCCCTCCGCCCCCGGCGCGCAGGATCGCGGAGGCCGGCTCGCGGCATGGCACCCCCCCGGGTGCTGGCGGAGACACCGAGCGCGCTGGCACGCTCTACCCACCCGGTAGCCCTCTCTCCCCCACCGCTTCACCCTGAGCCCATGACCGCCTCCATTCCCATCCAGTTCCCAAATCAGTTCCGGGGCATGTTCCAGCGCGTGGAGTCCACCTACCGCCCCCTCCTGGTGGATGCGCTGAAGAAGGTCCACGAAGCCCCCATCCCCACGGAGCTCCGGCCCTTCTTCGACCATGTCACCGTGGAGAGCCCCCAGCCCTCCTTCATGCTCATCCCGCTGATGTTCCTCGCCGCCGCCGAGGCGTCCGGAGGCATCACCCCGCGGCACATCGATGCGCTGCCCGCCATGCTGCTGAGCATGGAGGTGACGGCCATCGCGGATGACACCGTGGACCGCACCCCCATGCGCTCCGGACGGATGAGCTTCCCCCGGCGCTTCGGCGAGGCGAGCGCCACGCCCTTCACCGGCGCGCTGCTCATGCTCATGGCCCAGCATGCCCGGCGCTGCTCGCCCGAGTTCAGCGACGCCCTGCTCCAGTACGTCCTGCGCATCTTCTCCATGTTCCTCTGGGAGCGGCAGAACACCTACCCGGAGCAGGCCACCTTCGAGCACTGGCTCTCCCAGCGCTACGCCGCCACCGGCGTGGCCACCGCGTTCGCCATCGACAGCGCCCTGGCCCTCAACGGCCGCGCGCCCCTGCCTGGCACCGTGGTGGACCGCTTCAGCTACATCTTCCAGGACGTGGATGACGTCGTCGGTCTGCTCGAGCGCCGCGACGAGCAGGGCGAGAACGATGACCTGCAGATGGGCATCGTCACCCGGCCCCTGCTCCTCTCCATCGGCCAACGGCCGGAGCTCGGCGCGCTCGTCGAGCAGCTCTGGAAGGAGTACCGCCCGCTCCACGGCGCCTCGCTCATGGAGTTCCAGCAGCAGCACGCGGAGATCTGCGACCGCACCCGCTTCCTCCATGATCGCCTGCGCCAGGCCATGCTGGAGATCGGCGTCCCGGCGGCGGCCCGCTGCATGCTCGAGGACCTGCGCGTGTGCCTGGAGGAGACCCCCGCCGCCATCCGTCCCTTCCTGCGCGAGCTGACGCTCTCCATCATCGACCGCCTGCACCGCTGCGAGGATCCGGAGCTCAACCGCATCCTCGAGGAGTGCTTCCGCGAGGAGCCGCGGGACGAGGCCGCCCGCTCCACCCAGGGCCCCACGCCCGCCCGGCAGCCGCGGACCCTCTGCGTCTACTGTTCCTCGAGCGGCATCGTGGAGCCGGCGTGGTTCGAGCTGGCCGCGGCGCTGGGGGCGGAGATCGGCAAGCGCGGAGACAGGCTCGTCTTCGGCGGCGGCAACACGGGGTTGATGGGGGCGGTGGCCCACGCCACGCGCGAGCACGGCGGCGACGTCATCAGCGTCATCCCGGAGGTGATGCGCGGCACGCCCTACGTCTTCGAGCAGTCCACCGAGCTCATCGCCACGAAGGACCTGCGCGGCCGCAAGGCGGTCATGGAGATGCGGGCCGATGCGTTCGTGGTGCTCCCCGGCGGCTTCGGCACGCTGGACGAGGCGCTGGAGATCATCGCGTCCAAGCAGCTGCACATGCACCGCAAGCCCATCGTCTTCGTGAACGCGAAGGGCTTCTGGGAGCCGCTGACGGCCCTCTTCGAGCACCTCTTCCAGGAGCGCTTCGCCAGCGCGCAGCACCACCGCCACATCTACCATCTGGCCGAGGATCTGCCGGGCGTCTTCGCCTAT
Source organism: Archangium sp. (assembly GCF_036277355.1). Lineage (GTDB taxonomy): Bacteria > Myxococcota > Myxococcia > Myxococcales > Myxococcaceae > Archangium. Next base: position 33,604 of record NZ_DASUNC010000048.1, read on the forward strand.
CTTGACTCCTACGTCCCCCCGCCCTTCCCCGCCAAATGGTTCTGAGCGCCAACGCCGCCCGAGGAGCAGCAGCAGTGAAGAAGATCACGTTCGTGAGCACCAACCGCGGCAAGGCGAAGGTGCTGGAGAAGTGCCTCGCGGCGGTGGGCTACGAGCTCGAGCGCCTCGAGCTGCCCATCATCGAGCCCCAGGGCAGCACGCTGGAGGCGGTGGCCCTGGACAAGGCGAGGCAGGCGTTCGCGTACTTCGAGGAGCCGCTGGTGGTGGAGGACAGCGGCCTGTGCGTGGACTCGCTGGCCGGCTTCCCGGGCCCGGTGACGAAGTACATGCTGGAGACGATTGGCGTGGCCGGACTGCTGAGGCTCGCCCATGGGCAGGAGCCGCGGACGTGCCGCTTCGTGGGCGCGATGGTCTACGTGGACGAGGACGGCACGCCCCACACCTTCGTGGACAGGCAGGCCGTGGGAAGCCTCGCCCTGGAGGCGGACAGCACCCGCGCCCCCGACGCCTGGTCCTCGGTGTGGAACGTCTTCATTCCGGAGGGCGGCACGAGCCCCCTGTCCGCGCTGTCCCCCGCCGAGCGCGACGCGGTGTTCGGCCGGTGGCAGCACCAGTCGGTGTACGCGCAGTTCGCGCGGTGGCTGGTGCAGCGGGACGAAGCGGCTACCGGGAAGCGCGGCGGCGGCGTGCCCTGAGCGGGACGAGCGCCCCCAGCAGCAGCCAGGGCGCATCCGCCGCGAAGCCGGAAGTGCAACCACACCCGGAGTCCTCCGCTCCGCCTGGAGCGGCCACTACGCGCACGGTGAAGGTGCAGCTCGCCGTGTTGCCCGCGGCGTCGGACGCCGTGACGCGCACCGGGTGCTCCCCCGGAGGGAAGGTGGCGCCAGACGGCGTGCTGTAGCCGAGCGTGACGTCCGAGGCGGCGTCCGTCGCCCGCGCGGGCGCGTAGTGCACCACCGCGCCACCAGTGTCCGTGGCGGTGGCCTCCACGTCCGCCGGGCAGGTGAGCTCCGGCGGCGTACAGTCCCCGAAGAAGGCCGGGGACAGCGCGTACGGCTCCCGCCCCCGGGCCTCGTCCGTCGCGGAGTAGTAGAGGGTGCCGCCCGTGTACGTCAGCGCCTGGGGCGCACCGCCCGCCACCCCGGCGTCCACCGCCCGCGTCCCCGCTTCCGTCCCGTCGCTCACCCAGAGCGAGGCACCAGTGCCATCGTCCGCCGTGAAGAAGAGCCTCTCGTCCGCCGCCGTCAGGGCCTCGGGTGACGCGCCCACGCTTCCGGGGCGGACGTCCTTCACCCGCACCGTGCCCGCCTCCGTCCCATCGCTCTTCCACAGCTCGACACCCCCGAGGCCATCGTCCGCCGCGAAATAGAGCGTGTCCCCCACCGCCGTGAAGGAATGGGGGCTCGAGCCCGTGGCCCCCGCGTGGATGTCCCTGACGAGCCGCGTGCCCTCGGACGTCCCGTCGCTCACCCAGAGCTCGGAGCCATGCACCTCGTCGTCCAGGCGGAAGAAGAGCCTGCCGCCCACCGCCGTCAGCGCCTCGGGCGCCGGGTGCAACGGCTCGCCGAAGAGCGCCTGGACGCGCACCGTGCCCGCCTCCGTCCCGTCGCTCCGCCACAGGTCGTCATCGGTGGTGCCGTCGTTGGCCGTGAAGAAGAGCGTGTCCCCCACCCCCGTCAGCTGGCCGGGGTAGGCGCTGGCTCCCGCCGCGGCGATGTCCTTGACGAGCACCGTGCCCACCTCCGTCCCGTCGCTCTTCCACAGCTCGAAGCCATGGGTGCCATCATCGGCGGCGAAGTAGAGGGTGTTGCCCACGGCTCGCATGGACCGGGCGACGATGGAGGTGCTGGTGCCCGGGTGGATGTCCTTGACGAGCCGCGTGCCGTCGAACGTCCCGTCCGTCACCCAGAGCTCCCGGCCCGTCAGATGGTCGGCGGTGGCGAGCCAGGCCTTCCCGCCCATCACGACGAGGTCCGTGGCGTTGCCCCCCTCCCGCCCGGCGTTGAGCTCCCGCACCATCACCGTGCCCGCGGGCGTCCCATCGCTCCGCCACAGCTCGAAGCCGCGGGTGCCGTCGTTCGCGATGAAGAGCAGCACCCCGTTCAGCCCGGTCAGCAGTCCGGGATTCGCGCCGGCCAGTCCGGGCTGGATGTCCTTGACGAGCATCGTGCCCGCCTCCGTCCCATCGCTCTTCCACAGCTCGGCGCCGTGCGCCCCATCGTCCGCGACGAAGTAGACCGTCTCGCCGATGCGCAGGAAGGAGCCCGGCGACGCACTGCCCACGCCCGGAGCCACGTCCCCGAGCACGGCGGGAGGACGGCACCCCGGGTGTGGCGTGCCCTCCGCCCGCGCCGGCAAGGTGCTCCCCACCGCCAACGCGAGCACCAGGCGCCACACCGCCGCCATGGACCGATGAACCATCCGCTCCCTCGCTTCCCCAAAGACACAGGGGGCACGGGGCCCGGGAATCTCCCGGAAGCCTCGCGCCCCCCGCATGAAAGCCCGCTACACCAGGGATTGCATCACCTCTACAGCTCGTCCAGGTCGTAGTACTCGGCCGACGCCTGGTCGTGGTTGCTCACGCCGCCCACCGCGAGCACCGTGCCGTTGTCGAGCAACGTGGCGGTGTGCTTGTAGCGGTCCACGTTCATGACGGCCGTCTTGCTCCACGTGCCCGTGGCCGGGTCGTAGAGATCCGACGCCGTCTGGATACCGGTGAACGGGTGGTAACCACCGGCCACCAGCACGCGGCCATCCGGCAGCAGGGTGGCGGTGTGGAACCGGCGCGGCGAGAGCATGCTGCCCGTGGCCGCCCAGCTGTCGGTGGCCGGGTCATACAGCTCGGCGGACGCGCTCAGCGCGATGTCCAGGCCCGAGCCACCCGCGACCAGCACCTTGCCATCGGGCAGCAGGGTGGCGGTGTGCGAGGAGCGGCCCGTGCCCATGGAGGCCACGGGGGTCCACCTGCCGGTGGCCGGGTCGTACAGCTCCGCGGAGGTGATGAGGCCGTCGGAGGCATCGCTGCCACCCGTCACCAGCACCTTGCCGCCGGGCAGCAGGGTCATGGTGTGGAAGGCGCGGGCCGTGTTGAGGCTGCCGGTATAGGACCAGGTATTGGTGGCCGGGTCATACAGCTCGGCGGAGGCCAGCGTGTCGCCATCGAACTCACCGGCGCGGCCACCGGCCACGAGCACCTTGCCATTGGGCAGCAGGACGGCGGTGTGGTGGTAGCGCTGGGTGTTGAGGATGCCCGCGGGCTTCCACCTGCCCAGGTCCGGCACGTACACCTCGGCGGTGGCGCTGGTGATGGGGCACACGCCGCCGCCCGCGATGAGCACCCGGCCATCCAGCAGCTTCGTGGCGGTGTGACCGCGGTGCGCGCCCAGGGTGTTGCCCGTGGCGGACCAGGTCTTCGTCACCGGGTCATACAGCTCCGAGGTGGTGTTGAAGCCACCGGCCACCAGCACCCGGCCATCGTCCAGCTTCGTGGCGGTGTGCAGCATCCTCGGCAGGGCCATGCTGCCCGTGAGGATCCACCCGCCATGCCGGTCCTCGCACAGGCCGGAGGCACCCGGGACGACCCGGACCGTGCGGGTGGCGGTGCCCACGTTGCCGGCCGCGTCCTTCGCCGTATAGGTGAGCGTGTACGTGCCCGGCACGCGGATGTTGACGGAGCCGGACACCGTCACCGTGTGGCTCAAGTCACCGGCGCAGCTGTCGAAGGCCGCCGCGCCCGTCTCGACGTAGGGCTTGCCGCACTCGAGCGTCACCGAGTCATAGCCCACCACCGCCACCTCGGGAGCCCGGGTGTCGGTCACCCTCACGCGGCTGGTGCAGGTCGCGACGTTGCCGGAGGGGTCCCGGCCCGTGTGCGTCACGGTGGTGCTGCCCACCGGGAAGCTGCCGGCCCCCGGGCTGCGCGAATACGTCACACCGCCGCAGTTGTCGGTTCCGGACGCCACGCCCGGATCCACGTTCGCCCCGCCCTCGACGCACTCGGCCACCACGTTCTCCGGGCAGAAGATGGACGGAGCCGTGATGTCGACGACGGTCACCTTCGACGTGCAGGAGGACTCCAGGCCCGTCAGGTCCGTGCAGCGGAGCGTCGCGGTGGTCTCGCCCTGTCCGAAGCCGAGCGGCGTCTGGATGCAGCCCGCCAGGTCTCCATCCGGGTCATACGAGCCGTCATCGATGGAGCCCGTGGCGGAACAGACGGTGCTGCCGGCCGTCAGGGTCAGGTCCTTGCACTTCGCCACCGGAGCACGGCTGACGGCCACGGAGCGGCAGGAAGCACTGCACGCGCCGGTGCCATTGGCCGCGCCGGTGTCGCACTGCTCGCCTGGATCCACCGTGCCATCACCGCACCAGTGCAGACGGCACACGGACGAGCAGGCCGTGCCCGGCACGCCGTTGCGCTCGCCGGTGTCACACTCCTCGGGGTACTGCACCACGCCGTCGCCGCAGCGCACGGGGACGGCCCCCCGGGCGAGGATGTAGGGCACACCGCGCGAGCCGTCCGCGAAGTCCCTCGAGCCCGGCAGACGCGAGCCGTACACCGGATCCCTCGCGATGACGAGCGGGGTGAAGTTGGCGGCCGGGTAGCTGTCGAAGGCCTCGTGCACCGAGCAGACCCAGCTGGAGAGCAGGCCGTCCGTCATGCCCGACAGGGCCTCATGCGTGGCGACGATATGGGCGTCGTCGTAGCAGCCCACGCCCGCCACGGTGAAGGCGCCGAACGGCTCCAGCACCGCCACCGGCGTCCCGGGCCTGGTGTCGTGGTAGTAGCAGCTCAGGTTGATATAGGCGCCCGTCTTGCCTTCCTGCGCGGCGGCGAACCGGATGGCGTTCTTCGTGACCTGGTCCTTGCCGTGGAACACCGGGTCCGTGCCCATGATGAGGACGTTGCCGTCCACCACCGGCCCCCAGGTGCCGCGGCTGCTCACCGCCGCGGTGATGAGGGCCTGGCTGCTGCTGCACGTGGGATCTCCCAGGATGATGGCGCGATAGCCCGCGAAGTCCGCCGAGCCCTTCGCGGCCCACGCGGCGTCGGAGACGACGTCCACCGTGTAACCCAGGCTCCGCGCGGCCACCGCCTCCACGCTGTTGATGCCCGACGTCACCGTGCTGGCCAGGATGAGCACCTTGTTCGTACTGCCCACGCCTTGCGGCCGCGTGCTCACCACCGTGGGCGTCACGGGCGGGCTCGCGCTCTCCGACTCCGGCGGCGGCTCGCCACCGCACGCCGCCACCCACAGCGCGCTCAACGCCATCAGCACCCGGTTGCGGATGCCACGCCCCATTCTCGTATGGCAATACGAATACATTGACACCCCATCCCCTCTGCTCAGACGAATGGCCAGCACTCCCGCTCCTGAACTCAGACGTCCAGGGCAAGACGGGCAAACGTGTTTTTCCAACGGGAGTGCCTGGATAATAAAAACAGGCTTTCAAGGTGCCATCCGGGGAGCACCGGACTATCGCCTTGATGACGCGCTGGAATGCGGGAGTGTGGGGTGCCGTTCAGGGCTGGGTGCGCGAGCCTTCCAGAAAGGCGCCCAAGGTATGTGCGTAGTCCACCCCCATGCGCTGGGGGACGGTGTCGTGGTCCGCGCCCTCCACGAGGACGAGCTGCTTGGGCTCGTGGGCCACGGAGTAGAGGTGCTGGGAAAATTCAGGGCGGATGAAGTCGTCCGCGGTGCCGTGCAGCAGCAACAGGGGCACGCCCTGGAGCGAGGCCACCCGGCCCTCGGTGTCCCAGGAGCCCTTGGCGAAGAAGCCGCCGGGGAGGTCCATGTTGCTGGAGTCGCGCACCAACCCCTGCACGGAGCTGAAGGGAGACTCGAGGATGAGCGCCGCGGGCGGCGCGTGGACGGCGAGCTGGGAGGCCACCGCCGTGCCGAAGGAGCGCCCGTAATAGACGATGCGCTCCGCCGGCACGCCGGCCCGCGCGGAGAGCCACGCGAGCGCCGCCCGGCTGTCCTCGAGCAGACCCGGCTCGCTGGGCTCCAGGTCGGTGGAGGTACCCCAGCCGCGGTAGTCGAAGACGAGCACGTCGTAGCCGAGGTTGGCCAGGCCCTTGGGCCGGGAGATGTGTTGGTTCAGATTGCAGCAGATGCCATGGAAATAGAGGACGTAGGCGCGGGGCGGCTGCTGCGTGGCCTTCACATACGCGGCCCCCAGCCGGACCTGGCCGTCCACCACGAGCTCCACCGGCTCTATCTGTTCGGGAGACACCGTCTCCTCGGGCGTCTCGCCCTCGGCGGGCAGCGTGTACTGGTCCACGCGCGTGCGGCTGTAGAGGAAGGGGTCCAGCTCATAACAGGCCCCCACGCCCACCCCGGCGCACAACAACCCGACTGCCAGCAGACGGCGGCTCATGGCTCGTCACCTCCGAAGCGGTAGCGCACTCCCAGCAGGGCGCCCAGTGCGCCCATGCCGCCCACCCCCTGCCAGTTGGCCGCGTTGAAGCGGGTGGCGTAATCCGGCTGGTACCAGCGCATCTCCAGCTGCACACCCCACGAGGCCAACCGCACCTCCTCGCCCACGGCCAGAGACAGCAGGGGCGGCCCGCCCGCCAGCTGCACCAAGCCGGTGGCCGAGGCATAGGAGAGGAAGCGCCCGCCCAGGAGGTAGCTGACGGTGGGCGACACCTCGAGGTAGGCGCGCGGGGGGGCCTGCCGCGAGGCCAGCACACTGGTGAAGCCATAGAGGCGGCCCCCCAGGGAGAGGGCCGGCACCGCGCCGTCCTGCGCGAGCGCCAGCCAGCTGCCGCCCACGTCCAGGCCCGCCACGCCAAAGGAGAGCGAGGTCAGGTGGACATGGGCCGCCACGTCGGCGCGCTCGGCCACGCCATAGCGGGCCCCCACGGTGCTCAGCGGCACGGGAATCACGGGCCCCAGTCGCACGAGGGGTCCGCCAATGGCCCCCTCGAGCTGCACGGCGCCGCGGGGCACCGGGCGCACCTGGGTGGTCAACCCACACCCCGTGGCGAGCAGGACGGGCAGCAGCAACAGGACGGTTCTCATCACGTCCCGCCCCATAGCGGAAGTCGGGCCGGGTTGCCCAGCCCCCCACCCCCTCAGTCCCACGTCACCTCGTACTCGTTCTCGGTCGGGCTCAGCGGGCGAGAGCTCACCTTGGCGCCCTTCACCTTCGCCACCTCGCACATGGCCTGCAGCCCGCCCTCGGTGTGCTGCCGGGGCAGCACCTCGTGCTTGACGATGATGCCGCTGCGGGGCCCCGTCAGCGTCACCTTGAGCTCCACGTGCTTGGACGCCGTCTGCATGCCCGTGGGGATGTTGCTCAGCAGCCGCCTCGGGTCCCCCTGCGCCATCAGGATGAGCACCTTGCCCGCCGCGGACGCATAGAAGGACTTCCCTCCCTCGAAACCAATCTCCCACATGGCCCGCTCGAAACCGCCGAACCGCGCACTCAACCGCCGGGCCGACGCGTAGAGCAGCTTGATGTACGTGGGGTGGGCGTAGTTGAAGAAGTCCAGGAAGCGCGCCTCGCCACACACCTCCAGACACTGCTTGACCGCCTCGTCCCCCTCCAGCCGCCGCACCATGCCCAACAGGCTGTTGTGGAAGAGCCCCCGCATGAGGTCGTCCGGAGACACCAGCGACAGGCGCCACTTCAGCTCCTCGTCTGTACCGAACTGAAAAGGCAGAGCGGTGACAGGCGTGTCCATGAACTCCCTTCCGGCACCGGGTGGGCGAGGTGAGGGCCATCAGGGTAACCCGGTACGGCGGGCGAAGGTAGGGGAAGCAAACGCCCCGGAGGGATTCCTCGAGGGCTCGCGCACCCTGGGAAAAGGGCCTCACGCCCGGAGAGCGTCCGGTGCGGTGGCCCGGGAGGCTCTGTTACGGTGGGGCCATGTCCACGCTGCTCATGCTGGGAGGCTCGGCGGTCGTCCCCTCCCTGCTGTTGCTCTGGTACATCTACGCCCGGGACAGGAATCCGGAGCCGCGAGGGCTCCTGCTCAAGACCTTCCTGCTGGGGGCGGCCATCTGCGCGCCGGTGGTGCCGGTGGCCATGTGGCTGGAGTCGTTGGGCCGGGAGTGGGAGACGGGCGCGTGGAGCACCGCGCTGGTGCGGGCCTTCCTCGGCGCGGCCATCCCCGAGGAGCTCTTCAAGTACCTGGTGCTGCGCCGGTACGTGTGGAACGAGCCCGCCTTCGACGAGCCGCTGGACGGCGTGGTGTACGGCGCCACCGCGTCCCTCGGTTTCGCCACGCTGGAGAACATCCTCTACGTGGGAGACGGGGGCCTGGGCGTGGCGATGCTGCGCGCCCTCACCGCCGTGCCACAACATGCCTTCACCGGCGTCATCATGGGCGCCTTCCTGGGCCGGGCGCGGTTCGCCGCGGACGGGGCCCAGCGCTTCGGCCTGCTGGCGGCCGGACTGGGGTGGGCCATCCTCCTGCACGGCGCCTATGACGCCTTCCTGATGACGGAGACGGGCTTCGCCCTGCTCGCGCTGCCGGCGCTGCTGACGTCGGTGGGCTGGGGCCGGGGCCTCTACAAGGGGCTGCAGCGGGAGCAGATCCTCCTGGGCACCTCGCTGGTGACCCGGCGGTTCGCGGTGGAGGAGCCGTTGCTGGCGGAGGAGCCCGCCCCCCTGGCCGTGGGAGGCCTGGGCCCCACCCCCCTCTCCGCGGAGCTGGGCGTGGCGCAGGTGCGGCTGTCCACCCGTCCGCCTCGCGAGCCCCAGCGCACCTTCTTCTCCTGGCTCAAGCTGGGCCTGGGCGGCATCGGCTTGAGCGCCTGCGGGCTGGCATGGCTGTTCGTCGCCGCCCTCCTCCTCGGCGAGCCGGTGGGCGGCGAGGTCGCGGTGCCGGTGGTGGTCATCTGCGCCCTCCCCACCGTGCTCTTCCTGCTCCTCTTCCGCTCGGGACTGCGCGGCCCGTTCGAGACGGGGCCGGCGTGAGGCGGCTCACGCGTGCCAGATGGCCTCGACGCGGGCGCGCACCAGGCGCCGCCCCTCGGCGAAACCCGGCAACGGCCGGAGGGACGCGAGCGCCGGGCAGCGGTCGATCCACTCCAGGTCGATGAGCGACGTCTCCGCGGCCCGCCGGAAGTACTTCAGCCCCACCTCCGGCTGACCACAGAGGCCCATGACCTCGGCGGTGAGCTGGCACAACAGGGAGGCGAACCGCCGGCTGGTCGTCTGGGAGAGCGCCTCGTCGAACATGGGGAGCAGCTCGAGCGCATCCACCTCGCCCAGCACCGCGCTGGCGTAGCGGCCCACCATGGTGAAGATGGAGTCCGGATCCGCGGCGGTCTCGGCCTTGCTGCGCCGCAGCTCCTCCACGTTCCGGGTCCACCCGGCGACGCGCACGCGCAGCGCCTCCGCCGCGGTCCGGTGGAGCGGCGACGCGGTCAGCCGCTCCAGCGCCCACCGGTAGTCCTCCATCTGTCCGCGCAGCGCGCTGCAACGGGCGAGCTCGAACAGCGACGACACCAGCGTGGGCGACAAGTCATGGGCCAGACGCAGCCGCACGAGCCCCTCGTCCGCGCGGCCCGCCTCGCACTGGAGGCTGCCCAGGTACTGCACCGTGGGGGCATGGCAGGGCGCGATGTCCAGGGCCGTGCGCACGGACATCACCGCCGTGCGCCAGTCATCCGACTGGGCGGCGAGCATCGCCCGGGCCAGATGCGTCTCGGCCTGCTCCGGCGCCAGCCGCAGGGCCCGGTCCACGCTGGCCCGTGCGAGCGCGGCGGAATCCCTCTGGGCATCCTTCATGCCCATGAACATCACCCGCAGGCTCGCGATGGCATGGAGCGCCACGGCCGGCAGGAAGTCCGGCGCCAGCTCCAGGCACGAGTCGAGCATCGTCAGGGGGCCTCCGTCATGGCCTCCCCGGAAGGCCCCGTGGAGCAGGGAATCCGCCTGACGGTACAGCGCCACGGCCTCGCCCGGAGTGCTGGTGCGCCAGGCCGAGAGGACCGCCTCGCACCGCAGCTCCTCGGCGATGCGCGGCACCAGCCGGTCCTGCAGCTCGAAGGCGTCGGTGGAGGCGAACTCGAACCGGCCACTCCAGACCTGGGTGCCGGACTGCGCCTCCAGCAGCCGGACGGAGACGCGCACCGAGGGACCCGCGCTCTGCACCGTCCCCTCCACCACCAGCTCCACCCCGAGCTCGCGCCCCACGGTCCGCGGGTCACGCTCGCTGCGGAAGCGCGCCGTCACCCCGGTGCCGGGCACGCGCAGCCCGCGCACCCGGGACAGCTGATCGATGAGGGCCTCGGTGAGCGAGTCGCCCAGGAACTCGGAATCCCGAGGACCCTGGAAGCGCAGGGGGAGGATGGCCACGCCCTGCTTGGGCACCGGGGTGGTGGTCCGGAGCGTGTGGCGCGTGGCGGACGTCGAGGTGAGGGGCGCGGGGGTGTGTCCCCCCGTCACCGGCCCCGGGGTGGGCGGACCCGACAGGGTGGGCTCCCCCACGCTGACGAGCCAGTCCCGCAGCGCCCCGGCCACCTCGAGCGCGCTCGACGGCCGATCCTCGGGAGCACGGCCGAGGCAACGGTGCACCAGCTCGGCGAGGGGCGGGGGGAGGGTGGCGCGCTGCCGCAGGTCCGGAGGGGCCTGGCGCAGGCGGGCCATGGCGGCGGCCCACGGGGTGTCGCCGGAGAAGGGCACCTCGCCGGTGAGCAGCTCGTACAGCAGCAGCCCCACCGCGTAGAGGTCCGCGCGCGCGTCCACGGGCTCGCCGGACACCTGCTCCGGCGCCATGTACATGGGCGTGCCCACGGTGCCCATGGTGCGCGAGGCGGCCTCTCCCGCCACCGCCCGGGCAATGCCGAAGTCGGTGAGGACGACGCGGCCGCCGGACTCGATGAGGATGTTGGCCGGCTTGAGGTCGCGGTGCACCACCCCGGCGGCATGGGCCGCGGCCAGTCCCTCGCAGATGGCCAGGGCGAAGCGGGCGGCACGGGAGGCGGCCAGCGGACGCTCCCGGGCGAGCAGCGCGCGCAGGTCCTCGCCCTCGACGAATTCCATGGTGAGGAAGGCCTGGCCCTCGTGGGTGCCCAGGTCGTGCATGCGCGCCACGTGGGGGTGGGTGATGCGGCGGGCGAGGCGGACCTCGCGGGTGAAGCGCTCGAGGGCGTCCGGGCCGGCGTCCTTGCCGAGCTCCAGCGTCTTGAGGGCCACCACGTCGCCCACGAGGCTGTCGCGGGCCTGGTACACCGTGCCCATGCCTCCCCGGCCGAGCATGCGCACGAGGGCATAGCGCCCGGCGAAGAGCGGCCCGGAGGGGGGCTCCTGGGGGGAGGAGGCCGCGGGGCGGATGACGGTGTTGTCGCCCCCATCGAGGGCGGAATCGGGGGGCGCGGAGTTCTCGGGCACGGCGGCCGCAATCTAACCCGGGGCCCCTCTGCCCGCCATTCACGCCGGGTACAAAACCCGGTCTACCCAGGGAGGGATCCCCCAGCGGCCTCGCGGGGTGTGCATACACTCGGACCCGTGACCATCCGCGACTTGTGAGGAGCATCAAAAGCCCGATGAGACGAATGCCTGGAGAGGCCTCCCACGGTGCGGCCGAGAGCAAGGGCAATGACACGGTACTTCAGGCTCGTCGATGACAAATCCGTGCCCGAACGCTGGCACCTGAAAAACCCGGTGGATGCGAAGGGAGCCAAAATTGACCCCTGGCAGTTCGATGCCGGGCGAACCTTGAACGTACAGGGAAGACTCCTCTTCCGGATGAGCGTTCCAGGCAACCCCCTCGATTTCACCGAGGCAGGCTTCGCCATCCCCGTCATCCACGAGCGGGTCAAGACACTCCTCGAGCGCCTGTACGTGCCAGAGGTCCAGTTCCTCGTGGCCGAGGTCGAGTCACGGCCCGAGCCCTACTTCGTGTTGAATCCAACCCGGCTCATCCCATGCATCGACGAGGCCAGATGCGAGCGGGTCACCCGTTGGAGACCCGAGGATGGAAGACCCGACAGGGTCGGTGAGTACCGGGTCGTGGACGGCCTTCGAATCGACCCGGCAAAGGTCGGAGGTGCCCGCCTCTTCCGCATCTGGGGCTGGCCCATGCTCATCGTCTCGGAGGACATCAAAGAGGCCCTGGAGCATGAAGGCGTCACGGGCACGGAGTTCATCGAGGTGTCCTGAGCATCCCAAAACCCATCGGCAGGAGCAGGTTCATGCACCAGCCACCTGAACGAGCGTGCATACTCGGTGCTCACTCACCCCGAAGAGGCCCTCGATGACGGACACCTGCATCCGCGATTGTCACGCGCTCGTCCCGGACGCCAGCGGCGCGCTCACCATCGCCCGTAACCAGGACATCCTGGTGCGCGGCGGGCGCATCGCGGAGATCCGTCCCACCGGTGGACCCCTGGAGCCGGGAGTCACGGTGCTCGAGGGGCAGCGGATGCTCGCCATGCCCGGGCTCATCAACACCCACGCCCACGTGCCCATGGTGCTCTTCCGCGGCCTGGCCGAGGACGTCCCCATCGAGCGCTGGTTCAACGAGTTCATCTGGCCCCTGGAGAGCAACCTCACCGAGGCGGACGTCTACTGGGGCGCGCAGCTGGGCCTGCTGGAGATGATCGAAGGGGGCGTCACCACGGTGGCGGACCACTACTTCCACATGGACCGGGTGGCCCAGGCGGTGGAGGAGGCCGGCACCCGGGCGCACCTGGGCTGGGCGGTGTTCGGCAGCAATGGGTTCAAGGTGCTCGCGGAGACCGCCGCCTTCGCCGAGCGCTGGAGGGGTGGCGCGGGGGGCCGCATCACCACCTGCATGGCGCCGCACGCGCCCTACACCTGCGATGACGGCTTCCTGCGGGCCTCCGCCGGACACGCCCACCGGCTCGGCATTGGCATCCACATTCACGCCGCCGAGGAGATGAACCAGACGAACGCCAGCCTGGAGAAGCGGGGCCTGACGCCCATCCAGGTGCTCAAGGACACTGGGGTGCTCGGCGTGCCCACGCTCATCGCCCATGGCTGTGGCCTGCTGCCCCAGGACATTGAACTGCTGGAGAAACACCGTGCGAGCGTGGGGATTGCCCACGCGCCGAAGACGTATCTCAAGCTGGCGATGGGAATGACGCCCATCCGGGCCTTGCGCAAGGCCGGAATCGCGGTGGGCCTGGCGACGGATGGCGCGGTAAGCAACAACACGCTCGATGTCTTCGAGAGCCTGCGCCTCATGACGATGATGCAGAAGCACGAGGCGATGGACCCCGAGGTGCTGCCCATTCCCGAGGCGCTCGACATCGCGACGCGGGGCAGCGCGGCGGTGTTGGGGCTGGGAGAGCGGATTGGCACGCTCGCGCCCGGCTACCAGGCGGACCTCATCCTCGTGGACACGAGGGGTGCGCACTGGCAGCCGCCCCACAACCTCGCGGCCGGACTGGTGTACAGCGCGCGAGCCAGCGACGTGCACACCGTCATGGTGGAGGGCCGCGTCCTCATGAGGGAGCGCCGCCACCTCACGCTCGACAAGGAGCGCATCCTCAACGAGGTGGCCGGCACCATGGAGCGCCTGGCCAGACGCGTGCCCGAGTCACGGATTCAGAGTTACAAACCGTGAGACGTCTTGCCCTCGGCCTCGACGAACCGCGACAGTCGAGTCACGAGCTCATGAGGCGCGTGAAGGCGACAATGCGCTCCTGAAGCGTGGAAGAAGGCGGTCGTTGAAGGGATTCGTGGAGCGATAGCGCCTGGCGAAGCATGATTCCCATGGTCCGCGCGAAAGCAGCCGGAATTCTCTCGAACAAGGGCCAGAGAATATCAAGGGCCTCGCTCATCGCCTCCAGCGCCTCCTGCCTTCGTCCCAGCTCGCTCAACATGGTCCCCAGGTTGTTGAGGCTTCCAGCGAGGTCGGGCCGGAAGGCGTCCGGGTTGCGCTCCGCCAGGGCTCTCCGCAGTTCCACCGCCTCGCTCGCCGCCTCCAGCGCCTCCTCCCTTCGTCCCAGCTCGATCAACCTGATGCCCAGGTTGTTGAGGCTCATCGCGAGGTCGGGCCGGAAGGCGTCCGGGTTGCGCTCCGCCAGGACCCGGTGGACGCCCACCGCCTCGCTCGCCGCCTCCAGCGCCTCCTCCCTTCGTCCCAGCCCGCTCAATATGCCGCCCAGGTTGTTGAGGCTCATCGCGAAGTCGGGCCGGAAGGCGTCCGGGTCGCGCTCCGCCAGGGCTCGCCGCAATTCCACCGCCTCGCTCACCGCCTCCAGCGCCTCCTCCCTTCCTCCCAACTCGCTCACCCTGCCGCCCAGGTTGTTGAGGCATCCAGCGAGGTAGGGCCGGAATGCCTCCGGGTCGCGCTCCGCCAGGACTCGGTAGACGCCCACCACCTCGCTCGTCGCCTCCAGCGCCTCCTCCCTTCTTCCCAGCTCGCCCAACCTGCAGCCCAGGTTGTTGAGGCTCATCGCGAGGTCGGGCCGGAAGGCGTCCGGGTCGCGCTCCGCCAGGACCTGGTAGACGCCCACCGCCTCGCTCGCCGCCTCCAGCGCCTCCTCCCTTCGTCCCAGCTCGCTCAACCTGTTGCCCAGGTTGTTGAGAAGCCGTGCTCTCTCGACGAGAACCTCCTGCTCCTCCGAAACCGGTAGAGCACGCAAGAGCGTTCGGGTCGCCCACTCGGCGACCCTCCGCAGTGAAACCGTGGACGCGGGGATACCAGCTCCCTCCATCTCGAGGGCCAACGCCACGTCGCCTTTTCGCTCGAGCCGGTCGGCCAATACGTCGCCGATAACGGACAAGGCCGTACGCCGGCCAACAGCCTTCGCGGATTCCAGTGCAAGGAGCGCACGAGGCTGTAGCGGACCCGCAAGCAGCCGCTCGAGCCATGGCCGAGCGACATCGGCGCTAACGGCGGAGACTCGGCCCAGCACGTCAAAACCCGTGCGGACCCCCTGGGACTCCTCGTCCGGAGGAAAGACCCGGTCGATCCAATCGTCTGGAGGACGTTCACCCTGAAGCTCCGGCGAAGCAACTCGGAGAACCATCCCCTCGCCCAGGAGATCCGGCTCCAAGGCAGGAAGGAACATGGGAGCCGTGTCGATGCGCTGCTGGTAGATCCTCTGAAGCAGGAGGAGCAGTTCCCTTTCATTCGTGGAAAGGCCATGACCGAGAAGCCGCCTGGCGACCGCCGTTGCAGCGGAAGCGTCCGCCAATCCCCCGCGAAGCGTGGCTGCGGCAACCATCTGGCGAGCCAAGGAACGCTGGAGTGAAACCGATACACCCTCTTGCCGGGCGCGTACCTGCCAGAAGCGCTCCTCATGGTCGAGGATCACTCCCATCAACGTGTTCGCCTCGAATCGGAGCCCCTCCACCGTGGCAAGCGCGGCCATGTGCAGGTAGAGCACCCGCTTGAAGCGCTCGTCGCGTGTTGAGAGCGCGACCGGCGTGTGCTTCGCATACACCTTGCCTCGCTTCGTGGCGAACCGCTCCGCGGCTTCGTGGAACACCCCCTCGTACTCAGCCGGCGTCATGGCCAGTGCTGGCAATTCACACGGCGGCGTCGCATCGAGCAGTGCCATCAAGGACGTGTCGGCATTGCGCAGGTCCGTCCACCAATCGCCCTTGTTACGGGCCAGGAGCAAGAACCGCATCCGGCGGAGTGCTCCCATGCCTTCCTGCTTCGAGTAGCGAAGAACGCGCAAGAGCAGCTCACGCAACTCGGAAAAGCTCTCCGCGTAATCGATCACCACCAACACCGGCTGTTCGAGCGACCACAACCGCTCGAACCAGTCGATTGGAACACCCTTCGGCAGGAAGCCAGCGCTCCACCGCATGGCCCTCCGGCGGCGTATCCACTCCATCGCGAGCCGCGTCTTGCCCACACCGCCCTCGGCGTGGAGCAACCGCACCGCGACGGGCGGTCCTTCGTCGCACCAGCGCTCGAGCTCCGAGAGGATCTCCTCTCTTCCCCGCTCGCGGAAGGGAACCACCTCGTAGCGAGCATTGAGGAGCATGGAGGGGGGCGGATTCTCCGGCAAT
The DNA here is from genome assembly GCF_036277355.1 of Archangium sp. Taxonomy (GTDB): domain Bacteria; phylum Myxococcota; class Myxococcia; order Myxococcales; family Myxococcaceae; genus Archangium. The sequence continues at coordinate 49,558 of NZ_DASUNC010000048.1, forward strand.
GCGCTCTCGGTTCCCGGCACCAGGATATCGTCAACGCCAGGCACCACCTCCACGTCGAGGTTCTCGCGAAGGAACGCCAACAGACACTCGGCCGAAGCCCGGGCGGCGAACTCCTTGAAGTGGTCGTCGCGCCCAGGGTTGGCGAAGTCCATCACCCCCTTCATCACCAGCGTGTCGAGCTTCCAATCCCGCTGGGCGTGAGCCAGCGCACCGATGGCCGCGGCTTCCATCTCCAGGCCCAGCGTCTTGCGCATGGACTCGGAGAGGGTGCCCCAAACCGCCTCGTCCTCGACGACCTGGCTACCGCTGCCCATGGGTGCGACATGGACCTTGAAGGGCAGCAGTGCACCCGAGGGGGACGTGTCAGGGAGACTGTTGCCGTGCTTGATCAGGAGCCGATTGATGCGCTTGCGCCCCTCGCCCGTGAGCGTGAGTGTGCCGTCCTCCACATGGCCAGAAGCCCAGAGCGCCTCGATGACCTTTTCCCACTGCGGGCAACGCTCGATGCGCTCGGGAAGTGATGCGGGGTCCTCAACCCCCTCTCGCAGCTTCGCGAGCACCCAGTTCTCCTGCCACTCGTAGGGTACAGGCCGGCTCTTCCACCACACCTCCGACCGAAAGCGCGCGGCGAAATCCAAGTGCTCGAGCGCGATCTTCCAATCGTCGCGAAGATTGTAGGTCTTGAGATCCTGCTGCACGCGCTCGGGGAGCTGCTTGCCGGTGTCGTGGGAGAACAACCGCTCCGCGGCGATCACATCACCCAGCCGAGTCTTGCCGGGATGTCCCGCGCACACGCCACACATCGCGATGCATCGTGGACGGTAGACTTCCACCAGGCGCAGCAACGTATTCGTCGCCGCGACGGCGCCCATGTCCCCCGCCTGAGCAACCCCGACACGGAGCGGCCGTCCGCCCTTGCCGGAAAAACCACGGAGCGCCACCGGAAGACCCGTGGGACCCGTCTCTTCCCTCCACCGAAGTCCATCCGCGTCACTGGAGCCCACCTGAAGCACCGCCTGGTACTCCAGCGTCAACGCGGTCAGGATCAACACGTCCGCCCGGCGCACACGACCCCCTCGCAGATACGCATGGAGCGTAGCGAGACCGCGTGCGTCACAACAAGTGGAGCCGATACGAGCTGGATGCCGATGGGGCGACTCAACAGCGTGGGCTCCAGGAGAATCCCGGAGCCCAGGCCTGGTCAGCACCGGCCTCCGCCCCGAGCACGAGGACGGGGCGAGCAACCTCTCCTCACGCCACGGAGCGCACGGGCTGAGGCTGGAAGCCATCCAGGAGCGCTTCCATGAGCCGCTCCACCTGCGCCAGTGGCACGCCCTGGATGGTGAGGAGCGTCTCGCCTCCCTGGATGCTCGTCTTGAGCTGCACTCGGCCCCCCTGGGCGAAATGCCGTGAGAAGCTGTCACGCAGGAACTCGAGGCGGGCCGCATCCGTGGCGGGCATGGTGGCCCGGGACGGCTTGCGCTTGTGCTTCGCCGCCTGCCTCATCTCCTCCAGGCTGCAATCGGCGAAGGACTTCCGCTCCACCTTCCCGCCCTCCCGGGGCACCTCGATGGGCGTGAGGCCCGGGTCTCCCGCCGTGGGCTGGATGTTGGCATCCTTCGCGTAGGAGCGCAGCGTGTAGAGCTTCATCACGCCGTGCGTCCTGCACGCCTCCTCGGTGAACTCCCGGGCCACGGCGCCGTAGCGGGACAGGGTGGACTGCGAGAGCTCCTGGATGTGCTCGTTGAAGTACGCCAGGGCACTCTCGTACTTCTTCTGCTCCGCCAGCTTGTTGTCCACGACGTAGTTGTAGAGGCGGCCGATGTTGTAGTGCCCGGCGTTCCCCTCCTTCAGGTGCGTGAGGATGGCATCCCGCGCCTGCTCGAGCGTCAACGTCAGGAGATTGCTGCTTGCGTTCGTTCCCATGATTCCCCCCAAAAATGGAGAAGAGGTGAAGACGCCGCGGTTCACCACGGCAGGCCGGACACATGGCACTTTCCGGGCCAGGGGAATGGCTCCAGGAATTCGCCTACTTGCGTGAGCGGTCCTCATACGAGAGTCCCAGTTCCCGGAGAAAACCGTCCACGAGACGGGACTCCTCTCATTCCACTTGTCACCGGTGACAAGTGAAACGGAGCGGGTGCATTCCACTTGTCACCGGTGACAAGTGAAACGAGGCAGGCGCATTCCACTTGTCACCGGTGACAAGTGAAACGAAGCGACCTCCCCCTCCGCGCCCCAGGGAGGTACAACGGCGGGATGACGGAGGAGTCCACGCGTGGCTGAAAAGAAGACCTGGAAGGGCGGACGCCTGGGACCGTTCCACCTCGGCAAACGGTACAAGAATGTGGGAACGGACCTGGGCCGGCTCTACGCGGCGCATGATGTCGACACGGGCAACGCGGCCCTGGTCGTCATGCCCTCGGACAACGCGGACCTGGAGTCCTGGCGCGTCCGCGCCACCTCACAGGCCGAGCCTCCCTATTTCGCGCTGGAGGTAGAGCAGGCGCCCGCCTCGGGCCGGCTTCCAGAGTTGTCCAACATGCTCGACCTCCTCACCTCCGCCGTGGAGCGGCTGGAGAAGAACGAAGAGGCCCGAGCCCATCTCACGGGCGGCGCGGTGAGCACCTGGAAGCGATGGGTGGGGCGCATGAAGCGGCTGTTGCGCTCACCCCGCGGACCCCTGCTCGCGGGCCTCGCCGCCCTCATCCTCGGAGGGCTCCTCTGGTCACGTCTCGGGGGGGATTCCACAGGGTCTGATGGCAAGGCGCGGGGCAACACCGGTGCCGGCGCATTGGCCATGACCGACCCCCAGGCGCCCACGCTGGTGGACCTCGACCCCTCGGACGTGCCGGCCATCACCTATCCGCTGCCCGCCAGGCCTTTCAGTGACCAGGCCAAGGTTCCCTGCTTCCCCAAGTCGGGCGAGGTGGAGATCAACGGTGGATGCTGGGTGGCACTCGAGAAGCGCCCTCCCTGCTTCGAGAACCAGGCCGAATACCAGGGCAAGTGCTACATGCCGGTCTCGGCGAAATCCCACGAGAAGAAGCGACGCGAGCCGCACTCCGTACAACCGTGACCGGAGTCCCCAGCGGCATGCGCTATGGTGCGCTCCCCTTCCTGGAGCGGAACAACGCATGAGAGGACGCCTCTGCCTGCTGCTGGGTGGTTTGCTGCTGCTCGCCGGTTGTCATCGAAGCACGAGGTCCGACGAGGCCACCTCCGGCTGTCGGCACTCCGAGTCCATCTGCGGCCCAGGCACCTCCTGCGCCGCCAGCGGCCAGTGTCTGATGGACTGCCGGGAGAACCTCGCCGAGGCCTGCGGCCCGGGGATGCTCTGCAACCAGGGCACCGGGGCGTGCGTGGCCGCCCAGAAGCTCGACTGCAACGCGGTGCCCGGCCTGTGCTGGGAGAACCAGGTCTGCGACGCCCCCACCGGCTACTGCCGCGAGGCCTCCATCGACACCGCGTTGGCCTATGACGTCCAGCTCTACGACTACACGCTGCACGTGGACACCGCCGCGAGCACCTTCACCGGCCAGGTGAGCATCTTCCTCGTGGCCACGCGCGGCGGCACGGGCACCCTCACCCTCGACGTGGGCAAGACGGTGGAGGTCCCCGTCAAGGGAGGCTCGGCCCCGTACACGCCGTACACGGTCACCTCGGTGAAGAGCCGCTCCGGCGCAGCGCTGGCCTTCACCCAGGACTCCACCGCGGGCACCCTCACCGTGACGCTCGGGACTCCGCTCGAGGCCAACGCCTCCGAGGTCCTCACGGTCGCCTACCACGGGCCGCTCAACCCCATCTCCGACAGGAAGCACGACCTCTACTTCACGGGCCTCATGAGGCGGGAGGGCAAGCTGGGGCATTCGCTCGTGCAGACCTTTGGATGGCCCAACCACACGCGCCGCTGGCTGCCCAGCCATGACCATCCTCGCGACATCGCTCGCGCCATCGCCCGCGTCAGCATCGACAACGGCCACCCCGTCCAGGCCAACGGCGTGCTCGTCCAGGAGTCCGAGGGCACGCCCCAGCGCCGCACTTTCCTCCTGCGCCAGCCGGTGCCCACCTATGCCCTGAACTTCATCGCCTCGGACTACACCCGCGTCCCGCTCGGCAACGTGGAGGGTGTCCAGGTGGACGCGTACATGTACCCGGTGGCCGCGGAGCGCGCGGTTCCCCCGCTGTGGTGGACCGGAACGCTCGGAGCCATGAAGTACCTCAACGAGGCGCTCGGGCCCTTCCCCTTCGAGCGCTACGCGATGATGCAGGTGCCCTCGGCTCTCGGCGGCATGGAGCACGCCACGGTGGTGTCCATCGCCGACACCCGCACCGAGGGCCCTGATGAGGAGGGCCACGGGAACAAGCTCGTCATCCACGAGATGCTGCACCACTGGTGGGGGGACAGCGCCCACCAGGCGAGCTGGGAGGAGTTCTGGCTCAACGAGAGCCTCGCGTCCTTCTACACCGCCGAGGCGCTCGGGGTGCTCGGGGGCCGGAGCGCGTTCCAGGCGGAGCTGGACCGGATGAAGGCGGCGATCTTCAAGGCGCCCGCCCGCTACGATGACGACGCGCTCCGCTGGTCACGCCAGCCCGAGGAGGTCCCTGGCGAGACCACCAAGGCCTCCTTCGGAGCGCCCTACGTCAAGGGGCCCTGGGTCTGGCAAATGATCCGCCTCCAGCTCGGTGAGTCCGCCTTCGCCGCGTTCATGAAGAAGTTCTACACGGCCACGCGCTTCAAGCCGTACAGCACCACCCAGCTGATCTCCATGCTCAACGCCGAGAGCGCGGTGGACTTCACTCCCTTCTTCAAGGAGTGGGTGTACGGCAGGGGCTGGCCGAAGCTCGCGAGCACGTGGAGCTACGACAGCGCCCGCCGGGTCATCCGCCTCACGGTCCGGCAGACCCAGGATGTGGCGCGGTACGGCAGCTACACCTTCAGCGGGCCCCTGGCACTGAAGTACGTCTTCGACGACGCGGATGCGGCGACGGCCTCCTGCACCGGCGAGGTGACCTTCACCGGGGGCGCGCTCGAGTCCACGGTGGACATCCCGTGCACCCGAGCGCCCACCACGATGAGCCAGCCGTTCACCCGGGACCTGCTCGTCGAGCTCGTCCCGTAGCTGGGCATGGGCCGGAGATGGCGGACCCCGTGAAAACCGAAGAGTTCCTCGCGGACGCATCGCAATTCACCTCGCCCCGATGGAGGGCTGCCAGGACCAGGGGTCGAGCAGAGGAAAAGGAACTCTGGGACTACCTTTACGAGCTTCCATCCTTCATCCGGGAAACAGGTCAGGTCTATCGGTTCGAAGAACATCTCGAGGGGCTCCCTCCCACCACTCGTCCCAGCCCAAGCGCCGCTCTGCATGCGCGCACGAAGGGGAGCGCGCGACAAGCGATGGAGCTTCTCCTGAAGGTGTGGGACAAAACGGCCGAGCCTGGACAGAGGCAGCCCGTACTCGTTCTCATCGGCCTCCTCGACTTCATCGCCGACACGGGACAGGCCGATGCATTCGACGACTATGTCAAGAACCGGCTGGAGTATGCCCCGCTCGCCATGGCGTGCTTCGCGACCCGCGATGAAGCGGAAACCTGGCTGAAGGGACTCGCGGAGCCGCCGAGCCCTGCCCGAATCATCATCGGCGACGCGTACCACTGGCTCTGGAGCTCTCGCGAAGACGACACCCGCGCCATCACTCGCGATTACGTCATCGAGCCCTATCTCGAAGCGCTCACCGCGCGAGGAATCCCACCCGCGGTGCCAGCCTTCGAGAGCCGCGAGGACGCAGCGGCCTGGCTCTCGAACCACCCGATGTCTCCCTTTGGCTTCGTTTCCATCGCAGGGGAGAGCCACCTCGCGGTGCACCACAAGAGACTGAAGCGCCATACGCTTCACCCCGTGGCCTCCGCGTTGAGTGAATGGGAGGAGGAGAAGAAGCGAAGGGCCGGGGGATGACCCCGGCCCTCTCTCACTTCAGTTCTCCACGGCGCCGGAGAGGAACACCCAGTTCTCGATGGACTGGCGCTCCGCCTCGGGCAGCGGCGAGTTGCCGTTGAGCGGGTTGATGGGCATGCGGCTCCCCACGATGCTGCCGTCACCCGTGAGCTTGAGCACCAGGTAGCTCTTGTCCAGGCTGCCCGGCTGGATGAGGTTCATCGTGGGCTTCTGCACGGAGGGCTTGAGCACCAGGCGCTGGTACACCTCGCGCGAGGTGCCGAGCAGGTTCAGCCCGCCCTGCGGGTTCTCGCCACCGTGGCAGCCACCGCAGTTGGACTGGAGGATGGGCAGCACGCGCGCGCTCCACGTGTCTCCGGAGCCCGCCAGGCTCAGGGCCGACGGGTTCGCCGAGTACGAGCACTTGTTGTAGTCGATGGCCGAGCTCAGGCTCCACTGCGTGGCGTTCGGGTCGAGCCCCTCGATGAAGCACATCAGCGCCAGCATGTCCTGCACGTTGGGCGGCTGGTTGGCCAGCGGCATGCGCGTGCCGGGCACCGGCTCCTGCTCCCCGCCCCTCTTCATGTACCCGCGCAGGCGCGCCACCAGGTAGCTCTCCTCGGGCTTGCCCGGCTTGATGAGCGGCACCGTGTTGCCCACGATGCGCGCCCCATACGTGCCGTTGCGGTTCTGGTCTCCCTGGACGATGCCGCTCGCCACCAGGCCTTCCACCGTGTCGCGCTGGTTCTCGCGCACCTCGGCGAAGAGGTGCCGCCGGTCACCGAGCACCCACCACCGCGTCTCGTAGCTGGCGAAGGCCAGCTCCTGCACGTCACCCTGGTCGTTGATGAAGTTGCGGATGAACGTGCCCGTGGCGTTGATGCGCTCACTGGTCACGGGCACGGGGTCATGCAGGTGCAGGTGCAGGCCCGGCGTGGACTCGTCCGGCCGCGTCCCCCTCGGGTCCAGCTCCGGCGTCTCTCCGCGGACGAGCTCGAACCAGCCGATCTCCACCTCCTTGAAGGCCGGCTCGGTGAAGCGGAAGCGGTCTCCCAGGCGCTCGCACCGGTCGAACACGCCCGTCGCGGTTCCCGACTGCACGTTGCACGGAGCGTTGATGGAGGCCACGAAGGTGGCCGGCGTGTGCAGGTCCGGGTACTCCTTCTGGTTGTGGCACACGCCGTTGGTGCCGCTGCAGGTGCGCATCACCAGCTTGCGGTGCAGATCAATCCCCGTGGGGTAGATGAGCTGGGCCCCCAGCACATCCACGTCCGAGCCCGTGTACGCCGTCACATCCGAGGTACCGGCCGACGTGGGGCGCTTCGGGTCGAACGGGATGGTGCCCGGGTCGCCCGGGTTGGGGTTGGTGGGGCCGCAGGCCAGCGCCAGGGCGCCAAGGGAGACGGCGAGAAGAGAGCGCTTCATGCGAAGAAGTCCTGGATGGGGGCGTCGGCGGGGAAGATGCCCTGGTGGTCGGCACCGAGCAGGTCCAACATCGTCTTGAGCACGGAACGGTACGAGTACACCTGGCCGGTGGCCTTGAGGTTGGAGCGGTTCACCGAGCCGAGGCTCTTGCCGCCCTTGCCGGCGGCGGTGATGACGCCGCCCATGAAGGGCATGGACATCCACCGGGTGGCCAGGTCGCTGCCATGGTCACTGCCGTTGGCGGAGTTGTAGCGGCTGCCGCCCGTGGTGCGGCCGAACTCGCTGCCGAGCACCACCAGCGTCTTGTCCCAGTACGTCCCGCCCTCGGGGTGCTGCATCTTCTGGAGGGCCGTGCGCAGGCCGCTCACCAGCCGGTTGGCCGCGTCCATCTCGCCCGGCAGCTCCATGTCCTCGCGCGAGTGGAAGTCGTAGCCGCCCTGGTTGAGGAACACCGCCGGGCAGCCGAAGTGGAAGAGGCGCAGCGCGAGCGCCGCCCGCTGGCCCGTGGTGTCCGTGCCCAGCAGCGTGCGCAGCTCGCGGTTGCTGATGCCGTCCACCTGCTCCTGCGAGTCGGTGTTCACCCGCAGCAGCGGATCGCGGAAGATCTTCCCGTAGTCGCTCGTGGCCTTGCGCGTCTGCTGGTACGTCTCCACGCCGCCGCGCAGCGCCGTGTGCAGCCGCGCGTGGAAGCGGGCGTCCATCTTGCCGGGAAGCGGCCTGGCCCACGCCGGCAGCGTCGAGTCCGGGTCCACGCTGAAGCGCTCGAAGCCGCTGCCCTCCAGCACCGGTGGCCGGTAGGTGGCGTACTCGCCCGCGCCCGTGGCCATGCCGGCCTCGCCCATGCTGAAGGCCGGCAGCAGGGTGATGCCGCGGGAGGCTGCCTCCTTCACGCGCTCGCGCACCCCGTAGTTGACGAGCGTGAGGAAGCCGGTGGCCCCGCCCACGTAGCCCGTGAGGAAGCGCTCCAGGCCCGTGCCATGGCCACCATCCGCGCGCGCCGAGAAGGGCTCGTGGTCCACGCACGGCAGCACGCACATCTCGTGGGTGAATTCGTTGACGGGCTTCATCCCCATATCGCGCTGGGGCTTGGCGTCCTCGCCCTCCAACCACGTGGCGCGCTCCAGCAGCTTGCCCGCGCCCCACTCGGTGCCGGGCGCGCGCTTGTCCGAGAGGCCGAAGGGGTTGAACTCGTCGGCCACGTCGCTGTTGAAGGCGGTGGTGAAGCGGAAACCGCCGGACAGGCGGATGTAGATGAGGTGGCGGATGCTGCCGTGCCCGGGCGTCTGCGCACGGGCCTCTCCCGGCAGCCACAGGTGGGGGAAGGCCAGCGCGGCGGTACCCGCGCCCAGCCCCTGCAACAGGCGGCGGCGGCCAAACGTGACGGACTTCTTGTCATCGGAGTCGGACATGGGAAGGGGCTCCGGGGCTAGTAGAAGACACGCTCGGCGCTGCTGAGCAGCGCGAAGCAGTAGGGACGGGCGAACTCCTCGGCCTTGCAGAGGGTCTGGGCACACGCGGTGCCCGCCTCGCGGGCCTCGGCCTTCTCGGTGGCATCCGGCGAGCGGCCGAGCAGCAACCGGTACTGGTGGGTGGCGATCTGCTCGGCCAGGGCCGGGTCCACCGCGCGGCTGGGGCTCACCCCCTCGGGCAGCAGCTTCTCCACCGCGGCCCCCTTCACCTTGGGGTCCAGGGTGGGGTTGCACAGCTCCTGTACGAAGGACAGCTGGGTGGCGGTGGTGAGGATGCTCACCACGCGGAAGCGCCCGCCCACCACGTTCTCCGGGCAGCCGCCCAGGGTGCGCGCCAGGCCCGAGTAGCGCTCGTCCAGCTCGCCCTTGTCGTCCAGCTTCCAGCGCGACTCCTGCAGCACGCTGAAGCTGGCGACACTGCCCGACTCCAGCAGGGCCTCGGGCTGGCTGATGCGGTGATCGCACCCGGGCAGCGTGTAGCCGGTGTTGTGCGCCATGGAGTCGATCCACACCTCGGCGTCCACCTGCTTGAGGGGGCCATAGGTCCACCGGTAGCCGGAGGCCGAGGCGCCCTCGGCGGACTGGAGGTAGGCGGCGGAGGTGGCCACCGCGTAGTGCACCGAGCGGATGTCGCCGTCGTTCGCCAGCAGCCAGCGCACCAGCTCCTCGCGCACCTCGGGCACGCGCGCGGACAGCTCATAGCCCAGGTACTGCAGGAGCACCTCGTCCACCGCGCGCTCCCAGAAGGCCATGTCGCGCGCGAGGATGCGGCCCGGCGTCTGCAGCTTCGCCCACTCCTCGGGCTTGAGCAGGCCGCTCCACATCGTGGACTCGCGCAGTGCCGGGTCGCGCGCGGCGCGCAGGTCCGGGGTGAAGATGAGCTCGTTGTAGCCCCACAGCACGCTGGCGCACTCGCCGCGCGACACCTCGTCCACCTGCCCGGTGTCATCCAGGCAGCGGAAGCGGATGAAGGCGTCCGGCAGGCGCAGGCCCATCTGCGGATGGTCGTAGTAGCCCGAGTGCCACAGCTTGTAGAGGCGCGACATGTCCGCGCGCTCGTGCTCGAAGGGCGGGCGGCCGAGGAACTGGTTGAAGAGCGCCTCCGCCTTGTCCCCCGGGTCCGCGTAGCGGCGGGTCAGCACGGGATGGGCGCTCACCACCGCGGCGAACAGGTCATACGGCACCTTCCCGCGGAAGAGCTTCTCCACCAGGCGGTCCATGTCGTAGATGGCCTGGAGGCTCGTCACCTCGTTGCTGTAGAGGAAGCGGTCCGCGGCGCGGCGCTGCTGGACGAGGATGAACTCGTCCATGTCCATCAGCCGCTTCACCGTGGCGCCCCACCCGTCCGAGCACGTGGCCTCGGCCTCGTCGGCGCCGGGCACGCGGCCCAGCATGTCCACGAAGAGCCGGCGGCACGCCTCGGCGTGCACGATGGGGCGGTTGGACAGGCCCACGCCCCAGAGGCTGCGGCACAGCCCGCGGTTGACGGGGTTCTGGAGCGCCGCCCCGTTGCAGTACGCCACGCAGTCCGCGTTGCAGTCGGGCGGGCGCGTCTCGTTGGGCAGCGAGCCCACCGCGCGCGCCGCGGGCAGGGTGTCATCCCCTCCCGTGAAGTTGCCCGAGGTGATGGGGTCGCCGTTGCCCACCATGCCACCGGGGCCCAGGGCCACCTGCTCCGGCTCGAAGGTGTAGGTGGGCTGACACGCGGCCACCAGGGTGAGGACGGAAAGAAAGAGCGTCCGAGAGACAGTCATGCACGACTCCCTGCGAAAAGAGGGTGCTTCAGAGGGAGAATTCAGCTCCGAGCGACAGCCCCAGGCGCAGGCCCAGGGTGCTCCAGGTCTTGGAGTAGTTGAAGCCGGAGATCTCCTGGCTCGTGGCGAAGAGGTACTGCTGGCCAATCTGTCCGAGCAGATCCGCGCGCAGCCAGATGCTGTCGGACATGCGCCGCCGCGCGCCCACGGACGGCCCCAGCAGCCAGCCCACGCGCGGCACGCTCCACACGGACACGCCCTGCGTCTGGAGCCGGTTGATCGTCTCGGCGAACTCGAGGCCGGGGATGAGGAGGGAGAGGCCCGCGCGGCCGGCGAAGACGACCTCCGTCTTGTCGGCGACGGGCAGGCCGTACTCACCGGAGACGAACGCCTCGTTGTAGATGCCGAAGCCGAACTGCTGGCCTCCGGACGCAGCGTAGTTGCCGAAGACGCGCACGCCCGCGCCCAACCGCAGCCGCTCGCTCACCGAGGACACGGGAGCGCTCAGCCAGGCCGTGATGGACAGGAAGCCCGCCGAGTAGTCGAAGGACTCATCCAGGCGCGCGGTGTTGATGTACTGCACACCCGTCATCCGCGCCCCTTCCAGGTAGAGGTCGGGGCTCACGCCGATGCGCATGGGGCCCGAGACGAGGGGGGCCTCCTTGGAAGTCTCCTTGGCGGCGGAGCGGGACGCCGCGGCCTTCTGCGCCGGAGCGGGCCGGGCTTCCGCCACCTGCTTGGACTCGCGGGCGGGCCGGGGAGGCTCCTCGGCGGCCTTCGTCTCCACGGGGGCCGCGGGAGCCGCCTTCACCTCGGCGGCGGGGGCGGGCTCGGCGGCAGCGGGCTCGGCGGCGGCGGGCTGAGCGGCCGGCTCCGCGGCGGCGGGCTTGGAGGCGCTCGTCCGGGACGACTTCGCGGACTTCTTCTTGGGAGCGGCCTCGGCCGCCGGAGCGGAGAGCACCAACAGCGCGGAGAGCAGGCCGCAGCAGACGCGAGACAGCGGCTGGAACATGTTGCGCGAGCGGAGGGAGGGCAGCACGGGGGGACTCGGGAGCAGGAGAGACGACGGCGGGGGGACGACAGGGGGACTGCCCTCCTCCCGGGCCCCAGCCGGACACGGGAGGAGGGACGCAACAACGGTGGGCTCAGCTACGGCGGCGGCGGCGCAGCAGCGCCAGGCCGGTGGTCAGCGCGAACGCCAGCACCGGAGCACCACCGGCGGAGGAGCAACCACCCTTCTCCTCCTCCTGCGGCTCGTTGTTGCCGGTGACGGTCACGGGCAGCGTCGCCGTCGCGGAAGCGTCTCCGGTGGAGTTGTTGTCACCGTTGACCGAGTTGCCGGCGGCGAAGATCCTCACGGTGCCGGCCGAGGGGGGCGCCACCAGCGAGAAGTTGAAGGTGATCGCACCGCTGGCGGCGGGCTTGGGGGCGTTGTGGGTGAGCTCGTTGCTCACCTTCTTGATGCCCGTGCCCGTGCCGGGCTCGAGCGACGCCGCCGTGTTGTCCACGGCCACGTTCATACCGCCCTTCAGGCCAGGGCCGCCGGTGATGGTGAGCGTGTACTGACCCGTCGCGCCTGCGGCGAGCGACGAGGGGCCGGTGAGCGTGACCGTGGGCGCCGAACCGCCCGCGTGGCAGGTGGAGCACGTCGCGGCGGACTTGCCCGAGTTGCCGGTCATGCCGGCGGAATAGGCGAAGGCGGGGGCGGACAGCAGGCACGCCGAGAGGACTCCAGCAGCGGCGTACGAGGGGAACTTCATACAACCTCCATGAGTGGGGGTTCTCTTTTTAACTCGCTTCGCCCCGTCCTTCCCATGGTCCCCTGACACTTCACGGAGGCGTCACCCCTGCACGGACCGTATGGCCGGAGAAGAGCCGTATGGCCGTAAGAGTTCCCTACATCCGGCGCCTGCTGCCCCCGGGGCTCCAACATCTCACGAATGCCCACAAGGGGGCCGGGTGAGGATATGGTGCGGCCCTACCTCGTTTCCGTTGGCCCTCCGCATGTACCTGCGCAGCCTCACGATCCAGAACCTCAAGCTCCTGAGGGACGTCGCCATCTCCTTCACCCGCTCGGACGGGGAGATCCGGCCCTGGACGGTCTTCGTCGGGGAGAATGGGCTGTGCAAGACGGCCGTGCTCCAGGCCATCGCCCTCGCCGCGAGCGGCTCCTCGCTGGGCAGCGAGCTGGCGGATGTCACCTCGCTGCCGGACCGGCGGCTGCCCTCCAGCGAGCTGATGCTCATCGGCGCCGAGTTCACCTTCGGCACGGAGGGCCACAAGGCGCGCGACTACCCGGGCCTGGAGAAGAAGCACTCGCTGCCGCCCTATGTGCGCAGCTCGGTGGCGGCCAAGAACACCTGGCGCGAGCTGGTGGGCAACTCGAGGTACGTGGGCGTGGAGCACACGCGCGTCTTCGATCCCATCCGCGAGGCGCGCCGCACGCAGCTGCCGGGGTGGTTCGTCGCGGGCTACGGCGTGGCGCGGGCGCTGCCCCGCCCCAATGCCATCCAGGGCGAGGGCCTGTCGGATCCCATCAAGCAGCGGATGGCGAACCTCTTCGACCAGGGCAGCCTCATCGCCACCGGCTTCGCGGACGTCTTCGAGCCGGCGCAGGCGAAGGCGTACTCGCGGGTGCTGCGGCAGGTGCTGCTGGAGGGCAACCTGCTGCCGGGCCTGGTGGGCCTGGAGCTGAAGAGCCAGGGCATCGTGCGCACGCGGCAGGACATGCTGGAGGCCCACCGCTTCGAGCTGGAGATGGGAGGCCAGCGCATCCAGGTTCCCGCCACGTGGCTGTCGCACGGGTACCAGAGCTCCATCGCCTGGCTGGCGGATCTGCTCGGCCACATCCTGCTCGAGGCGGGCAAGCCCGTGGCGCCCGAGAAGATGGAAGGGCTGGTGCTCGTGGACGAGCTGGACCTGCACCTGCACCCGCGCTGGCAGACAGCGCTCGTTCCCGCGCTGAAGAAGATCTTCCCCCGGCTCCAGTTCATCGCCACCACGCACTCGGCGATGCTCCTGCCGGGGCTGGAGCAGGAAGAGGTGCTGGTGCTGCGCCAGGACGATGACGGCCACGTCGACGTGGCCCCGGCGCCCGCCTCGCCCTCGTGGCTCACGGGCAGTGAGCTGTTCGACGTGTTCTTCGACAAGAAGGGCAAGCCCCTGCGTGGCAGCCGGAGCCCCGCGCCCCGCAAGAAGCAGCCCGCGCCGGAGAAGGCGCGCGCCCCCAGGACGGCGGCCCGGACGAAGCGGAAGTAGGCCCGCACGAGCCCGCCCTTCTATACCGTCAGGGGCTCGGTGGTGAGGGCCTCCGAGCCGGGCGGAACCTCCGCGTCGGGCGAGTCCAGCAGCACCAGCAGGGGGATGGCCGACCCGGTATCCCCGAAGCTGGCCATGCCGCGCACGGTGCCCTCCACACGTGAGCCATCCGGCCGCTTGAGCGAGAGCGTCTGCCCCACCCGCACGATGGGCGCGCGCCGGGGAATGCCGGGCGAGAGCAGCACGCCCCGGCCCGCCAGCCGTTGGATGGCATCCACGGTGAACAGGTAGCGCTCCCCGCCTCCCGCCCCCACCTGCCGCGCGAAGAAGGTGGCCAGCCGCTCCAGCAGCAGCATCGCGTGTTGCCGCACCCGCGCCACCCGGGGCCCCTCCCGCTTCAGCAGCTCCTCGGCGGTCAGCCCCACGCGGGCCACATCCGCTTGCGAGCCGCTCACCCAGCGCTCGAACACCCCCCCATCCACCTCGGGATGGAAGCGCACGCCATAGGACCTGCCCACGCGGAACGCCTGGTGCGGGTAGCGCGCCGTGGAGACCAGCTCCTGCGCTCCGGGGATGGGCTCGATGGAGTCCCCCTGCCAGTGCAGGACGTCGAAGAACTCCTCGAAGCCGGCGAACAGCGGGTCCGCCTGCCCCTCCATCGTCAGGGACACCGGGTGCACGCCCAGCACCGCGCCCTTCTCGCCCGGGTGGACGCGGGCCCCGGCGGCGGCGGCGAGCAACCGCGCACCCCGTCCGATGCCCAGGCTCGGCCGGCCCGCCTCCAACCGGCGCGCCAGCAAGCGCCGCTCCTCCTCCCACACGGCGGGGGGCTCCCCCTCCGGGTGGCCCAGCGACTTCCCCATCACCACCACCAGGTCCGCCTCCGTGTCCTCCGGGTGCGGCTCTCTCGTGCGGACATCCAGGGAGAAGCCCGCGCGCCGCAACGCGGGGCCGAGCTGCCCGGGACCGTCCTCTTCGTCATGGAGGAGGACGACGGCGGTTCGGGGGGACGGGGAAGGCGCGTTCATGCCGGGAACATTGGCACGCGACTGACACGGTGCAGGGTCCAGAGGCGTCCCCGCGGAACTCCGGTCCCGCGCTCCATCGTCTGGGTGACAGTGCCGGGTGCCGGGGGTTTCACGGACGTGTGGCGCGGACCCCCATAACCCTGCACGTTGAATGCACATTTTGCACACACCTTGCTGCCGGACGCACCGGTTGCGTGCACGGAGCGCGTGGGCCCGAGGGGAGACGGGGTGGAACGGGGCTTGCTCTGGGAGGACCCCATCCGCCCCATTCCTTCCCCATCAGGAGCACGCGGTCATGCAACACCGAAAGCTCTGGCTCGGCCTTGGCGCTGTCGTCCTGGTCTCGTTCCTGGTGCTGGGTGGCCAGGGAGTCCGCATCTCGCGCACGCTGCCGCCCATCCCCGACAAGGTGATGACGCAGGACGGCACGGTGCTGCTCACGGGCGAGTCCATCATGCGTGGACAGAACGTGTGGCAGTCCATTGGCGGGCAGCAGGTGGGCTCGGTGTGGGGCCACGGCGCGTACGTGGCGCCGGACTGGAGCGCGGACTGGCTGCACCGCGAGGCCACCTTCGTGCTGGACACCTGGGCCCGCGAGGAGAGCCGCGCCTCCTATGCCCTGTCCCCGGCCGAGCGGCAGGCGGCGCTGCGCGAGCGGCTCGCCGCGATGATGCGCACCAACACGTATGACGCGAGCACGGGCACGGTGACGTTGGACCCGGTGCGCGCCGACGCGATGCGCGCCAACGCCGACTACTACGCGGACGTGTTCTCCCAGGGCCGCTCGGCCTACGCCATTCCCCAGGGCGCGCTCACGGATGCCCAGAAGCTGAAGGACCTGGGCGCCTTCTTCTGGTGGACGAGCTGGGTGACGTCGACGAACCGGCCCGGGGACACCGTCAGCTACACGCAGAACTGGCCGCACGAGCCGCTGGTGGGCAACCGGCCCGCCTCGGGCGTGTTGATGTGGAGCCTGGCCTCGGTGGTGCTGTTGATCGCCGGAGTGGGAGGGCTCGTCTGGTACCTGAGCGGCAAGAAGGAGGACGAGGAGCTGGCGCCGCCCGAGAAGGATCCGTTCTCCGGGATGCAGCTCACCCCGAGCCAGCGGGCCACGGGCAAGTACTTCCTGGTGGTGGTGGCGCTCTTCCTGGCGCAGGTGGGGCTGGGCGGAGTGACGGCGCACTTCGGGGTGGAGGGCGCGGGCTTCTACGGCGTGCCGCTGGCGAAGTACCTGCCCTACGCGGTGACGCGCAGCTGGCACACGCAGCTGGGCATCTTCTGGATTGCGACGGCGTGGCTGGCCACGGGCCTCTTCGTGGGCCCGGCGGTGAGCGGGGTGGAGCCGAAGTACCAGCGGGCGGGCGTCAACTTCCTCTTCGTGTGCCTGCTCATCATCGTGGTGGGAGCGCTCTTCGGGCAGTGGGCCTCGGTGCAGCAGCGGATGGGCAGCGGGGACTCCTGGTACTGGTTCGGCCACCAGGGTTGGGAGTACGTGGACCTGGGCCGCTTCTGGCAGATCTTCCTCTTCGTGGGCCTGTTCGTGTGGCTGTTCCTGACGGCGCGGGCGGTGTGGCCGGCGCTGAAGAAGCCGAGCGAGGGCCGGCCGCTGCTGGTGCTCTTCGTCATCTCGTCGCTGGCCATCGCGTCCTTCTACGGGGCGGGGCTGATGTACGGGCAGCGCAGCCACATGGGCATGGTGGAGTACTGGCGCTGGTGGGTGGTGCACCTGTGGGTGGAGGGCTTCTTCGAGGTGTTCGCCACGGTGGTGATGGCGTTCCTCTTCACGCGGCTGGGGGTGCTGTCGCCGAAGGCGGCGGTGCCGGCGGTGCTCTTCACCACCCTCATCTTCCTGAGCAGCGGCATCATCGGCACGTTCCACCACCTGTACTTCTCGGGGACGCCGGCTTCGGCGATGGCGCTGGGCGCGACGTTCAGCGCGCTGGAGGTGGTGCCGCTGGTGCTGGTGGGCCGTGAGGTGTGGGGCCACCTCCGCCTGTCGAAGCTGCCGGGGTGGATGGAGCAGTACCGCTGGCCCATCCTGTTCTTCATCGGGGTGGCGTTCTGGAACCTGGTGGGCGCGGGCCTGTTCGGCTTCCTCATCAACCCGCCGATCGCGCTCTACTACATGCAGGGGCTCAACCTGACGCCGCTGCACGGCCACACGGCGCTCTTCGGGGTGTACGGCATGCTGGGGATCGCGCTGATGCTCTTCTCGTTCCGGATGATGCAGCCGGACGCGAAGTGGAAGACGCAGCCGCTGGCGTGGGCCTTCTGGAGCATCAACGCGGGGCTGGTGCTGATGGTGGTGCTGTCGCTGTTGCCCATCGGCGTGTTGCAGACGAAGGCGGCCATCGAGCAGGGCACGTGGTGGGCGCGCAGCGCGGAGTTCATGCAGACACCGCTGATGGACACGCTGCGGTGGCTGCGGGTGCCCGGGGACGTGCTCTTCGCGGTGGGGGCGGTGCTGCTCGCGTGGTTCGTGGTGGGCCTGAAGACGGGCTGGTCGCTGGAGCGGGTGGAAGAGCCCCGGACGAAGCCCGAGCCCCGGCCCGAGCGTCTGGGAGCGGCGGCCCCGGCCCACGCGGTCGTCCAGCGCCGCTGAGCCCCATCACCCCAACCCCATCACCCCCAAGCCCAATCCACGCCCAATATCCCCTCTCCCTCCGGGAGAGGGACGGGGTGAGGGTATCGAGGTTCCCGGGTTGCCCCCGCTACGTCCCCGAAGTGAATCGGATGGGCAACCGGGTTGGCCCGTGGACATGAATCGCCCTGCGAGGCTCCCAGGGCGATTCACCCGCGAGCGAGAAGTCCCGCATCCGCGCCAGCAGGACGGAGAGTCCAACCCGGGCCTCCAGGCGCGAAAGCGGAGCCCCGATGCAGAAGTGGATGCCGTGCCCGAAGGCGATGTGCGGATTGGGCTCGCGCGAGATATCGAACCGGTCCGGGTCCTGGAACTTCCGGGGGTCGCGGTTCGCGGAGCCGATCATCGCCAGCACCATCTTCCCGGGGGGAATCACCTGGCCGAGCAGGGAGACCTCGGTCCGGGTCACGCGGAACATCGCCTGGACGGGGGAGCGGTAGCGCAGGACCTCCTCGATGGCCGAGGGCAGCAGCGCGGGCTCCGCCTTCAGCCGGGCCAGCTGCTCCGGGTGCTCGAGGAAGCACAGCAGCGCGTTGTTGAGCAGGTTGGTGGTCGTCTCGTGGCCGGCCGAGAGCAGGAGCTGGACGAAGCCCAGGAGCTCATCCTCCGTCAGCCGCTCGCCCTCCACCTCGGCCTCGACGAGCCGGGTCAACAGGTCATCCCTCGGCGCCGTCCGCCGCCGCGCGGCCAGGTCCCGGACGTAGAGGCGCATCTCCCCGGTCACCTCGGAGAACTCCCGCTGCACCCGGGCGGCCTCCTCGCTGCCCGCGACGGCGTAGCCGAGCGCCATCATCACGTCGCTCCAGCGCTTGAAGCGGGGCTGGTCGGCGGTGGGCACCCCGAGCATCTCGGCGATCACCCTCAGGGGAAGCGGGATGGAGAAGTCCGCGGCCAGGTCCATCTCCCCGCGTCGAATCGTCTGGTCCAGCAGCTCGTGGGACAGCGCCCGGATGCGAGGCTCCAGGTTCGCCACGGCCCGGGGGGTGAAGGCGCGCAGGATGAGGGCGCGCAACTTCGAGTGGCGCGGAGGATCCATGAAGACGAGCCACTGCGAGGTCATGGCGGACGGGGGCGCGACGATGGAGCTGAACGCCTCGTGGTCCTGGAGCGCGCGCTTCACGCCCTCGTAGTCGAAGACGATCCACAGGCCCGAGTGCGGCTCATGCAGCACGGGAGAGCGGCTCCGAAGCTGCTCGTAGGCGGGATAGGGATTGCGGCGCACCTCGTCGGAGAAAAGGTTCAGCATCGCTCACGGCCTCCAGGCCCGGAATCGAGGAACGGCGGGATACGGTAGGGTGGGCGAGGCATGGAGCGCTTGAACGAATCGCGGATCGGAGCGGTCATCACGGAAGCGTTCGCGGTGCGGGCCTCGACGGCGACGGAGTCGACGCTCCACGCGCAGCACGGCGCGGCGCTGCTCGTCGGACTGGATGGAGAGGTGACCGTGAGGGAGCCGGGCCGGGCGAGCGTGCGCGGGCGGGTGGTGGTGGTGCCCCCGCATCAGCTGCACGCCGTGGCCAGCCCCGGACCCACGCTCGGGCTCCTGTACGACCCGGAGCTGGCCGCCCACGTGGCGAGCTACTCACGCGGGCGTGGCGGGGCCTTCCCGCTCGAGGGCCGGCTCGGGGAGCGGCTCGGAGCGGCCCTCACCGCGCACCGCGCGTCCCTGTCCCGGCCCGAGGTCCTCGCCGGCCTCGCGCGCGAGTACGCAAACTGGCTCTCCCAGGAGGCACCGCGCGCCGAGCCGGACGCCCGTATCGCCCGGGTCCTCGAGGCCCTGCGGACACCGGGGGCCGACTGGCGTCTCGCCGTCGCGCGCACGCGGCTGTCCCCGGCGCACCTGCGGGCGCTGTTCGTCCGCGACGTGGGCGTGCCCCTCCGCACCTTCCAGCTCTGGCGCCGGCTGCTCGTCGCGGTGGCGGCGTCCGCGCGCCTCGATGCGACGAGCGCGGCCCACCTCGCGGGCTTCGCCGACCTCGCCCACTTCTCACGCACGTGCCGCCGGATGCTCGGCTACTCGCCGACGGCCTTGCGCAGCGGGCTGCTCTCCTGAGCCTCCAGCAGCGCGTGGATGCGCGCGCGCAGGGCCTCCGGCTCGAAGGGTTTCTCCAGGCAGGGCCGCCGCGTGGTCTCCAGGTGTGAGCGCGCCGCCTCGCTGAAGGCGCCCCCGGTGAGGAACACCAGGCGCCCGGCCTGCCCGGGCACCTCGCGCACCAGCGTCTCGTACAGCTCCACGCCCGTCATCTCCGGCATCATCACGTCACACAGGATGAGCGAGTAGCGCTCCCCGGCCCGCAGCCGCTCCAGCGCCGCCCGCGCGCCGCCGAAGGCCTCCACCTCGTGCTCGGGCGCCAGCGTCCGCGTCAGGGAGGCGAGCAGCAGCGGCTCGTCGTCGATGACCATCAGCCGGCCGCGAGGGCCCTTCTCCCCGGAAGTGGAGGCCCGCGCGGTGGGCTGCGCGATGGCCTCCTCCTCGGCGGAGCGCAGCACCACCTCGAACGTGGTGCCCCGCCCCACCTCGCTGCGCACGCGGATGTCTCCGCCCATGGCCTGCACGTAGCTGTGGCAGATGGACAGCCCCAGGCCCGTGCCCACCCCCACCGGCTTGGTGGTGAAGAAGGGCTCGAAGATGCGGGAGAGCACATCCGGCGTGATGCCCTCGCCGGTGTCGCTCACCGCCACCACGACCCCGCCCTGCCCGTCCTGGCGCGTGGAGACGCGAATCTCGTGCTGGCCGGCGTGGCCCTCGGGAAGGGCCTGGGCGGCGTTGATGAGCAGGTTGAGGAACACCTGGCCCAGCCGCGTCTCGTCCCCGAGCACGGCCGGCACCGGGCCATACGCCTTCACCACCCGGGCGCGGTGGCGCATCTCCGCGGCGGAGATGGACAGCGCCAGGTCCAGCACCGCGTGCAGGTCCACCCGCTGCTGCTCGCGGTGCGGCTGCACCCGGGAGAACGTCTTCAGGTCCTGGATGATGCGGCGCATCCGCTCCGCGCCCTGGAGGGCCTCGGAGAGCGCCTGCCCCACTTCCTCCCAGCGCTCGCGCTCCTCTCCGCGCTCCGCCACGTCCCGCACCTCCGCGGCGGCGTAGTGGACGTTGGAGATGACGAAGGCCAGCGGGTTGTTGAGCTCGTGTCCGACGCCAGCGGCCAGCGTGCCCACCGCCGCCATCTTCTCGGCGTGGACGAGCCGCTCGCGGGTGGCCTGCAGCTCCTGGAGACGGGCCTCCAGGTCCGCGTTGAGGGTGGCCAGCTCCGCGGTGCGCAGGTCCACATGGGCCCGCAGCTCGCGCTCGCGCAGGCGCCCGGCCCGCAGGCGCAGCCACACCCCACCGGCCACCGCCAGCACGGCGGCCAGCACGCACCCCATGCGGAACGTGAGCGTCTGGTGGAAGCGGGGACGCAGGAAGAGCGCCACCTCCACCGGAGGAGCCGCGCCGCCGTCCGCGTACTGCGACTCCACGCGGAAGCGGTAGTGCCCGGGGGGCAGACGGGT
Organism: Archangium sp.; assembly: GCF_036277355.1. Classification (GTDB taxonomy): domain Bacteria; phylum Myxococcota; class Myxococcia; order Myxococcales; family Myxococcaceae; genus Archangium. The sequence goes on from NZ_DASUNC010000048.1 coordinate 70,563, forward strand.
ATAGGAGGCCACGCGCTGCGCCCCGGCCTCCACGGGCTCCGGGTCGATGCCCTCCAACTGGTAGCGGAAGCGCAGCCGCCGGGGAGCGCGCAGGCCCGTGGCCGTGAAATGGAGCTCGAGCCGTCCATCCCCCACCAGGAGCCGCTCCCAATCGGAGCGTGGCATCGGGTGGCCATCCACCCGGAGCTCCTCGATGAGCGCGGGCGGTGACACCATGTGCGCCTGCTCGTGCTGCGGGGTGTAGACCACGGCCCCGCGGATGGTGGGGAACCACAGCCGGCCATCCCGCGTGCGCACGCCCGCCGGGGAGCCCAGGCTGTTGCACTCCTCCGAGCGCATCCCATCCTCCACCCCGTAGGCCCGGGAGGTGATGCGAGCCCTCCTGCCCTCGGCCACCTCCTCCAGCTCCGACAGGGACATGCGGAAGATGCCCTTGTTCCCGCTGGCCCACAGGTAGCCCCGTCCATCGGCGAGCAGCTGGAAGGCGCGCTCGTCGAACAGCCCCTCGTCCCGGCTGAAGCGGTGGAGCCCCCCCTTCTTCCACCGGAAGATGCCCTCGCCCGTGCCAATCCAGAGCGTGCCGTCCGGCTCCTCGTGGAGCGCCAGCACCTTGCCGTCCAACGGCGCGGCCTCGGGCACCCACGGGGTGCTCCGGCCCTCGAGCACGTGGGCCAGGCCTCCGTTTCGCGTGCCCACCCAGAGGCCGCCCGCGGCGCTCGGCAGCAGCAGGGTGGGCTCCTGGCCGGGCAGCCCTCCCTGGGGCGTGAAGGGCTCGAAGCGCGCGCCGTTCCACCGGAAGAGCCCCGTCGGGGTGCCCACCCAGAGCGTGCCGGCGGCGTCCACGGCCAGCAGGAAGGCCCTCGGGTCCGTCAGCCCCTGGGCGGCGCCGAACGAGGTGAACCGGCCCCCGCTCCAGCGGCTGATGCCCACGCGCGTGCCGAACCAGAGGACGCCGTCCGGCGTCTCGGCGATGGAGCGGACGCGGTCCAGGATGAGCCCGTCGGCCATGCTCCACGACGTCACCTGCCCGTCCCGCTGCATGCGGCTGACCCCGCCTCCCACGGTGCCGAACCAGAGGCTGCCGTCACGGGCCTCGTGGATGGCCAGCACCATCTCGTGCGCCAGGCCCTCGGGGCGGCCATGGGTGGTGAAGGGCGCGTCCTGGAGCCGGTGCAGTCCCCGGGCCTCCGTGCCAATCCACAGGTCGCCCTCGGCGTCCTCGAGCAGCGCGCTCACCAGGCTGTCCGCCATCGGGTGTCCCTCCTCCAACGGTAGCGGGGGAGCCCCTCCGGGGAAAAGCAGCGCGAAGCCCCTGGCGGCTCGGACCGGCGCCAGGGAGCCGGGCTACGGGCCGAGCCGCTTGCGCAGGGCGTGCAGGGTCCACGCGCTGAAGAGGATGCCGAGCGTCCCCAGGGCCAGGAGCACCAGGGAGCGCTGCGCGAGGAGACTGGAGCCGACGTAGACGGTGCCCACCGCGTACGGCAGCTCGGCGACGGCCAGGACCCGCAGGTACCTGCGCAGCCCGTAGCGCGCCAGCCCGAGCACGTAGCCGGGAATCTCGGAGGGGACGGCCAGCTGGAAGAGGAGCACCAGACCAAAGGAGCTGTGCTGGGAGATGCGCTCCTCGTAGCGGCCGAGCAGCTCCGCGGACACGAGCCGGCGGATGACGGGCCGTCCCCAGACGCGGGCGATGACATAGGCGCCCGCGCCGCCGAGCATCCACCCGCACCACAACAGGAGCACGCACACGGCCTCGCCCCAGGTGTGGATGGCCACGGGGATGAGCACCGCGCTGCTGAAGAAGGCCAGCATGGCCGAGAACGCGGACAGGAGGATGAAGAGCGCCGCGCCCCAGAAGGGATGCGCCTCGATGGCGGGCCCGGCCTTCGCGAGCAGCCAGGACAGGGCGGACTGGAACGCGTCGGAGGAGGCGAGCAGCACCATCCCGCCGAGCAGGAGCAGCAGCAGGAGGATCCGCTTCCACTCCACGGAAGGCAGCTCCAGTTGGCTCGGCGTCATCGTGCTCCGTCGCATCCAGCCCTCGGGAAAGGGGCGTGAGACTCGAACAATAGTCAAGTGGGAGGCGGCCCGCGCCCCATCATCGAGCGCTCTCCAGGGCCCTCGCGGAGGAGCCATGCGGCCGGACTCCCCGGCTCCGGCCCGGTGGGTGCCGGGAAGACGCCGCCCCATCATTAGACAGACGAGACGGACGAGGCCCGAGGGGCACGGGAGGCGGCATGCGACCCAGGACGAGCGGTCTGATGGCGGGAGTGGCGATGCTCCTCCTGGCGGCCGGCTGCGAGAAGCGCGAGGCGCGAGAGGGGGAACGGGAGCGGGAGACGGCGTCGGCGCCCATGCATTCGGAGCCCGGCAGCACGAGCGAGAGCCGGCCCACGCCCCCGCCTCCGGCTCCGGCCGCACCGCCCCGGCGCGAGCCACCTCCCCCGAGGGCCGAGGCACCGCGGCCCACCGAGCCGCCGGCCCCACGGCCGCCGGACGACACCCCGGCGAGCCCCACGCAACCCCGGCAGGTCTCGGGGGAGGTGCTGGCCGTCACCGGCAACCAGCTGCACGTGCTGTCCGCGCCGGAGGGACAGGACGTGCGGATGCTCATCATCTCGGGAACCGAGGTGCGCGTGGATGGCCGGCCGGCCACCGCGGCGGAGATTCGCGAGGGCGGCGAGGTGCGCGCCACGTATGAGATGGCCGAGGGTGAGCCCGTGGCCCTGCTCGTGGAGGTGCGCAACCCCGGGTCGGCCCGGGAGCCCGAGGAGCAGCCCCTGCTGAACCAACCCCGGGTTCCGAAGAGCGAGGACTGAGCCGCGCTACCGGCTCGAGGGAGCGGGCGTCACGCCTTCGACGCGCGTCTTGCCGTCCTTGTCGACCTCGAGCCGCAGCTGCGGAGTGCCCTGGGCGTCGTGGAGGACGAGGCTCGCCACGCCCTTCTCCACGCGGAGGGGATTCGACATGGGGAGTCCAGTCGTTGAGAGGGGACGTCAGCCTAGGGACGTCCCCTCTCCATTGCTCCACGGCCCCTCGGTCCTTTCGTCATGGTTGCGCCATGACGACGGACGGCTCAGCCGCCCCGGGGCGTGCCACACTCGCCGCAGAAGCGCGCGGTGGGCTTCATCTCCGTGCCGCACTGGGTGCAGTGCACCTTGGCCGCGGCCAGTGGCTTGCCGCATTCGGAGCAGAACCTGCCTCCCTCGACGCGGGCGTTGCAGTGGGGGCAGGCCGAGGCCGCCGCCGTGCGGTGGGCCTTCATGTCCAGCGACTCCACCTGGTCCACCTTGCGTGCCTTGTCCCAGGCCTGCTCCACGGACACCTTGGCCTGGATGTGCGCGGCCTCCTCCTGGAGGTCCGGCGCGCACGACTCGCACAGGCCCCGCGACTCGTTCCAGCACGCCTGCGGGCACACCCACTGGCCACAGCGGGTGCAGTGCTTGAAGTGCTTCTTCCCCTCCTCCACCGCCTCGGCGTAGGCGTCGTCCCAGGCGCTCCCGCGCAGGGCGTCCTTCACGTGGTCGCCCGCGTAGGCCGCCCGCGACAGCGTGCCCCCGAAGAGGGAGCCCGCCGCCTTCAGGAAGCCCGCCGCCAGCCCCATCTTGTTGGCGATGAAGGGCGACATGTGCCCGTTGCGGCACTTGTCGCAATGGAACTCGAACTGGAAGCCGTATTCGTTCGAGCGATCGGTGTAGTTGCGGGTGAACTGGATCATCACCCGCAACGCTATCCGAGCCCGGGCTACTTCTTCCAGACGGCCCAGTTGGTGCCGGAGTTCACCAGCGTCCAGCCGGTGCCCGGGGACCAGTCGCCGTAGCCGATCTTCATCGCCAGGCTGCCGGTGTTGCCGGTGATGATGGCGGCGTACTTGCTCGAGTCCGCGACCTGGATGCTCACCGCGGAGGTGGAGGTGACGCCCTTCTCCTTGCGCGCCGCCATGAGGCTCTTGATGGCGGCGGCGTGGCCCCAGTCATAGAAGTGCACCCAGTAGACGCAGGGGATGCCCGGGTGCGTGAGGATGTACGCGTAGCCCTGCATCACCTTGTCGCTGGGGAAGGCCCAGTGGTTCTGGCCGCCGCTGGGCGAGCTCGGGCCCGTGTCATGGTTGTCGATGAACGTCACCGACTTGGCCGCCCACCAGCCGATGGCGCCCGAGGGCTTGCCCGCGCTGTCACGCAGCCGCCAGAACTCGTTGTACTGCACCGCCTGCTGGAGGATGCCCTTGGTGGTGAAGTCGAACGCCGTCGACTTGCCGCCCGTGGCGTCGATCCAGTTCATGAGCTGCTGGCGGTGGGCGTCCGGGTTGCCCAGGTTCAGGTCCGTCCACAGCTCGCCCACCGAGAAGTAGGGCACCGTGCCGGTGTTGTAGTTGCCCACGTACGTGCCGCCGAAGCCCTTCACGTAGTCATAGCGCCAGCCGTCGTAGCCGATGCTGGACTTGAGCCAGTTCATCCAGCCCTTCAGGTCGTTCTGCACGGTGACGTTGGTGTGGTCCAGGTCGCGCGCGGCGCTGTAGCCGTCACCGGTGTCGTAGTTGCCGCTGGCGCTCGTCCACTCGTCGCCCCGCGCCACCGACCAGGTGCCCCAGGTGGGGTTGGTGAAGTCTCCCCAGCCGGTGGTGCCCACGCGGTGGTTGACCACGATGTCCGCGATGGCCTTCACGCCATACGTGTGCAGCGCGCCGATGGCGCTCTTGAGCTGCACGTCCGTGCCGTACTTGCTGTTCTGCACGTACAGCTGCCGCGGCAGGTACCCCTCGTTGGAGGCCGCGTCGCTGGACGGCGGGAACCACACCATGGTGAAGCCGCTGTTCTTGATGTCCGAGGCCTTGCCCTGGATGACGCCCCACCAGGGGTACGTCTCGGTGGAGCGCCAGTGGAAGCCCTGCAGCATCACGTCGCTGCTGTTGCCATCCATGGGGCCCGCGTACGCGGCCGTCGACGCCACCAGGCCCAGCGCCCACGACAGGGACAGCATTCCGCCAAACACCTTCTTCGCGAACATTCCGTTCTCCAAGTGAAACGGGGAGGAAACGGACGGGCGGTTTACAGGCGGTTTGCTAGTCAAGCGAGCAACAGGACGGAAAACATCATCTAGCGGACGTTGATACTCCCATGAAATGAGAATCTTCCAGCCCCGCTGAAGCAGGGAGGCGTGGAAAACGGATGGGGCGTGCGCCGGGGGGGCGTTAGGATGGAGGAAATGGCCGAACAGTCCCCCCCCTATTGGGTCCTCATCTCGGTCCTGTTCAGCTCCCAGCCGTTGACGCCCACGCTGGCCATGACGCTGCATCAGGTCGCGTTCGACCTCTACCGGCGTGGCGACACCGTGCAGCCGGTGGCGGGAGATCTGCTCACGGGCAAGGTGCACAACCTGCGCAAGGACGTGCAGATGGGGAGCATCTCGGGTCCCGCCTTCGAGGCGGAGATCGAAACGGAGCGTGGCTCCGGCGTGGTGCGCTTCCTGCTCACCCGCCAGGGGCTGGAGATGATGGAGGCCGGGCCGCCGCAGCCGCCCGCGCCGCCGCGCCCCAGGTACCTCAACTAGCGTCCTTCAGTGGACCCGCGGCTTCTCCACGCGCTCCTTGCGGGGAGGCTTGGGCTCGGTGGCGGGGCGGGGGCGCTTGCGCGTCACCATGCGGGCGATGCCGTAGTAGAGCTGCTCCTCGGTGTACACCTTGCGCACCCCGCGCGTGCCAGGGACGTAGGCGGGGCCGGGCCGCTCCAACCACTGCAGCACCTTCACCTCGCCCGAGTACGCGAAGGCCGCCAGCACCTCCTGGGGGCAGTGCTTGAGGTAGCGGCGCACCAGGGGCCGCAGCCGGCGGGAGAAGTCCCGGCCCAGCACCGAGTGCCTGCGCCCCGCGTGCAGCGTGCCGTCGAAGCGCCGGGACATGTGGAAGAGCTCGTGCATCACCGTCTCCACCCGGGACTTGGGCGTGGAGGAGCGGAAGAAGAGCGGGCGCAGGGTGATGCAGTAGAGCATCCGCTTGCCCTTGAGCCGGACGATGGGCTTGCGGCGCCCGGCCCGGTCCGTGCTGAGTCCGCCCCGGAAGCACAGCGGCTTCACCGTGCCACGCGAGGCCCGCCGCGCCTCGCCGGCAATCACCAGGATGCGGCTGGCCCTCACATGGGAGAACTCGGGCATCTTCGCGGCGATGTCGCGGATGAGCGAGCGGATGGCCTTGTTGAGGTTCGGGCGACGGTGGGCCACGGTGTAGTCAACAGTGTACCCGAAATGCCCTTGAGACCAGCGGGAACCGGCCGCACCTTCGCGCCATGCGTTCCGCCCCGCGTGCCATCGTCCACCTCCTGACGCTCGCCGCCTGGTTGGCCGGGTGTGCGTCCACGCCGCCTCCCGCCCCCGTGGGTCCCGCCTCGCTCGGGGCCGAGGAGGCCACCGTCGCCTCCCAGGGCCTTTCCGAGGTGAAGCTGCGCTACTCCGGCCAGCTCACCAGCCCCGGCCCCGCCGTGCTGGAGAAGGCGGACTACGAGCTCGTGTCGGACGGGCAGGTGGTGCGGAGGGGCTCGGCGCCGCTGGGCGTCACCCTGGCGCCCCATGCCCCCACCCCCTTCTCCTTCCAGGCCGAGGCCGCCTACGTGCGCACGCCGGAGGACCTGAGGGCGCTGAGCCAGCGGGGGGGCACCCTGCTGGTGGCGCTGCGCGGCACGCTGACGGTGCGCGCGGGGGGCCAAGTGCGGACGCTGCCCTTCGCCGCCTCGCGGCCGGTGCGCGTGCCCCGGCTGCCGGTGGTGAAGGTGGAGAGCCTGGAGGGGGCCCGCTACTCGGAGGAGCAGGTGGACCTGCTGTTGCGCCTGGGCGTGGAGAACCCCAACCCCTTCCCGCTGCGGCTGGAGGCGCTCCAGTGGGCCCTCTCGGTGGGGGGCCGCAAGCTGGGCGAGGGCACCCGGGGCAAGTACGACACCGTGGACGCGTCGGCCACCGGGGTGTATCCCGTGGAGGTGGCGGTGACGCGGGAGACGTGGGGGCAGGACGTGCGGGCGCTCATCGCCAAGGGGACGCTGCCGTATGAAATCGCGGGCGAGCTCACGGGCCCGCTGGTGCGCGTGCCCTACTCGCTGTCCGGAGACGTGAAGCTCAACGTGTCGCGGTAGTGCCCATCTACCTACTCGGAGAAGATCCGGAGCTCTTCCCACCGCCGGAGAAGGCGGACCGGGGCGGGCTGCTCGCCGTGGGCGGGGACCTGAGCCCCGAGCGCCTGCTCTCGGCCTACTCCCAGGGCATCTTCCCCTGGTACAGCCGGGGCCAGCCCATCCTCTGGCACTCGCCGGACCCGCGCTTCGTGCTCACGCCGGACACGCTGCACGTGGGCCGCTCGCTGCGCAAGACGCTCAAGGCGGGCGTCTACGAGATTCGCTGGGACACCGCCTTCGAGGCCGTCATCTCCGCGTGCGCCGAGACGCCGCGCCCCGGCCAGGACGGCACGTGGATTACGGACGAGATGCGCCAGGCCTACGTCACCCTGCACGAGCTGGGCTTCGCGCACTCGGTGGAGGCGTGGGCGGGGGGCGAGCTGAAGGGGGGCTTCTACGGCGTGTCGCTGGGGGCGGCCTTCTTCGGGGAGAGCATGTTCGCCCACGCGCCGGACGCCTCGAAGGTGGCCTTCACCACGGCGGTGGAGCGCTTCCAGGCCTGGGGCTTCCACTTCATCGACTGCCAGGTGGAGACGGAGCACCTGGCGCGCTTCGGCGCCGGGCACTGGCCGCGCAAGCGCTTCCTCCAGGCGCTCGGCCGGGCCCTCCAGGAGCCCACGCGCCGGGGCCGGTGGACCCTCACGCCAGGGGCAGCTCCAGGGTGAAGGTGGCGCCCTGGCCGGGGCCCTCGCTCTCGCACTGGAGGGAGCCGCCCAGCTCCTCGGCGGACAGGGCGCTGATGTGCAGCCCGAAGCCGTGCCCGTCCTTCTTCGTGGTGAAGCCCTGGCTGAAGAGCCGCTGCAGGTGCTCCGGGGCGATGCCCACCCCGTTGTCCGCCACGGCGATGCGCAGCCGCTCCCCGGCCTGCTCCACGCGCAGGGTGAGCTGCTTGTCCGGCCGCGGGCTCTCCACCAGCGCATGGCGCGCGTTGCTCAACAGGTTCACCAGGATTTGCAGCAGCTTGTGCCGGTCCACCATCACCGCGGCGGTGGGGGCGCTGTACTCGCGCCGCAGCTGGATGCCCAGGCGCTCGAAGGACACGGCGTGCAGGCGCATGGCGTCGTCCAGCAGCCCGGGCACCTCCACCCGCTCCAGCACGCCGGAGAAGCGGGCATGCTCCTGCTGCATGCTCACCACCGTCTTGATGTGGTCCACGCTCTCGGAGAGCCGCCGCAGCTCCTCCAGCACCGACTCCCGCTCCTGGGCGAGCTGCCCCGAGAGCGCCGCCAGGTAGGCGGGGAACTGCCGGCCCCGGGGGTCCTCCTCGAGGAAGGCGCCCAGCCGCGAGGCATTCTCGCGCAGCAGCTCCACGGCCTTGTCCAGGCCCACGGCCCGCGAGGCGCGCAGCCGGTCCACCACGAGGTGGGCGGACACGTTCACGCTGTTGAGCGTGTTGCCCACGTTGTGCAGCACCCCGGTGGCGATCTCCGCCATGCCCGCGTGGCGCGACACGTCCACCAGGCTGCGGTGCAGCTCCGCCAGCCGGGCCTCGGCCGCCTTGCGCTCCGTGATGTCGCGGCTGAAGAGCGTGGCCCCCACCACCCGCTCCCCTTCCCAGACCGGGTTGAAGGTGACGTCCAGCGTCAGGGAGCGGCCCTCGTGCATCAGGGGAATCTCCACCCGCTGCCGCTGGCCCGACAGGGCCCGCTGGAACAGCTCCTGGAGGCCCGGAGAGGCCATCCAGTCGAGGACCGCGCCCCGCTCGAGCGTCCGGTTGTAGACGTGCTGGCCCAGGGCCTTGGCCATCTGGTTGGCGGTGACCACCCGCCCTTCCCGGTCCAGCGCCACCACCACGTCCTCCGTGCTCTCCAGGACGCTGATCAGCTTGCCCTCGCTCTCGCGCAGCGTCTGGAGCGCCCCCTCCAGCGCCTCCTGGGACTCCTCGCGCACGATGCCGTAGAGCCAGCTCAGCGCCCAGCCCATCAGCAGGCTGAGGCACGTGACGAGGTTGCTCATCCAGATGCCCGGGTTCTGGAAGAGCGGCCGCACCTGGCCGAAGCCGGAGTGGTAGAGCTGGTGGAAGAGCCCCGCGTAGAGCATGAGGAGCGCGGTGAAGAAGAAGCCGCGGCGGGGCCCCAGCAGGTAGACGGCCAGGGCCGGAATCAACATGCCCACCGCGTGCGACACGACGCCCGGCATGTCCACGGGCAGGGTGCCCAGGATGAAGCCCGCGGACAGGGCCCCGCACAGGAGGAGGGACGGCAGGGTGGGCGAGGGCAGCCGGCGCGCCAGCACCATCACCCCCCCGTAGGCGGCCATGCTCACCCCCACCGCCAGGACCTGCGGCAGGCGCTCCTCGGACTCATAGGTGGAGATGCCGAGCACGTACAGGCCGTTGAGCACCATCATCAGGTTGGTGGCCCCCAGCAGCACCCGGTAGCGCCAGAGCTCCCCCGGAGGCAGCTGGCGCTGCGGCTCCGCCAGCTGGGCGTCCAGCCGCTCCAGCACCCATGCTCGCGGGCTCCAGCCCATCAGCTCCCTCGTCAGCGCTCGAGCCCGCGCCGGGCTAGGACCCGGAGCGTCTCCGCTCCAGCATAGCGGACTGTGCCGCCTGCTCGGAGGCCGGGGGCAGCAGCACCCGGAAGGTGGTGCCCTGGCCCGGCGTGCTGTCCACGGCGATCTCCCCGCCCAACCGCGTCACGATGCCATGACAGATGGACAGGCCGAGCCCCGTGCCCGTGCCCACCGGCTTCGTCGTGAAGAAGGGCTCGAAGAGGCGGCTGAGGTGCTCCGGCCGGATGCCGCTGCCGTTGTCCTGCACCTCCACCGCCACCAGGCCGTCCTCGCGCCGCTGGATGCCCAGCCGGAGCGTGGGCGACTCCCGGCCCGCCAGGGCATGGGTGGCGTTGACGATGAGGTTGAGGAACACCTGCCCCAGGCCGTGCTCGCTGCCCCAGACGGGGGGCACCTCGTGGAACTCCTTCACCAGCCGCAGCTCCGGCCGCAGCGCCCGCGCCGCCATGGACAGGGTGAGCTCCATCACGTGGCGCACGTCCACCACCTCCTTGGGTGGCTCGTCCATCCGCGCGAAGATGCGCACGTCCTGGACGATGCGCTCGATGCGCTCGGCGCCCACGACGGCGTCCCCGCACGCATCCCTCAGCTCGTCCCGGGCGCGCAGTGCCTCCTCCGCGCACGGCAGCGTCTCCAGCCCGCGCACCACGTGGCGCAGGTTGGACAGGATGTAGCTCAGCGGGTTGTTGACCTCGTGGGCCAGGCCCGCGGACATGCGCCCCAGCGCCTCCAGCTTCTGGGCGTGCACCAGCCGGGCATTGGCCTCCGCCAGCGCCCGCGTCCGCTCCTCCACCATCCGCTCCAGGTCCTCCATCCGCTGGTGGCTGGCGCGCAACAGCTCCCACTTCTCGCACAGGGCGTGCGCCATCTGGCGCACCTCGATGCTGTCGAAGGGCTTGCGCAGGATGAGCAGCCGCTCGCTGGTGCCCAGCTTGCGCGACAGCTCGTCCCACGAGTAGTCCGAGTGGGCCGAGCACAGCACCACCTGCAGGTCCGCCTCCTCCCGCCACATGTGCAGGGTGGCCTCCACCCCGTCCATGCCCGGAGGCATGCGGATGTCCACGAAGGCCACCGCGTACGGGCGTCCCTCACGCACCGCGTCGCGCACCAGGCGGACGCCCTCTTCCCCACCCAGCGCGAAGTCCAGCTCGAAGCGCGTGGTACTGCTCCGGGGCGGAGCATCCCCGAAGAGCATGGACTCCATCGCATCCAGCTCCTCGACACCCTGGCCGGACCTGGCGAGGATCTTCCGGAAGTCCTGATGGATGGCACTGTTGTCGTCGACCACCAGGATCCGGCGGCACTCCCCCGTCGGAGGACTCATGGGGTAATGGGTACCACGTGACAAAAGCCACGGGCAATGTGCTCACCCGTGGCTTCCGCCTGTCCGCACACCCACATCCGGCGGGGGAGACCCGCCTGGCCGCTCATACCGCACGTCACACCCCGCGAGGCCCCGCGTGTCCACACATTCCCCCTCTCCGGAAGCCGAGCCCCCCGTTGCCCACCCTGTCGGGGACGCCATGAATTCTCTCGACGCCCCACCGCTGCCGCCCGGCACGCGCATTGGCTGGGAGGAGGTGGAGGGGGTGCTGGGCAGCGGGGGCTTCGCCACGGTGTACCGGGTGCGCAGCCCGGACGGGTACGTGTCCGCCCTCAAGCTGCTGCCGTTGGACCAGGGCCCCGAGCGGGCCGCGCGCGCCTGGCGTGAGGTGTCGCTGGGCATGCGCCTGCGCCACCGCCACCTGGTGCGCCAGCTGGGCGCGGGCCAGTGGCCCCTGGAGGAGCCGCGCTACGTGTGGGTGAAGCTGGAGCTGGTGGAGGGCCCCACGCTGGAGGAGTGGGCGCCGGGGCGCACCCTGGGCGAGGTGGTGGAGCGGGTGCTGGAGGTGGCGCGGGGGCTGGCGGTGTCGCACGAAGCGGGCGTGGTGCACCGGGACGTGAAGGAGGCGAACATCCTGGTGCGCCAGAAGACGGGCGAGGCGGTGCTGGTGGACTTCGGGGTGGCCTGGCACCCGGCCTGCCCCACGCTGACGAAGGGGATGTTTCCTCCGGGCACGCTGCCCTACCGGGCGCCGGAGGCGTGGGCGTATGGCCG
>NZ_DASUNC010000049.1:0-90790 GCF_036277355.1 Archangium sp.
TGAACATCGCTTGGGTGGTGCGGCCGGCCTTGGACTTCGTCCTGCACTGGAGCCGCTGGCGACGCCGCCATCAGGCCATCGCCAAACGCTGCCATTACCGACGCAGAGACCCTCGCGCCAAAGTCCCACTGTAGTACTAGGCGCATTTGAGATTCTCTGCGTTTAAAATCAGTTTCGGTAAGGACCATTCCAAGACTTCGCCCCAAGCGACCCCATTGAGAAAGGCGCCTTACCGAAACAGGAGCATCAGAGATTATCAAATCAGTCGTACAATAGCAGCTGCCATACCAGCCCAGTCAACGCGACCAGTTAGATGACACCACGAAATGCGCACGGCTCGGCGAACATCAGCGTCCGCGAATCCCATTGCCAACAACACATGGCTAAGCGTGTAAGACTGTGAAGTGCAGGCAGCCCCGTTAGAAACTGCTGAAATACCTTTCCACGCTAGCATCACAGCTTCCGAATCCACCCCCGGGAAGGATATATTCAGGACATGAGGCAAAGTGCGTTCCGTATCTCCGTGGATCGTAACATTTAGCGGTTTAAGCGAAGCCAAAGCCTCTTCACGCATTTTCAGAATCATGCGTTGCCGTCGCTCATTGTCGCACAGAGCTATTTCAGCAGCCAGTCCCAATCCAACAACAAGTGGCACAGCGACAGTTCCAGGGCGAAGCCCTCGCTCTTGCCCTCCACCCACCATCAAAGGGGTAAGCGGAACTCGCTCATAATCCCGACGCCGCATAAGGAGAGCGCCAACGCCTTTGGGGCCATAAATTTTGTGGCCACTGATACTTATTAAGTCAATTCTTGGGTTGCGTATCGCCTTGAACTCCTTGCCGAATCCCTGAGCAGCATCCGTGTGCAAATATGCTGGGTGATCCGTTAATACGCGACATATCTCATCCAGTGGTTGCAGGACTCCGGTCTCATTGTTCACGTGCATCACAGACACAAGCAGTGTGTCTGGGCGAAGTGCTGAACGGATTGCATCCGCGTCCACCCAGCCGCCCCCCGTAGGAGGAACGAGCGTAACCTCAAAGCCGCACTTGCGCAGTCGCTCAAGGGGTTCGAGTACAGCTTTGTGCTCGATCGCCGTGCTTACGATGTGCCGCCGCCCCGTTTTCTCACCGTGCGGCGCCAACCCGAGAATTGCCAGATTGTTGCTCTCGGTCGCTCCGCTGGTAAACAGGACTTCGTCCCGCTTCGCTCCAAGCACGGCTGCGACCTGCTCCCGGGCACGTTGGACCGCCTGCTGCGCCCGAATTCCGAAGTCGTGCGTCCGGCTGCCGGCATTGCCGAAATCCTCGGCCATGAACCGCAGCACTACGTCCCGGACCTCGGGCTCCATGGGGGTTGTCGCGTTGCAGTCGAGGTAGGCCGTCACCGCTGAGTCCTCCTTCAGGTGCGCCCAACTAGGTATACCCCCCGAAGTCAGTCGGCCAGGATCTTGATTTTTTCGCCCTGTTTGCTTTTTTGTTGACGTACAGGCGTCATCTTTCTTATTGACGCATGGGCGTCATCAAAGATACGCCACATGACTTCATGCGTCGTGCTCCTGGCCTATCTGATACGTCATCTTCCGGACGTCGGTCGCAATCTCCGGCCGCCTTTGGGTACGTATTCCCCGCCATCCGGGGAGTACAGGCCCACCGGGAGTTCTACGTCTCCATGTGCCCGCTGCGGCTCATCCCCCGCATCTTCCTCTTCAACGAGGACGAGCTGGTCCCAGAGCTGCGCGCACAGCGAGTCCTCAATAAGGGGCGCATCCCGGAAATGGCGCGCTACATCCTGGGGAACCGCGACTCCTACACGTTCTCGGCGCTCACCGCATCCATTGACGGAGACGTACGCTTCGAGCCCCTAGGCGAGACCGGCGACGCACAGAAGCTCGGTAGCCTCCAAGTGTCGATGCACGCGCGGTTCGTCATCAACGACGGGCAGCATCGCCGCGCCGCCATCGAGGCCGCCATCCGCGAGAACCCGGACCTGGCTGACGAGACCATCGCCGTCGTCTTCTTCCTCGACACTGGTCTCGAGCGCTGCCAGCAGATGTTCGCGGACCTCAATCGGCACGCCATCCGTCCATCGACTTCGCTGGGAGTGCTGTACGACCATCGAGAGGACGGCGCGAAGGTCGTCAAACACTCGGTGCTGAAGCTGCCTCTCTACCGTGACCTCACGGAGATGGAACGTAGCACCCTCTCTGCCCGCTCGCGGAAGCTGTTCACCCTGAGCGCATTGTACACGGCGACCCGAGCCCTCCTGGCCCGCTTGGAGGATCTCAGCGACGAGGAGCGCCGGGAATTGGCGACGGCCTTCTGGGATGAGACCGCGAAGCTGTTCCCCGAGTGGCAGCAAGTTCTGGAGCAGAAGCTGAGCGCCGCGGAAGTGCGTCGCGATCTGCTTCATACGCACGGAGTCGTCCTCCAAGCCCTCGGCCGTGTCGGCAATACGCTTCTGCGTGAGCAGCCACAAGCCTGGAAGAAGTCCCTGAAGAAGCTCTCGCGGCTCGATTGGTCGCGCTCGAACGCGAAGCTCTGGGAGGGCCGAGCCCTCGTGGGTGGCCGGGTATCGAAAGCCGGTACGCACGTCACCCTGACTACGAACCTCATCAAGGCCCACCTCGGACTCCTGCTGACTCCTGAAGAGCAGCGTATCGAGGACGCCTTGCTGCGAGGAGAACATGCAGCGAACTGATTCAAAGCGGGGCTCCGCCTTCGATGCCCTTGGCATGAAGCAGGTGATTGCCTCACTGGTCGAGGAGATCCAGGAACTCTATCTGGCAGACCAGGTTCCATGGGTGGTGGGCTACAGCGGAGGAAAGGATTCGACCGCGTGCCTCCAACTCGTCTGGATGGCGCTCGCCGGGCTTCCCGCAGAGAAGCGGACGAAGACCATCCACGTCATCAGCACCGATACCCTGGTGGAGAACCCGGTCGTTGCCGCCTGGGTGTCCCAATCGCTCGAGACGATGAAGAAGAGCGCGGCCAGTGCGGGCATGCCCATCGAGCCGCGCCGGCTCACCCCCGAGGTCACGGACACGTTCTGGGTCAACCTCATTGGCAAGGGGTACCCAGCGCCACGCCCTAAGTTCAGGTGGTGCACCTACCGGCTGAAGATCCGCCCTTCCAACGCGTTCATCAGCAACGTTGTCCGCAAGAGTGGCGAGGTCATCCTCGTGCTCGGCACGCGGAAAGCGGAAAGTGCCGCCCGGGCCCGCGCCATGGAGCGCCACGAGCGAAGGCGCGTGCGGGAACGCCTCAGTCCCAACGCCAACCTGCCCAACTCCCTCATCTACAGTCCCATCGAGGACTGGACGAACGATGACGTCTGGATGTTCCTGATGCAGTACCCCAATACCTGGGGTTACAAGAACAAGGACTTGCTGACCATGTACCAGGGGGCCTCCGCCGATGGAGAGTGCCCGCTCGTGGTCGACGACACGACTCCCAGTTGCGGAGACAGCCGCTTCGGCTGCTGGGTCTGCACGCTGGTGGAAAAAGACAAGTCGATGCAGGCCATGATCCAGAACGACGAGGAGAAGGAGTGGATGCTCCCGTTGTTGAAGCTGCGTGACGAACTGGATGTCACGGACGACAAGCACCTGCGCGACTTTCGCCGCATGAACGGTCTCGTTCAGCTCCATCACGGAAGGCCCATCCCCGGACCCTACACACAGTCCGCTCGTGAAAACTGGCTGTACCGTGTGCTCAAGGCCCAACGATGGGTGCGCAACAATGGCCCCGAGCACGTCCGCAGCATCGAGCTCATCTCGCTCCCCGAGATGCAGGAGATCCGACGCATCTGGGTGGTCGAAAAGCACGAGATCGAGGACAACCTTCCTCGTATCTACGCCCAGGCCATGGAGGAGCCCTACCCGGGTCCTGCTCTCGACGACAACCTGATCTTCAGCGCCGAGGACATGGAACTTCTACGCGAGGTCTGCGGGCAGGATCGCCTGCGCTTCGAGCTCGCACGCGAGCTGCTCGACATCGAGCGACGCCATCGCTCCATGTCAAGACGCACGGGTCTCTTCGATGCGTTGGAGGGTTCCATCAAGAAAGGCTTCTTCACGGATGCTGCCGATGCGACGAAGTACGCCGTCGCTCGGCAGGACGCACGAGAGAAGATCGACGAAATGCGTCAGACCCTGGAGCCGCAGCAGCTCGACTTGTTGTCCGGAGAGTCTTCGACGGACTCTCAGGACCAGGCCGTCTCATGATTCTCGACCAGCTCATCCTCCACAACTTCGGCATCTATCACGGGCGTCACGTCATCGAGTTGACGCCCACCTCGAAGAACAAGCCGATCATTCTCTTTGGCGGACTGAACGGCAGCGGTAAGACGACCCTGCTCGATGCCCTGAAGCTCGTTCTCTACGGAAAGCTCGCCGATTGCTCGAATCGCCGGGAACTCTCCTACGAGGAGTTCCTACGCCGTTGCATCCATCGCGCTATCGACCCACAGGATGGTGCGGCTCTTGAGCTACGGTTCCGCCACCGTGTCGATGGAGTCGAGCGCATCTTCCGAATTCACCGCGCCTGGTCCGCGAAAGGGCGGACGGTGCGTGAGCACCTCGAGGTGCTTTGCGATGGCAAACTGGATCCCGTCGCTACAGAGAATTGGACCGAGATGGTAGAGGAGTTCATCCCATCACGGCTCTCCGGATTCTTCTTCTTCGACGGCGAAAAGATCGAATCGCTCGCGGACCTGGAAGGCTCCGCGGATGTGCTGGCCACTGCGCTCCAGTCGCTGCTTGGACTCGACTTGGTTGATTTGCTCCAAACGGATTTGAAGGTGGTCGAGCGTCGCAACCGGGAAAAGCAACGCTCCCAAGAGGATCAGAACAAGCTCGCGGCTGCGAATACAGAGGTCGAGCAAATCAAGGAGCGCTACTCCGAGGCGGTCACAACCCGCGGGTCGAAACAGAACCAGGTCGATCGTCAGAAGAAACGCGTTCGCGACCTCGAAGAGAAGTTCCGCAGGGCAGGAGGCGAGCTCTATACCAAGCGCGCCGAGCATGAAGCAGCGCGTCAGACGACTGCTGACAGTCTCGAAAGAACCTACGATCGTCTCCGCGAGTTGTCTGAAAGTGCTGCGCCGCTGCTCCTGGTCAGGGAGCTACTCGACGAGGTGGCTGCCAGATCGGAATCCCCTGACTCCAAGTTGAAAGAAGAGCTGCTCACCGTCCTTTCCGAGCGGGACGAGAAGCTCCTGTCGGAAGCAAAGCGGGCCGGAACACCGTCCGCAGTACTGACCCGGCTCGCACGTTACCTGACTCAAGATCGGGAGAACCGTAAGCCTGTTCATTCCGAGGGACCAAGCCTTCGCCTCACGGACGAAGCCAACCGTGACCTGGCGAGCCTACGCGGCGCCCTTCTCTCCGAGGTCCAGGCGACCGGCACGGTGCTGCTGCGTGAAGTCGACTCTCTCCAACAGGAACTCACGCGGGCGGATCGTACGCTCGAGATGCTGCCCGATGAAGAAGCCATCGGTGACTTGGTCCGCCAGCTAGAGGAGGCCAGGAAAGCCCTCGCGAAAGCGGAAGCCGAGTTGCAGGTCGCCGCAGAAGAAGTCGAGCGCCTCCAGCTGGAACGCTCACGCAAGTGGGATGCCTATACCAAGCTGGTCGAGCACGAAGTGGATGATCGCTTCCGCCAAGAGGAAGCCAACCGCATCATCCAGCATGCACAAGGCGTCCGCTCGGCCATGGAGCAGTTCCGTAAAAAGGTGGCCGAGCGGCACGTGCGGCGCATCGAGCAACTCATCCTGGAAGGATTCAGCCACCTGATCCGCAAGGATTCGCTGGTGACTCGGCTGGCGATCGATCCATCGACGTACCACCTCTCGATGTTCGGCAGGGATGACCAGCCACTGCCTCCCGAGCGTCTTTCCGCTGGCGAACGGCAGCTGCTCGCGATCTCCATCATCTGGGGGCTCGCGCGTGCCGCCGGACGCCCCCTTCCTGTCGTCATCGATACTCCGTTGGGGCGGCTCGACTCTGTACACCGCAGCCATCTCGTCGAGCGTTACTTCCCCTTCGCCAGCCATCAGGTGATCCTGCTCTCCACGGATCAGGAGATCGATGAATCAGGCCTCGAACGCTTGAAGTCCTCCGTGTGTCTCTCCTACCGGCTGGCTTATGACGGTCAGGAGCAGTCCTCTCGCGTGGAAAAAGGTTACTTCTGGGGGTAGGGCGTACATGGTGATCGAGCACATCAAGCTGTCCCAGCAGGCGAAGGAACAGCTCATCAAGCTCAAGCGCGTCACGGGCATCATGCACTGGAACGTTCTGTGCCGGTGGGCGTTCTGCACGTCGCTTGCCGAGCCCACACCGCCGCATTCCATCCGGATTCCGGCGGACAGTTCGGTGGAGATGACGTGGAAGACATTCGGAGGTGAGCACGCAGAGATATACGAGGCCCTTCTGCGGGCTCGTTGTCTTCGTGATGGTCTGGAGCTCTCCGACGAAGTTCTCGCGGACCAGTTCCGACTGCACCTTCACCGGGGCATCGGGTACCTGTTCGCCGACAAGAAGATGCGCGATGTCGCCGACTTGTTCCGGCGCATTCCTGGACTCTCGCCGTGAGCGAGGCTGCACCGGGCTTCGCGCGTCACCGGACTGCACTCGCGCGAACGGACCTGTCTCGTCCAGCCCGTCTGGCGCTGAATGACGGCGTCATTACGCAGAGCACCCGCGTCCTCGATTACGGATGCGGGCGAGGAGGGGACATCCGGCGCCTGCGCGAGCAAGGCATTGATTGCGATGGGTGGGACCCCGCCCACCGTCCTGATGGACCTCGAAACCAGGCGGATGTCGTCAATCTCGGGTACGTCGTGAACGTCATCGAGGATGTGGCGGAGCGAGCCGAGGTACTCCGTACCGCCTGGTCGCTGGCCACGAAGGTCCTCGTCGTAGCAGCCCGACTCGAAGTGGAGGCCCATCAGATCATCGGTGGCTGCCACCAGGACGGGTTCGTGACTCGCCTGGGAACATTCCAGAAGCTCTACCACCAAGATGAGCTCCGCCGCTGGATTGACGGCACTCTGGAAGTAGCGAGCGTGCCCGCGGGTCCTGGCGTCTTCTACATCTTCCGAGACGAGGCTGCCCGGCAGACATTCCTCGCATCCCGGTATCGACGGCTCGGTGCGGCCCCTCGCGTCCGTCGCTCCGACGAACTCTTCGAGCGCCACAAGGACATCTTGCAACCGCTGCTCGATTTCCTTGGCCACCAGGGTCGACTGCCGCAACAGGAAGAACTGAGCGGCGCCCAGGCCATCTGCGAAGCGTTCGGCTCGATTCAACGCGCGTTCCGCGTCGTCCGCGCTGTCGTGGACGAGGCTCAGTGGGAGGACGTGCAGCAACAACGCACGGAGGACCTCCTCATCTACCTTGCACTCTCACGGTTCAGCCGGCGCCCTCGGCTCACCGAGCTTTCTGCCCCGCTCCAGCTCGACATGCGGGCGTTCTTCACCTCGTACAAGGCGGCCTGCGAACTGGCGGATGCTTTGCTGTTCTCAGCAGGTCACATGCCCAGTGTGGACCGGCTCTGCCAGCAATCGAAGATCGGCAAGCAAACCCCCTCGGCGCTCTACGTACACGTATCAGCCCTCGACAAGCTGGCCCCAGTGCTCAGAATCTACGAGGGATGCGCACGTGCCTTCATCGGTGCCGTCGAGAGCGCGAACGTCATCAAACTGCACCGCGGCAGCCCTCAAGTCTCCTACCTCTCGTATCCGGGCTTCGATACCGATCCACATCCCCGCCTGGATTCCTCGTTGCTCGTCGCACTCCAGACGTTCCGCATCGAGGTGCGGCACTTCAGCAACTCGAAAAACCCGCCCATCCTTCACCGCAAAGAAGAATTCGTCGCGGAAGCGTACCCTCAGCATGCGAAGTTCGCCCGGCTCACAGCCCAGGAGGAGCGTCATGGGTTGTATGAGTCCCCAGAGCGGATCGGCACACAGGCTGGATGGGAGCAGGTCCTTCAGGAACGCGGAGTGAGCCTCCGAGGGCATCGCGTCGTGTTGAGCAGGGGCTGAGCCTAGCCCGGTCTTGTGGCTCTCCCGTACTTCGTGGTTCAGACGTGCCTTCGTTCCGAGCCGCCGTCCCGGTCCTACTCCGCCGAGCGCACCGGTGTGAACAAGTCACGCGTGGGCGGACCGGGGTGCTCGCGGAGGTACGCCGTCACGGACTCGGGAACCGCGGCTCCCATGAGGGTGAGGTAACGCTGGATGAGGAGCACTCGGGACCGCTCGAAGAGTTCGCCGTCGCCGGGCACCTGCCAGGGCGTGGGGATGAGCTCTTGCGCAACCCCTCGCGCGAACGCGGCGTCCCCCGCGTCCCCCACCGCCTTCAACCACTCGTAGTCCTGCATCCCCAGGCGGATGAGCTTGAGCCGCATGGACGGCAGGGGCACGCCCGTGCTCCCCCCAATGGCGGAGACCGTCCCCGGATAGAAGAGCGTCCCGTCACCAAAACCTCCAAAGGCGTTCTGGTTCGTCCACGCCGTGGAGAGCATCTGCGCCACCTGATAGTAGAGCTCTCCCGTCGCGCCCACCTGGAAGGAGATCCACTCCAGTGCGCGCGCGCTCGAGGACGGACGGTCCACCATGTACGAGGGCCAATCCCCCCCTGGCGCGGCGCCGCCACAGCCGTGGGTCACACAGCTCTGGTAGACCCACAGCTCCCGCTCCCTCCGGCCGAGGAAGGCCTCGTAGCGAGAGATCGCCCCGGCCCCCACGCGTTGCTCCGGCATCGTGTAGAGCCAGATGACCGTCACCGTGGCGATGTCGATGAGCTCGCTCAACCCTTGCCGCTCCAACTCCTGAAGGGAGGAGATGGTGAGCACCGTGCGCAACCGCGGCTCCGCCTGCCGTGACAGCCTGGCACGGGCCCGCACCTCGTCGAACGAGATGCCATAGGGGGGCTCGTCGCCCGGAAAGCTCAAGGCACGGGGCAACCAGCCGCGCGCTCCCGCCTGGACTCCGAAGTCCGCGAGCGCCTCGGCAGTGAAATCGCCCAGATACTCCACGCTCGTCATCCGCGCTCCCGGCAGACGCAGGGGCGCGAGGCCCTCGACGTACGGGCCCCACCAGGTGTCGAAGGTGGCCCAGTCCGGACGATCCTGGGGATCGAACCGGCTGGAGAGCGTGATGCGGTGCTCGAGCCCCAGCTTCAGGAAGTCCGACGACAACCGGAGCTGCTCCTCCCGGGAGCACTCCCGCTGCCCGGTGAAGGCCATGCACAGGCTGGGAGTCCAGACGGAGAAGCTCGTCCGCAACGACGACGTGCTCGGCATCACCCAGTCCACCACGGTGAGGGACACCTCCACCCGCGCGAAGGACCCGCCGCCCACCACCTCGACCGAGCCGTGGTAGTCGCCCGGGGGTGCGCCCATGGGCACGTGCACGTCCACCCAGAGGGCACGCGACTCGTGCGCGGGCACGTCCAGGGGGAAGGCCAGACGCTTCTCGCCCACCGTCTCGTCGGTGTCTGGCACCAGTCCGTCTGGCCACGCCCCCACCTCCACGCCCGACAGCGACTGGTGGGCGACGGGCACCAGCGTCTCCCGGTAGAGGACGAGGTCCCCCCCCTCGATGCGGCCGGGGCCCTCCAACGCGGAGAGGCGTGCGCTCACCCCAGGCCAGCCCCAGTCCCCTCCGTGCAGTCCCACCTGGAAGGAGACGAACTCGTTGCGCGCGGCGAACAGCTGCACGCGCGAGCCGTCACCCGGTGGCGTCTGGGGCCGCACCTTCTCCATGGCACCCAACCCCCAGGCCGAGGGACCGGAGCCCGCCCTGGCGGGCATGCCGAGAACCAGCGCCAACACACCGACGACCCACACGAGAGCGCTCATGGTGTGTTCACCATGGGAATGAGTCCCGCCCCCGTCGTCCTGTCCTCCGGTGTCGGGTGAACAGAATGGGCGCGGAGGAAGGGGCAACCGCGGTGCTGGCCGTCCCCGCTCCAGGCAGCCCCTGGCACGTGCCCCCGGGTCCAGGTTGCCTTCGGGCTCGGGGCAAAAACACTACCCACTCCGACAGGATCCCTTACTCGAAGGTGGAGAGCGCTCCTCTGGGAGAAGTGACCGGGGACTTCCGGCGGTGGAGTTGCACCGGAGCTGGTGCCCGACAACCCGGCCCCCGCCACACCGCCCGGACGAGACCGGGAACACCACGGTGGGTGCTGGTGCAACGGGGACCGGTCCTCGCCTCCGGGCCTTCACCGCCCATGCCGCATCACTTCCCGCAGGTGTTCGGCCACTCCGATCAAGATGGCCGCTGCTCCCCGGCGGTTGAGTGGTGAGGTGGCCAGCTTCTTTCCCCTGGTACTCCAGGTCCGAGCCGAGCAGCAGACGGTCAGCTCCGCTCCTCGGTGGGGGGCGGTTGTTCCCCCCCTGCTTGTTGGGCTCGACGGGAGGGCTTTTCTCCAACGGAGGGATGGGCTCCGTTCCCGCTGCTGGACGGGGTTGCTCGGTGTCCTTCTGCTTGGACGGAGACGGCCTCGACATCGCGCTCCAGTCCCAGGCCCGCAGAACCACGTCATCCTTGTCCGCCTCCTCCTGGGCGGTGGCGTTGTGCGGCGTCATCAGGTGCGCCGGGTTCTCCTCGCCTCGAAGTACACGGCCGAGCTGATGCAGCCTGTTCTCCACCAGCAGCAGGATGGCGCTGATGATGACGGGCGCGCTGTGCGTCCGAGCCGGGTCGGGCACCGCGCCCATGGCGACGCTGTCCGCGATCCAATGGGCGCCCTCGATGGCGTAACGAATTTCCCCCAGCTCGGCCGAGAGGCCGATGTGTTCCATCTGCGTTCCTCCTCGGGTGGATTGGATGAAGGCGCACTAGCCGACCAGCCAGGACGTCAGCGGGGATGACCGCCATGAGCCTTATCCCGAGGAGCACGCGGCTTTGACGGGCCACGACTACGGAGATGCCGGGCCGCGCGAAGTTGGTGGGCGAGAACACCATCAGGCCCGAGGAGCAAGGACGAGTGGCCATGAAGGTGGAACTGTTCCATCCGGGAGCTATGCCGTGAATACCCACGGGGCAGCCCTGGTGGGCTCCAGGTGTGAGCCGCTGACGAGGCTGCCCCCCCTTCTGGAGCAGGTGTCACATCCCGGTCGCGGCATGTGCGATCAGGATCTACATCCGCATATCCGATGGCGCACGCGCTACGACACTCGCCTGCAAGGCGTCGTAAATTGTCGGTTGCATGCGGTACGCTCCTTCTGGGAGAACCCGCCGCCCGCCATGTCCAGCGACCCCAGTGACTTGAAGGTGTTCGCCGCTCCCGTTTTCCGAGGGGGACGATTCGACGACCACGCCATCCCGGTCGACGTGCTGCCGCAGTTCCTGGCCTACAAGAACTTGGTGCGGGACCTCGCGATGGCCCTCTTCCGGAAGAGGAACAACCGGATCCGCGTCCCCGCCCACTTCGAGGACGCGTTCCAACTTAAGTTGCAGAACGTCGAGAAGGACTGCGCCGTGCCGGTGTTTGCACGTGCGGAGGCGCAGTTCGCTGGCGTGACGATCGACCCCTTGGATGCTGGGCAGGCGGGCGACTACTATGACGAGGCCCGGGATATTATCTCGGATACAATCCACGCCCTGGCCACTCAGCAGGCGTTGCCCGACGACTTCCCCGAGGAATTTCTCGAGGACCTGCTCGCCCTCGGCAAGTACCTCCAGGACGATGAGTCGCTCGAATTCCGCGGCCCATCCCGGGCAGCAGGCCCCAGTACGACGCCATGGTGCGCGTGCTCATTGAGTCCCGCCTGGCACAGCCCTCCTATCGGAAGCTCGCGGAACTGAGCGAAACCGTCGTTGGCTTCGACTGGGATACCGGGCGCTTCCGCCTCCGCACTCTCGATGGTTACTACGTGGTCGGGAGTCACACTGCCAGTACTGCGGGCGCCTTGGCGAAGGCCATCAACGAGAAGAACTTCTCCAGGGTGCGTGTTTTAGGGGAGGTCACCTTTACTCACGACCACATTCCGCAGAAGATCAACGATATCCGCGAAGCGCGCGGTTGGTCTGGAAGCAACGAGGCGAGCGTGCGCCAGGTTGAGGAACGCATCAAGGAACTCCAAACCCTGAAACCAGGGTGGCTCGACAACGAGCATGGCCGCGCGCTACCTGAGGAAGGGTTGTCGTGGCTGGAGGGGTTGCTGATCGGCCTGATGGTTGAGCGCTACCTACCCAAGCCGCGCCTCTATGCTACTCCCGACGGCGAGGTAGAAGCCGAATGGTCGTTCGGCACCTGGGAAGTCAGCGCGACCATCGACCTTGAAAAGAAGAGCGCGTGGATGCACGCGGCGAATGTGGAGACGCTTGAAGACGCGGAGGAAACGCTGGACCTCGGAACGCGGACGGGAGTGGGAAGCCTCGTCGCATTCTTGATGCAGTACGGCACGTTCGGCTCGGAGGTGGCCTGATGTCCGTACTGAAGGAGGAACTGGTGCCGTCCGGCGAACACTTGTACCGCCAAGTGAGCCCAAGTAGTGCATGGCTGAACGACGGCCGAGTGACGAGTGTCGCGTTCAGTCCATGGCCCAAGGACGAAGGGCTCCTCTCGGTGTCATGCGGTTCGCGCACGAGCGCCGAGCAGAGCTACGAGCACTACACGAAGACGCTCGGCTTCCCCTCGGCGGGAGTGTGGGCCGTCACGACCCAGGAAGTTGCGGATGTTGGCATGAAGTCTTACTGGTCGCCTGTCGAGCCGCCCCACCCGCATCCAGATCCCGCGCATGGATCCATCGACTTTCGAGGGCTCGACCAGAAAGCCGTGAAGACGCGCAGCAAAGCGCTCGCGGCGAAGGCGCACAATCGCGGTCGGCGTCATCCGCCGATTGATCAAGCACAGCCGGCAGTGCCACCGCCAACTGCGGCACCCGCTTCGACTGACCAGTCAGCGACTCAAAAGTAGCGTCCGTAGCCGCCATTCCGGGCATCGTGGGGCGATGGGCTTGCCCCGGTAGCACCTACGATCACTCTGGTCGGCTCGTAGGTCCTGTCGGGGCAAGCCGCCTGCGTGCCTCTCTCAAGTAGCCGTCTCCCGGCCTCCCACACGTCGGCGGACACAGCGGTACGCAGGGGCTCGCCGCTCTTGGTCTGCGGACACCCCAACACGCCCGCGACACCCTCGGCATCGCCCCGGTACGGCTCCACGCTTCCCATCTTGGCGAAGCGCACCAGTTCCGTGACGTGCCAGCCGGTGCCCGCCTGCACATCCATCCCGTCACGCCAGTAGGGAGCCAGGTGCTCCCGGGCCAGGAGGTAGTGCTCTCGGGGAATCACCTTGTCCCGCTTCCACTGCTCGGGCCTCGCCTGGGGCACCACCAACGTCTGGAACGTCGGGTCCTCGTTCACCGAGAGCAGGTGCTTCTCCTTGCGCAGCCAGGAGTAGAGGCTCTTGAGCACCGCGATCCGGTGGGGGACGTTTCCGGCTGTCTTCAACGCGGGCTTGATGTGGTCCACGAGGCTGAGCTTCCGCAGGTCGAGCCCCTTGAGCTGGTCCGCCCACCACGCGAGGTAACGCTGCTGCTTCTCCAGCCACTCGCGTGAGTTCTTCTTCGTGTCCCGGCTCCACAGCAGGAACTCTTCCGCGAGCGGCGCATCCAGGTAGATCGGCTGCTCGTGCGGCAGGCCCGCCGGGTTGTAGTTCTCCGGGTCGGTCTCGAACCGCTTGAGCTGCTCCATGGCCGCACGGAGCGTGCTGGCCCGGGTGCTGACCTTGTAGCTCCGCCCGTTGATCATGCGGCGGATCACGTAGACCTTCCGGCCCTTCGAATCGTGGCGGACGAACCCGCCCTCCCACGTCTCCGCGTAGTCCTGGCTCTTGCTCGTGCCCTCGCCCATGTCCTCGACCTCCATTGGGGAGAACGTGCGGGGGCTTGCCCGTATTTTGCCCATGAGCTTCGCGGGTAAAAAGAAAGGGCGTCGAACCGAAGTCCGACGCCCTGAGAACTCTTTGCTTTGTGTGCCCAGGGGCGGAATCGAACCACCGACACGGGGATTTTCAGTCCCCTGCTCTACCAACTGAGCTACCTGGGCGTGCTGCTCAACCGCGCGAAGTACGGGCGATTTACGGGGACTCGGCCCTCCCGTCAAGCGGGTTCTTCAACTCCCCTCCACTTCTCCCCCTTCCCCTCTCCCGCTCGCACGCCCGGCCTCCGTCCCTCCTTCTCCCACGCACCGCCCGTGCGTTTTCCCGTTAGATCCTCCCCTGTCCTCCTGGAGGCCCCTCGCGTGAGCTGGCTCAACTACCACCACCTCCTCTACTTCTGGACCGTCGCCCGCGCCGGCTCCATCGCCAAGGCCAGCCAGGAGCTCCGCCTCGCCCAACCCACCATCAGCGCCCAGCTCAAGCTCCTCGAGGAGTCGCTCGGCCACAAGCTCTTCGAGCGGCAGGGCCGCCGCCTCGTCCTCACCGACGTCGGCCGCACCGTCCTGCGCTACGCCGAGGACATCTTCCGCCTCGGCAACGAGCTCAAGAACGTCGTCAACGGCCTCCCCTCCGGCCAGCACCTCCGCTTCTCCGTCGGCGTCACCGATGTCGTCCCCAAGCTCGTCGCCGAGCGGCTCCTCCAGCCCGCCTTCGACGTCTCCCCCGACATCCACATCACCTGCAAGGAAGGCCCCCTCCCCCAACTCCTCGCCTCCCTCGCCCTCCACGAGCTCGACGCCGTCATCGCCGACGCCCCCTCCTCCGAGCCCGTCAGCATCCGCGCCTTCAACCACCTGCTCGGCAAGTGCGGCGTCTCCTTCTTCGCCGCCCCCAGGCTCGCCCACCTCGCCAAGGGTTTTCCCCGCTCGCTCGACGCCGCCCCCATGCTCCTGCCCTCGGACTCCTCCTCCGTCCGCCGCTCGCTCGAGCTCTGGTTCGACTCCCAGGGCATCCACCCCGTCATCGTCGGCGACTTCGACGACAGCGCCCTCATCAAGGCCTTCGGCCAGCGCGGCCACGGCGTCTTCGCCATCCCCTCCGTCATCGAGGACGAGGTCTCCCGCCAGTTCAACGTCTCCGTCATCGGCCGCACCGATGACATCGAGACCTGCTTCTACGCCATCTCCGTCGAGCGCCGGCTGCGCCATCCCGCCGTCGTCGCCATCGCCGAGACCGCTCGCTCACGGTTGTTCGGGTAGGGGCTCCGGGGGGGAACCCGGGATGCGTGGCACCCTCACCCCGTCCCTCTCCCGGAGGGCGAGGGGAGATTGAACAGAGTGGGGGGTGCTGGTTCACGGGGAACGGTGCACCTCGCGGCCGTCCACCACCGTGGCCACCACCTTCGCGTCCACCAGGGCCTTCGCCTCGTCCGACACCGGGTCCACCGACAGCACCGTGAAGTCCGCGTCCATCCCCTCCACCAGACGCCCCCTCCGCTCCTCCGCGAACGACGCCCACGCCGGCCCCACCGTGAAGCCCTCCAGCGCTTCCTGTCCCGTCAGCCGCTCCTGCCGCTGCCACCCTCCCTCCGGCTTCCCCGCCGCGTCCTGACGCGTCCTCGCCGCGTACAGCCCCGCCAGCACGTCCGGGTTCTCGATGGGGAAGTCACTCCCCAACGCCAGCACCGCCCCCGCCTCCTTCAGGCTCTTCCACGCGTACGCCCCCTTCAGCCGCTCCGCCCCCAGCCTCGCCTCCGCCCACCCCATGTCGCTCGTCGCGTGCGCCGGCTGCACGCTCGCCACCAGCCCCGCTTCCCCCAGCTTCCGGATGTCCTCGGGCCTCAATATCTGCGCGTGCTCCACCCGGTGCCTCAGCGGCTTCGTCCCCG
The DNA here is from genome assembly GCF_036277355.1 of Archangium sp. Lineage (GTDB taxonomy): Bacteria > Myxococcota > Myxococcia > Myxococcales > Myxococcaceae > Archangium. The sequence continues at coordinate 15,780 of NZ_DASUNC010000049.1, forward strand.
TCGCCGCCGACGCGCGGATCAGCGTGTCCACCACCAGCGTGTTCGCCCGGTCTCCAATCGCGTGCACGCACACCTGGAAGCCCCGCTCCATGAAGGCCCACGTCCTCCTCGCCAGTTCCTCCGGCTCCATCAGCAACAGCCCCGTCTCCCCCGGCGCGTCACTGTAGGCCTCGTGCAGCGCCGCCCCTCGCGAGCCCAGCGCCCCGTCCAGCAGGAACTTCACCGCCTTCATCTCCAGCATCCGCCCCCCGTACGTCCCCAGCTCCAGGTACGTGTGCCGGTCCTCCCCCTGCCCGTCCGCCATCGCGTACACCCGCACCGGCAGCCGCCCCGCCATGTCCCACGCCTGCAGCTTCCGGAACGTCCGCAGGTCCATCCCCGCGTCGTGCACCCCCGTCAGCCCCACCTGCGCGCAGCGCTCCAGCGCCGCCGAGAGTCTCGCCTCCAGCTGCTCGTCCGTCGGCGGCGGCACCCCCTTCACCACCAGGTCCATCGCGTTGTCCACCAGCACCCCCGTCGGCTCCCCCTTCTCGTCCCGGAGGATCCGCCCTCCCGCCGGGTCCGGCGTCTCGCGCGAGATTCCCGCTCGCCTCAGCGCCTCCCCGTTCACCCACGCCGCGTGGTGGTCCACCCGCGTCAGGTACACCGGCGTCCGCGGGAAGCGCGCGTCCAGCTCGCTCCTCCCGGGGAAGCGCTGGCCCGGCCACCCGTTCTGGTCCCAGCCCTTTCCCACCAGCCAGTCGCCCTGGAAGCTCGTCGCCGGGGCCTCCGCCAGGCGCCGCACCACCTCGTCCACCGATCGTGCGCCCTCGAGTCGCGCCACCGTCAGGCTCCGGCCCAGCCCCGCGATGTGCGCGTGCGCGTCCACCAGCCCCGGCACCATCACCGCGTCGCCATAGTCGACGACCCGCGCTCCCTCCCCCGCCGCCTTCAGCACCTCCTCCTTCGTCCCCACCGCCACCAGCCGCCCCCGCCGCACCGCCAGCGCCCGAGCCTCCGGCTTCCGCTCGTCCAGCGTCCGGATCCGCCGTGCCACGTAGACTGTCGTCTCCACTCGCGCTCCCTCGGGCGCCCTCCGGGCGCACCCCTGCCCCAGTGCCAGCACCAGTGCCCCCATCAGGCACATCCGCGCCGCACTCCGGGCTCTCGTTCCTGCTCCGTGTTGGGATGAACGTCCCCGCATCGACGGCGCCACTGTGCGCCAGCCGCTCGCCCCTGTCACCGTCCCCGTGGGACCCGGGGAGCTCTCGTGGGCTCGACCCGGGGTTCTCGATACCCTCACCCCCGGCCCCTCTCCCGGAGGGCGAGGGAGAGGAGCCACGGTGGGCTCCTCTTCACGAGGGCGACCTCGGCGGCTTGGGGCTACGGAGGCGTTCCTCCGTCCGTGTCCGTCGGGATGTTGAGCGGACCCGAGGGCCCCGGCGGCTCCGCCGGCACCAGCTGCGAGTCCTCCTTCTGCGCCGGATCCTGGATCGGCATCGCGTTCTCCGTTCCCGGGGGCTGTGTCGTCCGGCAGGCCAGCAGGGAAACGACCACTCCTATCGTGATGAGCAGGGCATGGCGCATGCGTCCTCCTGAAAGCATCCCCCTCCCACCGTAGGGAGCCCCTCCCTCCTCCGCAATGCGCTCCCTCGCCGCTCCGTCCTCCATCGGATGCACGCGCCCCGGGGGCGCTCAGTACGGCGACGCCGAGAGGACCCCATTGTTCACGCTGCGCAGGTAGTAGCCGCTCGTGGGCCACGTCCACAGGTTGAACTGCCCGCCGGCATCCACCCGCCAGATGCGGTAGTCCGTGTAGCTCAGCGCCACTCCCGGCTCGCACCTCTCCGGCGCGTGCGTGCCCTGGACGAAGTACGCCGGGCCCGCGCCCATCACCGTCGCCAGGCCGTTCCTGTCCACCACCACCGACGTCCCCTCGTTGATGCCCAGCCCCATCACCGTGGCGTCGTACCCGTCGCGGATCCGCCGCGCCACGAAGGCCATCAGCCGCCCCATCCGGTCCCGCTGCCCGAAGTGCGTGTCCACGATGACCTCGTCCATCTGCGGCCACAGGAAGAAGTCCTTCGAGAACGTCATGTACCGGTTGTAGGGGTTGGCCAGCGCCTCATCCGAGTACACGCTGCCACTGCACGCGTTGTAGATGTGCTCCCCCTGCACCATGGCCCCCGCGCTGGTGCCGCCCACCGTGCCGCCGCGCGCCCACACCGCGTCCACCGCGCGCTGCAGCCGCGTTCCGCTGTAGTACGTGATGTAGTCGCACTGGTCCCCGCCCGCGAAGAACACCACCTCCGCGTTGCGCACCGCCGTCTCCACCTCGAGCGTGTTCGCGTCGTTGTAGCTCGGCACCACCAGCGTCTCCACCGAGTCCACCCCGTTCATCGCGGCGACGGGCGCGTTGTAGCCATTGGTGCCCGTGGCGCGGATGACGACCACGTCCACCTTCGTCGCGCACGTGGTGCACCCGCGCGCCTGATCGATCATCCACTGGATGGCCGGATCCACGTCCGGACCGCCACCGCCCAGGTTCAGCGCCGGGCCGTACAGCGTCGGATTCACGTCCGCCGCGTTGCCCGTCAGGTACCGCGTCACCTTCGCCTCCGCTCCCGTCCCCACCAGCACCGCCGCCGTCACCAGCGCTCCACACGCCACACGCAAATCCTTGAACATCATGGATAGCCTCCACTCCGAGTGAGGCGCGGTTCTTAGGTGACGGCGTCGCGAAGGGTCAATCCTCGGGCCCCGCGCCTCGCGTCATGCCATCGTCATTCCATCGTCATTCCAGTGCCGTTGCGCGGGCCGCCGTCTCCACGGCGGCGCGCGGCGTGGACGGCTCCTCCATGGCTGTGCCAAGAGGCGCTCCGCACCGTCACCAGTGACGGGGAGGGGTTCATGCACAATCCAGGTTCATTGGCGCGAGCACATCGCGCCGTGCTGCTGCTCGTGTGGCTCGCGGCACTGCCCGCGCTCGCCCAGGGCACGTCGGTCATCACCGGCACGGTGATGGACGCGGAGACGAAGAAGCCACTGGCGGACGCGGTCGTCACCGCCACCTCACCCAACCTGCAGGGCGAGAAGGTGGCCCTCACGGATGAGTCGGGCCTCTACCGGCTGCCGCAACTGCCGCCGGGCACGTACACGTTGCGGCTGGAGCGCGAGGGCTACCAGCCCTTCGCCCGCGAGGACGTCCAGCTGCGGCTGGAGACCACCCTGCGCGTCAACGTGATGCTGCTGCCCGAGGGGCTCCAGTCCACCATCGACGTGGTGGCGCAGGCGCCCACGGTGGACGTGGGCTCCACCACCACGGGTGTCAACGTGAGCGCCGACTTCGCCCGCCGCATCGCCCTGTCCGCGCCGGGCAGCAAGGGCTCGGCGTCGCGCTCCTTCGAGTCGCTGGCCGAGGTGGCCCCCGGCGTCCAGGCCGACACCTACGGCATGTCCATCAATGGCACCAGCTCGCCGGAGAACGGCTTCGTCATCGACGGGCTGAGCGTGGGAGATCCCGCCTTCGGCCTGCTCGGCACGCAGCTGAGCGTGGAGTTCGTGCAGGAGGTCAACGTCATCAGCGGTGGCTTCATGCCCGAGTATGGCCGGGCCACCGGCGGCGTGATGAACGTGGTGACGAAGTCCGGCTCCAACCAGTTCCACGGCTCCGTCTTCGGCACGCTGGCGCCGGGCGGGCTGTACGCCGGCCGCATGAGCACGCTGCGCGAGGGCGCCATCGGCACGGACGTGCGCATGTGGAACCAGGGGGACGTGGGCTTCGAGCTCGGCGGTCCCATCCTCCAGGACAAGCTGTGGTTCTTCGTGGGCGCCGCCACCGCCGCCAACCGCCAGCGCCTGGAGCGCAGCCTCTACACCGTCGACTTCGACGCCGCCGGCAACGAGACGAACGCCACCCCCATCGCCAACACCCGGCGTGACTGGTTCGCGGATCAGCGCTCGTACCAGTACATCGGCAAGCTCACCTACAACCTCAACGCGGACCACGCGCTGTCGCTCTCCGTCATGGGCACGCCCTACGAGTCGGGCGGCAAGGGCCGCTTCGGCTTCGACCCCGAGGACGGCCGCGTGGAGACGCGCAGCCTCACCGGCAGCTTCGACGCCCTGGCGCACCGCTACACCAACGACTCGCGCGACGTGGCCCTCAAGCTCAACTCGTCCTTCCTGGACAAGCGGCTGCTGCTGGACGCGAGCCTCGGCTGGCACCACCAGAGCAACACCTTCCTCGCCTCGGACGGCAGCGAGCTGGGCGGGAGCACCGGCTTGGCCGGCGTCCCCCGCTTCAACTACCGCCGCGCCAACCCCCACTCCATCAGCGAGTTCGAGGCGCTGGAGGACCCCACGGTGTGCGACCCGGCCACGCCCGGCGGCACCACGCGCTGCCCGGCCTATACGTACGCCTACGCCGGCCCCGGCCGCCTCAATGACGACGTGCTGGACCGCTACCAGGCCAAGGTGGTGGGCACCTACCTGATGGAGGCGCTCGGCCACCACGTGATGAAGGCGGGCCTGGACCTGGACTACGTGACGGCCACCGGCCGCGTGGCCTTCTCCGGAATGGGCACGTACCGCGAGGACCGCCGGGGCCGCTTCTGGCAGCTCCACCGCTCCATGGGCTACATGCTCGGCCCCGACGAGCCGAAGATCCTCCCGCTGTGGAACACCGCCTCCTCGTCCAACGGGATTGGCGCCTTCGTGCAGGACAGCTGGAGCGTGCTGGACAAGGTGTCGCTCAACGTGGGCCTGCGCTACGACATGCAGACGCTCTACGGCGGAGACGGGCGCCTGGCCGTGGCCCTGCCCAACCAGTTCTCCCCGCGCATCGGCGTGGTGTACGACTTCACCCAGCAGGGCCGCTCCAAGCTGTTCGCCAACTACGCGCGCTACTACCAGAACACCGTCATGGAGATGGTGAACGCGCAGTTCCCCGGCGAGCGCCGCCTCCAGTCCTTCTACCGCGCGGCCCGCGGCACCACGCCCGGGTGTGATCCGCTCCGCCAGGAGGCCCCCTACGCCGAGTGCAGGGACCCGGGCAACCTGCAGACGCTCTACGACCGGGGCTACAGCAACGAGCAGGACCCCAACGCGAAGTGGCTCCCCATCCGCGGCGACAACGTGCCCGTGGATCCGAGGCTGGAGGCCCAGTCGTCGGACGAGTTCGTCGTCGGCGGCGAGTACCAGCTCTTCGACGACGCCCGGGCCGGCCTCACGTACACGCGCCGGTACATGAACGCCGTCATCGAGGACATGAGCAACGACCAGGCCACCACCTTCTTCCTGGGCAACCCGGGCCAGGGCATCGCCTCGTCGTTCCCACGGGCCGTGCGCGACTACGACGCCGTCACCGTCTTCCTCGACAAGCGCTTCTCCAACCAGTGGCTGGGCCAGATTTCGTACACCTGGTCCTCGCTGCGCGGGAACTACACCGGCATGTTCCGTCCGGAGAGCGGCCAGCTCGCGCCCAACATCACCTCGGACTTCGACCTGGCCTCGCTGCTGCAGAACCGCCTGGGCCCGCTGCCCAGCGACCGCGCCCACGCCATCAAGGCCTACGGCGCGCGCGAGTTCCTGCTTCCCGGCAAGGTGCTGCTGGACGTGGGCCTCACCTACCGGGGGCAGTCGGGCACGCCGCTGAGCGTGCTGGGCTCGCATGACCTGTACGGCGACGGCCAGGTGTACCTGCTCGAGCGCGGCGCCGCCGGCCGGCTGCCGTGGGTGCACAACATCGACGCCCGCGTGGGCGTGGGCTACCCCGTGGCCCGGGGCGTGGTGGCCACCCTCAGCGCCGACGTCTTCAACGTCTTCAACTTCCAGCAGGAGGTGGCCCGGGACCAGAACTACACGTTCGACGTGGTGGACCCCCTCGTCAACAGCCGCGACCTGGCCGCCCTGGAGGGACTCGACGTCAAGCGCAACCCCAACTACGGCAAGACGACGGCCTACCAGGCGCCCCGCAGCATCCGCGTCTCCGCCAAGCTGAGCTTCTGAGCACTCCGGGAAACCCCATGAGACCGAACATGAAGAGCCCCCTTCTGGGATGTGCCGTCCTCCTGTCACTGAGCGGCTGTGCCTTCGAGCAGCCCCCCGTGCGCTGCATCGTCGGCCGCGGCGGCCACGCCGTGCGCTACGTGCTCAAGGAGGGCAGCGGCGCCTGCGCCTCGAAGAAGCCGGAGATCGTCGGCGTGCAGAAGTACAACCCGCCCGGCGCGCAGACGCAGACGGTGGCGCTCCAACCGGACGCCCTGTTCCGGCTGGTGGGCGAGGACGCGGACGAGAGCCACTCGCCCATCTCCCTGGGCTCGCTGCGCGAGGACATGCCCGGCCAGGACGGCTTCTGCCGCGTGCAGGACGTGTCCGAGGGCCGCCAGCAGGTGACGGAGGAGCCGGGCGTGGACGTGCGCTACGCGTGGAGCGACGTGCGCTTCCACGTGAGCGCCGCCGCGCCGGGCACGCAGTGGCTCGCCACGGTGCGCTACACCGAGGGCACCTGCTCGGCCACCTACGAGGCCATTGGCGTCTTCCCCGCCGTCTCCTGCCACGTGCGCAACGACGACGGAGACCTCGAGTACAACGAGGACGGCACGCCGAAGACGGATGCCCGGCTGTGCCGCGAGCCCGACTACGACACCCTGCTCGCCCTGGACGAGTCGTTCCCCGTCCGGTGCGACGAGGCCAGCGCCCTGTGCGTGCTGGACTCGGACAGCGTGCCCGCCTTCAAGCGCGGCAACTGAGGCACGCCGGAGGAAGGACGAGGGGGCTCAGGGCCTGGAGCGGCCCGCCCGCACCAGGAAGGCGCACAGGCCCACCACCAGCGCCAGCGCGGCGAGGCTGCCCGCCCCCGCCTCCAGCAGGGGGAGCTTCGGCCGCGCATAGCCGAAGCCGCCCACCAGCACCGCCACCGCCAGCCCCGCGAGCCCCTCGCCCGCCACCAGGCCCGAGGCCGCCAGCACGCCGGGGCCTCCCTCCGCGTCCTCCTCCGTCTTCCGGCTCCAGCCGTCCGCGAGCCGCCGCGCCACGCCTCCCACGAAGATGGGCGCCATCGCCGCCAGCGGCAGGTACACGCCGATGGCGAAGCCCAGCCCGTTCACCCCCGCCAGCATCGCACCCACCGACAGCCCCGCGCCCGCCAGCACCAGGTCCTTGGGCAGCGAGCCCGACATCAGCCCCTCGATGATCGTCTTCATCAACGTGGCCTGGGGCGCCGGCAGCTCCTGCGAGCCGAACCCGTACGCCTTGCCCAGGAAGAGCAGCGTCGCCGCCACCGCCCAGCACGCCGTCGCCGCGCCGATGTACTGGCCCACCTGCTGCACCGCGGGCGTGGCCCCCACGAGCTGCCCCGTCTTCAAGTCCTGCGAGATGTCTCCCGCCTTGGACGCGGCGATGGCCACCACCGTGCCCACCATCAGCACCGCCGCCTTCATGCCCGGGCCCGTCCACCCCAGCAGCGTGAACACCCCGCCAATGCACAGCAGCGTCACCAGCGTGATGCCCGACGTGGGCTGCGACGACACACCCACCAGCCCCACGATGCGCGAGGCCACCGCCACGAACGCCACACCCAGCACGCCCACGCCCACCGCGCACACCACCCGCTGCACCAGGCTCAGCTCGCCGCCCAGCAGCCCCGGCACCACCACCAGCGCGCCCACCACCCCCACCAGCACCACCCCCACCACCCTGCCCGGGATGTCCCGCTCCGTCCGGCCCCCGGCCTCGTCCGCGGACTCCCCGCGCGAGCCCCGCCACCCGCTCGCCACCGCCAGGAAGGCCCCCGCCATGGACGGCAGCGCCTTCACCACCGTGGCGATGCCCGCCGCCGCCACCGCGCCCGCGCCGATGTAGCGCACGTACCGGCTCCAGATGGTGCCCGCGTCCATCTGCGACACCAGCTTCGTGGCCTCCGGCGCCAGCGGCACCGTCAGCGCCCCTCCCACGTGGGTGATGAGCGGAATGAGCACCAGCGAGGAGATGACGCTGCCCGACACCACGATGGCCGACTGCCGGAAGCCCAGGATGTAGCCCACCGCGATGAGCGCCGGGGCGATCTCCATCGCCAGCTCCGCGTTGCGCAGCCCCGGCAGCGCCAGGCCCACTTCCCCCGGCACCAGCCGCAGCAGCTCCAGCACCAGCTTCACCCCCGCGCCCAGCAGCAGGCCCCGGAAGATCCACGTCCCCGCGGACGTGCTCGCGCGCTCGCCCGTGGTGGCGTGGAGCACCTCCGCGCACGCCCGGCCCTCCGGGTACGGCAGCTCCTTCGCCGAGCGCACCAGCAGCAGGCGCCGCAACGGAATCATCGCCGAGATGCCCAGCAGGCCGCCCAGCAGCGCCAGCCCGGCGATCTGCCAGTACGACGGCACCAGCCCCCACAGGAAGAGCGCCGGCAGCGTGAAGATGGAGCCCGTGGCCAGCGCCGTCGACGCCGAGCCGATCGTCTGCGCCAGGTTCGCCTCCTGGATGGAGGCCCGGCCGCCCAGGGCGCGGAAGAGCGCCACCGTCATCACCGCCACCGGAATGGAGGTGGCCACCGTCATGCCCACCCGCAGGCCCAGGTAGGCGTTGGCCGCGCCGAACATCGCCCCGAACACCACGCCCGCCACCACCGCGCGCCGCGTGAGCTCCACGGGCGCCAGGGAGGAATCGGCCACGGGCACCGCGACCGGTGCCGCGGGCGTGGGCTCGTGGGAAGGAGCCGGAGAACCGCTCGCCGGAGAACCACTCATGGAGACACCGTCCGTTGCGGAAGATTGAAGCGCTGGCCATCCACCAGCACGTGCTGCACCAACCCCGAGACCGACAGGCGGTTGTCCGCCGTCCGCGTCACCCGCGCCTTCGCGGCGTCGTACAGCACCACCCACCCCTGCCCCACCACCTCCAGCGTCCCGTCCGGCTTCACCCACGCCGCCGTCGCCTCGTCGATTCCCACCCCCAGCAGCTCCGGGTGCTCCGCCACCAGGTTCACCAGCCGCCCCTGCCGCTTCCTCGCCATGAAGTGCGAGTCCACGATCGTCCCCGGCCACAGCCCGATGCCTCGCGTCGTCACGATGTTCGACGCGCGCAGCACCGTCTCGTCCCCCTCCCCCACGAACATCACCTCGCTCTGGCACGCCGCTCCCGCGCTCGTCCCCGCCACCACGCCTCCGCGCGCCAGCAGCTCCCGCAGCGCCTGCAACACCGGCGTGTCCACCAGCCGCTGCGCAATCCGGTTCTGGTCCCCTCCACCGAAGAAGACGCCACCCGCGCCCTTCACCGCCTCCACCACCTCGGGCTTCAGCGCGTCCCGGCGCTCGTCGAGGTGCACCACCCGCACCTCCTTCGCCCCCACCGCCTCGAGCTGCTTCTTCAGCTCCTCTCCCGACGGGCGGCTCTCCTCGCTCGCCATCGGGAACACCACCACCGGCCGCTCCGCCCCTCCCGCCAGCTCCACGAAGCGCTTCAGCACCTCCGGCGGCTTGAAGCCTCCCCCGATCAACAGCAGGTGCCCACCTCGCACCGGAGCCGGCGCCGGCGCCTCGGCGGGCTCGCGCCTCGAGGGCTCTCCGTCGCGCGCCAGCGCCGCCGCGCAGCCCGTCAGCGACAGCCCCAGCAGCAGCGCCACCGCCATCCGCACCCGCGCCACGCTCCGGCTCACGCGCGCTCCCCCTCGCCGAGGTACCGGCTCAGCCCCACCACGTTCATGGCCGCGCGCCGCGCCAGCGAGTCCACCACCAGGTACTCGTTCTCCGTGTGGAAGCCACCCCCCTCGGGCCCCACTCCGTCCAGGCAGAGGGCCCCCATCCGGGACACGTGGTTCATGTCCCCCACCCCCGCCGTGGCCACGCCCTGGATGTTCATCCCCAGGTCCCTCGCCGCCCCCACGTAGGCCTCCAGCACCGCCTTCGTGCGCGCCGACTCCGCCATGGGCGGCGCCTCCAGGCTCCCCTCGAAGCGCACCGGCGCCCCCGCCTCCGCCCCCACCCGCTCGGCGATGCGCCCCAGCTCCTCCAACACCGCCTCCCCCACCGCCAGCTCCGTGAAACGCCACTCCAGCTCGCACTCGGCGTGGTCCGGAATCATGTTCAGCGCCACCGGCCCCACCGCCACCTTCCCGCCCGGCGACACCGTCAGCCCGGGGAAGCGCGCCTCCAGCGCCTCGGCCGCCACCACCGCCCTCGCCATCGACGTGAAGGCGTTCACCCCCGTGTCGTGCGCGATGCCCGCGTGCCCCGACTTCCCCGTCGCGATGAAGCGCCCCGCCCCCAGCCCCTTGCGCGCCACCACCAGCCCTCCGCACGGCCTCGCCGCCTCGAAGCACAGCGCCAGGTCCACCCCCTCCGCCGCCTTCCTCAGCGCCGCCATCCCCGTCGGCGAGCCCAGCTCCTCGTCCGTGTTCAGCAAGAAGCGCCAGTGGGCCAGCCCCAGCGCCCCCAGCCCCTTAAACAGCTCGAGCGTCAGCAGCCCCGTCACGATGCCGCCCTTCATGTCCGAGACGCCCGGCCCCCTCCACCGCTCCGCGCTCCGCTCCACCAGCTTCTGGAAGCCGTGCTCCTTCGGGAACACCGTGTCCAGGTGGAAGCTCATCAGCACCGTGGGCCGCCCCCGCTCCGGCTCCGGCGAGCACGCCAGCAGGTGCCTCCGGAAAGGGGCACTCCCCGCCTCGCGCGGCTCCGGCATGGGGATTTCGAGCACCTGCGTCTCCAGGCCCAGCGCGCGCAGCCTCGGCTCCAGGAGCGACAGGCACGCCGCCACCCCCTCCGCGTTCTCCGCGTGGCTGTTGGTCTCCACCAGCGACGCCAGCAACTCGAGCGTCTCGGGCATCCGGCGCCGGGCCTCGGCGAGCACTTCTTCGGGATTCAGTGGGTTTCGGGACACGGCGGCGCGGTGTAGCACAGGATCGCCCCCGTACACCCTCACCCCCCGCCCTCTCCTCCGCCCCCGCATCCTCGAGCTGCTTCTTCAGCTCCGCTCCGTGGGACGGCTCTTCTCGCCCGCCATCGGGAACACCTCCACCGGCCGCTCCGCCCCTCCCGCCAGTTCCACGAAGCGCTTCAGGACGGCCAGCGACTTGATGCCTCCGCCCATCAGCGGCAGGTGCCCGCCTCGCTCGGGCTTCTGGTTCTCGACGGGCGACAGCGCCACCCCGGCGCCGGGATTCGGTTGGATGCGCTGCATGACTCCGCCCGTCTGTATCACAGGCGACACCCGGCCCTTTCCGGGCCGTGCTCGGCTGGATGGTTGCCTTCCAGGGAGGGGCGACACGCTGGCGCACAGTGGATATGTGGTCCGGGCTGATTCACGGACTGGAGTACGGGGACGGATACCCTCACCCCGTCCCTCTCCCGGAGGGAGAGGGGAAGGAGGCGCGATGGGTGGGTTGGGGCGTTCGGTTTGGACGGTGCTCCTGCTGGGTCTGTTGCTGCTCGGCCAGCCGGCCAGTCATGCGGATTCTCCCGCTCCTCCCATCGTCTCCCGCTGCGTCCTCGATGGCACCGTGGATGCCGGCTCCCGCGCCTACCTCGTCGACTGTGTCCGCCGCGCCCACGAGGCCGGTCATCAGGCGCTCCTCGTCCGCCTCGACACTCCCGGCGGTGAGCTCGAGTCCACCCGCGACATCGTCCGCGCCTTCCTCGGCGCCCCCATTCCCGTCCTCGTCTGGGTCGGTCCCTCCGGTGCCCGCGCCGGCAGCGCGGGCGTCTTCATCACCCTCGCCTCCCACCTCGCGGCCATGGCTCCCGGGACCAACATCGGCGCCGCACACCCCGTCGTCGGGCTCACCGGCCAGGACCCCGAGGACGCCGGTGGCAAGGAGATGGCCCGCAAGATCGAGAACGACGCCGTCGCCTTCGTCGAGTCCATCGCCAGACAGCGCGGCCGCAACGTCGAGTGGGCCATCCGCGCCGTCCGCCAGAGCGAGTCCGTCCCCGCCGAGAAGGCCCTCGCCCTCCATGTCATCGAGCACGTCGCCCCCTCCCAGGAAGCCTTCCTCGAGTGGGCCCATGGCCGCTCCGTCACCGTCGGCGACTCGCCCGTCACCCTGCGCACCGCCAACGCCCAGCTCGTCGAGCTGCACCCCTCCTTCTCCCAGCGCTTCCTCCACGCCCTCGCCCAGCCCGCCGTCGTCTACATCCTCTTCCTCCTCGCCGGCCTCGGCATCGCCGTGGAGCTCACCCACCCCGGCCTCATCGCCCCCGGCCTCCTCGGCGTGGTGTGCCTCGTGCTCGCCCTGCTCGCCTCCTCCGCGCTCCCCGTCCGCACCGGCGCCATCGTCCTCATGCTGTTCGGCATCGCCCTGCTCGTCGCCGAGCTCTTCGTCACCAGCGGTCTGCTCGGTGCCGCCGGCCTCGGGCTGCTCGTGCTCGGCGGCGTGTTCCTCGTGGACCGATTCGATCCGGACTGGTTCCTCGACAGCCCCCTGCGCGTTCCCCTGCGCACCATGCTCCCCACCGCCGTCTTCGTCGCCGGGGCCGCCGTCTTCCTCGCCTTCCGCGCCGCGGAAACCCGCCGCAAACCCCAGCTCGCCGGAGACGCGGGCCTCGTCGGCGAGATGGGCCAGGTGCTCGACTCCGTGTCTCCCTCCGGCGGCGAGGTGTTCGTCCATGGCGAGCGCTGGGCCGCCGTCTCCTCCTCTCCCCTTCCCGCCGGTGCCCGCGTGGTCGTGCGCCGCGTGGAGGGGCTCACCCTCTTCGTCGATGAGGTGAAGTCATGACCGATTTCTTCGGCGCCCTCGGGCTCCTCATTCCCCTGGGCATCCTCGTGCTCGCCTTCCTCTCCGGCGTGCGCATCGTCAACGAGTACGAGAACGGCGTCGTCTTCCGGCTCGGCCGCTTCGTGGGCCTCAAGCGCGCCGGCTTCCGGTGGCTCATCCCCTTCGTCGAGCGCATCGTCATCATCGACATGCGCACCGTCGCGCGCGACGTGCCCCCGCAGGACGTCATCACCCGGGACAACGTCAGCGTGAAGGTGAGCGCCGTCGTCTACTTCCGCGTCATCCACGCCGACAAGGCCGTGCTCCAGGTGGAGGACTACCTCTACGCCACCAGCCAGCTCGCGCAGACCACCCTGCGCGCCATCCTCGGCCAGGTGGAGCTCGACCAGCTGCTCTCCGAGCGCGACCGCATCAACCGCGACATCCAGAAGGTGCTCGATGCCCACACCGACCCGTGGGGCATCAAGGTCTCCAACGTCGAGGTGAAGCACATCGACCTGCCCGCGGAGATGCAGCGCGCCATCGCCCGCCAGGCCGAGGCCGAGCGCGAGCGCCGCGCGAAAATCATCGCCGCCGAGGGCGAGCACCAGGCCGCCGAGAAGCTCTCCCTCGCCGCCGAGGTGCTCAACCGCAACCCCATCACCCTCCAGCTCCGCTACCTGCAGACCCTGGTGGAAATCACAGGGGGCGGCAACCAGACCATCATCCCCATTCCCCTGGACCTGATACGGGCGCTCAGCCTGCAGCCCAAGTGAGCGCTCCCGTCAGGCCGCGATGGTGCGGCCCAGGACGCGCTCCCCATTCTCCAGCACGTAGTGGCACCCGCCCGTGTTCCACCCGCTCACTTCGTCCGGTTGAGCTGCGCGAGGACGTACTGGACGTTGTAGGCCAGCCCGCCCCCGTTCTCCGTCACCAGCCCGTAGAGCCGCTGGTACTCCGGCGCGCTGTTGTCCGGGCAGAGCTCCGACATCACCGCGAACCACGTCATCGGCACCGCGCCCGCCTGTACCATCCGCAGCTTCGCGTCGTGGTGCGACTCCGCGCTCAGCCCACCGGACGCGTCACTCACGAAGTACACCTCGTAGCCGTCCTTCAACGCCGACACCACCGTCTGCGCCAGGCACACCTCCGTCCACAGTCCGCACATCACCAGCTTCTTGCGGCCCGTCTTCTTGATGGCCTCCACGAAGGCCGCGTCCGACCAGGCGTTGGTGTTGTTCCGGTCGATGGGCTTCACGCCGGGGAACACCTGCGCGAGCTGCATGAACAGCGGATCCGCCAGCGGGCCGCCCTCGGCCGAGATGGTGGTGAGGACGGTGGGAATCTCCAGCGCCCGCGCCACCTTCGCCAGGCCCGTCACGTTGTTGATGAGCTCCTCGGGCGAGATGGAGCGGACCGGAAAGGCCACGAACGGCTGGTGGTCGATGAAGGCGAAGACGCAGTTGTCCAGGGTGAGGGCGTTGATGTTGCGCATGGGCTGTCTCCAGAAGGGTGGAAAGGGGTGCCGTCGCCGGCGAGACACACAGTAGGAGCGTCCGCCCAGGCGGACCAGGAGGCCCTTTCCGGATGCCCTGTTCGCGTGTACGAACAATGCCATGGTGGACCTCAATGAGATGCAGCTCTTCGTGCGGGTGGTGCGTGAACAGGGCTTCACCCGGGCGGCGAAGGCGCTCGGCATGCCCAAGTCGACGGTGAGCGAGCGTATCTCCCGGCTCGAGGAGCGGCTGGGCGTGCGGCTGCTGCATCGCACCACGCGCAGCGTCCAGGCAACCGAGGTGGGGCAGGCCTACTACGAGGAGTGCACGCGCATCATCGCCCAGGCCGAGGAGGCCGATGCCCGCGTGCGGGATGCCAGCACGGCGCCCCGGGGACTCGTCCGCGTCACGGCGCCCCAGCTCTTCGGACAGGCCTTCCTGGGCACCGCGGTGGCCGAGTTCCTCGCGCGCTACCCGGAGACGGAGGTGGAGCTGGTGCTCACCGACCGCAAGGTGGACCTCGTGGAGGAGGGCTTCGACCTGGCCATCCGCGCGGTGGGCGACACGGATGCCAGCCTCGTCATGCGCAAGCTGGGCGACGCGGACCTGCTCTGCTGCGCCAGCCCCCGGTACCTGCGCGCGCATGGCACCCCGGCCACTCCCGAAGCGCTCTCCTCGCTGGCGTGCATCGTCTTCGGAACGTCCCGGCAGGGGCACACCTGGAGCTTCGAGCGCGAAGGCGAGACGCGCCGGGTGCGCATCCGCGCCCGCTACGCGGTCAACTCCTTCCCGCTCGTCCGGCAGGCCGCCCTCGCGGGCCTGGGCATCGCCCACGTGCCGCGCTTCCTCTGCAGCGAGGAGCTGCGCACGGGCAAGCTCGTCCCCGTGCTCGAGGAGTGGAGCACCGGCCAGTCCACCCTCCGCGCCCTCTACCCGAGCCGGCGCCACCTCTCCGCCGCCGTGCGCGCGCTGTTGGATCTGCTCGTCGAGCGCTTCGCCCGGCAGCCCCCGTGGAAGTGAGTCAGTGCGAGTGCGAGTCCGAACGCACGTCGCCCACGTCCAGCCGCGCGTCGCCCTCCTCCTCCACGCGCGCCACCTCCTGGCGCAGCGGCACCTCCTCCGTCCAGGTGCGCCGCTCCACCGCCTTCTTCAGGTGCACCTCCTCGTAGACCACGGCGCGCTTCACCACCTCCACGTCCTCGCGCCACAGCGGGATGACCTGCTCGAGCTCCTCGAACGCCCCCGCGGGGGTGCCCTCGGGCGCGGCGGTGGCCCCCGGCTGCACGGGCAGGCGCTCCACCACGAGCTCCTCGCGCCGTACCTCCACGGTGAGCTGCTTCAGCTCGGTGCGCACCACCTTGCGCACGCGCACCGCCCCCACGTCGCGCATGCGCAGCAGCGGGTACGCGTCCTCGCGCGCCAGTGGCACCCGCACGTCGTCTCCCTCCTCGCGCACGCTGGCTCCGGAGGTCTCGCGGGCAAGGGACTCCCGCGCCTGGGCGGGCTCGCTCAGGAGGGCCCCGGTGTGCGTCTCGCGCAGCGCCGCGCCTCCGAGCAGCCGGACTTCCCCGTCCTTCACCGCGCCCACGTCACTGCGGGAGACGGTGAAGCGCTGCGGCCAGAAGAAGCCGCGCTCCACCACCAGCACCCCCGCATCGAGCCCCACCAGCGTGCCCAGGCGCCTGCCATCCGCCCCTCGCACCGCGAGACCCGTCCGTAGCTCCTCCGTCCCGTCTCCAGCCATGACTGTCCGCTCCTCGGTTGCCCGTCGTGTCGTGACTCGTCCCCACGGGTGTCCACCACCCGTGCCCTCTCCGTGCCCTCAGTGCAGGTCCTGGTCCGGACGCCCCGTGTCCTCGTGGGCCCCGGGCCGGCGGCCCTCTGGAGCCCCGCGCCGCGCCGTGAGCACCTCGCGCCACCGCGAGCGGACCTGGGAGACGCGGCCCGGCTCCTCCACGGGGTGGGCCCCGGTCGAGGGCCGGCGGCCGATGCCGTGGAACCCTCTCGGCGCGGACAGGCGGCCGGCGAGCAGGGCGCGTCCGAGCGCCGCGCCCACCACCGCGCCCACCACCGCCGCGAGCCCGCTCCACCCCGCGACCGGCAGGACGCCCACGCTGCCCGGCCCCACCAGCGCCGCGAGCAACAGCGCGCCCGCCCAGGAGAGCAATCCGTGCAGGTACGCGCCGAGAATGCCGCGCTCGCCCGAAGCGGACGCCCCCGTCCACGCCGCCACGCCCGCGGCGAGCAGCGGCGCCACCACCCACCACACCTGACGCCCGACTCCGGGCGCCTCTTCCAGCAGCAGCGCCCGGGGCACGTCGCCGAAGCGCAGCAGCACCAGCCACACCGCCGCGCCCAACAGCGCGCCCGTGGCCACCGCGCTCCAGCGCACCTCGGAGAGGGGGTGGAACGTCCTGCGATGGGTCTCGTCCATGGTGTCTCTCCTCGCTCGGGAGTAACGGTCGCGAGCACCCTGACGGGCGCTCCGCTGATCACCATGTGCAGTGCGCTTCCCGCGCGCAGCACCCCTCGGGAAGCCCCGCCTCGCCACATCGGGAGGGCGTCCAGGCAGCAGGGGCCACGTCACTCACCGCGAGGGCGGGCAGGCGGGCAACCCATGAGCCCGGTCTACACTCCGGACACTTCCACCAGGGCACCCCTCCGTATCGGGAGCACAGGCGGGCATCTCATCCAGCGAAGTCCGGTTCCTTCAAGGGACACCGCCAGAGCCGAAGGGCACGCTTTACCTGATTCCTGGTTCGTTGCTTCAAGCGTTCAATGGGGATACTCATGCCAGAGGCGCCAGTTCCGAACGCACAGGGATGGCAGGAGGTCGGCAGTGAGTCCTGAGGAATTGAAGTCCTACCTGAAGAGCGAAGATCCACGCCTTGAGTGGAAACAATCCTCCCGCGATTCGAACGAGATCCTCCAAGCGGTCTGTGCGCTGGCGAATGACCTGGGGGATAGCCGTAAACCCGGGTTCCTGCTCATTGGAGTCAGGAAGGACGGAAGCGTCTTGGGGATCGAAGCCCGAGGCACGAAGCTTGATGACGAGCAGCGGATTCTGGCGGACCGACTTCGCGCAACCAGGCTCTGGCCGACCCCCGCATTCGACATCGACATGGTCGAGTTCGAGGGAAAGTTCGTCTTCGCCGTACGAGTCGAACCCTATGCGGTGCCTCCTATTGTCACGGTGGACGGTATAGCGTGGGTGCGTCAGGGCTCTACAACCCGTCGTGCGACAGAGGCGGACATCCAACGGCTCCGAGAGAGACGACCCGAAAAGCATCACCCCTTTGATTTGCGTCCTTGGCACGGTGCCACCCTGACCGACTTGGACACCACCACACTCAATGCCCGGTACATTGATGCCAGAGAAAGTGTCGAGGACACCGATCTCTTCCCGTCACTTGAGTCCTGGTTAACCCAGGTGCAACTCGGGGCTTCCGTTCAAGGCACCTGGGTGCCCAATCCCACGGCCCTCCTGATCTTCGGCCTGAGTCCGCAGACATTCCTCCCGGGAGCCACCGTAGAACTCGTCCGCTATGTGGGAACGGACATTGATGCTCCGGTAGCCTGGAGGAAGACAGTCACGGGTTCCCTCCCCCAACAATTGGAAACACTTTGGGCTCAGATGAGTGCGCATGTCGTAGCGGTTCCTGGTTCTGTGCAAGGCATTCGCTCTCCCTTCGTGCCTGAATATCCGGTGGACGCCCTCAAAGAACTGGTGCGAAACATGATCCAGCATCGTCAATATGAGGGAACGCACGCGCCCGGACGCATTGAATGGTTCGATGATCGAATTGAATTCTCGAATCCTGGGGGACCTTTCGGCCGAGCGAGCGCGGGAGAATTTGGCACCCAGTCTGATTATCGCAATCCAAACATCACTGATTGGCTGGTCCAGCTCGGTTATGTCGAACAACTTGGCCGAGGCATCCGGCTGGTCCGCAGGTTCCTTGCGAAGAACGATAACCCCGAACTTGAGGTCGAGACGAATGGTTTCACCCGGCTCATCGTCCGGAGGAAGGCATGAAATCTCTCGTTCTGTTCAACAATAAGGGTGGTGTAGGAAAAACCACCTTGACCTTCAACATCGCGCACATGCTGGCCCGAAATGGGCATCGAACTGTCGTCCTCGACTACGATCCGCAGTGCAATCTCTCAGCTATCTTCCTCGGCGACGTACAGCTTTTCGAGATATGGAATGAAGAGAGCAAGGCGATGCAAGCCGGAAAAAAGTCCGGGCGAACAGTCGCGGGCTGCATTGACCTCGTGCGACGTGGAAAGGGGGATGTCCTAGAGCCAACGCTCGTCCCTGTTGCTCCGGACCTTTATCTGCTGCCAGGACACTTGAATCTCAGCAGCTTCGAGCAAACCCTGGCCGAAGAATGGCCCAAGAAGTCCTCCAGGAACAACGAACGCGCTCTCGACGTCACAACGGCCCTCGACGTCCTGTCGAACATGGCCGCAGAGCGTGTGAGTGCCGATATCGTCTTGTTGGATGTCGGCCCTAGCCTTGGTGCTCTGAATCGCGCGGCACTGCTGGCATGTGATGCGGTCATTGTTCCACTCGCGCCTGACCTCTTCAGCCTACAAGGGCTTTCGAACGTGGGCCCCACCCTTGTCGATTGGCGCCATGAATGGGAGGACGCCTGCCGCAACCATCTGAAGGGAAGAGTCCAGGAGTCTCTGCCCATCCACCGATTCAGTCCTATCGGATACATCGTCCAGCAGCACCTTGCACGAGCGGACCGAATGCCCTCGGGTTACGCTCAGTGGGCACTTCAAATTCCAAACTGGTTTCACCGATTCGTTCTTGAAGAGGAGCCCCCCCCCTCCTCACTGACGGTAGAGCAGGACGCGCAGTGTATCGCCTTCATCAAGCACTTCGCGAGCCTGGTGCCCCTGGCCCAGCAGGTGAGGAAACCTCTTTTCGATCTAAAACAAGCGGACGGTATCGGCGGCGGCCAAATCCAAGCCGTGGCCCGGTGTCGACAGCAGTTCACCAAATTGGTTGACCTCTTGCTGGAGCGGCTTGAAGAGGTGCCGGAAGCAACACCCTTCGAGGAAGAATCTCTTCGAGATCGACGTGGACATGGAGGTCGTCCATCTCACTCTTGAACGTAAGAACGGTCTTCAAACTCACGCGTCCCGGTCTCACCACCGCCACGAGAAGGAGCACCCCGCCCAGGCGAGCAGTCCGTGCAGGAACGCGCTGAGGGTGCCTCGTTCGCCCGAGGCCGACGCCGCCCCCGCCGCGAGCAGCGGCGCGACCACCCGCCACAGCTGGCACCTGACTCCGGGCTCCGCTGATGAGCATGCGCAGTGAGCTCCCCTCGCGCAGCACGCCCCGGGAAGCCCCGCCTCGCCACATCGGGAGGGCGTCCAGGCGGCAGGGGCCACGTTACTCACCGCGAGGGCGGGCAGGCAGGTGAGCGCTCTGGGACGCCCGCACATGACTTGTTAGCCTCCACGCCCACGGATGACTCCGGCGAAAAAGGCCGTCACCTTCGGATGTCTGGGGCTCGCAGGGGGCCTGCTCACCTTCCTCCTGGCGGCCATGGGCGCGTTCCAGTTCCAGGCCGGCCAACCCCTTCCAGAAGCACGACATCTGCTTCACCGAGGACCAGCCCGGCACCACCGGCCGCTTCACCGTCTATACGCCGGTCCGCTGCTCGGATGAGACGCAGCGCATCGGTCCCGAGCTGGGCGCCGATTACGCGACGTTGGACTTCGAGGACGTGGACGGAGATGGCACGCCCAAAGTCATCGTCGCCTCCCCCCGCTTCCGCTGCCAGTACTGCACGGGGCTCTGCTACGACGCTTGGCGCCTAGTAGCGAAGGTCTGCCCCACGTGCGATCCCATCTTCACGGTCATCGAGGAGCGGTACCTCGAGGAGCTCGCGCCACAGTGACCGCGGACGGCGAAGGGGAAGCTCAGCGCTCCTTCCGCTCGCCACCGGCCCCGGGCGGTACGACGACCCCGAACATCTCGCGCTTCTCCAGCTCGAGCGCGGCGCGCCCCAGCCGCAACGACGCCAGCGCGAACACCACGATGAACCCCAGCAGCACCACGCCCACCGAGAAGGACACCACCGGCGGCACGTCCGGCACGCCGAAGCGCCGCTGCGACAGGTACAGCAGCGACGTCACCACGAACGAGAGCAGCGCCGCGTAGGCCGTCGCCATCGCCCGCGCCAGCAGCAGGTGCCTCTGGTCCAGGATGCCCACCTCCAGCCGCAGCACCTCGCGCCTCGGACTGTCCTCCGGCAACGAGCGCCACTCCTTCAGCATGTCCCGCGTGCGCGACGTCATCCGTGCGATCTGGTTGTCCAACCCCGTCGCCAGGATGCCGCACGCCGACACCCTCACCGCTGGCGTCACCGCCGCTCCAATCACCCGGATGGAGGAGAGGTCCCACCCGCTCCCCCACCATGCAAGCCAGGTCGCCTGCTCTCCTACATCCCGACACTGGCTTCATGACAGTGACAACTCACCACTGATATCTTGACACCACCGGTGTCGGGTCTTATTGTCAGGGGCGTGAGCACGACGAACACACGCAAGGAGTGGAAGCTGACGGAGCTGGCCGAGGCGGCGGGCGTGTCCCCACGCACCGTGCGCTACTACGTCCAGCGCGGGCTCCTGCCCGCCCCGCCCTTCAAGGGGCCGGACACCGTCTATGGCGAGGAGCACCTGGTCCGCCTCAAGGCCATCCGGGCCCTGCAGGCGCGGTTCCTCCCGCTCGATGCCATCCAGGTGGAGCTGGCGCGGCTGGGCCCCGACGAGCTGAAGGCGCTCACCGAGTCCGAGCCCACCGCTGTCACCTCCTCAACGTCCGCCCCCGCCGCACCGGCCCTCCCCGAGCCGGTGAAGGCCGAGGCCCCTCCCAGCCCCTCCAGCCCGGTGACAAGCTGGCGGCGGTGGGAGTTGGCGCCAGGGCTGGAGCTGCACCTCGCCGATACGGCGGACGCGAAGACCCGGGCGCTCGCGGAACGCGTGCGCGCCCTCATCCAGGAGTCCCAGGAAAGGTAGAGCCATGGAGATCCAGAAGGCAGGGCTGTACACGCAGAGCGGTGCGCAGGTTCCCCTTCAGGGCGTGGACGTCAGCGGCGAGCTCCTCGGAGGCCACGCCCGCGTGCGCGTGCGCCAGCGCTACCGCAACACCGAGTCCAAGCCCGTCGAGGCCGTCTACGTCTTTCCCCTCCCCTCCGACGCCACCC
The DNA here is from genome assembly GCF_036277355.1 of Archangium sp. Lineage (GTDB taxonomy): Bacteria > Myxococcota > Myxococcia > Myxococcales > Myxococcaceae > Archangium. Next base: position 37,163 of record NZ_DASUNC010000049.1, read on the forward strand.
TCACCGCGTTCTCCATGGAGTGCGCCGGCCGCCGCGTGCAGGGCGTCCTCAAGGAGCGCGAGGAGGCCTTCCGCACCTATGACACCGCGGTGACGGCCGGTCATGGCGCCGCGCTGCTCGACCAGGAGCGCCCCAACGTCTTCACCGCCCAGGTGGGCAACCTCCTGCCCGGCGAGGAGACGCTCGTGGAGGTGGAGTTCCTCCAGGCCATCCAGGTGGAGGAGGGCTGCGTGCGCTGGGCCCTGCCCACCCTCGTCGCGCCCCGCTACATCCCCGGCACGCCCTCGGGGGACCGCACCGCCCATGGCGCGGCCGAACCGACGAACCGCGTGCCCGACGCGGACCGCATCACCCCGCCCGTGGGTGACGCGCGCTATGGCCTCACCCTGGACCTGCTCATCTCGCTCGGCCGTGAGGTGGTGGTGGAGAGCCCCTCGCACAAGCTGGACCTCTCCCGCGCCGAGGGCGGCACGCGCGTGAAGCTCTCCCAGCCCCAGGTGGCGCTGGACCGGGACATCGTGCTGAGCATCCGCAGCCCGGACACCAGCACCCCGCTCACCACGCTCGTCACCCACCGCCAGGGCGAGGAGCCGGGCACCTTCGCCCTCACCGTGGTGCCGGACCTGCTGGGCATGGCCTCGGGCCCCAAGCGCCAGGAGGTGGTGTTCGTCGTGGACACCTCGGGCTCCATGGACGGCGAGAGCCTCCCCCAGGCCCAGGGCGCGCTCCGGCTGTGCCTGCGCCACCTGCGCGAGGGAGACCGCTTCAACATCATCGCCTTCGAGAACCGCTTCCACTCCTTCGCCCCGCAGCCGGTGCCCTTCACCCAGAAGACGCTGGAGCAGGCCGACCGCTGGGTGTCCAGCCTGGTCGCCAGTGGTGGCACCGAGCTGCTCCAGCCCATGCGGGCCGCGGTGCAGTCCGTGCCGGACGGCGTGGTGGTGCTGCTCACCGACGGACAGGTGGGCAACGAGTCCGAAATCCTCGATGCGGTGATGGGGGACCGTGGGACGGCGCGCATCTACTCGTTCGGCATCGGCACCAACGTGAGTGACGTGCTGCTCAAGGACATGGCGAAGCAGACGGGCGGCGCGGTGGAGTTCATCCACCCCGGCGAGCGCATCGACGACAAGGTGGTGGCGCAGTTCTCCCGCGCGCTCGCGCCCCGCGTCACCGGCGTGGAGGTGCGCTTCGAGGGCGTGGAGGCCTCGGAGCTGGCCCCCGCCGAGCCGCCCCAGCTCGTGGACGGCACGCCGTGGAGCCTCTTCGGCCGCTACACCACGCCCGGCAACGGCAAGCTGGTGCTCAAGGGCAAGTCGGGCGCGGAGACCTTCTCGCTCTCCATCCCCGTGAGCTTCCCCGCCCGGAGCGACAGGCCCGCGGTGGAGAAGCTGTGGGCCGCCGAGCGCATCCGCTCTTGGCAGGACGCGGCGCTGGTGGGCCGGCGTGCGCAGGCACTCAAGGAGCGCATCGTCCAGTTGGCGCTCGCGCACGGCATCGTCACGCCGTACACGTCCTTCGTCGTGGTGGAGGAGCGCACGGGAGAGCGCCGCGCCTCGGGCCAGCCGGAGACGCGCGTCGTTCCCGTCAACGCCCCCGCCGGCTGGGCCATGTTCGGCACGGCGAAGCGGGAGGAGGCCGCGGACTCCCTCACCCTGGGTGGCTCGAGAGGCGGCGCGTCGCGGCAGCGCACCACGGGTTCGTTCCCGGCAGTGCCCGCGAAGTCCGTCTCCGCCAGCTCCACCCTCGCGGGTATGCCGCCTCCGGGCGTGGGCGCGATTCCTCCCCCCCCGAGTGCGCCGCGTTCCGCCCCGGGGGCCGCGCCGCGTCCTGGGGCCCCCATGGCACCCGCCCCAGCGGCTCCGGCTCGCGCCGCCGCTCCGGCTCCCCAGGAGGCCGCGAAGAAGAAGGGAGGGTTCTTCGGGGCCCTGTTCAAGGACAAGGCCCCGGAGCCCGCGGGAGGGGTCGGCATGGCCGCCCCGAGCGACGACGCGGCGGATGGACTCTCCCTGGGGGCCAGCATGGATGAGCTGAGCTACGAAGGCGAGGCGCAGGCGTTCGAGGAGCTGTCGTTGAGCGCGCCCGCGGCCGAGGCGCCCATGGAGCCGGAGCCCGCGGTTGACGGCGGGGTGGGCCTGCTCGGGACGCAGCTCGCGAGCGGCCTGTGGGCGGGCACGGGTCCGGGCGCCGAGCCCGTGCGCCAGGCCCGCGCCACCGCGCTCGCCCTGCTGGAGCTGCTGCGCCAGGGCATCACCAGCAGCCATGCCCTGCACGGCGCCCAGGTGAAGAAGGCCGTGGAGGCACTGCTCGCGCTCGTCCCGCAGCTCGGCGGCACTCCCGACGTGGCCGAGCTCGCCCTCGGCGTGGCGTGGCTGGTGGCCGCGGGTCCTCGCACCCGTGGGCGCATCGCCCAGGCCGCTCAGCCCATCGCCGGGCTCAGCTCGCGACTGCAGAACGAGGTGGACCTGCGCCAGCACGTCGACGCACTCGCCGCGCGCTGAGCCGGGAATCGGTGCCGGGGCGCAGGACTCGCGCCCCGGCGCCCGCCCTCACTCGTTGGCCACCTTGAGCACGAGCTTGCCCGTGTTCTCGCCCTTGAAGAGCTTGAGCAGGGTGTCCGGGAACGTCTGCAGCCCCTCGACGATGTCCTCGCGCGACTTGAGCTTGCCGGCGGCCATCCAGCCCGCCATCTCGCGCGCGGCCTCGCCGTAGCGCGCGGCATAGTCGAACACCACCATGCCCGTCATGCTCGCGCGGTTGACGAGCAGCGACAGGTAGTTGGACGGGCCCTTCACCGGCGTCGTGTTGTTGTACTGGGAGATGGCGCCACAGATGATGATGCGCGCGCGCATCGCCAGCTGGGTGAGCGCCGCGTCGAGGATGTCGCCCCCCACGTTGTCGAAGTAGACGTCGATGCCGTTGGGGCAGTGCGTGCGCAGCGCCTTCTTGACGTCCTCGGACTTGTAGTCGATGGCGGCGTCGAAGCCGAGCTCCTCGACGATGTACCGGCACTTGTCCGCACCACCCGCGATGCCCACGACCCGGCAGCCCTTGAGCTTCGCGATCTGCCCCACCACCGTTCCCACGGCGCCCGCCGCTCCCGAGACGACCACGGTGTTGCCCGGCTGCGGCTTGCCGATGTCCAGCAGCCCGAAGTACGCCGTCATGCCCGGCATGCCCAGCGTGCCGAGGTACACGGGCAGCGCGGCGAAGCTCGTGTCCACCTGGGTGACGCCCTTGCCGTTGGAGAGCGCGTACTCCTGCACGCCGAAGTAGCCGGAGACATGGTCACCCACCGCGAAGCCCGGGTGCTTGCTGGCGATGACTCGGCCCACGGCGCCGGCTCGCATGACCTCGCCGATGCCCACGGGCGGGATGTACGACTTGCCCTCGTTCATCCACCCGCGCATCGCCGGGTCGAGCGAGATGTAGAGCACCTTGACCAGCAGTTCTCCTTCACCCGGCTCGCGCACGGGCTCTTCGGTGTAGGACCAGTCTTCACGCTTGGGCATGCCCATGGGACGGGCGGCGAGACGGAACTGATGATTGGTGGGGGTCATGGGGCCCCCTCTTAATCTCCAGGGGATGCACGGGCCAGGGGAACGGGGACGGATACCCTCACCCCGGGGGGCTTGCCCCCCCTTTGAACGACGGGGGGCTCCTCTCCCGGAGGGCGAGGGGTGATGGGCACGGTGCAGCCGCGGGACCGTGGTTCCACGGCTGACCTGGTTACAGCGACTCGAGGAAGGAGAGGAGTGCTTCTCGCTCGTCCCTCGAGAGCTGACGGACGGCTTCCCTCGAGGCCTCGGCCTCGCCTCCGTGCCAGAGGATGGCTTCCATCAACGAGCGCGCCCTCCCATCGTGCAGGAAGCGCGTGTGTCCGTTGACCGTCGCCGTGAGTCCGATGCCCCACAGCGGCGCCGTCCGCCACTCGCGCCCCGTCGCCTCGAAGTCCGGCCGTCCGTCCGCGAGTGCCTCGCCCAGGTCGTGCAACAGCAGATCCGTGTAGGGACGGATCGTCTGTCCGGCGAGCTCCGGGTAGCCCTCCAAAGTCCCCGTGCCGAGCGTGGGCCGGTGGCAGCCCGCGCACCCCACGCGGTGGAAGACGGCCTTGCCCTGCAGCACCCGGGGCGCGTCCACGTTCCGCCGCGCTGGCACGGCCGCCACATGCGAATAGAAGGTGAGCGCCGCCAGCCGGAGGGACTCCACTTCCGGAGCGCCACCCGTGGGCGCGTCCCCACAGGCCTGCTCCGCTGGAGTGCAGGGTTGCGCGGTGAAGAGGGGCGTGGTGAGCCCCATGTCTCCCTGGAAGGCCCCCGCGTTCTGCTGCTCCAGGTCCGGCTGGTTGGCCTTCCAGCCGAAGCGTCCCAGCACCTGCCGGCCCTGGCGCACGCTCCACACGCGGTTGGGCCTGCCGGAGATGCCATCTCCATTCGCGTCGTCCGGATCCGCCCACTCCAGCACCGTCTCCTCGGGCACCGCCGCCAGCAGGCCGAGCCCGTGCAGCGGCTGGGCGAGCCGGGGCGAGAGCATCGTCTCCGGGTGCAGCGGGCCATGAGCCGGTGCCTCCAGCACGTACTCCGGAGCCTGCAGGGTGAAGGCCTCTCCGTCCGCGAAGCTGCCCTCGCGCGGCGTGTGGCGCACCACCACCCGCGCCTCGGCCGGCACTCCGGGAATGCCCTTCGGCTGGAGCTGATCTCCATAGGTGGGCTCGGGGAGCGGGCCTCCATTCGGCGCCGTGCCCGGAATGCTCAGGCGCACCAGCAACGCCTCACCCGTGGAGCCGGGCTCGTCCGGCGGCGCGGCCCGCCCATTGGCCGGGTGGCACGAGATGCATGCCACCGCGTGGAAGAGGGGCCCCAGTCCGTCCCGGTCCGCCCGGCTGCTCGAGGCCGGTGCCGGCACCCAATCAATCTCGAAGAGGCCCCGCCCCGAGACGAACCCCGAGCGCCGCTCCAGCGTCAGCGCGGGCAACGCCTGGGAGAAGGCCTGTGCGCCCGTCTGGGTGACGGTGCCCGCCTCACCCCCCGACAGCTCCTCGCCGGGCTCCACCACATCCCAGCGCACCGGAGGCTCCTCGCCTGGAGGAGACGGAGGCTCCTCGCGGCACGCCGCCGCCACGAGGGCCAGTGCCGACGCCAACATCCAGCCGTGGCGTGTCCTCATGGGAGCTTCACCTTCACGGGCTCGGGGTAGGTCCAGTTGTTCTGCAGCTCGTCATTGCCGAGCGAGCCATTGCTGCTCCACCCCCACCCGAAGAGCTGGCCATCCCGGCGCAGCCCGAACCCGTACGTGGAGCCCGCGGCGACGTCCCGCAGCTCCGACAGTCCCACCACCGCCGTGTCCGCGAGCGGATGGGCCTGCTGCTCCGAGCCACTCAGCCCGTTGCCGAGCTGCCCGTTGAAGTTCTGGCCGAAGCCCCACAGCGTGCCATCCGCCTTGAGCGCGAGGCTGAAGTTGGAGTTGGCGGCCACGGCCACCCCCTCCGTCAGGCCCACCACCTTCACCGGCGCGTGCACCTCTTTGCCCGTGCCACTCTCGCCATTGCCCACCTGACCGCTGACGTTGAGTCCCCAGGCGGACACCGTGCCGTCCGCGTGGAGCGCCAGCACGTGGTCGCGTCCGCTCGCGATGTCCACCACGCCGGAGAGGCCCGGCACCCGCGCGGGCTCGGCGTGCGCCAGCGAGTCCTCCGTGCCCTGCCCCAGGTTGCCGAAGTTGTTGTTGCCCCACACCCACACCGAGCCGTCCCGCGTGAGGGCCACCGACTGCTGCGAGCCGCCCGCCAGCTTCACCACGTCCGTCAGCCCACGCACGGGCACCGGGTAGTCGCGGTCCGTGGTGGTGCCATCCCCGAGCTGGCCGTTGTTGTTCTTCCCGAAGGCCACCACCGTGCCGTCCGCCTTCAGCACGAGCGAATGGCTGAAACCGAGCGCTCCGGACACCGCGTCCGTCAGCCCGGGCACCTGCGTGGGCCGGTTGCGGGCCACGGTGTCCGGCGTGCGCGTCTGCCCCTCCACCGGAGGCGTCCCCAGGCCGAGCTGCCCACTGGCATTGGCGCCCCACGTCCACACCGTGCCGTCCTCGCGCACCACCAGCGAGGTGTTGCTGCTGAAGGCGATGGAGGCCACCCGGGTCAGGTCCACCACCGCGGGCGTGGAGCGCGCCGTGGTGTCCCCCACCCCGAGCTGGCCCTGCGTGTTCTGCCCCCACGTGTACAGCCGTCCGCCGCGCACCGCGCCGCCGTGCAGGCCTCCCGCCGACACGAGGTTGCCGAAGTGGAAGGAGACGGACGCCTCGGCCACGTGGCCCACGGCGTCCTCCGCGCGCACCACCACGGTGTTGGCTCCGGGCCGGGGCATCACCTCCAGCGAGAAGGCCCGCCCGCCCTCCGCCTCCGTGGACTCGAGCACCTGGGACTCACCGTCGTTGAGCCGCCAGGTGAGCCGCGCCACGCCGGTGTCATCACCCGCCGTGCCCTCCAGCCGCACGGCCTGGTACGTGCCCAGACGCCGCGCCTCGTACGGCGAGGCGAGCAGCACGGCCGGCGGAGTCAGATCCACCGGAGACGGGGGCGTGTCGGTATCGGGCGGCTTGCCACCACAGCTCCACAGCAGCACGGCTCCGAGCAGGACATGAGGCGAACGTCGGTACATGGCTCTCCCTTCACCGGAGCGGTCCTCCGGCGGAAAGCCTTGCCGCTAACCCATTCCCCCACGGGAGGACAAGCCGCCCCTCAGCGCTCGCGCAGCGGAGGCGTGACCGTCTGGCCCCCGTCCACCGGCTGGGGCCAGCCCGACTGCTCCCGCTCCGGCTGGTAGTTCTGCACCTCGCGCACCATGAAGAAGGCCACCGCCGACAGCACGCCCACGTCGTCCAGCCAGCCCAGGATGGGCAGGAAGTCCGGCAGCGCGTCCACGGGCGACACGAAGTAGATGACGGCGAACAGCCCGGCCAGCCTCCGCCACAGCGGCACGCGCGGGTCTCGCACGTAACGGAAGAACCGGGTCCCCATTGCTCGAAGGCCTGCGACGTTCATGTCCTCTCCTACGAATGGAGGGCGCGCTCCATTGCGACCCCTCCACCGTAGGTGCCTGGCCGCTCGCGGGGCAAGCGGCCTCGCTCGCGAGTGTCCTCAGTCGACCTCGTCCTCGCACCGGTCCTTGTCCGGCTTGTCCTTCCCGGGCTTGTCCGCCCGCGCCCCGCGCACCTCTGGCTCCTTGCACTCGTCATCCGGGTCCGGGTGCTTGTCGAAGGGCGGGCGCCGCGCGAGGAAGGCCTCCAGCAGCTGCTGCCGCGGCGGGAGGAAGGTGCCCACCAGCGCCTCCGAGAGCCCGAAGCGCGGGCCATCCGGCCCCACATCCGTCGTGCGCTCGCTCACGTGCACGAAGGTGAAGAGCGTCGTCTTGCTGGGCCAGGTGAGCCCACCACCGAGGTCCGCCTTGGTGCTCAGCTGGTGGCACCCCGCGCACGAGAGCGTCTGCACCCGCGCGACGATGTTGTCCACCGTGAGCGGGCTGCCCAGCTCCTCGAGCCGCTTCTGGAGCTTCCTGCGCAGCGGGCTGTCCCCCTTCCCCATCTGGTGGGCGTAGAGGTTCTCCGTTCCGTTCGCGTGGCTCTGCCCGCTGTTGAACCGGTCGTCCACGTCCAGCCTGTAGCGCAGCAGCTCATTGCCCGCCAACGTCTCCACCTGGGACACGAGCGACTCCGAGAACGCCTCCTTCAACGGGTGCTCCTGCTTCGTGCTGAAGAGCACGCCGGCCGGGTTCGTCTTCACCGTGTCCGGCTCGAAGCGCATCACGCACGAGTCCCCCGTGCACCGCTTGCGCAGGCGGAACTCACGCAGCGTCCACGTGCCCTGCACGCTGCTCTGAATGAACTGGTTGGTGCGCACCTGCCCCGTCGCCTGCTCCGTGGCGTTGCCGAGGTGGTCGGGGTGGATGACCGGCGGGAACTTCCCCACGCCCTCGAAGTAGAAGCGGTGCAGCGCCTCGGCGCGCGCCGCCGGGTCGGGCTCCTGTGAGAGCTCCGCCCAGAAGCGCGCCACCTTGCGGCACCCCTCCAGCCCCTTCTTCGGCTTCGGGTTGGGCAGCACCCCCTCGAAGGCGATCAGGTTGCGCTGCCGCGCTTCGGTCATCCCCGAGCGGCGCGCGAAGACGATGCGGTACTCCCCGCAGTCGCTCCCGTCCTGCGCCGCCAGATCGAAACGGTTGAAGAGTCCAATCGGCACGTACGCCGCCGGGTTCGTCGCTGGCTCGAGGAAGGGATTCTCCAGTGCCTGCTTCCACTCCTCGCGCGGACACGAGTAGGGGTAGCTGTTGAAGATCGGCTTTCCATCCGGCAGCTGCTCGTCATCGCAGTGCGGGCCGCCCAGCCCCAGCCCCGGCGCCTTCCGCTGCGAGTCCCACCACTCCTGGTACAGCCTCAGCCCCGTCAGCCCCGGAATGCCGCTCTGCTCCGCCAGCCGGTTCATCACCTCCTCGAACCTGAAGCGCGCCAGGATGACCTCGTCCGTCACCGCCAGCGAGCGCCGCGGCTCCACGACGATGTCCTCCCCCGGCTCCGCCAGCGTCCGCGGCCCACTCACTGCCAGCAGACTGATGCCCCGGCGCTCCGGATGCCGCGAGACCTGGGGCTCCGTGGGAACAGGTGGCGACTCCACGGACGCACGACAGGCCGTCAGGGCCGTGGCTCCCGCCAGGGCCAGGACCAAGAACGAACGCATTGAACCCCCCTCCGCAAGCCTCCAGAACTTAATGATGCGTGCAAGGCGGGGTTGACCGTCCGGCCCAGGACAGCCGGTACGGGGTTTCCTCGTGCGCGTTCTGTGCGGGGTTCCACTGTGGGCCTGCCCTCGAGGGCGACCGTCATCCCTCACCCCAGCCCTCTCCCAGAGGGAGAGGGGGCTTCACACGGGCTCAACTCGCGGCCCGGATACCCTCACCCCGTCCCTCTCCCGGAGGGAGAGGGGTTGTGGGGGCGAGTGGGGTGGGTGATGGGGATGGAGTGATGCTTCAGCTCTGCTCGGGCTCCGGCTCCGAGTCCGAGGACCCGGTGTCCGGCGACGGCTCTTCGCTGCTCTCCGTGGCCGCTCCGGTGTCCGACGGCTCCTCCGACGCCACCGCTTCCACCGGTGGTGTCGTCTCGCCCCCGTTCTCCGTCTCGTCCTCCGACTCCGGCAACTTCGAGATGCCCGTCACCTTCTCGTCCGCGCTCTCCAGCGCGATCAGCCGCACGCCCTGCGTGTTGCGGCCAATGACGGAGATCTCCTTCGCCTTCATCCGGATGAGCATTCCGCCGTTCGTCACCAACATCACCTCGTCCTTGTCCGTCACCTGGACCAGGCCCACCACCTTGCCGTTCCGCTCGGTGGTCTTGATGTCGATGATGCCCTTGCCGCCTCGGCCCTGCTGACGGTACTCGCTCTCCTGCGTCCGCTTGCCGTAGCCGTTCTCCGTCACCGTCAGGATGGTGGTGTCCTTCTCCACCACGTCCGCCCCCACCACCTCGTCCCCGTCCTCCAGCGTGATTCCCTTCACGCCGTACGCCTGACGGCCCATCGAGCGCACCTCGCTCTCCGGGAAGCGGATGCTCATGCCCGTCGCCGTCGACAGCAGGATGTCCTTCGTCCCGTCGGTGATCTTCACCGCCACGAGCTCGTCACCCTCGTCGATGCCCAGCGCGATGATGCCGCTCGCCCGCACGTTGGCGAACGCCGACAGGTCCGTGCGCTTCACCACGCCGCGCTTCGTCACGAAGAACACGAACTGGTTCTCGGCGAACTCCCGCGTCACCAGCACCTGCGCCAGCCGCTCGCCCTCGCCGAACTGCACCAGGTTCACAATGGCCTTGCCGCGCGACGTCCGGCCCGCCGACGGAATCTCATGCACCTTCAGCGAGTACAGCCGGCCCTTGTTCGTGATCGGCATCAGGAAGGCGTGCGTGCTCGCCACGAACAGGTCGGTGACGAAATCGTCTTCCTTCGTCGTCGCCCCCGTCTTGCCGCGTCCACCGCGCTTCTGCGCCCGGTACTCGGACAGCGGCGAGCGCTTCACGTAGCCCGTGTGCGACAGCGTGACCACCATCGTCTCCTCGGCGATGAGGTCCTCGCTGGTGATTTCGTCCACCGCGCCGGTGATCTCCGTGCGCCGCTTGTCACCGTAGCGCTCGCGGATCTCCTTCAGCTCCGTCTTGATGACGTTGAGCAGGCTCGACTCGTTGGCGAGGATGTCCTCCAGGCGGAGGATCTCCCGGATGAGGTCCACGAGCTCGCGGAACAGCTCCTCGCGCTGCAGGCCGGTGAGGCGCTGCAGGCGCATCTCGAGGATGTTCTTCGCCTGCTCCTCGCTGAAGCCCGAGCCCTCGTACTTGTGCTCCAGGCCCGAGTAGCTCGGCACCTCGGCGCGCGCGCGCGAGACGAGCAGTTCCATCTGCGCCTTGGCCTTCTCGTAGTCGATGCGCTGCAGGTTGCGGAAGCGCTCGTGCTCGTAGAGGGCCGGCGAGAGGATGTTCATCAGGCCCCAGCGCGCCTCGTCCGGATCCTTCGAGGCGCGGATGAGGCTCACCACCAGGTCGATGAGGTCCTGCGCGACGAGCAAGCCCTCGACGATGTGGCGGCGGGCGCGCGCCTTGCGCAGCTCGAAGCGGCTGCGGCGCGTCACCACGTCGCGGCGGTGCGAGATGAAGCGCTCGAGCAGCTCCTTGAGCGTGAGCGTGCGCGGCTGGCCGCCGTCGATGGCCAGCATCACCGCCCCGAAGGTCGTCTCCAGCGGGGTGTTGGCGAACAGGTTGTTGAGCACCACCGCGGACATCGCATCGCGCTTGAGCTCGATGACGATGCGCATGCCCTGCCGGTCGCTCTCGTCGCGGATGTCGCTGATGCCCTCCAGCTTCTTCTCGCGCACCAGGTCGGCGATCTTCTCGATGAGCCGCGCCTTGTTCACCTGGTAGGGAATCTCCGTGACGATGATGGCCTCACGGTCTCCCTTCTTGGAGGTCTCGATCTCCGTGCGGGCGCGCAGGGTGATCTGCCCGCGGCCCGTCTCGTAGGCGCGGATGATGCCCTCGCGGCCGGAGATGAAGCCGGCGGTGGGGAAGTCCGGACCGGGGATGAACTGCATCAGCTCCCGGACGGTGGTCTCGGGGTGGTCGATGAGGTGCAGCGTCCCGTCGAGCACCTCGGTCATGTTGTGCGGCGGGATGTTGGTGGTCATACCCACCGCGATGCCCGTGCTGCCGTTGACCAGGAGGTTGGGGAACTTGCTGGGGAGGACGAGCGGCTCGACGGTGGAGTCGTCGTAGTTGGGACCGAAGTCGACGGTCTCCTTGTCGATGTCCGAGAGCATCTCCTCGGCGAGGCGGTCCATGCGCACTTCGGTGTAGCGCATGGCGGCGGGGGAATCGCCGTCCACCGAGCCGAAGTTGCCCTGGCCGTCCACCAGGAGGTAGCGGAGGCTCCACTCCTGGGCCAGACGCACCATGGCGTCGTAGACGGCGGTGTCGCCGTGGGGGTGGTACTTACCGATGACGTCACCCACCACGCGCGCGGACTTCTTGTAGGCGCGGTTGTGGTAGTTGCCCAGGTCGTTCATCGCGTAGAGGACGCGGCGATGCACGGGCTTGAGGCCGTCACGCACGTCGGGCAGGGCGCGCCCGATGATGACGGACATCGAGTAGTCGAGATACGAGCGGCGCATCTCGTCTTCGATGTTGACGGGGATGAGTTCTCCCACGCTGCCCGAAGGCGGAGGAGCGGGGGGCGTTGCCGGCTTGTCGGTGGTGTCGTCGGCCATGAAATCTGTGAGGTGTCGAGGGGGCCCGCACGAGGGGGCCCATCTGGGTAACGTGGTTACCTAACCCCCGGATTTTCCTGCGTCAACAAGGGAAACACGGGGGTGGTGAGGGGTAGCCAGAAAGGCGGTCCCGAGCCTGCTCGGCCGGGGGGTTCCAAGGCCCCTTCCGGGACCGTTTTTCACCCCTTCAACGGATGAGCGAGCGCGCTTGTTGCACCAGCGGAACCAACCGTGACGAATCCTTCCAGCCCCGCAGGCTCTCGGAGCCGATGCCGTGCCGCTGGATGAGCGAGCGGAGGACGTCGCGAACCCGCTCGCCGTCCGCTCCGGTCCGGCCCTCATCCGCTCGCCAGGACTGCTCCTCCAGCCGCGTCCAGCGTGCGGGCGTCCACCGTTCGTCGTCGGGAATATCCGGGCGCTGGGCGTCCCACAATTCGTAGGCCACTTCGATCAGCCCCGCCCGGGCGTCCTCGATGGCCTCCGAGGGGAGGAGCCGGACACGGGGCACGTACTCGCGCTCGAAGAGCCACCAGAGCACGGGGGCGAACTCATGCGGCTCGGGCGAGAGGGGGGCCAGCCGGGCCAGGACGAGTTGCCGCATCCGGGCCGAGGCCTCCTGGTGCCAGTACTCGGCGTGAAGCAGGCGCTCGGGGCCGTTGCGGGGCGGGTGGGACGGCGCCCGGGCGGCGCGCTTGCGGAGCTCGGCCACCATGAGGCCCTTCGCGTCCACGTCGGACAGCCGGCGCCACACCGAGGCCAGCGCGGCCTCTCCTCGCTGCCACCCCAGCTGCAGTTCCTCGCGCTGCGCCTGGGTGAAGGGGATGCGGCCGGTGAGCAGCATGGGGTGGGCGAAGAGCGGCTCCAGGAAGGCCCCGAAGGCGGCGGCCTCGCGGAGCGCGGGCAGCGAGTCCGGGAGCAGCTCCAGCGCGGTGCTCGCGCGCAGGTGCGGAGGGATTTCGCGGGGGATGGTGACGAGCCACTCCTCCAGTGCGTCCATCAAGCGGCCCAGGGGCTCCTGGGGACTGCGCCCGAGCTTGCGGGCCACGTCGCGGACGAGCTGCTCGTGGAGCGAGTGGACCTCGTGGAGACAGCGGACGGTGGGGTTGCTGGTGGGCCAGGCCTCGGCCTGGGCGCGGCGCAGGGCGGGGCCGAGCATCGCGTCCAGGGCGTCCTGGTGGGCCGCGATGTCGCGCAGCAGGGGAAGTTCCCGCCGCAGCCGCTCCTGCCAACGGGACTCGGCGAGCACCAGCACCAGCCGGTAGTAGCGCTCGCGAGCGGGCTCCAGCAGTTCCGCCCGGCCCTCGAGGCGCCGTTGGTATTCGTCGCGCGGAGCTCCCATGGTGAGGAGGAGTATACCTCCCGCGACGCGGTCCTCAGGTGACTCGTTCCCGGGACAGGGCGTCGTATTCCGCGCAGCGCTCCAGGAACCGCAGGATGGCCGCCCGGTGGTCTCCCCCGGCCTCTTCCAGGTACAGCCCGGCCCATCCTCTTCCTGAGGGGAACTCGTTCCGAACGTCGCGCAGCCAGGCGCTGAACTCCTGGTAGCGCGAGTCCTCGACTCCCCCGCAGTACAGGTGGAAGCGCACGCCGTGTACGAACGCGGCCGCGGCCTCTACATCCAGCCTGCCGAAGAACATCTCCGGCATCACCCCACCCAGAATCTGTTCCCGGATGAAGCGCAGCACATCCAGGGTCGAAACGAATTGGCCCTTCCACGCCTCGGGGGGACGAATCGCGCTCATGGAGTCACCGTGTACTGAAGCGTCCCCAGGTACGTCATGGCTGCTTGATACTCGGCCCAGGTCATTCCCACCGATCCTGTAAAGGCATCAAAGATTCTTCCATCATTGCGCACGGCCACATGGAAGTTGTTGTCCGCATGTCTCCAGCCGTGCTCGAGATGCGGATGAGTTGGGGACTCTGACCCAACTGCCTGAAACCCTCGGCGATCGCGTTGGCCGTGGACTGGCAAGCGTTGGGAGCACGGCTTGCCGTATCGAAAGCCTTCTGAAGTGCCGTGAACCACCTCGGCAACTGCGATGCGCCCGTGGCCAGCAAGTAGTAATCGCCGGCCGCCGCGACCTCGCCGCGCAGAATCAATACGAGCGTGTGCGTCCGGACCGAATCGGGAACTCCGCCGGCCAGGTCGGTGAAACGGATCGGATGGCCCAAGGCAAGGACTGGCGTCGGATGACCGACAGCCCCGGATGCATCCGCGTCCTGAAAGGGGGCGAGCAGCAGCACGGCACACATCAGGATTCGAAGCGCCCGGCCCATGACCACCTCCAAAGCTCGAGAACGAGGATACGCCTCCTCGTTCATGGGCATCAGCCCACCTGAGCCATGGTGTTGTCTTTGGGACGCAGCGGAGCGGCGAGCCGCTCGGCCTCGGCGCCCAGGGGACCTTCCGGGTCCAACTCCTTGGCGCGCTCGAAGGCCGCGAGTGCACCCGTGCGGTCTCCCTTCAGCTTGAGGGCCACTCCCACGTTGAGGTGCGCGCCGATGTTGTCGCGGTCCATGGCGAGCGCATCGCGGAAGTGCGTCAGCGCATCGTCCAGGTCACCCGCGAGCAGGGCCTCCTTGCCGGCCTGCACGCGCTTGTCCGCGTCGTTGACGAACTCCACCTGCAGCAGGCTGCCACCGGCCACCGTGAAGACGAGCGCGCGCAGGATGCCGCCCCAGTAGAACGTCAGGCCCTCGGCGGCGACCACCGCGGCGATGGGCAGATCCGGCAGCAACTGCTTGCCCCGGAACTTGAAGCGCACCTTCGTGTACCGGCCCTTGTTGGCCCAGTGCACCAGCTCGCCGCGCAACTTGCTCAGGCTCTCCTCGACGCGCTTGGGATCGATCTCGAAGGGCAGCGTGGGGCCAGCCACGGGCTCGCCCGCGGGCAAGGCCTTCATCTCGGACTCGGGCTCGGAGATGGGGAGCGCCGCGTCCGCGGTGATCTCCTCGGGCTCGGGAGCGGACACCGGGGCGGCGCGCTTCTTCGCGGCGGCGGGCTTCTTCTTCGCCGGAGCCACACGCTTCTTCACGGGCGCGGGGCTCTTCTTCGCGGAAACGGCGCTCTTCTTCTTCGGAGCCTCGCGGGTGGCCTTCTTCCGGCTCGCCGGGGCCTTGCGGGATGCGGTCTTCGCCATGGTGGGTAGACTCTAACCAGTCGCGAGCCGGCTTGCTCGCGGGTGCGCCTCGCCGGGCGGAACCCGGCGCTCCCCCGTCCCCTCCGGCGGCTCAGCCGCGCATCGGCAGCACGAAGCCCAGCTCCAGCGGCATGCCCGCGTACTCCGGCCGCACCAGCGCCGTCACGCGCACGCCCCGGGTGCCCTCGCCGGTGGGCACCACCTCGCCGCGCACCCGGCCCGCGGGCGCCGCCCCGCCGAACAGGAACACGTCCGCGGCCTGCGAGAAGAGCGTCGACACCTCCGCGTCCCCCGCACCGGACGGGAGCTGATCCCTCACCCACTGCGCGAAGCGCACGATGCGGCCCGTGAGGATCTGCGCCGGCAGCGGCACGCGGTGCTCGCCCCCGTACACCATGGGCGCCGCCGTGAGCTGCAGCACGTCCGTGTTCCTCCCGCTGCCCAGTCCCAGCACGCCCAGCTCGGCCAGCCGCGACTGCGTGCGCACGGGGAAGAACGTCTCCGTGGGCACCGCCGTCCCGCCCTCGCGCCCCGGGGGCAGCTGCCACACCGCGGGCGCCTGCACCCCGCCCGGGCCCCCCACAATCCGCGCGAAGCTCCCCGTCTCGCGGAAGCTCGACGCCAGCATGCAGGCCACGCCCAGGGCCGCGCTGGTGAAGCTCGTCCGCCGCCGGGCTCCCTGCCCATCCACCATCACCACCACCCGGTGCAGCGCCGCACACAGCCAGCGCGAGGACTCCTCGGCACGCAGGGCGGCCCAGGCCTCGGACACCCCACCGCCCTCCTCCTCCACCCGCGTCACCACCTCCGCGGCCGACGTCACGCCGAAGAGCGAGGGCGGCACCTCCACCACCACCGGGAGCTGCGCCCGCTCGCCCAGCGCGGCCAGCCTGCCGAGCAGGGCCACGTCGTCCACCGCCTCCACCACGAAGAGGGCATCGGGGCGCTCGAAGCGATCGAGCGGGAGCTGGTTCTCCAGGCCATCCACGGCCGAGGGCCCCTCCACGTCGAAGACCTCCAGGGCCATGCCGGACGACGCGGGGCAATGGTCCACCAGCATCTTCAGGCCGCGCCAGGCCGACTCGAGCCGCGCGACGAGCGGATGGGCGAGCACGTCCCGGGCCGTGGCCAGCACCGCCTCCTCCACCAGGGCGCGCGCCGGAGCCGTCGCCGAGGCGGGATTCGCCGGAGGCGCCGAGCGCGTCCCCACCGCGCGCAGGAAGGCATCCACGCCCGCCTTCGCCGCCTGCTCGGGGCGGGCCGCGTCCGTCCGCTCGAAGATGGCGTCCACCAGGTCCGGCTGCCGGGGCGCCGCGGGCGCATGGGGGGCGACGCCGTTGCCGACGCCGTGGCCCGTCTTGGGGGCTGGGGCGGCCGGAGCCTGCTTCTCGCGAAGCACGGCGCCCACCGACTCGGAGAGACGCCCGGCGCCCACCACCGCCTCGATGCTCTTGACGGCCGCCTCCGCGGGCAGCTTGTCCAGCCCGTCCATGAGGGCCTTGAGCGCGCGCAGCTCGGGGAGGGCGGACACCACCTCCGCCACGATGAAGGAGCGCAGCTTGGGGAAGGTCAGCTCGAAGGCGCGCGTCTCGCCCGCGCCCAGCCGGTCGGCCACGCTCACGCGCAGCCCGGTGGCGGAGCGCGCCAGCTCCTCGGCGAAGCTGTCCGGCGTCACCTGGAAGCGCCTGCCCGAGGGGCTCTGCGTGAAAGCCCCCGCGACCCACCACCTCACCTGCGAACCCGCTGTACCCTCATGGCTCATGCTGGCGTCCCCCCTCGGTTGGAGTGGACGCCGAGGTTAGCCCGATTCAACGGGTCCGGGACAGTTCCCGGACACGCCTCGGCCTCAGGACGGCAGTTCCCAGTGGATCGGCTCGCGCCCCGCCTTCTTCAGGGCCTCGTTGGCGCTACTGAAGGGTCTGCTCCCGAAGAAGCCCTTCTTCGCCGACAGGGGCGAGGGGTGCGGCGCCTCGAGGATGACGTGCCGTGAGGTGTCGATGAGCGCCTTCTTCTTCTGCGCGTAGCTGCCCCAGAGGATGAACACCACGGGCTCGGGCTTGCCGCTCACCTTCTGGATGACGGCGTCCGTGAAGTGCTCCCAGCCGTGCCCCGCGTGGGAGTTGGGCTCGCCCTGGCGGACCGTCAGCACCGCGTTGA
The DNA here is from genome assembly GCF_036277355.1 of Archangium sp. Classification (GTDB taxonomy): domain Bacteria; phylum Myxococcota; class Myxococcia; order Myxococcales; family Myxococcaceae; genus Archangium. Next base: position 54,252 of record NZ_DASUNC010000049.1, read on the forward strand.
GCAGCAGCACGCCCTGCTCCGCCCACGGCACCAGGTTGCCATCCCCGGGCTTCGGCGCGCCCACATCGCTCCGCAGCTCCTTGAAGATGTTCACCAGCGAGGGCGGCGGCTTCACTCCCGGCTGCACCGAGAACGCCAGCCCATGGGCCTGCCCCGGTCCGTGGTACGGGTCCTGCCCGAGCAGCAGCACCTTCACCTGCTCGTAGGGCGTCAGCCGGAAGGCCGAGAACAGGTCCTCCTCGGACGGGTACACCGTCTCCTCGCGCCGCTCCTCGGCGACGAACGCCTCCAGCTCCGTGAACTCCGGACTCTCCAGCACGTCCTTCAGCACCGTCCTCCAGTCCTTCGGCAGCCGGTCCTTCATCGAGCCCATCACGCCTCCTGGTATCGAGCCCCGTTGAAGCCTCCGTCCTACACTACTTCTGCGGTCGGATGGCGTATGTCATGTTCCTGGCGACTTTTCCAGGCGGAGGCTCATTGGGCAGGCCGGAGCGACTGGTATAGGAGCGGAGGTCCCCCATGCTCCCCTCCACTCCCGTTCCCGCTCCCAGCCCCAACGAGCCTTCCCTCGAGCCCGACCACACCGGACCCTCCCGGCTCTCCTCGGCGCAGCTGGGCGAGCAGCTGCGGGGTGAGGCAGCGGTTTCGCGCGTGGCGGCGCTCACCCTGCTCGGGCGGCTCCAGGCCGTCCACGCCGTCCTGACGGGGGTGGAGGACGCGGCACTCGCCGCGCGCATGGCCGGGGTGCCGGAGTCCCGGGAGGAGGCGGACGCGGAGCGTGAGCGCCTGCGCCCCCTGGCGCTGGAGGCGCTCACTCGCCACCCGGAGCTGCTCGCGCGGACGACCTCGACGTACTTCCGCGACAGCTCTCCGCTCGCCGCGCTGCCCGCGGAGTCCCTGCCGGCCCTGGTGCCCGCGGTCCGCGCGCTCCTCGCGACGACACAGTCGCTCGAGCCCGTCCGCACCGTGCAGACGTTCCTGGCCCGGGCCGCGCCGCGCCAGGTGGTGGAGACGGGGCTCGCCACGGATGCGCACCCCCGCGTCCGCCACGCGGTTCTCCAGGCGCTCTGCCGCTCGCGCGTGGACGGAGCCGTGGAGGTGCTCCGGCGGCTCTGCGCGCGGCCGGAGCTGACGGCCGTGGACCGGGGCCTCCTCCTGGACCGGCTGGAGGCGCTCGGCGAGGACGTCTCCCTCCTGGACACGGAGCGCACGCTCCCGCTCGAGGCCTGGGTGGAGCTCGCCCGGGCCGAGGGCGCCGCGGACGCGGTGCCGAAGGACCTTCGCGGGCTCCCACTCGTCACCGCGCTCGCGCCACTCGGGGAGCTGCCGGTGCGGTGGCTGCTCACGCGGGCCAGGGAGCTGGGGGAGGAGCGGCTGCCCCGCCCGTTCCGGCACCTGCTCGGACAACACCTCCCCCCTCAGACGCTCCCGGTACTCGGGCGGCACGCGCTGGAGAGCTGGCTCGCGGTGAAGGGCAAGACGGGCGCCGCCTGGATGCTGTCGTTGATCGCGGAGTACGGCGGAGACGAGGCGGTGACGACCCTCTGCCGCCGGATTGACGAGTGGCGCCGCCACCAGAAGCCCAAGGCCAACACCGCCATCCGCGCCCTCGGCAGGATGGGCACCGTCTTCGCCCTCTCGCAACTGGAGCGCATCGCCTCCGCGGGCGGGCGGTACACCGAGTCGCTCGTGCAGAACGCACGCGAGGGGCTGGCGGAGGCCGCGGCCGCGCGTGGCCTGACACCCGAGCAACTGCGTGAGGAGCTGGTGCCGGACCTGGGCCTCACGCTGGAGGGCCTGGGGGTGGACCTGGGCCCCCGCGGGCTCCAGGTGAAGGTGCGGGCGGACCTCTCGCTGGAGGTGCACCACGAGGGCGGCAGGGTGACGAAGTCCTTCCCGGCCCTCCGCAAGGACGAGGACCCGGTGAAGCACGCGGAGGGCAAGCAGCGCTTCGACGTGCTCCGCAAGAACCTCCAGCCGGTGCTGAAGGCGCAGCTCGCGCGGCTCGAGGAGGTGCTCTTCGTCCAGGGCGACTACCCTCAGGAGCGCTGGCAACGGCTCTTCCCGCGTCACCCGGTGCTGCGGCTCGGCATCCAGGCCGTGCTCTGGACCCGGCTCACGCCCACCGGCGAGGTGATGGGCTCGTTCCGCGTCGCGGAGGACGGGACGCTGGTGGACGCGCAGAACGCGGAGGTGCGCCTGCATCCCTCCGAGCGCGTGGGCCTCTGGCACCCGGTCCTGGAGGATGCGCGCACGCACGCGCTGTGGGGGGAGCACCTGTCGGACTACCGGCTCGTGCAGCCCTTCCGCCAGTTCGAGCGAGAGGCCCTCCGGCCCACCGGCGCGGAGCGCGGGGCCACGGCCATCACCCGCTTCCAGGGCGTGTCCCTGTGGGCCAGCCGGCTGAGGAACACCCTGGAGCGGCTCGGGTGCAGGGCCCCGGTGGGGGACAGCGGCATGCTCCACGAGCACGCGCGCGCCCTGCCGAACCACGGGGTGGCCTTCCGCGTGCTCCACTCCCCCATTCAGCGGCGTTTCGAGTTGGAGGAGCGGGTGGAGCTGGGGCAGCTCGAGTACACGCTCGAGCCGCGGTACCGGCAGCGCCACGGCATCGCACAGGAGGGCCAGCCCACGCTCGGGGAGCTGCCGCCGGTGCTGTGCGCGTGTCTGCTCGACGTGATGCGCTCGCTGGCGCTCCAGGCGGATACGCCCTGAGCCCGCGGGGCGTGTCGTCCCTCCCCATGCGGCCCGCTTACCCGGGCCCACTTCTTCCTCATCCATCGTGCTCGTAACACCTCCTCCTTCTCTTGGGGGAGCACAGCTTGCGTGTATCATCTGCCATCCAGCACGGAGAGCAGCAGGGTGGCCTACCTCTTCAGCTACTGCATCCCGATCGACGATGGCGCGGCGCCAAACCCATTCTGGGGCGTGTGCACGCTCGTCATTTGTAAGCCTGACATTCGTCGAGTCGCGCAGGTTGGCGACTGGATCGTGGGCACTGGTTCACACCGATCGCCGATCGGCGACGTCGCCACAAAGGTCGTCTACGCGATGCGTGTGACCGAGAAGCTCACGATGCAGGCGTACAATGCGCGGACGCGGCAGAAACTCCCCGAGAAGATCCCAGACTGGGGCAACGCTGACTATCGCCGCCGACTCGGTGATTCCATCTACGACTTCACCGTTTACCCGTACGTCATACGCAAGAGCGTCCACGATGAGCGCAACCGCGAGCGCGACCTGAGCGGCAAGTATGCGCTCCTCTCGACGCACTTCTTCTACTTCGGAGACAAGCCGATCGAGTTGCCGGAGGATCTCCACAAGATCATCAAGGCTGGACAGAAGCACTTGCGGATTGGCGACCCAGAAGTCGTCGACCGCTTCGTCGCGTGGATCGAGGGGTTGAACATCGCGCCGAACAATCTCCTCGGCGAGCCGCAATGCCGTGACATGGAGAAGCGGTGCCTTCTGGACGCGGAGGAAGAGGAGTAGGAGCGGCGCCGCCATACCGGTTTCTCGATTTCGAGAAGCTGTTCCAGAAGAAAGGCATCAAGGGTATTGAGTTGGTGCTCACTCCTCCGCCCTGAGGCGAAGCGCACATGAGAGAGACCTACTACGCGGGCATCTACTGGGGGGGCCGCAAGGATTCCGCCGAGGAGTGTGCCCGGCGCGCGGAGGCGTTCTTCCACCTGCTGTCGCGTTGCGACCCCATCTACACCCGCTGGTTCGAGAAGGCTGACTCGCGCAAGAAGGCGCTCCAACTCCAGTTCGAGCCCACCGCCGACACCTTCCTGCGCTTCTTCAAGAGGAAGACGTACCAGGAGGGCAGGGATGGCTTCGTGCTCGGGTTCTGGACGGGGCACGAGGAGGGACACGGGGGGCAGGTCACCCTGTGCTGCGGCTCCGCGGCCGAATTCGTTTCAAACAGCTGCTTCCTCTACCTGCCGAAGGAGGAGCCGGAGAAGGAGCGCGTCCTCCAGGCGGACGTGCTCGCCGGGGTGCTGCGCGCCATGGTGCTGGCGTGGGAGCCGGACTGGGGGGTCGTCACCTCCGGTGCTTTCCGGGACAGCTTGTCGCAGCAGGGCATTGCCGGCACCTTCGTGGGTTGGTGGACCTACGTGTCCAGCCGCCGGGGGGGGCTACCGCCCCTGCCGGAGCCGGTGCGGGTGCAACCCGTGGAGGACAGGGGCACGCTCGTCCTGCTCACTCCCGAGCGCCTCACCGCCTCCAATCCCGAGCACCTCGCCCTGGGCCGGCGCGTCCAGGAGGTGCTGAGCGCCAAAGGCCTGCTGGAGCCGGTCGTTTCCAGACGGCCCGCCCCCTGAGACGGCTTCCACGCTCGCCGCCAGACACCGGCAGGGGCACGGCGGGCCCGTGGTCACCGCCCGGGGTCAGGATGGGCGGGAAGCAGACACTCAGGGAAAGCGCACGCCGCTCACGGTGAAGGTGCGCGCTCCGCCCGCCTCGCCCAGCTTCAAGAGGAACGTGCCCTGGAGGTGCTCCACCGGCGCCTCCGCTTCCACCACGAGCCGCACCTGCCCTCCCGGCAACAGGGGCCCGGATTGCCACACCCGCGTCACCCGCAACCGGACGCCTTCCGTGCTGACGAGTTCCGCCCCCTCCGTCGTCCAGGCCAGGGCACTCGTGTTCTTCACCTTTAGCTCCACCGCCACCTGCTTCGGTGCTTCGGCGTGGTAGCTCCAGGCATCCCACACCTCCAGGGGCGCTCCGGGACGTGGGGTGAGGTCGCTCTTGATGTCGCGCGCCAGGATGCCGTCCCCCGCCCCCACCAGTCCGGCCTCCAGCAGTCCCTGGAGACTTCCGGAACACGGCCCCCGAGGGAGGGCACGCTCCAGCGTCAGCGCGGCCTCGCACCGCTCGGCGCGCTCGCGCTGCTGCCGGGACTCCGGGTGCAACGACTCCCCCGAGCGGGACGAGCGGTACACCCGCACCTGGTGCTCGGCCCGCGACGCGTCCTCCACCAGCCGGAAGGTGACGCCGCCGGGCACCTGCCCGTCCGCGAAGCGCACCGTCACCCGCGGCGGCCTGTCCGCCGACGGCGCCTGCGTGGGCAGCAGTGTCACCATGCCCTCGGCCTCGTTCACCGCCACCTTCACCCCCTGCCCGCCCTCCACCTGCACGCCACCGGGTTGCAGCGGCGTGTCGAACACCAGCGTGGTGGACTCATGGGGGCGGATGCGTACCGGGTGCTGTACGTCGGCGTTCTCCGCCGTCAGCTCCACGTGGCGTGCGCCCGGCGTGTCCCATTCCTCCCCGTGGGGCGAGGCCGACGTGGACACGAGGAGAGCGAGCAGCAAGGGAGCGGCGAGCAGCGTGGACATGGGGGTGACCTCCAGAGTGGCCCACACTAGCAGGGCCTCGGAAGTCGGCCCCTCCTGTTCCTCCCGTCAGTCGAAACGCGGCGGCGGCTGGTTATACCGCGACGCCTCGCCGAAGCGTTTCACCGGACGCAGAGCCCCCCCGCTGCGGACGACGGCGGTGTCCTGGCCACTGCCCTCTTCCCTCGCCCAGCCCCACCGGGTGTTGGAATGCACCTCCAGGCACACCGGATAGGCCTGGCCCTCGGGGGTGTATGCCTGGGTGAGGCGCGCCTGCACCCGCTCGCCGAAGAGCAACTGGCCGGTGAACAGGGTGTCGCGCGGCAGCCTGCCCCAGTGGTCCTGGCCATTGAGACGCAGCGTTACCAGTCCCGGCCTCACGGTGCTCTCCGGCCCTTTCGCCCCGAGAATCTCGACGCCCTCGGACCGGTCCGTGAGCTCCAGTTCCTTCATGGCCTGGGCGGCACCGGGGGGGCACTCGGCGGGAGGGGGCAGCGGGGGCTTGGGCAGCACGGTGGCGGTGGTGGCGGGGCTGGGGCAGCCGGTGGCCAGGGCGCAGCCGAGCACGGCCGCGCCCACCTGCGTGGCCGGGGAGCCCGTCTTCTTCGGGGGAGGGGGAGCTTTGGCTGGAGTCTTCACGCGCGTCTCGTCCTTGGGCGTCGCACGGGCGACGGGCGCGGGGGTTGCCGCCCCAGGGGGCGCCGCGCCGCCGTCACCTTCTGGCCGCTGCCACGGGGAAGCCACTTCCTGGCCACCCGGCTCCAGGCTGATAGGAAGGAACTCCCCGGGTAGGCTGGCGCGAGGTGTCTCCACCGGTGACACGGTGCGCACGGTGGCGGGGGGCGGGGGGCGCACGGCGAGCCACAGCCCCAGGCCCAGCACGAGCACCGCACCGGCGGCCAGCAGCGCCCGGCGCGAGTGGACGGCGGGCCGCGCGGCTTCCCGGACGCGCGGAGCCGGCGGTGTCACCGCCGGGGCCTCGTCCACCGCTCGCGGCACCTCGGGCCCGGCGAGCGGCATGGCTTCTTGCGCCGACATCGGGGGCACGGCCACTTGCGGTGTCACCTCGGGCGGCGCCTGCGGGAGCAGGGTGGACACCTCGTCAGGTGCCCGCGGTTTGCCGCGCACCGCCACCCGGGCGTAGGAGGCCCGCCGCTCGTAGAGCGCCAGCACGTCCCCTCCCTGCCACATGCCGGGCTCGAGCACGGTGGTGGCGTGGTGCGGCCCCCACGCCTCGCACAGCGGCTCCCGCCACGTGTCGTCCGCCTCCTTCATCGCTTGCGCGAGCGCCGCCTCCACCGCGAGCGCGTCCGGGTAGCGCTCCTCGGGCACCTTGCGCAGCATGCGCCAGCACACCTCGCCCAGCGCCCGCGGCACCCGGGGGTTGCATGCGTGCGGCACCGGCGGCTCCTCGTGCAGGACGGCATGCACCAGCTCGCCCTCGCGGCCCTGGAACGGCAGCCCGCCGGTGAGCGCGAGGTAGAGCTCCACACCCAGCGCCCACACGTCGTCGCCCGGACAGGCCCGCGAGTCCTCCAGGCCGCGCCAGGCGCGCCACACCCGGGGGCTGAGATAGGACCAGGTGCCCGGGGGGAAGGCTCCCGTCAACCTGGGGGCGCCCTCGTAGGTGGCCACGCCGAAGTCCACCAGCACCACCTGCCCCTCGCCATGCACCAGCAGGTTCGCCCCTTTCACGTCCCGACGTAGGTCTCAAACTGCACCCCAAGGTGCAGCGAGTTCAGAATGTGTGAGCATCATCTTCCCAGTGCACCCATTACGAGGCATGCGCCTGACGGTGGTGCGCACTGTCCGTAGCCAGAATGGGCGGCAGTACATTGATGCGGAGCATCCCAATGGAGGGCTCATTCGGCTGCCAGTTGAATGGACGGATCGCTCCATTCCCATGGTAGTTCCGGCTCGTGGTGGCCGGCAGGTCCGACTGAGTGCCAGCGCCCTCCTGGAACTTGCCCGCGCAGTCAGCATAGCGCCAGGCAAGTCCCCCGCTGTGGAGGCTCCTCTCGAACCGGAGGGGGAGCCTAGGTTCACTCATGCCAGCGCCGCAGTTGCCCAAAGCCGACCTGCCCTGGCCGCACCTGCCCGCGACGGCAAGGGGCGCATTGCTGGGAGCGTGGGCCAGCCTGCTGCACAAGGTGCTGCGCGTCGAGGCCGGCGGCGTGGAGGAGGACCATGAGCGACAAGATACAGGCGACCCACCTCGAACGCCGAGCCATCGTCTATCTGCGACAGTCCACGCTCAAGCAGGTCCACGAGCATCGTGAGTCCACGGCTCGCCAGTATGCCTTGAGACAGCGTGCGCAGGAGCTTGGCTGGCCGGCCGAGCGCATCGACGTCCTTGATGAGGACCTGGGGCAAAGCGGCGCTGGGACGGCCTGGCGCGCTGGTTTCCAGCGGCTGGCCGAGGACGTCGCCCACGGACGCGTCGGTGTCATCTTTGCGCTCAAGGTCTCCCGGCTGGCGCGTTCCTCCGCGGACTGGCAGCACTTGTTGGACTTGTGCGCCCTGGCCGACGTTCTCATCGCGGATGAGCAGGCCGTCTACACCCCACGAGACTACAACGACCGGCTCCTGCTGGGGCTCAAGGGCACCATGAGCGAGGCCGAGCAATACTGGATGCGACTGCGGCTACAGGGTGGAAAGCTGTCCAAGGCCCGGCGCGGCGAGCTCTTCCTCGTTCCTCCTGTCGGTTACCAATGGGACGAAGCGACGCACAAGCTACGCCTGGACCCGGACGAGCAAGTGCAACGTGCGGTGCGGCTGGTCTTCGAGCGCTTCCGCCTCGACGGCAGTGCCTACGCGGTCGTGCGGTACTTTGCCCAGCATGGATTGAAACTACCGATGCACCAACTCCGAGGAAGGCAACTGCATTGGGGACCCCCGCGTCACAAGGGCGTGCTCGACATGCTCCACAACCCCTTGTACGCAGGCGCCTATGTCTATGGCCGCAAGGAAGTCCGGATGGCGTTGGTGCAAGGGGAATTGAAGCAACGGCACACCACGTTCCTGCCGCGCCAGGACTGGAAGGTATGTCTGCGCGACCACCACCCGGCCTACATCAGCTGGGAGGAGTTCATGGCCAACCAGGAGAAGCTCCAGGGCAATCGGACGAAGCACCTGCCGCATCAGCACGGCGCCGCTCGAGAAGGAGCGGCGTTGTTGCAAGGCCTGGTGTTGTGTGGACGGTGCGGCCACCGCATGAGCATCAGCTACCGCGGCACCCTGCACCGCCCCTATTACGAATGCCGAAGTGCCTCCGTGCTGGTGGAAGGCAAGCAGCTGTGTTGGATGGTGGCAGCCCGGGGCATTGATGAAGCAGTCGCCCGGTTGTTCCTGGAGGCCGTGCAACCTCCAGAAGTGGAGCTCGGACTGGCTGTGGCGCGCGAAGTGGAGCGCCAGGCCCAGCAGCTCCATCAGCAGTGGAAGCTGCGGCTGGAACGGACGCGTTACGAGGCGCAGCTCGCTGAGCGCCGCTACAAGGCCGTGGACCCGGACAATCGGGTAGTGGCCCGCACGCTCGAAACCGAGTGGAACGACAAGCTGCGCGAGCTGCAGGAGCTGGAGAGCGAGTACCAGCAGGTGCTGCGCCGCCAGAAGCTGGAGCTGACCGAGGAGGATAGAAGGCGCATTCTCGCACTGTCCAAGGACCTGCCGCGTGTCTGGGACGCCCCGAGCACGACGAACGCGGAGCGCAAGAATCTCTTACGCATCCTGGTGCAGAAGGTAGCGCTCAGCCCGACCGAAATGCCGAAGGGAATGACTCGCGTCCAGGTGGTGTGGGTGACGGGGGCTGTCAGTGACTTCACCGTGCCGCGCCGCACGGGATTTCATACGCGGAAGAATCCGCCCGAGGCCATTGAGCTCATCAGCCGCTTGTTCAAGCAGAAGAAGACGGATGCGCAGATAGTGGCGGAGCTCAACCAACTCGGCTTGCGCTCGGGCGCCAACATCCCCTGGAACAAGAGGACAGTAGCTCGGGTGCGTAGCCGCAAGGGCCTACGCCACCTGCCCATGTCTGTGGGGACCGGACAACAGCCTGCTCGCCGGGCAGATGGGCTCTATTCCGTGCGCGGCGTAGCCGAACGTTTCAATGTTTCCGAGGCCATCGTCCGCTATTGGATGAAGAGAGGATGGCTCGAACCCGTGGAGGGCGGTGGTCGCGGGCACGTCTGCTGGTTCAAGCTCGACCGCAAAGCGCTCAAGAGGCTCAATGCCGCCAAGGCTCAAGGGCTCGGAGCAATCGGCTCCATGGATTCTCAACCCCATTCGCACCATGGGGTGCATTATGCGTGATACGTCCCGGTGCACCACGCCGGCCGCGTGCACCACCGCCAGCTGGCGCGCGCCCTGGCCGAAGAGCCGCGCCACCTCGAGGGCACAGGGGTTGTGCACGCGCGTCCACACGTCCAGCGGCAGCCCACGCACCAGGGGCATGACGAGGAAGAGGTAGAGGGGCGCGGGCGCGGGCCACACGCCCTCGTCCACCAGGGGCAGGCCGCCCGCGCTGCTGAGCTTGAGCATGACGTCGCGCTCGCGCCAGGCCCAGCGCGCCGTGCGCGGCAGGAAGAGGAACTTCACCGCGTACAGCACGCCCTCGCGCGAGGCGCGGAACACGGTGCCCTGGCCGCCGGTGCCCAGGCGCGCCTCCAGCGTGTAGCCGGCCACCACCAGGCCCGGCCGGGGGCGCCAGGGGGAGGCCTCCTCCTCCAGGGGCTCCACCCCTCCTGGCCGCTGCTCCTGCCCACCGCTCCGCGTGCCCGCCTCGCTCATGCACATCACCTCCGAGGTGGGCCAGCCTACAGGACGGCTCAAGGCGTGCGGATACACAAGGGGCCAGTCATTGTCCGGCGCCGCTCGCGCCCGTCCACGCGGTGGACAGGCCCGTGCTGGAGCACCCGGGAATGCCACCTGGGTGGGCTTGACTGGTAGACGTCTACCAGTGGTGTGGTTTCGTGTGTGCTGGTGTGTTTCTGGAGTGGTAGACGTCTACCAGTGCCCCGGGGGGAGGCGTCTACCCGTGCCGAGCAAAGGGCCCGTCTCCCCGCCCCCAATCCGCGGATGCGCGCAGCGGGCTGTCACGGGTCAGAGGCTTCGCCGGGAAGGTCAGCCTGGGCGCGTACACCTGGAGAGCGGTTCTTGCCCGGAGGCCTTCCATGCGCACGCCTTCATCGCCCTGGTTTCATGCCCGGCAGAGGCTCGTCCACTGCGTGGTGCTGACACTGGGGCTGCTGGTGCTGGGCGGTTGCGCCACACGCGCGCCCCTGCCCGGACTGCTCCTCGGCCCTCGCGCTCACCGCCTGACGCCGGTCCTCTCCACCCAGGCGCATCCGCCCGGGCCCGTGGACTCCGCGGGGACGGCCGTGCTGTCCGGGGATGCCCCTGCGCTCGACGAGGACGACGAGCCGGAGGACGACGTCGATGAAGAGGAGCCCGGTGCCCCGGTCATGACGGCGGACGTACCCGGGGACGCGTCCGGCTCGCGGGGGCGCCACCGGGCGCAGGAGGAGGACGAGCCGCTGGAGGACGGAGGCGAGGGCCTCGTGGGCTGGAGGGATGGCGTGGGGGAGGGGCGCCCCTGGCCGGTGCCCTTCAGCGTGGACCATTTCCAGGGCCTGCTGGTGCAGGTGGGCGTGTCCCCCGAGGTGTTGCCGGAAGACGGCAGCACCCTGTCGCCCCAACAGGCGGTGCAACTGTTGGCGCACCTGCTGGAGGCGGAGGCGAAGCTTTTGGAATTCCCCCGCCAGCGCATGGCGGCGCACCTGCTGCTGGAGGTGGCCACGGGCGAGAGGCCGGTGACGCGTGAGGAGTTGCACGCACGCATGGACCGCTTCCACCGGCTGCGGGTGGTGAGGCCGGACGGCTACCTGGTACGGGCGGTGACGGGCGAGGCGGTACAGCGGGCCGGCGAGGTGCGGCTGGCCGAGGACGGCACGCTGCGCGCGGGCCGCTACGAGGTGGGGCCCTTCTACGCGGTGGAGGACGAGCAGCTGTGGCCGGTGGATACGGGGCTGGAGGTGCCCCGAGGCGCGAAGCCCCTGGGCCCCTACGTGCCGGATGACGGCGTGGTGCTACCCGCGCTGGAGGGCGCGGGGCTGGCGCTGGGGGACACCCTGGAGGGCTTGAGCCGGCTCGTCTTCCACCCCGGCGAGAGCCTGGAGGGCCTGACGCGACTGCCGGGAGCGGTGCGCGTGCTCTTCCAGAACGCGCCCGAGTATTGGGAGGCCTTCCGCCAGAAGCCCCGGGGCGAGCGGGTGCGGACGGTGTCGCGGCTGCTGGCCAACGCGCTGCTGACGGTGGGTACCTCGGGGGCGGGGGCGGTGAAGGCGGTGACGTGGGGCGAAAAGCTCGGCCGGCTGTCGGTGCCCCTGCTGACGCTGACGAAGAAGGGCGAACTGGTGCTGCGGCTGGTGGCGGTGCCCGGACGGGCCGTAGCGGTGGCGGGCCAGGGGCTGAGCGTCGCCTGGGGCCTGCACCTGGCCAAGGTGGGCTCGGGCGGAGGTGGCGGCTGGGTTCCGCCGGTGGGCGGGCCGGGGCAGTGGGTGCCCAAGAACGAGCGGATGTCGCCGCGCTCGCGCGCCTTCCAGTACAAGGTGACGAAGGCGCCCGCGGGCTGGGTGTACCGCGTGTGGCGCAATGGCGAGAAGGCCGACTTCGACGGCTTCGACCTGAAGCAGCGCCTGCTACAGGAGACCAAGGGCCTGGGCTACGACAAGCACTTCGACGCGGAGCTCGAGCCCAAGGGATATTTCAAAGGCGCCAAGAGGCTCGTCAGGCAGGCCGCGCGACAACTGCGGGTGGCCAATGGCATTCCCATCCGCTGGCACGTGGCGGAGCCCCGCATGGTCCCCATCCTCCAGAAGCTGTTCCAGAAGGAAAAAATCACGGGTATTGAGGTGTTGTTCACCCCACCGCCCTGAGGCGAAGCGCACATGAGAGAGACCTACTACGCGGGCATCTACTGGGGGGGCCGCAAGGATTCCGCCGAGGAGTGTGCTCGGCGGGCGGAGGCGTTCTTCCACCTGCTGTCCCAATGCGATCCCATCTACACCCGTTGGTTCGAGCAGGCCGACTCGCGCAAGAAGGCGCTCCAACTCCAGTTCGAGCCCACCGCTGATACCTTCCTGCGTTTCTTCAAGAGGAGGACCTACCAGGAGGGCAGGGATGGCTTCATCCTCTGGGTGTGGACGGGGCACGAGGAGGGACATGGGGGGCTGGCCACCATGCGCTGTGGCTCCGCGGCCGAGTTCGTTCCAAACAACTGCCTCCTCTACCTGCCGAAGGAGGAGCCGGAGAGGGAGCGCGTCCTCCAGGTGGACGCACTCGCCGGAGTGCTGCGCGCCATGGTGCTGGCGTGGGAGCCGGATTGGGGGGTCATCACCTCCGACGATTTCCGGGACAGCCTGTGGCCGCAAGACAATGTGGACACCTTCGTGGGTTGGTGGACGTACTTCTCTCGTGACCGGGGGGAGGTGCCGCCCCTGCCGGAGCCGGTGCGGGTGCAGCCCGTGGAGGACAAAGGCACGCTCGTCCTGCTCACTCCCGAGCGCCTCACCGCCTCCAATCCCGAGCACCTCGCCCTGGGCCGACATGTCCATGAGGTGCTGCTCGCGAAGGGCATGCTCGGGCCGCTCGTGTCCAGACGGCCGGCCCATTGAGACAACTCCCACGCGCGTTGCCAGGCACCGGCAGGGGCACGGCGGACCCGTAGCCCCCGTGGAACCCACTGGACCCGCCCGCCTGGCCTCCATGCCGGTAGGCAGGCCCTGCGCTTGGGACTCGGCCGGTCTCGGGCTAGCCTCGGGGGCGCCATGTCGATGTACTCCGAGTCGCTCCGCGCCTTCCTCAAGCCCGTCCTCCCCTATCTCGACGACCCCACGGTCTCGGAGATCATGATCAACGGGCCCACCGACGTCTGGATCGAACGCAAGGGCAAGGTCTCCAAGACCGATGCCACCTTCACCGAGGAAGGCCTCATCGGCGCCGCGCGCAACATGGCGCAGTTCGTCGGCCGCCTCCTCAATGACGAGCGCCCGCGCCTCGACGCCCGCCTGCCCGACGGCAGCCGCATCCACGTCGTCATCCCGCCCATCGCCCGCAAGGGCACCACCATCTCCATCCGCAAGTTCTTCAAGGACAAGCTCACCATCGAGTCCTTGATCAAATTCAAGTCCATGACGCCGCAGATGGCGCGGCTCATCGACGCGGGCATCCACACCAAGCTCAACATGCTGGTGTCCGGCGGTACCGGCTCGGGCAAGACGACGCTGCTCAACATCGTCTCCTCCCTCATCCCCGACGAGGAGCGCATCCTCACCATCGAGGACTCGGCCGAGCTCCAGCTCAACCAGTCCCACCTGGTGCCCTTCGAGAGCCGGCCCCCGGACAAGTTCGGCAAGGGCGGCGTGGACATGGGAGACCTGCTCAACTCGGCCCTGCGTCTGCGCCCCGACCGCATCGTGGTGGGCGAGGTGCGCGGCGGCGAGGCCTTCTACCTCGTGCAGGCGATGAACACCGGCCACGGCGGCTCGCTGGCCACCACCCACGCCAACACGCCCACGGACACGCTGCGCCGCATCGAGTCGCTCTGCCTCATGTCCGGCATCGACCTGCCCATGGTGGCCATCCGCGCCCAGGTGGCCAGCGCCATCAACTTCGTCATCTGCTGCGAGCGCCTCCACGACGGCAGCCGCAAGACGATTGCCCTCTCCGAGGTGCTCCCCCTCAACGAGAAGGGCGAGTACCGCACCCAGGACATCTTCGTCTTCACCCCGGTGACGAAGGACGAGGAGGGCCACATCCTCGGCTACCACGCGCCCACCGGCATCATCCCCCACTTCGTCGCCCGGGCGCGCGCCTACGGCTTCACGGACCTGGACGAGTCCTTCTTCGACCCGGCCACCTACGGCGTGCCGCCCCCGCCCTCCTTCCACGCCGGGGAGAGCTACAGCGTGCGCTGGGCTCCCTCGCTCAAGCACCGCGAGCGCGGTGAGCCGGACCCGGCGAGCTACAAGAAGGAGTGGCAGGCCTTCGAGCAGCGCCTGAAGGACGAGGCCCACGAGGCCCAGGGCGGCAAGCCCGCGGCGCCCGCCTCGCCGCCCGTGCAGGTGCAGGTGCCCGCCAACCTCCCCATGGCGGCTCCCCGCGCCCCCGAGCCGCCCGCTCCGGCTCCCGCCCGGCGGACGGCCGAGACGCCCGCCGCGCGCACCGGCCCCGCCCTGAGGCCCAACCTGCCCGCGAACCGGCCCGCCCCGCCCGTCCCGGAGCACGACGACGACAAGACGCCGCCGCCCACGCGCAACCCCTTCGCCTCCGAGGCGGATGATGGGTTCGGCGCGCCCCCGGACGAGCCCAGCGTGCAGGTGGCCGCGGACCTCCTGGCCGAGGACCTCGACGCCACCCAGGGCCGGGGCATCCCCCCGCCGCGTCCGGCCCCCCGCCCCGCCGCGACTCCCGCGCGTCCCACTCCGGCTATCGGCTCCCGCCCCGCCGTGGCGTCGCCTCCCCGCCGGCCCGCGCCTCCCGCTCCCGCTCGGCCTCCTCCGCCCGTCCCCTCCAGCGACCTGGAGGACGATGACGCACCGCGCGAGCTGGACAACTCGGAGAAGACGCACATCAAGCCCATGCCCGAGAAACCGCGCCGCTGAGGCCGCTCGCCTGGGCACACCCGCGTCACGCACCCGGCGCTACTTGGAGTGCGTGACCTTGCGATGGGCGCGACATGGGGGGAAAGTGACACCATCGTGTTCCTTTCACTCCTCGCCACGCTCGTCGTGCTCGGCCAGGCGCCCGCGACCTCCGAGGCTCCGCTCACCGTGCTGATCGCCCCGCCGGAGGCCGCGGGGGTCCCTTCCCACATCGTCTCCTTCGCCCAGGAGCATGTGTACGAGCAGCTCAAGACGCAGGGGCTGCAGGTGGTGCGCGCCTCGGAGCTGTCCCAGCGCCTGCCGCCCGCCCAGCGCAAGACGGTGCTCGGGTGCAACCGTCTGGAGGCCGCCTGCCGGATTACGCTGGGCGAGGCCGCCCAGGCCGACGCGGTGGTGATCGCCGAGCTGGTGCAGTTCCTCAGCGGCTACCGGGTGGGCCTGAAGGCCTACGCCACGCGCGACGGCGAGCAGCTCTCCGAGCACTACGTGCCGGGCGTGCGCGAGGATCAACTGCTGGACGCGCTCACCCAGGCCAGCGAGAAGGTGGTGCCGCCGGTGCGCCGCGCGCTGCGCCCCTCGCTGGAGCCCGTCGTCGAGGCGCCAGTGCAGCCCATCACGTCCACGCCCGTGCAGCCGGTGCCGGTGAAGCCCGAGCTGACGGTGTCGCGCTCGGGCGCGCCGGGCTGGGGGTGGCTGCCGGCCGCCGGTGGCGCGGTGCTGCTGGGCGCGGGCACGTTCTTCTTCGTGCAGGCGACCCAGGACTACAACGCCCTCAAGGCGCGGCAGTTCACCGACCCCCTGGATGGCGAGCGGCTGCGGGACTCGGGCGCGCGTGCGCAGTGGCTGAGCCGGGGCGCCTTCGCGGTGGGCGCGGCCGGCGTGGTGACGACGGGGCTCATCTACCTGCTGTCTGGCAAGGACGAGGGCAAGCCTTCACTGGTGCGCCCCACCGCCTCCGTGGGCAACGGCGGCGGTATGGTGGGCGTGGCCGGAACACTCCCGTGAGGACTGACATGCTCGAGACGAAGAAGCCATTCGCCGCGGGGCTCGCGCTGGCGCTGCTGGCCGCTACCGGTTGCTACGACTTCGAGGGGGCCTTCGAGGAATGCAAGAACCTCGGCCAGTGCGTGCCCAGCACCTGCGATCCCTCCGCGGTGGATGTCCCGGATGATCTCTTCTACGACGCCAACTGCGACGGCATCGACGGCACGCCCGGCGACGCCATCTTCGTGGACCCCACCGGCCAGGACTCCAACGACGGCACCAAGGACGCACCGGTCAAGCGGCTCTCCGTCGCCCTGAATCTCGCCGCCGACCGGGGCAAGGCCATCTATCTGGCGCGGGGCACCTACGACGAAGCGGATCTGCGCATGGAGCGGGCCGTGTCCATCTACGGCGGCTACGCCGGCAAGGCGGGCAACTGGAAGCGCGACAAGGAGAACATCACCCAGATTGGAGGCAGCACCCCCACCGGCTTCACGGTGAGCGGGCTGATGGACGCGGGCGTCGACATCGAGTGGGTGTACATCCGTTCCGCCAACAGCTCCGTGCCCGGGACGCCGTCCATCGGCCTGCGGGTGCTGGACTCGAACGGCGTGCGCCTGAGCCATGTGGACGTAGCGTCCGGGAAGGGCGCGCCGGGCCGGGACGGTGACTCTCCCGGACCCACGACCCAGGTGGGCGCGGATGGAGGCGTGGGACTGGACGGAACCGCCGGGACGCCCTCGGGGGGCCCCCGGGGAGCGAGCAGCTGTGGCGCGGGCTCCTACGCGGGGGGCCCGGGTGGACAGGGAGGCACCGCCTACCTCACTCCGCCTGGAGTGGGAACGGCGGGAGAGCCCTACACCACCGGTGGCGGCACCGCCGGAACGAACAAGCTCGACACCGCCTGCAGCACGGCCGTGTGCGTGTGCGATGGGGAGGCAGGAGGGGTGGGCCAGCCGGGTGAGGCGGGCGGCCGCGGCAAGGACGGCAACCCGGGCGATGAGAAGGGGGTGCTGGAGGGGACCACCTGGGTGGCGAGGTCCGGCACGGACGGCGAGCCGGGAGCCTTCGGAAAGGCGGGCGGGGGCGGGGGCGGTGGAGGCTACTGCGAGGCGCCGGCGAGCGTCCGGTCCAAGGGCGGCGGCGGTGGGGGTGGCGGTGCGGGTGGCTGCCCGGGCCTGGGCGCGAAGGGAGGCCAGGGGGGTGGGGCGTCCATCGCCATGCTGCTCATGCGCGGACACGTGGAGATGCAGTCCTGCACGTTGAAGACGGGCGGTGGTGGAAAGGGAGGCGCTGGCGGGACGGGAGGCGCTGGCGGCGCGGGAGGCGCTGGCGGCGCGGGAGGCAAGGGCCAGTTCAGCCAGTACGCCTCGGGCCCCACCGATTACCGCGCCACCGGTGGCGACGGCGGCAAGGGCGGCAAGGGCGGAGATGGAGGCCCGGGCGGCCACGGCGGCAATGGCGCCGGGGGCCCGTCCGTGGGCATCTGGTGTGATGCCCTCGAGACCTCCTCCATCACCCAGAAGGGCATGACCTTCAGCCTGGAGGATCCGGGCACGCCGGGAGCCGGCCCTGGCCCCGCGGGCAACAGGGGCCTGTTGACCAATTACCACCAGTGCACCGTGTCTCCCTGACGGGAGACGGCCAGGCGGGTCCCCCCCGCCCGCTCGCCCGCTTGTGGGAATCCGCTCCCGGTCTGCTACCCTGGGGCCACTTCCCCGATGGCTGACTCCCGTCTCTGCGAAACCTGCGGTCTCTCCGTGCCGGCGGATACCGATATCTGCCCACGCGACGGCACCGTGCTGCTCGACGCCTCGCTCTCGTCCTACCCGGGCGATCCGGGAGGCGCACGGCGGACCTCGCCCGGGAGAACGATGCAAGTCATGGACGATTCCTCCGCGCAGGACCCGCTCACCGGCTTGAAGGTGGGTGAGTACGAGCTGCGCCAGCGCATCGGTGTGGGCGGCATGGGCCTGGTGTACGAGGGCATCCAGCCGCTGATCGGCAAGCGCGTGGCGGTGAAGGTGCTGCGCCCGGAGCTGGCCGCGGCCGAGGAGCAGGTGGCGCGCCTGCTGGCCGAGGCCCGCGCCGTCAACGCCATCCGCCACCGCGGCATCGTGGACATCTTCGGCTTCGGCCAGGTGCCCGACGGCCGCCAGTACATCATCATGGAGTACCTCGAGGGCGTGGCCCTCGATGCGCACCTGACGGAGAAGGGCCGGCTGCCGGTGTACGAGGCGCTGGACATCCTCGACGAGGTGCTCAGCGCGCTGGGCGCCGCGCACGGGGCCGGCGTGGTGCACCGCGACCTCAAGCCGAGCAACATCTTCCTGGTGAAGCAGCCGGACGGCTCGCGCTACGTGAAGCTGCTGGACTTCGGCCTGGCGAAGATGGGCCTGCCCACCGGGCGCACCGCGCAGACGCGCACGGACATGGTGGTGGGCACCCCGGAGTACATGGCGCCCGAGCAGGCCCGCGGCCAGCCCGTGGGTCCCATGACGGACCTGTACGCCCTGGGCGTGGTGGCCTTCGAGATGGTCACCGGCCGGCTGCCCTTCACCGGCACCTCGCCGGTGGACCTGCTGATGAAGCACGTGGACGCGCGGCCGCCGAGGCCCTCGGAGTTCCTCCCCGAGCTGCCCGCCGCGCTCGACGCCTTCATCCTGCAGATGCTCACCAAGGATCCCGAGGCGCGCCCCGGTTCCGCCGAGCAGCTGCGCCGCCAGCTCCAGCGGCTGCGCGACACCCTCGCCCAGCAGGCCCAGGCCCATCATGCCCGGCCCACCGCCTCGGAGCACCCCCCGCGCGAGGCCACCCCGGAGGCCCTGGCGCCCGCCGGGCCCGTCACGCCCGAGCCCGGCCCCGCGCCCGAGCCGGTGAAGCCGCAGCCGCCTCCTCCCGAGGTGACGCGCGACACCGGTGGAAACGCGAGCTCGCGGCGGCTGCTCCTGGGCGTGGGCGCGCTCGCGCTGGTGGCCGTGGGTGGAGGCCTCGTGCTCGCCGTGAGAGGTGGAGAGACCCCCCCGAACCCGCCGCCGGCGGTGGCCATCGCGCCGCCGGAGCAGCCCGCGAAGCCCCCGCAGCGGCCGGTGGTGGAGGCTCCGCCAGACGCGGGCCCGCCGCGGCAGACGGCGGCCGTCCCCGAGGTGTCCGACGCGGGCACGGGCACCACCGTGCAGGCCAGCACCACGGAGACGCCGGACAATCCCGTCCAGCCGGCGGGTCCCGCGGTGGGCCACACCGAGCCGGTGAAGCGCGCGCTCACCCAGGCCGCGCTGCTGGGCCGCATCCGCAAGCTGGACCGGGACATCGACACGCTGACGCAGGCCGGCCAGAAGCTCAGCCCCGCCACGCGCCGCACCCTGGACGCCATCCGCGAGAAGGCCGAGTCGGCCACCACGTCCGAGGAGCGGCGGCAGGTGGCCAAGGAGCTGGACGGCTGGGAGAAGTTCTTCCTGCGCCGCAAGTGAGGGGCCCGGCCCGCGCCAGGCCCCTGCTGCCTCACTGGCAGGCGATGGGCTGGGCCATGGCGGTGCGCGCCCGCTCCTCGGTCACCAGCTTGAAGCCCGCGAGGTCCGCCAGCAGCACGTCCCGGTTCTGCCGGATGAGGCTGGCGTTGCGGCACAGCAGCGCGTCCTCGTACATGTAGTGCGGCGGCAGGGTGAGGGAGAACTCGGCCAGCTCCTGCAGCTTGAGCGTGTCCAGCTCGCGCTCGAAAATCTTGTGGGCCGCGTCCTCCACCCCGACCACGCCGCGCTCGAAGTAGAGCGTGGACAGGTCATAGGCGATGAGCTGGTCCTTCTGGAGGAAGGAGTGCAGGCGGTTGGCCGCCACCGCCAGCTCCATCGAGCCGGAGATGCCCAGGGCCACGGCGAGCCGGGTGGCGATGATGCGCTCGCAGGCCCCATCGCCGGGGGGCTCGGTGCCGAAGGCGGCCACGGAGAAGAGGCGCCAGGCCCACTTCGCGCCGTCCTCGCGCCGCGTCTGGAAGTAGGTGGGGCACCCCATCTGCGCGATGTAGAGGGCCACCAGGTCCTTGGGCAGGCGCGAGAACTCCGGCTTCTTGTAGGCAATGGGGCGCTTGGGCCCGAAGGTGCCCGCCTGGAGGCTCATCCGCTCGCCCTCGATGGAGTGGCGCAGCTGCGTCTCCAGGTCGAACTCCGTCTCCAGCTGGGGCAGCTTGCTGGAGGCATGGAGGTAGAGGGCCGGCATCACCACGCCCGCCAGCCCGATGAGGAACAACACCAACCAGAGCAGGGTCTTCACGCCCCCAGAGTATCAAAGGGCGACGGCGGGCCGGGTCCGGGTTAAATCAAGTTCCGACATGAACGACTGGCACCCCACCCCCGTGGCGGACGTCCTCCCGGCCGCGGAGGGCCTTACCGAGCTCGTCCTGGACATTGGCGGAACCCCGCTGGTGGGGACACACCGCACCCCGGGGCAGTACGTGCGACTGGCCCTGCCCGGCGTGGGCGAGAGCCTGTTCGCCATCGCCTCGCCGCCGGAGCCCTTTGGCACCCGGTGGGAGTTCCTGCTCAAGGGAGGCAGCGCGCTGGCGGATGCCCTGGTGGGGCTGGAGCCGGGAGCCCGGGTGCTCAGCCGGCATCCCGAGGGCCGGGGCTTCCCCCTGGTGCAGGCGCGGGGCGGCCACCTGCTGCTGTTCGCCACGGGCTCGGGGATCTCCCCCATCCGCTCGGTCATCGAGAGCATCCGCCAGGAGCGGAGCGCCTACGGGCGGGTGACGCTGTACTTCGGGGCGCGCACCCCGCAGGCCTTCGCCTACGAGGACGAGCTGCACCACTGGGAGGCGGCGGACATCCGCGTGGTGCGCACGGTGAGCCAGCCGGGCGCGAGCGGCTGGCAGGGCCTCACCGGCTACGTGCAGGAGCACCTGGGCGAGCAGCAGGTGGAGGGGACGGTGGCCTTCGTGTGCGGCCAGTCGGGCATGGTGCAGGGGGTGATTGACGTCCTGCGGACCCGGGGGCTGCCCCGCGAGGCCATCCACCTCAACTACTGAAGAGCCGCACGATGGCGCACACGCCGGAGGACGAGTGGCTCTGGGGATGGGATGACACGCCGGGAATCGTCTCGGTGTGGGCGGAGCCGGATGGCCGTGCCTTCGTGTGGCGGCGGCTGCCCGGGAGTGGCTCGCTCGTGCGCGAGGACGTGCGCTTCCGGCCGTGGCTGCTGCTCGCCTCGCTGGAGGATGTGCGGCACCTGGGCACGCGGCTCCGCCCGGAGAGCGAGGGCCCCGCACCGCACCGGGTGACGTGGCAGGAGTTGGAGGGTCCCGGCGCGCTGCGCTACCTGGTCCGCGCGGAGGATGGGCGGACGTTGGCGTCGGCCGTGCTCCAGGGCGCCGCGCGGCGGCTCGGCCATGCGGTGGGCAACCTGCGCGAGCTGGGTCCCCAGGCGGTGCTCGCGCTGCCTCCCGAGGAGCAGTACCTCGTCGCGTCGGGGCGCACGTACTTCCGCGACCTGCGGTTCGATGACCTGCACCGCATGCAGCTGGACCTGGAGACCACCGGGCTGGAGCCCTCGCACGACCGCATCTTCCTCGTGGCGATCCGGGACGCGGAGGGCAGGACCGATACCCTCGAGGCCCACGGTGACGGGGACGCCGCCGAGGCCGACCTCCTCCAGCGGCTGGTCGCGCGGGTGCGGGCCATCGATCCGGACGTGCTCGAGAACCACAACCTGCACGGCTTCGACTTGCCCTTCCTCGCCCACCGGGCGCGGCTGCTGGGCGTGACGCTCGCGCTGGGACGGGCCGGACCCCCGGGCCTGCGGCAACGCCCCGCCGCGCGAGGTGCCTCCCCCGGACGCGGGGGGCCCGGCCACGATGCGATGCGCCGCGCGCGGTACACCGTCCCCGGCCGCGAGTTCATCGACACGATGGACGCCGTGAAGCGGCACGACTTCTCCACCCGGGAGCTGCCGGGACATGGGCTCAAGGCCGTCGCACGGCACCTCGGGCTCTCGGGCCCGGAGCGCGAGCACATTCCGGGAGCCCGGGTGTACGAGGTCTTCGGCACCGACCCCGAGCGCGTGCGGCGCTACGCCCAGGACGATGTGACGGAGGCGGCTGGACTGGCGCGCATGCTCGGCGGGGCGGCCTTCGCGCTCGCCCGCATGGCTCCGCGCCGCTACGAGCGCCTCGCGGATGCCGGGCCGGCGACGGGAGTCATCGATCCGCTGATCGTCCGCGCCTACCTCCGGGCCGGTGCGGCGCTACCCGCCCATGAGACCGGTGACGGGACGCCGCACAGCGGGGCCGCGCTCCACCTGTTCGCCACGGGCGTGGCCCGGCACGTGGTGAAGGCCGACGTCGCCAGCCTGTACCCCTCGCTGATGCGCGAGTACCGCATTGGCCCTCGCAGGGACCGGCTCGGCGTGATGCTCGCGCTGGTGGACCGGCTCGTGGAGCAGCGGCTGGCGGCCAAGGCGCGGGCGAAGGCCGCGGCGCCCGGGTCTCCAGAACGGCATACGAACGAGGCGCTCTCCGCGGCGATGAAGATCGTCGTCAACTCGGCCTACGGCTACCTGGGGGCGGGTGGGCTCACGCGCTTCGCGGACGTGCACGCCGCCAACGAGGTGACCCGGCGCGGACGCGAGGTGCTGGCGCTCATCTGCCAGGAGCTGGCCCGGCGCGGCGTCACGCTGCTGGAGGCCGATACGGACGGCGTGTACTTCTCCGTGCCGGACGGCTGGAGCGAGGCCGATGAACGCCGGGTGGTCTCCGAGGTCGCGGCCCTGCTGCCCCCCAAGGTGCGCCTCGAGTTCGACGGACGCTACGCGGCGATGCTCTCGCACGAACCGAAGAACTACGCGCTGCAGCCGTATGACGGTGCGCTCATCCTGCGCGGCGTGGCGTTCCGCTCCAGCCGGGCCGAGCCCTTCGGCGAGGACTTCCTGCGCCGGGCCCTGCGCTGCCTGCTCGCGGGGGATATTCCGGGCGTGCGGGAGGCGTATGTGGAGACGGTGACGGCATTGCGCCGGCGGGCCCTGCCGGCCCGAAGCGTGGCGGCACAGGTGCGGCTGACGAAGACACCGGCGCAGTACCTCGCGGCGCGCAGGCGCGAGTTGCCCTACGAGGCCATGCTGGCGAGCGGGCTGAAACAGTGGGCCTCCGGCGAGCAGGTCCGGGTCTACCGGGCGGTGGGAGGACGCGCGGGACTGCTGCTCGAGTCGGAGCACGGTGAGACGGTGAGCGATCCGCGGGACTACGACGCCGAATTCTACGTGCGGCAGCTCCGAGAGACCTTCGCGGCCCGGCTGGCGCGAGCGCTGACCCCCGAGGACTTCGCGACGGTGTTCGCCGATCCGGAGCAGCCCTCGCTCTTCACGCCGTCACTGGCGAATGCACGGCCGGTGCTCACGGTGCTGGACGAGCCCGAGGGAGAACAACCCCACGCCGAGAACCCGTGGATGTCCCCTCTCCCTCTGGGAGAAGGTTGATCCTGCGAAGGTGTGCCCGTGGGCACATGCGCTGACCCGCGGATATTTCCCCTCGCCCTCCGGGAGAGGGGACATTGCTTCAGAGGGGATATTGCGTCACCGTTCCACGGTGGGAGCGGCGTAACGCACGGGGAACAGGGCCGCGGCCGGATCGCTCTCCTGGTTGCCCGAGGCCTTCTGCGGCGTCCACGCGGCCACGCCCACCAGCCGCCCGTCCGGACTGAAGCGCACCCGGCGCACGGACCAACCGAACTTCCGCTCCGCCACTGGAGCCTCCTGGCCCTCGCGCCACACATACAACTGCTTGTCCCAGCCACCGCTCGCCAGCGAGCGCCCGTCCGGAGAGATACCCGCGGAGGCCACCACGCCCCGGTGCGCCGTCCACTTGCGCAGCACCTGCCCCGAGCCCGCGTCCACCAGCGCCGCGGCGTTCCACTCGGCGGGAGGCTCGACGAGCCCCTTCTTCTCGCGCTCGTAGATGGCCTTGTTCCGCTCGGCCTTGGGCTCGGAGAAGGCCACGCCCAACCGGCGCCCGGCCGCGTCGAGCGTGACGTCATTCACGTGCGCCTCGAAGGTGAATCCCGCACGCGGAGCGAGCACCAGCCCCCTCACCTCCTGCGTCCCCTGCGCCGGAGCCTTCAGCGTGAGCACGGCCTCACCCGTGGCGTCATCGAAGGCCACGTCCACGCGCTCGGCGAACGGAGCCCCCAGCACCCCGCCCACGCCCGGGGGCAGGCACGCGTCACACACCGCCACGTCCAGGCCCTCCAGCTCCAACCCCTTGAGGCGCAGCCGCTGGCCCCGGGCCACCCGCGCCAGCGTGGACCCCAGCGCCGTGGGCAACGACACCGTCTCCTGCAGCATGGCCGTGTCGATCCCCGCCGCCTCCGCCGCCTGCGACCCCAGCACCAACGCCGGAGCGCGCGCATCCAGCGCGAAGGCCACCGGAGACTTCCCGTTGAGCGTCCCGCCCACCACGGCGTAGCCACCGCGCCGCTCGAAACGCACGCGCGCCTGCTCGCGCCGCAGGGCCTCTTCGCGCGCTTCGAACACCCGGATGCGCTTGTCCCAGCTCCCCGAGTACAGCGTCCCATCCGGCGCGAAGACGAGCGCACTCACCCGGTCCGTGTGGGGCCGAGCCTCGAAGGAGAACCCCAGGTCCGCCACGCGCAGCACCGTGAGCAGCCCCTGCGCGCTGCCCGCCACGAGGTAGCTCCCGGACGGGTGGAAGGCCACCGCGGTAAGGGGCTCTTCCGTCCGCAGACTCCCCTTCAGCGCCCCCGAGCCCGCGTCATACAGGCGCACCATGCCGTCCCAGCCCGCGCTCGCCAGCAGCGAGCCATCCCGGGAGAAGGCCAGCGCCTCCACGTCGAACTCGGAGGAATTGAGACCCTGGTCCACCACGCGCGCGGGCGAGGGCCTCACATTCCAGAGCGCGAGCAGGTACTCGCGCGCGCCCAGGTGCGAGTAGGCCACACGCGAGGAGTCCGGAGAGAAGGCCAGCGTCCAGACGAAGTCCCTGCGGTCGAGGACGGGGCCGTCCTCGAGTCCCACCACCTCACCCGCGAGGTAGCCGCCCGGCGTGGACTCCAGCCGGGAGGCGGTCTCCGGCGCGAGCACCGGCGCGGCGTGCTGGCACCCGGCCAGCGACAACACGCCCACGAGCCACAGCGCACGAGGCGCGAGAGCCCTCACGAGCCACCCAGCGCCGCCGACTGCTCCGGAGGCACCTCCGTCACGCCCTTGTTGCTCACGGACAGCAGGAAGAGGGGCTTGCGCGCCTCCCGCTTCTCATCGAAGGACGTCTTGCCCGTGGCGCCGTCGAAGTCCTTCACGTTGGCCAGGGCCTCGCGCAACTCCCCGCGGCTCTTGGGTGCCTGCTTCGAGTCGAGAAGCTGCCGCACCATGCGCGCCGAGTCATACCCGTAGGCCTCGAGCAGCCCCGGGTCCCCGCTGTTCGCCTGACGGTAGGCCTTCACGAAGCGCTGCGTGGCCGGCTTCTGCGAGTCCACGAAGAAACCATCCACGTACACCGAGCAGGTGACGAACTTGCCACCGCGCTCGACGAGCTCCGGCATGCCGCTGGCACCCTTGCTGCTGCTCCACGCGTTGGTGCCCAGCAACATCACCGTCTTGATCGTCTTCTTGCCCGTCGTCTTGCGGATGCGCTCCACGTCGCGCGCGTCACACGCGTTGGTGACGATGTCCTCCACCGCCAGCGCCGGGGCCACCAGGCTCACCCGCCGCCACTCGTCGGGGATGAAGATGGCCTCGAAGTCGATGATGGGCTCCACCTCGCCCCTCATCTTCTCCATGGCCTTGCGCTTGCGGAACGCGTCCTGGCCAGTGGTCTCCTTCTGCACCTCGCGCACGCCCTCGATGTAGTCGAGCCGGTCCTCCAGGTAGTAGCGGCCCACCAGCTTCTTGGCCTCGGTGGTGAACGTCGTCTGGTCGTGGTCGTACGTCTCGGCGCCGCGCACCTGGCCGCCGTTCTCCACCACGTGGTCCCAGAAGTCGTTGGCCAGCTCCACCCCGTACGGCAGGTTGGGGTAGAGCATGGCGAAGCTCTTGAAGCCCTTCTGCTTCATCGCGAAGTCGGCGATGGCCCGCGCCTGCGCCGAGTTCGTCAGCATGTTGCGGAAGATGAAGGGCCCGATGTGGGTGATGTCCTCCTGGCGCGTGAGCGTCAGCAGCGGCACCTGGAGCTCCTCGGCCACCAGCGCGGCGCGGCGGGACTCGTCCGAGGTGATGGGGCCCAGCACGGCGATGGCCCCCTCGTCGAAGGCCAGCTGCTCCATGCCCTGGGCCGCGAGGTTCACATCCCCCTGCGTGTCCTTCACCACCAGCTCGATGTCGCTGCCGGCCAGCGCCAGCTTCACCCCGCGCAGCACCGCCTCGCCCACCGCCTTGTACTTGCCCGTCATGGGCAGCAGCAGACCCACCGTCTTCGTCTGCACGTCCACGCGGCGCGTGGCGCGCGCGAGCAGCTCACGCGCCTGCGGGGCGAACGGGTGGTTGGGCGCCTCGGCCAGGAAGCGGTTGAGCGTCTCCTCCAGCCGCGTCCAGTCGCGCAGGTGGTAGTAGATGCGCGCCAGCTTGAAGCTCAGCACCGGCCAGGCGGGGTTGGAGGACGGCAGCTCCTCCATGATCTGCGCCACGTCCATGAAGCCCGCGCGGCCCTCCACCAGCTGCTGCACCCGGGCCACCGCGGCCTGCTGCGCCTCGGGCGTCTGGGCGTTGCCGGCCAGGTCCACGGAGATGCGCAGCGCCTGCCCGAAGAGGCCCGCCTTCTCCGCAGCCTTCACCGAGTCCTCGAGCAGCTGGATGCGCTCGGCGCCCTCGGCGCGCTCGGCGAGGCTGTAGAGCGTCTGGTAGGCGTCCCGGTAGGCACCCACCTCCAACGCGGCCCGGCCCAGCCGGCGCTTGGCCTCGGTGGCCTGCGGGTGGAGCGGATTCTCGAAGAGCAGCTCGTTGAAGCTCTTGCGCGCGTTGACGTAGTCCTGCGAATCGTAGAAGAGCACGCCCGCCCGGTAGAGGGCCTCCTGGCCCGCCGTCGTCTGCGGGTAGGCCTTGCGCACGGCGAGGAACCCCTCGGCGGCCTGCTTGCGCGGAGCCGTCTCGGCCTGCTGGATGGCCTGGGCGAGCGCCTGGTCCGCCTGCGCGTCCTTGCGCGCCTCGACGGAGGGCCTCGACGGGAAG
Organism: Archangium sp.; assembly: GCF_036277355.1. Classification (GTDB taxonomy): domain Bacteria; phylum Myxococcota; class Myxococcia; order Myxococcales; family Myxococcaceae; genus Archangium. The sequence continues at coordinate 81,391 of NZ_DASUNC010000049.1, forward strand.
GGGTCCCCCCGGGGGACGTCTTCATTGCGGCCCTGGCCCGAGGACGAGGAGCCGGACGAGGAGCCAGAGGAAGTGCCACCGCCCGTGGCGGAGGGCGTCTTGCAAGCGGACATCAGCAGCGCCAGCGCGAGCAGCAGCGCGCGGCGGGGAGAGGGGCGAACATCCATGGTGTGGGTGTGCATAGCAGTGGGGCGCGCCTCCGTCGACAGTCGAGCGGGGGGGACATTCCCCACGCCGTCCGGCAGGTTTTGCACCGGACGTGCCGCCCCGGCGCCCCCAGGTGGAGGCCTCGGGAGCCGAGCCCCTGTGGGCCCCGGGCCACGGGCATGTGGGCCCGGGTACTCGCCTGCCCCGCGAGCCGTGGAGGGGGCGCCGCCCAGGACTGGACCCGGGACGGGCTCTCCCGGGGAGGGAGGCGTTGCGGCCCCCGCTCCCCATCCCAAGCGTTAGGGCTTGGACGTTCTCGACCCAGGAGCTGAGCATGGCAGGCAAGCAACGGTTGCGGGAGGGCTACGGAAGCACGAGCGAGCAGCGGCAGCGCAACCTGGAGGGCGACGGCTTCGAGGAGCGGGCGCCCCACACCGCCGAGGAGGCCGAGGCCACCCGCGCGCCCCCCGACCCGGGAAGCCACGTGGTGCACGTGAATGCCCTGCCCGGGCCGCTCGACACGGACGACACGGATTGAGGAACGGAGCCACTCATGTCTCAACGCAAGATTCGTGCGGGAATGGTGGTGCGCGGCCACACCGGTGAGCCGCTCGGACGCGTCCTCTCCGTCGATGACGAGGGCTTCGTGCTCGAGCGCCGCGTGGTCGTCACGCGCGAGCACCGGGTGCGCCTCGACGAGGTGCAGGCGCTGGACGAGCACGGCGTGGTGCTCACCCCCGACCATGGCCACCCGAGCGCCCGCCTGGAGGCCACGGACCTCGTGGAAGTCTTCTGGTCCTCGCGGCGCGCACGCGACGAGCAGCGGCCCCTGGAGGAGCGGGAAGCACCGGAGACGCTCGCCTCGCACCGGATGGTGGCCGCGGCGGAGCACGCCGAGGCCTACCCCGTCCAGGTGGAACACGGCAGCGTCCCCCATCCCCGCTCCGTGCCCATGTCCGAGGAAGAGCCCCGCAGGAGCACCGACGCGCTGGAAGACATCGACACCCCGCGCGCAGCACCGGCCGAGCCGCCCCGCGGACGTTGGATCGCGCGGAGGGTGCGGCACTACGCGACGCACCCGCTCGAGGCGGCGAGCTCGTTGCTGGGGCTGCTGCGCGGAGAGAAATCCCCCCTCCGCCACTGAGGGAAGGAGGCACCGGATTCCCGGAGTTGCAGGGTGGGCATTCTTGTGCCCCCCGTGCTAGAAACCCCGGGGTTTTGGCACCGTCCTCTTCGTTCGACTCCTCCTCGCTCCTCGAGCTGTCGCGCCGCCGCGCGGAGTCCCAGCCAGAGGAGCTCGCCTACACCTTCCTGGTCGATGGCGAGACAGAAGAAGCACGCCTCACCTACGCCGGGCTGGATGCACGCGCGCGCGCCATCGGTGGACTCCTGCAGGAGCGGGGAGCCCGGGGCGAGCGGGTGCTGCTGCTCTACCCGCCCGGGCTCGACTACGTGACGGCCTTCGTGGGCTGCATCTACGCCGGAGCCATCGCCGTGCCGGCCTACCCGCCGGACCCGATGCGCCTGGGACGGACGCTCCCGCGGCTCGAGGCGCTCATCTCCGACGCCCGCGCCCGCTTCGCGCTCACGAATGAATTCATCCGCTCCATGGCGGACGGGCTGGCCGAGCAGTTCCCCGGACTGGCCGGACTGACGTGGGTGGCCACCGGCGAGGTGCCCGCGGACGCGGCCAGCGCCTGGAAGGACCCGGGCCTCACGCACGAGTCGCTCGCGTTCCTCCAGTACACCTCGGGCTCCACGGGCACGCCGCGCGGGGTGATGCTCAGCCACGGCAACCTGCTGCACAACTCGACGGCCATCCAGCGCGGCTTCGAGCCCTCGCCCGGGAGCGTGGGCGTCATCTGGCTGCCGCCCTACCACGACATGGGCCTCATCGGCGGCGTGCTCCAGCCGCTGTTCGCCGGCATCCCCGTGGTGCTGATGTCGCCGCTGGACTTCCTCAAGCGGCCCGTGCGCTGGCTCGAGGCCATCTCCCGCCACCGGGGCACGCACAGCGGCGGGCCGAACTTCGCCTATGACCTGTGCGTGCGAAAGACCACGCCCGAGCAGCGCGCCGCGTTGGACCTGAGCACCTGGCGGCTGGCCTTCAACGGCGCCGAGCCCGTGCGCGCCGAGACGCTCGACCGCTTCGCCGAGGCCTTCGCCGTCTCCGGCTTCCGCCGCGAGGCCTTCTACCCGTGCTACGGCCTGGCCGAGGGCACGCTGATCGTCTCCGGCGGGCGCAAGGGACAGCCGCCCGTGGTGCGCGACTGGAAGCAGGAGGGCACCGAGCGCGTGCGCCCGCTGGTGGGCTGCGGCTCGAGCGTGCTGGACCAGGAGCTGCTCATCGCCCATCCCGAGACGCTCGCTCCCGTGCCCGAGGGGCAGGTGGGTGAAGTCTGGGTGCGCGGAGGCAGTGTCGCCCAGGGCTACTGGGGCCGGCCCGAGCAGACCGAGCAGACCTTCCGCGCCCGCCGGAGCGACACCGGGGATGGGCCCTGGCTGCGCACGGGAGACCTCGGGTTCCTCTCGGGCGGCGAGCTGTTCGTCGTGGGCCGCATCAAGGACCTCATCATCCTGCGCGGGCGCAACCTGTATCCGCAGGACCTGGAGCAGACGGCCGAGGCCAGTCACCCCGCGCTGCGCCCGGGCTGCTCCGCCGCCTTCAGCCTGGACATGGAGGGGCAGGAGCAACTGGTGCTCGTGCACGAGGTGGACCGCGCGAAGCTCCCGGAGCCCACCGAGGCCGTGGAGGCCATCCGCCGCGCCATCGCCGAGCAGCACGAGGTGGCACCGGGCCGCGTGGTGCTCGTCCCCGCGGGCCACATTCCCAAGACGTCCAGCGGCAAGATTCAGCGCGGCACCTGCCGCGCCATGTACCTCGCGGGCGAGCTGGAGCTCGTCACCGAGAGCACCGTGCCCCAGGCCGTGGCCACCGCGCCGGCCGAGCCGCCCGCGCTCACCCGCGAGGCCCTGCTGGGCGCCTCGGAGACGGAGCGGCCCCGGCTGCTCGCCGAGCACCTGCGGCACCGGCTCGCGCGTGCGATGGCCGTGCCCGCTTCGGCGCTGGACGAGGCGCGGCCTCTCACCGCGTTCGGCATGGACTCCATCCACGCCATCGAGCTCAAGGGCGCGCTGGAGGAGGAGCTGGGCATCCACCTGCCCGTGGCGCTGCTGCTCGATGGCGTCAGCCTGGGCACCCTCACCACCCGCGCGCTGGAGGCCCTGCACCCCGCGCCCTCCGCGCCTCCACCGCTCGAGCCCGCAGACCACGGGCCCCACCCGCCCCTGTCGTATGGACAGGAGCGGCTGCTCTTCCTGGAGCAGCTCGCCACGGGCCACTCGGCGTACACCGTCGCCACGGCGGTGAAGCTGGAGGGACGGCTCGACGTGGAGGCCCTGGGACGGAGCCTCGCGGCGCTGCTCCGCCGGCATGACTCGCTGCGCGCGTGCTTCCCCTTCGTGGACGGCAAGCGCGTGCAGGTGCTGCTGCCCGCCGGGCAGGTGCCGGACCTGGGCCCGCTCGCCGGAGCGGACGCGCTCGTGGACCTGTCCGGCCTCCCCGAGTCCGAGCGCGAGACCGAGGCCACCCGGCTCACCACCCTGGAGGCCCGCCAGCGTTTCGACCTGGAGCGCGGCCCGCTGCTGCGCGCGAAGCTGCTGAGGCTCGCCCCGGAGCGGCACCGGCTGGTGCTCTCGGTGCACCACATCGTCTCGGATGGGTGGACCCTGGGCGTGCTCGTCCGCGAGCTGGGCGCCCTCTACCCCGCATTCGCCGAGGGCCGTGCCTCGCCCCTGCCCGCGCCTCGCCTCCAGTACACGGACTACGCCGCGTGGCAGCGGCGCTGGTTGGAAGGGGGCACGCTCGCCGCCGGGCAGTCCTGGTGGAAGGAGCGCCTCACCGGCATGCCTCCGCTGCTGGAGCTGCCCACCGACAGGCCCCGCCCCGACGCTCCGTCCTTCGAGGGGGTTCGCCACCCGCTCCAGCTCTCCGCGCCCCTCACCGTGGGCCTCGAGCAGCTCGGTCAGGCCGAGGGCGCCACGCCCTTCATGGTGCTGCTCGCCGGCTTCCTCGTGACGCTCCACCAGCGCACCGGCCGCACCGACCTCGTCGTGGGCACGGACATCGCCAACCGGGAGAATCCTCGCACGCAGCAGCTGGTGGGCCTCTTCGTCAACCAGCTCGTCCTGCGCGTGGACCTCTCGGGCAACCCCACGTTCCGGCAGGTGCTCGCCCGCGTGCGGCAGGTGGCGCTCGGCGCGTACGCGCATCCGCACGTTCCGTTCGACAAGCTCGTCGAGACGCTCCGCCCCCCGCGCGACGCCCGCTACAACCCGCTCTTCCAGGTGATGTTCGTCCTGGAGAACGCGCCCCTGCCCGCGCTGGAGCTGCCCGGCCTGCGCCTGGAGCTGCTCGAGCTCGATGACGGGGGCTCGCCCTTCGACCTCTCGGTGCTGCTGTCGAAACACGGGGGACAGTTGGGCGGCGTGCTGCGCTACAGCACCGCGCTCTTCGATGGCGCCACCATCTCCCGGCTCGGGGAGGATTATCAGACCGTGCTCTCGGCCGCCGTGCAGCGCCCGGACGCCACGGTGGAGGAGCTGCGCGACGTCCTCACCGGGCACGAGCGGCAGCGCGAGCGCGCCCGGGCCGAGGAGCTGAAGTCCAAGCGGCAGGACCTGTTCCGCAACGTGCGCCGCAAGACCGGGGAAGGAACCCCATGAAGAAGGCACTGCCCCAGGTGAAGCGCCGCGAAGTCACGGAGTCCGGCGAGGATTGGGTCCGCTTCGAGCCCCTCCAGCCCGGCCTCTCGCTGCCCGTGCTCGCCCGGCCCACGCTGCCGGGCGTGGACCTCGCGGACTGGGCCCGCAAGCACCGTGCGCGCGTGGACGAGCACCTGCACCGCCATGGCGCCGTGCTCTTCCGTGGCTTCGACATCGCCTCCGCCGAGGCCCTGGAGCACTCCATCCGCGCCGTGGCCGGCGAGTCCCTGCCCTACGAGGAGCGCTCCTCGCCGCGCTCCCAGGTGATCGGCAACGTCTACACCTCCACGGACCACCCGCCCGCCGAGCACATCTTCCCGCACAACGAGCAGTCCTATAACCAGTCCTTCCCCCTGCGCCTGTTCTTCTGCTGCGTGACGCCCGCACAGGAGGGAGGCCGAACGCCCCTGGTGGACTCGCGCCGCGTCTTCCATCGCCTGCCGCATTCGCTGCGCGCCCGCTTCCTGGAGCAGGGCTACACGTACGTGCGCAACTTCGGCGGCCAGTTCGGCCTGAGCTGGCGGACGGCCTTCCAGACGGAGTCCCCCGCCGAGGTCGAAGCCTACTGCCGCCGCAACCACATCCAGTTCGAGTGGCGCGAGGGCCAGCGGCTGAGGACGCGCCAGGTGCGCCGCGCCGCCGGGCTCCACCCCGTCACGGGCGAGCCGGTGTGGTTCAACCACGCCACGTTCTTCCACGTCTCCACGCTGCCGCCCGCCGTGGGCTCGGCGCTGCTCGCGGAGTTCGGTGAGGAGGACCTGCCCAACAACACGTATTACGGCGACGGCTCGCCCATCGAGCCCGAGGTGCTCGAGACGCTGCGCGCGGCCTACCACGCCGAGACGGTGTCCTTCCCCTGGGAGCGGGGAGACCTGCTCGTCGTCGACAACATGCTCGCCGCGCACGCGCGCACGCCCTTCTCCGGCCCGCGCCAGGTGCTCGTGGGCATGGCCCGCCTCTTCCCCTGGGACGACGTGCGCCCCGTCCCCGCCCCTTCCTAGGAGACTCCGCCGTGTCCTCCTCCAACGGCTTCCGTCTGTCTCCCCAGCAGGCCCACCTGTGGGCGCAGCTCACCCCGAGCCCGGACACGCCCTACCGCGCGCAGTGCGTGGTGGAGCTCCGGGGCCCGCTGGACAGGCCGCGCCTCGAGCGCGCCGTGCGGGAGGTCCTCTCCCGGAACGAGATCCTCCGCACCACGTACCGCCGGCTCCCGGGCACGGAGACCGCCGTCCAGGTGCCCGGAGACGTGCCCGCCACCGTGCTGCGGGAGCTCGACTGGACGGGCCCTCGCGCGCAGTGGTGGAGCCACCTGCTGGAGGACCTGCTGCTCGGCCCGTCCGAGAACCCGTGGAGCTACACGCCCGAGGAGCGCGCACCGGAGGAGCCGGGCGGCCTGTGGCTGGCCACACTCGAGCCCGAGCGGCACCTGCTTGTGGTGGACCTCCCGGCGCTCTCGGCGGACCGGCGGGGACTGGCATGTCTCGTGCGCGAGCTCGCCGGAGCCTGGGCGGCGCAAGGTGGCGGCGAGCCCCTGCCCGAGCCCGCCATGCAGTACGCGGACGTGTCGGAGGTGTTCCAGCAGCTCCTGGAGTCCGAGGACGCCCGCGAGGGCCAGCGCCACTGGGAGGGCCTCGCGCGCCCCGCCCCGGACACCCGCGCCCCCGAGCGGACCTTCAGCCCCACCTCCTGGCGGCCGAGGGAGCTGCCCCCGGGATTCACCGCCTCGGTGAAGGCCGCGGCGGGCCGCATCGGCGTGCCGGTGACGTCCTTCGTGCTGGCCTGCTGGCAGCTGCTGCTGGCCCGTCTCTCCGAGCGCCTCGAATGGTCCGTGGCGGTGCGCTTCGATGGCCGCACCTACGAGGGGCTGGACGAGGCGATTGGCCTCTTCGAGCGCTACCTCCCGCTGCGGTGCGAGGTGCGCGCCCGCGCCCGCTTCGCCGATTTCGCCCGCGAGGTGGCCCGGGCCACGCAGGACGCCGTGGCGTGGCAGGAATACTTCGACGTGGCGAAGGCGCCCCCCTTCCCCTTCGCCTTCGAGGACTTCACCTGGCCCGAGGAGCGCCACCACGACGGCCTCACCTTCACCACGTTGCGGCTGAGCGCCTGCACCAGCCGCTTCGAGCTCAAGCTGAGCTGCGGGCAGCGCCAGGGGATGCTCGACCTGGAGCTCCAGGCGGATGGCGCGCACCACTCCAGTGACAGGATGGGGGAGCGGCTGCTCGCGCTGTTGGAAGTGGCGGCCACGAATCCGGAACGCACGCTGGAATCACTGCCGGTGATGCACCGGAACGAGCTGCAATGGCTGGAGTCCCTCCACCGCACCGAGCGCCCCTACGACACCGCGGGCAGCGTCCCCGAGCGCTTCGCCGCCGTGGCCCGGAGCACTCCGGATGCGCTCGCCGTGGCCTTCGAGGACGAGCGGCTCACATTCTCCGAGCTGGCCTCCCGTGCGCACCGGCTCGCGTGGCACCTGCGCTCGCTGGGCGTGGGACCCGAGACGCGCGTGGGCCTCTTCCTGGAGCGCTCCGTGGAGCAGGTTGTCGCCCTGCTCGCCATCCTCCAGGCCGGCGGGGCCTTCGTGCCGCTCGATCCGCTCTACCCCCGCGAGCGCCTCGGCTCCATGCTCCAGCAGGCCGAGGCCCGGCTCGTCGTCACCCGCTCGCACCTCCAGTCCCTGCTCCCCGAGGGCGTGGCCAGCCCCGTCCTCCTGGACGCCGACGCCGAGCGGATCGCCAGCGCGCCGGACACCGCCCTGGAAGTCCCCGTCGCGCCCGAGCAGCTCGCCTACGTGCTCTTCACCTCGGGCTCCACGGGCAGACCCAAGGGGGTGATGATTCAACACCGCTCGCTGCTCAACCTCGCGGCCACCCTGCGCGACACCGTCTACGAGGGCCGTGGCCCCGGACTGCGCGTCAGCCTCAACGGGCCACTCGTCTTCGACACCTCCGTCAAACAGTGGGTGCAGCTGCTCAACGGCCACTCGCTGCACCTCGTCCCCGAGGAGGCCCGCCTGGACGCCTCGCGGATGCGCGGCTTCGTGCAGCGTCAGAAGCTCGATGTGCTGGACACCACGCCCTCGCTGCTGGCGCCCCTGCTGGAGCAGGGCCTGGGCCGCGAGCCGGACTTCTCCCCCGCGCTGGTGCTGGTGGGCGGCGAGGCCATCACCCCGAGCACCTGGACGGAGCTGCGCGCCCGCTCGCGCACGCGCTTCGTCAACATGTACGGCCCCACCGAGTGCACGGTGAACGCCACCACCTGCCCCGTGGCCGCGTCTCCCGAGCCCACCCTCGGCGGACCGCTCGGCAACGTGCGCGTGCACCTGCTGGACGGGTACCTGCGCCCGGTGCCCCCGGGCCGCCCCGGTGAGCTCTACATCGGTGGCGCGGGCGTGGGCCGCGGCTACATCGGCCGGCCCGAGCTCACCGCCGAGCGCTTCATCCCCGACCCCTGGGGCGCGCCGGGCTCACGCCTCTACCGCACGGGGGACCTCGGCCGCTGGCGCGAGGATGGCCGCATCGAGTTCCTCGGCCGTGCCGACCACCAGGTGAAGCTGCGCGGCCTGCGCATCGAGCCCGGTGAAATCGAAGCCGTGATGCGCACCCACCCCGAGGTGGGCGAGGTCATCGTCGTCCTGCGCGAGACCCAGCCCGGCGAGCAGCACCTCGTGGGCTACTTCGTCCCGCGCCGGGGCCTGGCTCCGGGTACCGATGCCGAGGGACACGAGCTGGCCCACCAGCTCCGGAGCCTGCTGCGGCAGACGCTGCCCGAGTTCATGGTGCCCTGGGCCCTGGTGCCGCTCGCGCGCCTGCCGCTCACGCGCAACGGCAAGGTGGACCGCGCCGCACTGCCCGACCCGCGCACCGCCACGCGCGAGGCACACGTCCCCTACGAAGCCCCCACCAGCAAGCTCGAGCAGACCATCGCGGCCATCTGGCAGGAGGCGCTCAAGGTCGACAAGGTGGGCCTGCACAGCAACTTCTTCGACCTGGGCGGGCACTCGCTCCTCATGGTCCAGGTGCACGAGAAGCTCGCCGCGGCCTTTGGCAGGCGCTTCTCCATGGTGGAGCTCTTCCAGCATCCCACCGTCGCCGCGCTCGCCCGGCACATCGGACAGGCCCAGGGTGGAGCGGCGGCCTCCGCCCAGAATCAGCAGCGAGTCGAGGACCGGGCCCAGAAACAACGTCAGGCCCTGCGGCAGCAGGCCCTCCTCATCAAGGCGGGCAGGGGCCGAAAGTGAGCCCCTGTTGTACGGAGCAGCCCCTCCGGACCCGATGACGAGCAACTGGTCCGACCATCGGACCAGTTGGTGAAGCGCGCGCCCGGGAGGTCCGCCGGGCGCGGTCTTCCGAAAGTTGGTCGGGTAGACCGGGGAGTTACCTCCCCGGCCCCCCACGGATCCGGACGTGCGGAATTCCCGCATCCGGCTCTTCGGCTCATGGACTCACTGCGAGCGGAAGCCCATCTCGCACCCTGCGCTGGACGAGCTCGC
>NZ_DASUNC010000050.1:0-18503 GCF_036277355.1 Archangium sp.
CCACGCGCTGGCGCTGGCCGCCCGATAGCTGCTTGGGCTTACGGTCCAGCAGGTGGGTGATGGCCAGCACCTCGGCCGCCTCGTTCACCAGCTTGTCCATGTCCGGCTTGGCCGTCTTGCGGATCTTCAGGCCGAACTCGAGGTTCTCGCGCACCGTCATGTGCGGGTAGAGCGCGTAGTTCTGGAACACCATCGCGATGTCACGGTCGCCCGGGGGCACCTCGTTGACGACGCGCTCGCCGATGCGGAGTTCGCCGTCGGAGATCTCCTCCAGGCCGGCGATCATCCGCAGCGCGGTGGACTTGCCACAGCCCGAGGGGCCCACCAGCACCATGAACTCGTGGTCGCGGATATCGAGGTTCAACCCCTCGATGACGGACACGTCTCCGTACCGCTTGGCGACATTCTTGAAAACGACTCCGGCCATCTCAGGCTCTCCCCACTCGGGATTGCATCCAGTTCATCGTGCCCGTCCCAGGATGCGAACGGACAGCGGCTCGACGGTGACGTCCATCGTCGGAGCAGCCGTGAGGCGGCTCCCGTCGAGCAGATCTTCCGCGTCCGCACCGCTCCAGGCCTCGGGCCAGGGGAAGGAAGCGGACGCCTTCTTCTCACCGCGGTTCACCGCCACCACCACCGCGTCACCCGACTCCGCGTCGTGGCGGAGGAAGGTGTAGACATCACCGTCGGTGGCGAGCCCCTTGTGGGTGCCACGGGAGAGCGCGGGGTGGGCCCGGCGCACGGTGATGAGCTTCTGGTAGAAGGCGCGCAGGGCCTCGTCGCGAGGCAGACCCGAGCCGGGCTGCACGGCGCGCGAGCCCCAGGGCATGTCGCCGCGGTTGGCGGGCCAGTCACCGCCGGGACGGCCCACCTCCTCGCCGTAGTAGATGACGGGGATACCGGAGGTGGTGAGCTGCAGCGCCGCCGCGAGCCGGAAGCGTGACGTGTCGCCCTTCAGCTGGAAGAGCAGGCCGGGCACGTCGTGCGAGGACAGGAAGTGCGACAGGTGGTAGCCCTTGCGCACCTTGTGCCGCGAGCGCAGGTAGGCATCGAAGGCCACGGTGCGGCCGCGCCCCAGCGCCCACGCGAGCGCGTTGCCCTGGAAGCCGAAGTCGAAGCCGGCATCCATCTCGTCGTTGACGAACCAGGGATCCAACGACTCGCGGTCCCCGCCCCACACCTCGCCGAGCAGGAAGAAGTCCTTGCCCAGCTCCTCGCGGGTGCGGCGGCGGTGCTCCTGCCAGAAGGGGTGGTCCACGTGCTTCACCGTGTCCAGGCGGAAGCCGTCCACGCCCGAGCGCTTGCCCCAGGCAATCTGCGCGTCGAGCAGGTACTTCGCCACCTCGGGCTGCTCCGTCTTGAAGTCGGGCAGGCCGGACACGCAGCTGGTCAGATCATCCTGGCCGCAGGTGCCCTTCTCCTCCGAGCGCAGCCAGCCCTTCGTCTCGGGGGCCTTGAGGTAGCGCGAGTTGTAGCCGGGGTGGTTGTAGACCACGTCCAGCAGCACGCGGATGCCGCGCTCGTGGCACGCGTCCACCAGCGCCTTGAAGTCCTGCTCGGTGCCGAAGCGCGGGTCGAGCTGGGTGAAGTCATCCGCCCAGTAGCCGTGGTAGCCCCAGTCCGGGAAGCCGGCGCCGGTGACGAAGCCGTCGATGTTCTTCACCACCGGGGTGATCCACAGCGCCGTCACGCCCAGGGAGGACAGCTCGTCGAGCTGCTCGCGCAGGCCCTTGAAGTCACCGCCGTGGAAGGCGCCCGGGGCCTTCTTGTCCACCTTGAGGTTGTTGGCGGCGTCGCCGTCGGCGAAGCGGTCCAGCACGACGAAGTAGAGGACCTCGTCGGCCCAGCGGCGTGCGGGCGCGGCGGGAGGGGCCACCGCGGCGGGCGCGGGAGCAGCAGCGGGCGCGGCCACCTCGGGCGCGGCCGGAGCGGACGCGCTCGTGCTCACCTCCGAGGTGGTCTCCCGGGGGGCCGGCGGCTGCGGGTGAGCGCAGCCCGCGAGCGCCAGCGGGAAGAGCAACAGGGAAGAGGCGAGTGGGTGACGAATGTTCGCGCGTCTGGTCCGGGGGCGACGAGGCGACGAATCAACCATTGCGCGGGACTTTTCCACACCCGCTTTCGAAAGTGAACCTCCCCACTCCGGATGTCACCAGACCCCCGTGAATCCACGAAGTTGCCCTGTCTCTTTTCACGTGAAGCGCGCGTGCCTGCACGCACCGTCCTGTCACGCGCGCATGACGGCGCAGATGCCACCGGATTACGGCGCACCGTGTCAATACGGGGTGGTGTTGGTGCGGTCCGGGAGCTGGAGGGGGTCGGCCTTGCCCACGTCCTCCACGACGATGATTTCACGGGCAATCATCTCGGTGTCGTTGTTGGCGAAGGAGGCGCGCACGGTGGAGCCGGGGGCCAGGTACTCGCGGCCAATCTGCTTGCCCTCCTGGTAGTAGCGCGTCTGCTCCGTGATGCGCAGGTAGCGGGGCCGGCCCCACTTGTCCTCGATGACGAGCACGTCCGAGTACTCACCGGTGACGGTGCCCTTCAGGGTGAAGCCGCGCTCGAGCGAGGAGGGATTCTTCGCGACGGAGCCCTCGGCGCCCGAGCCGCGCCGCATCGCCACGGTGCTGTCCGTCCTGCACCCCGCCAGCACCACCGCGCCCACCAGGGCGCCCCAGACGATTCGCCTCATGCCCGCCTGCCCCCTCGGGGCGCACGAAGGGGCGCCCCAGGGTGGAAGGTGGAGAGGGCCGCCGGGGGCGGCAAGCAAACGCGGGAGGAACGGCTGCCCGGCCGCCCTACACGCCGAGGCGGGTGAGCAGCGCCCTGGAGCTGTCGCGCTCGAGCACCAGCAGCACCTGGCCGGACACGGAGGGCGCGCCCACGGCGGAGAAGCGCGTCTCCAGCACCACCATGCGATCGCCGCCCTGCGCCTCCGTCACCGCGCGCGACACCACCAGGCCCGCCGGGCCGCGCACCAGCTCCGGCACGGTGGGCAGCAGCCGCCAGCCCGTCAGCGTCCCGATGGCGGACAGGCACGCGCTGGCCACGATGTTGGCCGCTTCCGACAGCGCGCTCTCGCGCTCCTCGGCCGGCGCGTCCTGGCGCCGCAGCAGCAGGGCCTCCAGGGCGGCGCTGTCCTCGCGGGGCAGCACCAGCAGCAGCACGCCGCGCAGTTGGCCCTCCATGCCCAGCTTCGCCGCCACCACGGGGGCCTCGGCGCCGCCCAGCAGCTCGGCCACGTCCGCGGCGGAGGCCAGCACGGCGCGGGGCACGGACAGGTTCACCGTGCGGCCCCCCACCAGCCGCGCGAGCGCGTTGACGGCGTGCCCGCAGCCGATGTTGGCCACCTCGCGCAGGGCGTCCAGCTGAATGTCGCTCGGAGAAGGGCTCACGCGGACAGTAACCTCGGCACGTCCAGGATGAAGACCGGGCGGCCACTTCCCAGGATGGTCACTCCCGAGAGGCCCGGCAGCAAGTCCAGGGGCCGGGACAGCGGTTTGAGCACCGCCTCTTCCTGCCCCACCAATCGGTCCACCGCGAGCGCGACCCGTCCCGCGTCCCCTTCCATCACCACGAAGGGCCGGACGCCCTTGCGCGGCGGCGCCTGGACGCCGGTCAGCTCATCCAGTCCGTACACGGGCAGCAGCCCCTGCCCGTGCGGCAGCAGCGGCATCTCCCGGCTGCGCTCCAGCTTCTCGCTGTCCGCTTCCATGGCGCCCACCACCTTGGCGATGGGCAGGCCGAACACCTCGTCGCCCACGGCCACCAGCAGCAGGTGCACCACCGCCACCGTCAGCGGCAGCCGTAGCGTGAAGCGCGTCCCGCGCCCCAGCTCGCTCTCGATTTCGAGCGTCCCGCCCACGTTCTCCACCACGCGCTTCACCGCGTCCATGCCCACGCCGCGGCCGGAGATCTCCGACACGTCCTGGGCGGTGGACACGCCCGGCAGGCACGCGAGCATGAAGGCCTCGCGGTCCGTCATCCGCGCCGCGGCCTCCGCGCTGAGGGCGCCGCGAGCCACCGCCGCCGCCTTCAGCTTCGCCGCGTTCATGCCGCGGCCGTCGTCCTCCATCTCCACCACGACGCGGTCGCGCCCGCGGCGCACCGACACCAGCACGCGGCCGCGCGCGCCCTTGCCCGCCGCCACGCGCTCCTCCGGCGTCTCCAGGCCGTGGTCGATGCAGTTGCGCAGCAGGTGCAGCAGCGGATCCGCCAGCTCGTCGAGGATGGCCCGGTCCAGCTCGATCTCCGCGCCGGTGATGACCAGGTCCACCTCGCGCTCGCGGCGCCGGGCGATGTCGCGGGCGGCGCGGGGCAGCCGGTCGGTGATGAGCGACAGCGGCGTCATGCGCGCGCTCATCACCTTGTCGTGCAGGTCCTTCACCAGCGTGTGCAGCCGGTAGACGCCCTCCTCGATGGGGGGGCGCGAATTCTCCGGCAGCACCTTGCCCAGCTCGCGCAGGCGCGCGGTGGCCAGCAGCAGCTCGCCCACGGTGTCGAGGAAGTAGTCCAGCAGCTCCGTGCGCACGCGCACCGTGCGCGCCGTCGCGTCCGCGCCGGTGGGAGCGCGCGGGGCCTCGGCCTGCGAGGGGGCGGGAGCGGGCAGGGGCGGCGGCGCCACCACGGCCGGCTTGAGCGAGACGAGCTCCACCTCCGCCACGTTGCGCAGCGCCTTGCGGATGCCCTCCTCGCCCTCGGCCGTCTCCAGCTCCACCTGGATGTGGCCCTCGGGGATGCGGCCGGCCTTCAGGTCCTCCAGCGGGGGCTGCAGGCCGTGCAGGGTGCCCAGGCCCGTGAGCCGCTTGTGCACCAGGAAGGCGCGCACGCCCGGCGTCTGGCAGGTGGGGGCGATGCGCAGCCGGACCGCCCAGCGCTTCGCCGTCTTCGCGGCCCCCTCCTCGGGCGGAGGGAGCACGGCGGCCACCCGGGCCTCGGCGGCGGGCTCGGGTGCCGGGGGAGGCTCCGCGGCAGGAGGTGGCGGCGGCGGGGCCTCGACGGCCTCGGGGAGCACGCGCGCGGCGGCGGTGAACGGAGCGGGCGCGGCGGGCGGGGGCGAAAGGGGCCTCGCCTGATGGATGACCCGCGTGGCGCTGGGCGTGCGGCCGGTGACGAGGCACACCTTGTCCGCGAGCTGGCCGAGCAGGGCCGAGGCGTCATCCGTCGGCCTGCTCTCCGCCACGGCCCGCACCTGGTCGAGCATCTTGTCGGTGGCCGACAGCAGCAGGTCCACCAGCGAGCGCTCCAGCTTGGTGGGATCCTGGCGGATGGCGTCCACCAGGTCTTCCACGCGGTGGGCCACCACGGCGATGGACTCGAAGCCCATGGACGAGGCCATGCCCTTCACCGAGTGGGCGTGGCGGAACATGGAGTCCACCACGGCGGGGGCCCCCTCGCGCTCCAGCTGCACGAGATCCCTGCCCAGCCCCTCCAGGTGCTCGCTCGCCTCGGTCAGGAACAGGCCGAGGTAGCGGGACATGTCCATCGTCATGTCCGGCCTCGGTGGCGCACGACAGCTCTCCGGGACGGGGCGCTAGCCCTCGCCCAATACCTTCTTCACGACGGCCAGCACGTCCTCGGCCCGGAACGGCTTCACGATGAAGTCCGAGGCGCCCGCCTCGATGGCCTCCATCACCAGGCTCTCCTGGCCCAGCGCCGAGCACATGATGACGACCGCGTTGGCGTCATACTTGATGATCTCCCGCGTGGCCTCGATGCCGCTCTTGAACGGCATGACGATGTCCATCGTGGTGAGATCCGGCTTCAGATCCTTGTACTTCTCCACGGCCTCCAGTCCGTTGGCCGCCTCTCCGACGACCTCGAAGCCGCCGGACGCGAAGATGTCCTTGATCATGTTGCGCATGAAGATGGCATCGTCGACGACCAGCACCCGCTTAGCCATGTGCAGCTCCGCCTCCGCGAAAGGCCCCGAGAGGGCCGCGGACACTACCATCCGCCCATTTCAGGCGGCTACTCACTTCTGTTGAGTCGCGGTGAAGAGTCCAACCACCGCGGAATCCAGTCCCTCTGGATCCAACACCGTCACCGCCATGCCCCGCAAGCGAGCCACGCCTCGCACCGCCGGTACCGACTTGCCCGGAGCGGCGCTCACCCGCTCCACCGCCTCGATTCCATCCACATCCGTCACCAACAGGCCGATATCCCGCCGTCCCCGCTCCAACAACACCACCCGGCCCGGTGGGGTGGGCCCATCCGGCAGGCCCAACAACTGGCGCAGCTCCACCACCGTCACCACCCGCCCGCGCAGGTTCATCACCCCCGTCACCGCCGATGGCGCCCGGGGCACCCGCGTGAAGCGCTCCGGAGGCACCACCACTTCCTTCACCGCCGCCAGCGGGAGCCCGTAGCGCTCCTTCTCCACCCGGAAGATGACGTGCCGCACAGAGCCGACTTTCTATCAGCAAGCCAGGGGTTCGGGGAAATTCGTGGAGAAAAGGTTTCCGGCTGGCGGACACTCAGGCGTTCAGGCGGAAGCTGCGCACCACGCTCTGCAGCTCGATGGAGAGGTTGGTCAGCTCGCTGGCCAGCGAAGTCATCCGCACCATGGCGTCCGTCTGATCCTGGATGACGGCCTGGATGGCCTCGGTGGAGGCGGCGTTGTTGCGGGCCACCAGGGAGATCTCCTCGGTGGCGTTGACCATCTCCTGGCTGCCCTTGAGCTGCTCGCGGGCGCTCTCGGAGATGAGGTGCACCTTCTCGGCCACCTTGCGCACGGTGTCGGTGATGGCGCTCATGGAGCGGACGATGCCGGTGATGTCCTCACGGCCCTCGGCCAGCTCCTCGATGCCCTCCTTCATGGCGCTCACCACGGAGGTGGACTGGCCGGAGATGTCGCGCGCCAGCCGGGAGATCTGCTCGGCGGAGCGGCCCGCGCTCTCGGCCAGCTTGCGCACCTCGTCGGCCACCACGGCGAACCCGCGGCCGTACTCGCCCGCGCGCGCCGCCTCGATGGTGGCGTTGAGCGCCAGCAGGTTCGTCTGCTGCGCCACCTGGGTGATGGCGTCGACGATCTTCGAGATTTCCTGCGTCTTCTCGCCGAAGGCGAACACCTGCTGGCTCGCGGCTTCAATCCGGTTGAAGACCTTCTTCACCTTCTCGCCGGCCAGGAGCGCGGCCTTGCTGCCGTTCTCGGCGGCGCTGCTCGTCTCGGCGGCGGTGCGGGCGGCGTCCTCGGCGCTGGCCGCGGTGCGCTGGATGCTGCCGGCCATCTCCGTAATCACCTTGGACGTCTTGCCGACGAGCTGCGACTGCGTCTCGGCGCCCTGGGCGATCTTGTCCATGGACAAGCCCACCTCTTCGTTGGTCGCGTTGACGTTCTCGGCCGAGCCCTGCAGGTCCTTGGCGGTGTCGGCCACGCTCTTGGCGGTGTCTTGAATCTTGCCCACCAGCTCGCGCAGGTTCTCCTGCATGCGGCGGATGGCCATGGCCAGCTCGTCGATCTCATCACGGCGCAGGGCGCGCGGCGGCTCGACGACGAGCGGCTTGGAGAGATCGCCCTGGGAGATCTCGAAGGCCGAGCGCGACAGCACGCGCACGCGCGTCACGCGGGCCAGGTAGCGCGGGAGGATCAACGCCAGCCCGAGCGTGAGGCCCAGCGCCATGCCGATGCGCCAGTAGAAGTCCAGCAGCGTCTCGGAGATGAGGAGCGCCGCCGTCAGCACGCAGCCCATCATCAAGTAGCCGGTGAGGATCTTCAGCTGCAGGGAGACCTCGTGTCCCCCGGTGCCGGGCTGCTCGACGGTACGGAGCAGCCGCTGCACGGGATCACGGCGGGGAGTGAGGCCTGGGGATGGATCGTCGCGGAGAGGGCGGCGCACGGTTTCGCTTTTCCGGGGGACAGCGACAGCGGTGTACGGGTTTAGCCCTCTCGTCCGGAACGGTCAATCCGCCCGCCCCCCCGGAAGTGGTCGAAGCCAGCTTGCAGGCGCAGGCTCCGCCCGGATGCGTCACGGATGTGTCCCGCTCCGCCCCGGGTGAGCCGGCCGATGCGTGTGACAGGCTCCTTCACTCGGAGACAGGCCTGTTCGAAGGCGGGGGTGCGCTCAGGTGGGACGGCGAGGAGCAGCTCGTAGTCCTCGCCGCCCGCGAGTGCTCCCTCGGTGCCCAGGGAGGCACGGACGGCCCGGGAGAGGGGCAGGCGCTCGAGCTCCAGCTCGGCGCTCACGCGCGAGGCGGTGCACAGGTGCCCGAGGTCCTGCGCGAGGCCATCGGAGATGTCCAGCCCCGCCGAGGCGAAGCGCGCGGCGAGCCGGCCCAGCGCCACCCTCGGTATCGGGCGCTTCTGGCGGAGGATGGGCGCGGAGCGGCGCGCGCCGGACAGCAGTTGCTGGAGGCCCAGCCGCGCGTCTCCGAGTGTGCCCGAGATGTAGAGCACGTCCCCGGGCCGGCCTCCCGCGCGGGTGATGGGCGCGGTGCCCGGAAGGAGCTCACCCGCGGCGGTGATGGTGATGGAGAGCTCGCGCGCCGAGGTGAAGTTGCCGCCCACCAGCGCGATGGCGTGCTCGCGGGCGAGTGCGCTCATGCCCCTCGCGATGCCGGTCAGGTCCCGGCGCGGGAAGTCCCGGGGCAAGGCGAGCGCGCAGACGAACCAGCGGGGGATCGCGCCCATCGACGCGAGGTCCGACAGGTTCACCGCCAGCGCCTTGTGGCCGATGTCCTCGGGGGAGAACCAGGCCCGCTTGAAGTGCACGTCCTCCACCACCGCGTCCGTGGTGATGCACTGCGCTCCCTTCGAGGGGGAGAGCACGGCGCAGTCGTCGCCCGGGCCCACGGGCACTCGCGCCCTGGGGAAGTGGGAGAGGAAGAGGTCGATGAGGGTGAATTCGCCCGCGGCCTGTTTGCTCACATTCATCCTCTAACGGCGCCTGCCTCTCTCCTCCTTCTTACTCTCTGCCCCACTTGTTCCAGTGTCGAGGCCCGCGAAGCTCCGGGCCCGCGCCAGCGCCCTGTTGATCTCCTCCCGCAGTGCTGGATGATACTTCCGGCCACGAGTCCGCCGCTCGACGTCGGCGATGAGGTCTGCCGCCTTGCGCCTCCCGGCACGAGAGCCCTTGGAGGCCTTGGCCGACAGGACACATGCCAAGAGCTGGCGGTCCATTGTGGAGTAGCCGAGTCGTTCCAACCGCCGCAGGTACGGCGAAAACAAGCGCCAGGGTCCATCACTGGTCGCCATGATGAGGTCCTCGGCGACCCGTCTCCGGACTTCCCGCTGCTCCAAGGCGGAGTGTGCCTCCTTGAGACGGCGCCTCTCGAACTGCTTGTATGCCCGGATTTTCTCAGCGGCGGATGCGTCTCGCAGCGAGAGGAAGAGACGATCCCGCTCTTGTCCCCATCGTAGCGACCTCTCCTGCTCAGCCTTCGTCAGCTTCCGGGGCATGGCACCCGCACTCCGTTCCAGGTGTAGATGGCCTCTGGCCAGAAGCCATTGGAAACGCAATACGCCATGCAGCTTCCACAGATGGATTGGTCGTAGACGCGCCCCGGCTGACTGTCGCCACCCGCCTCCACACACCTTTCGTAGTAGTCGGTACAGCGTTGCTTTGTGTCCTCATCCGCCTCGTGCGATTCGCTCTTGGTGGACGCCTGCTCCGTGTCGAGCGGTGGAACAGGCCCGGGACCCGGTGGTCTTGGAGGCTTGGGCTTCTCGGGCACCTTGGGCGTCTTGGGCGTCGCTCCCAGTTGCTCGCAGGCCGCTTTCACGCCGTTCTTGCATAAACAATCCAGCGTGCTCGCACAGCCCGGCCCTGGTCCCGGTCCCACGGACTGCTGCAGTTGCCGGTGGCCACCAGCGCATCCAGCGAAGCAGAGGCATATCAGCGCCACCCATCTGGACGAGTGCATGCCCGCATCCTACCTGCGACTGCCCTGTCTACAGGCAACGGCACGCAGGAGGATCCGTTCACATTCGTCCAGTCCAGCACGGGCGCCGGGCCGGCGCCTACGCGGCCCGCCCGTAGCGCTCGTAGACGTGTTGGAAGACGGCTCCCGCCTTCGCCTTGAAGACGTCCGGCGTGTAAACGCGGGGGAGTCCTTCGTCGAGCGCATCCTCGATGGCGTTGCGCACGCGGGCGCGGGACTGGGCGGTCTTCTGCCAGTCCACCGTGAGGATGCCGCGGAGCCTCGCGAGGAGGTGGCGGGCAACCTTTTTCACCTCGTTGCGCTCCTCTGCCGACAGCTCGGGGCCAGGGCGGGTGAGCAGGTCGAGCACCACGAGTTCCTCCTCTGAGAGCTGCTCGCGCACGTGCCGGGCTTCCTCGTCGGTGAGTGCACGGCTCAGCTCCAGCAGTTCCAGGAAGAGCTGCTCGATCTGCGTCGAGCCCGCGTTGTAGGCCTCGATGAGCGTCTCGAACTTCTCGCGGAAGTCCACGCGGGTCTCGTTGGCGGCGATGAGCCGGTCGAGCTGGGCACGGATCGCCGCCTTGAGGCGCTCGAGGTCCAGGTTCTTCGTCTTCGAGCCCTTGAACCTCGCGGCGAGCGCCTTGAAGTCGATGCGCGAGAGGTCGATCGCGGGCGGGCCATCCTTCACCATCTCCACGCCCTCTACCGACTGGTCGAGTACCTCGCCGATGCGCATCAGCACCCCGCTGAGGTCGGCCTTCTCGGGCGCGGTCACCTCCCGGATCCGCTCGGAGAGCGCGGTCACGGTCGCCATGCGGACGGCGAATTCGGAGGCTCGCTTGTGTGGCTTGATGGCGGCGTAGAGCCGCTCGGCCAGACGGGCCTGCGCGAGATACGCCTTGCGGCGCGCGTCCGGCGCCAGCAGCGTGTTCGCCGCCTCGCCCACCAGCGTGAGCCGGTCGAGCGCTTTCGTACTCGCCTCGATGGCGGCGAGCTTCACCCCGGCCGAGGTGCAGAATCCGTCGAGCTCCGAGAGAACCGTGCGCAGCTCGTCCACGAGCGTGTCCTTGTCACGCACGGGCGTGCGCGTGCCGCCCCCTGTGCCGTAGATGGCGAGAGCCTTCTCCAGCGACTCGAAGACGTTGGCGTAGTCCACGATGACGCCACTGTGCTTGCCCGGGTAGACACGGTTCGCGCGCGCGATGGTCTGCATCAGCGTGTGGTTACGCATCGGCTTGTCCAGGTAGACCGTGCTGCAACTCGGTGCGTCGAACCCCGTCAGCCACATGGCGCACACGAACACCAGCGAGAGCCGGTCGTCCGGGTCCTTGAATTTCTCGTCGAGCGGCGGCTGGGACTCCACCATCCGCTTGCGGTGCGGAACGATGTCCAGGCCGAGCTTCTTCATCTCCTCGACCTCGTTCTGCCCGGGAGAGACGATCACGGCCATGTCCACGGTCTCGAGCCCGCGAAGCCGTTCGACAAGGGGAGCACGTTCCTCCTCCGTCTGGTCGTAGCGGATCGCCGCCTTCACGCGCTCCTTCTCGGCCTCCCACTCGCGCTGGACCTTCTCGTAGGTGCGCAGCGCTGTGGCCTTGTCGATCGAGACGACCATCGCCTTCCCGTGGAACCCACGGCCCAGGAAGTGCCGCACGATGTCCCTGGCGATCGTGTCGAGCCGGTCGTCCCGTGTGATCAGGTGGTAGCGCTGGCCGAGGAGTTTCTGGAGACGCGCCTCGCTCTCTTCGTCGAGGTTCGCGTCGTCGATGACGTCGTAGATGTCGTCGTTGAGCGCCGGGTTCGTGAGCCTCAGCTCCGGTGTGCGGTTCTCGTAGAAGAGCGGGACCGTCGCGCCATCCTCGACCGACTGCTGGAAGTCGTAGATGCTCACGTAGTCGCCGAAGACCTCGCGGGTCCGCTCCTCGCCCGCGATGAGCGGCGTGCCCGTGAACGCGACGAAGAGCGCGTTCGGCAGCGCCGCTCGCATGTTCATCGCGAGCTGGTCGTACTGCGACCTGTGCGCCTCGTCGACGATGACGATCACATCGCGCCGGGGGTTGAGCTCCTCGCTCGTCTGGAACTTGTGGATCAGCGTGAAGACGTAGCGGTGGTTCTCTCCGAGCAACTGCCGCAGATGCGCGCCACTCGAGGCGTGGGACTTGGCCGTGTCCTCGACCGCGCCGCAAGCCGCGAACGTCTTGGCGATCTGATCGTCCAGCTCGACGCGGTCGGTGACGATCACGAAGGTCCAGTTTCCCGGGACCGTGCGCAGGATCTTCTGCGCGTAGAAGACCATCGAGAAGCTCTTGCCCGAGCCCTGGGTCTGCCAGAAGACACCCGCACGCCCGTGGCCCTCCTCGCGCGCGGTGAGCGTGGCCTGGATGGCGCTGTTCACTCCAAGGAATTGATGGTTCTGCCCAAGAATTTTCGCGAGCCCGCCCTTGTGCTCCGAGAAGAGCGTGAAGTTGCGCACGAGGTCGAGGAGCCGTTGCTTGTCACACGTGCCTCGGAGCAACACCTCGAGCGACACGCGGCGCGGCTCGCCTTCGCTCTCGATGCGCTTCCAATCGAAGAAGCGGCCCCAATCCGCCGTGAGCGAGCCGACCTTGGCCTCGGTACCGTTCGATGCGATGAGCAGCGCGTTGAAGGCGAAGAGCTGCGGCACACCGTTCTGCGGATGCTTGTAGCTCGTGAGGTTCTCGTCGAACGCCTGCCGCACCGGGATGCCTGGGCGCTTCAGCTCGATGACGGCCCAGGGCAGGCCGTTCACGAAGAGCACCACGTCGGGGATGCAGGTGTAGAGCGGCCCCTTGAGCGAGAGCTGCGAGACGGCGAGGAAGTCGTTCCCAGCGGGGTCCTTCTGCTCCCAGTCGATCACCCGCAGCGTGCGCGGCTCGTCCTGGCCGGTGCGCTCGTCCTTCACCGTGACCTTCACGCCCTCGGTGAGCAGCCGATGCACCTCGCGGTTGGCGGCGGCGAGTCCCATCGCGACGCGCTCGCGGAGCAACTCGTCGATCGCGAGGTCGATGGCGGCAACGGGAGTCCCCGGGTTGAGCCTGACGAGCGCGGCACGAAGCTGGGAGATGAGCGCCATTTCGCGCGGCGACTCGCGGCCGAACGTCCCGTTGGAGCCGAAGGTCTCCTCCGCTGCGGAGACAGTAGTCCAGCCGAGCGATGCGAGCACTTCCAGCGTCGCGCTTTCGACTAGCGCCTTTTCGGAGTAGGGATGCGAGGTCATGCAGCATCCTCCACGTACAGTTGGCCGGAGAGGAGGCGAGGGAGGAGCAGATCGCGCGTCCTACGGAGGTTGTGAACCCGGAAGACAAGGGAGTGATTGCAGGCGAGCCACGGTTCCACAAGCGCAGAGAACGATT
This sequence comes from Archangium sp., assembly GCF_036277355.1. Classification (GTDB taxonomy): domain Bacteria; phylum Myxococcota; class Myxococcia; order Myxococcales; family Myxococcaceae; genus Archangium. Next base: position 13,230 of record NZ_DASUNC010000050.1, read on the forward strand.
CAAGAAGCGCTGGTGGTGGGAGGGCTACTGGGAAGTTCATCATCACATCCCAATTGGCACGCGGCATCTTCGCACCATTGGCAGTTGCGCTCGCATGCGCCACGAACTCGTCGCTCGAAACAAGGCAAGTCGTGAACGCACGGAGATACGGGGCCTTTGCCGAGATGACGAACGTATCGGCCGAACAGACACCTGAGAAAGGAGCCACGCTCACCTTGTGAAAGTATGGCCGGATCTTCCCGAAAAGAACCTCGCCGGGCTCGAACCGTAGCTTGTTAGACCCGAGTTCCGCAGTCTCATCCCACGCATCGAGCGCAAGAGAGCGCCGGGGAATGTGCTCGAGCCCGACGTAGCGGGTTGGCCCATCTTCCAAGGTACCTTTCGGAACGCCTCGGCGATTTTCACAAGCGATCCCGCCAGCGCGTTCGACTCGCCATCCCTTCGGAATCCGCCCGATTGGCGATTCAACGAGCGGCGTCTTTTCGTGGCCGGGGAAGCGGAAGAGCACGAACCACTCACGGAACAGGACTCGCGCCATCCCATCGAGCACACGGATGCGCTGCTCGCAATTCTCAATGAGGTCGTCGTACGCCGAGAGGATGTCCGCGATGTGTCGCTGAACTTTCAGCGGCGGGATGTTAACGAGCATCGCAGCGAGACGATCGATTTGGAGTCGCTTGGTTCCGTGCGCGGCTTCGTCGACGCGCCCAAGGATCTCGTACTCGTTCGCGCGCAGCCAATAATAGATGAAGAGGGGTAACACGAACTCGCGACATGCAACGGCCTTGATGTCTTGGTTGAATGCCACTGGCCGCATCGCGATCGACACGGGAAAACGATTGGCGAGAACCATGCTTCGAACGACAAAGAGTACCGTGCCCGTCGGCACCATACGCGTACCGTTTTCGACACCTTCCTGCGTCAGAAGATCATCTGTCGTGTAGATGCGCTCGCGCTTGAGGTCCTTCGAAGATACCCACGGGATGCTCCCTCCCCAGTACTCGTTTCGAGTTTTGCTGGGGGTGCCTCCAGAAAAAAGCGTGACGCACTCGCCGAACGGCACCTTCTGCCAAGCAGCTTCCTTCATGTCCCCACGATCTCCGCAGCGTTCTTCGATATTGTCTTCTCCAACTTCCTCGCCTCAGCGGTGAGCGTCTCAAACTCTTCGGTCAGCGTCTCGAACTGCGCCTTGAAGTCTTCATCACTCACTTCCTCGCCCGGAGCGACGCCAACATAGCGTCCGGGATTGAGGCTCCATCCCTGCGCTTCGATGTCGTTGATGCTCGCGACCTTGCAGAACCCGGGTACGTCCGCGTACTTCGGCTTCTTGCCGAAGATTTCGCGGAGTTTCTCGCTCGCCGCATCGCCGCCATAGTTGAGGTCCACATCCTCGCCGCGATAGAGGCGCACCACGTTCGCGATGAGGCCAATCTGCCCCTCGGTCCAGTCACGGTGCGCACGGTCGATTTGCCGATATATGTGCCGCGCGTCGAGGAAGAGCACCTTGTCTCGCCGGTCCTTCGGCTTGCCACGATCGAGGAACCACAGCGTGCACGGCAAGGTGACCGTGTAGAACATGTTCGAGCCGACTGAGACCATCACGTCCACGGCACGGGCCTCAATGAGTTGTTTCCGAAGCTCCAACTCCGACGTGCGCGCATCGGACGCCGAGTTCGCCATCACGAATCCCGCCCGCCCGGTTGCACTCAACGCGGCATAGAAGAGCTGGATCCAGAGGTAGTTCGCATTGTCCGGCTTTGGAATACCGAACGGGAACCGGCGGCCTGAGCCCACCGCGTCGCGGATGCGCTCCTTGTCCACGTTGTTGACGTTGAAGGGCGGGTTGGCGAGCACGAAGTCGAAACGCCCGACGAGGTTGTGCGGGTCGTCGTAGTAGCTGTTGATCTCGCCACCGTGCCGGATGTCCCCCTCGAGCCCGTGCACCGCGAGGTTCATGCGGCAGAGGCGACCGGTGTCATCCACCTTCTCGACACCATGGATGGAGAGCCCGCTTCCGCCATTCTTCTTGTGCTCGGCGACGAAGCGCGCGCTCTGCACGAACATGCCTCCAGAGCCACACGCGGGGTCCAGCACCCGCCCCTGGAACGGTTCCAGGAGCTCCACCAGGAGCCGGACGATCGCCGTCGGCGTGTAGAACTCGCCACCGCCCTGGCCCTCGGTCATGGCGAACTCGGCGAGGAAGTACTCGTAGATCTTCCCGAAGGTGTCGCCCTCGAGGTCCACGGGAATGGTGGAGAAGGTCTTCAGAAGCTCCTTCAGGATGCGCGCGTTGAACACCTGATAGGTCTTCGGAAGCACGCCGGAGAGCTGCGGGTTCTCACGCTCGATGGCGCGCATCGCATCGTCCACGGCCTGACCGAGGGATTTCCCGTTCTTGCCACCCTCGGGGTACTCCAGCAGACCTCCGAAGCGGGCTTCGGGCGGGAGGAAGAGCACTCCAGCCGCGTGGTAGCTCCCCGCGTCATCGACACGAGAGCCGCGCCGCCCGGTCGCGCTCTTCTCCAGCTCGGTCCGGCGCGCGGCGAACTTCGCATCGGCGAAGCGCAGGAAGATGAGCCCGAGCACGGGCTGGCTGTACTGCGCGGCGGTCAGTCCACTGTTGGCACGGAGTTCGTCGGCGGCGGTCCAGAGCCGCTTCTCCAACGTGGCGGTGGCGGTGTCCTTCGAGGCGGGTGCGATCCAGCGCATGGACGCATCTAGCCGGGTTTCCCGCGCCGTGCCAACGGCGGGTACGGGCCGAAACGGGATTGGGCAGGACACGGGCCCGACCCAGGGCGTTCTCCCCCCTCTCCCAGACCCTGGCCCCAGAAATAGGGTGGAAGGGCACGAGCGGCTCCACTCCAGGGGTAAAGCTCAGGCTTCCTCGTCGGGCAGCAGGGCAAGGAGCAACTCGTCATCCGGGCCGGGCGGGCGCCAGCCATGCGGCGGTGGCGAGGCCAGGAGCGCATCGCCGACCTGCTCGACGCGCTTCTCATGGGTTTCCGGGGTGTAGGTACTCCAACGGGCGAGTGCATGAGCGACATCGAAGCGATTGGCTTCATCCAGCACGGCCGGCCAGCCATTCGGGAGATGCGCGGAGAGCTCGCGCACGAGTTGTCCGGAATACCGTGCTCCTTCATGTACTCCGCGACGACCTTGAGCGCGTGTTGAACTGGAGCGGGCGCTCGGCCGAGCTACGGGAACGTCACGCCATCGAAGGACTCACTTCCGCCGCCCGCCTCCTGGCTCCACAGTTTCAGGGTGAAGCTGCCGCGCGCCTCCTCCACCGTCATCTCCACCTCCACCCCGATGCGGCCTGGCGTCCCCGGGACAAGGGGCTCCCGCTGCCACACGCCGAGCACCTTCCACTCCACCCCCTCGGGCCCCACCAGCACCGCCCCCGCCAGCGTCCAGGGGGTGTTCCCGTTGTTCTTCAACTCCAATTCAGCGGCCAGCCGCACCACCTTTCGCCCGTCCTCCATGCGTGCGGTGGCGGAGCGGTAGCTGCGTGCCTTGCTGCTGGTGAGCGTGTTGCCCGGGAGCGAGGTGACGCTCTTGCCGATGTCCTTGCTGTCGATACCGTCCGCACCCAGCAGCCCCTGCGCCAGGAGCCCCAGCAGCCCCACCTGCCCACTGCACCGCGCCTCCAGTCGCGCCTTGTCCTCCCGGCACTGTCGAGCTTCCGCCCGCGCCTGCTGCTCGCCCTCGCTGCGGGAGGCGGGCGGGCGTGGCTGGCGTGTCACCTCCACCTGCCGCGCGGCCTCGGAGTGGTGCACCACCAGGAGGAAGTGGACGCTTGTCGGAGCCGCGCCGTCCTGGAAGGAGACCGCCATGGGCACGCGATCTGCCTGCGTGAGCGCCCGCGTGGGCACGAGCGCCAGCCCCGTCTCCCCCTCCATCACCTGGAAACGCTCCCGCCCGGCCAGTTCCACGCGCCCCACTTTCGTGTCGAAGAGGAAGCTGGTGGAGAGCCCCGGGTGGATGCACACCGCGTGCACCTCACCCTGCGTGTCTCCCGTCAGCTCCAGGTGGCTCGTCTCCGACACACAGCCAGATGGCGCGGACAGTGCCGGGGCGTCCAGGGGGGCAGCGAGCAACACGAGTCGCAACAGGGCAGCGGAGGACAGCACGGGCATGGACGGGGGTCTCCCGAGGACGTGGACAGGACCGCGGAAGTGGGGCTCTACCATACCTCCTGCCCGGTGGTGTCCGGCCCACCGCCGTCCCACTTCGCGGACGCCCCTACTTGAAGCGGTCCACCACCCGCACCACCGCAATGGGGCTCACCATCATCTTCCCTGGAGCGCTGCCGGGCTCAAGCTCGATGCCAACCTTGTCACTGCTGTCCAGCAACTCCAGGCACACCGGGTACGTCACCCCGTTGGGCGTGCGCGCCTCGGTGAAGCGGCCGTACACCCGCCCCTCCTTGACGTAGAGCCGCCCGGAGACCCGGGTGTTGTCCGGCAGCGCGAAGCGTCCGCCATAGCCATGGAGATCGGCTCCCGCCATCCAGTGACCGAACAGGTACACGGGGGTGTTCTCGTCCACGCGCACGGGCCTGCCGCGTACGTCGCTCCATTGCACGGTCTTCATTTCTCCCAGGCTGAAGCCGAGCGTGCCTTTCATGGTCTCCAAGGCCCCGGCGGGGCAGGACTGGGGCGGCGGGGCGGGGCGCTCGGACGGCACCTGCTGCGGGGCGCCCATGCAGGCCTGCAAGGCGGCGCCAGTGAGGCCAAGACACGCATGGCGCACGGCCGCTCCCCGGCGCTTGGGGGCGGCTTCGGGCTGGGGGCCGGGGGTTGTCTGCTGCGGTTGCTTCACGGGAGCACTGTCCTTTCGGGGCGCCTCGGCGGGAGGCGCGGCCACGGCCCGCATAGGTTCCGGCGCGGGCCCTCCCGGCGCCATTTCCTGGCCAGGGGTGAGCCACCACGCCCCCACCGCCACGGCCAACCCCACGCCCACCGCCGCCAACAGCCGGCCCCAGCGTCCCCAGGGCTTCACCGGGCGCCGCCGCTCCGGGTGCAGCACCTGCTTCCAGTCCACGTCCGTGCGGGCCCTCACCTCCTCCAGCGCCGCGTGCAGTGCCACCGCGCCCGGGTAGCGCGCCTCGGGCGTCTTGGCCAGCAGCCGCAGGCACACCTCTTCCACCGCCCGCGGCACGTTCGGGTTGACGAGGTGCGGCGGCAGGGGCGTCTGGTGCAGCACCGCCTCCACGTCCTCGCCCCCGTGCTCGGCGGGCCGGAAGGGGAAGCGGCCCGTGAGCAGCCGGTAGAG
>NZ_DASUNC010000051.1:0-113272 GCF_036277355.1 Archangium sp.
CCGTGCCTTGTGGCCCAGGCCGGAGCCTGCCAGCTCCCTCTCCAGTACTCCCTCCAGCTGCTGTCCACTCTCCATCATGGCCCAACAGCCTACTTCTCCCGTCCTATCCCCTGCCCTATTTTTTGGGTAAGTATGAGCCCAAAGGGAGAGGGGACATCCACGGGTCTCCTCCTCAGTCGCGCGAGAAGTCACCCTGTGCCTCGACCGAGGGCTTGCCGTCGAGATCCCAGTATTTCCACTCCCCGGCCTTCTCGCCATGGGCGTAGTGGCCCTGAGCGGCCAGCACGCCATTCGCGTGCCACTCCGAGTAGAGGCCCTGCGCACGTTGCGCGAGCAGGGTCCCCTCGGCCCACTTCTTCCCGTCGGAGCGCCACGCGGTCCACTTCACCTCTTGCGAGCCGGCGGTGTGGACCTCCTCGCGGTTCTTCTGTCCCTCTTCGTAGTAGAGGGTCCACACGCCCTGCTTGAGGCCACCGCGGTACTCGCCCTCGAGCTGCTTCACCCCGGTGTCGAAGTAGCTCACCCAACGGCCTTCCATCTTGCCGTCGACGTAGGGCCCCTCGGTCTTGAGCTTCCCGTTGGGGTGCCACTCCACCCAGCGGCCGTGCTTCCTGCCATCGGGCTTCGCGCACCACTGCAAGGTGCCCTCCGGTGGCGCGCGGCCATGCAGCTGCGCGCCATCGGGACAGGGATGGGAGGCCTTGCTGCATCCGAGGACCGTGCCCACGACGACGGCCAGCGCGGCGAGACGCATGCGAGAGGAGACTAGTAGCAGGTGCCGACTCCGCTGCAGCTGCAGTTGTTGCTGGCGAACGAGTAGTCGTCGGAGGCGGCGGTGAAGCTGCCGAGGCCGTAGTCGTGCTTGGCGCAGTCCTGGGTGTACGCGGTGGTGCCCACGCAGGCGGGGGTGCTGGTGATGCCGCAGCCCTGGCCGCAGCGGCCCTTGCAACCATTGCCCGAGCCGCCATTGCAGCCGCAGCCCCTGCCGGCCTGGCGGGTGTAGCCGCCGATGTTCTGATTGCCGCAGGTGCAGGAGATATGGGTCCAACCGCGCGCCGACACGAACTGGTACGGGGAGAGCAGCTCACCCGTGGGGACGATCTGCATGAAGCTCGTCTGGCGCATCGCCGCCTCCTCGGAGCGGGTGCGCTGCCCCTCCTCGGGGATGGCCTTGGAGATGCCCTCGAGCAGCGGGGTGATCAACTGGGCCTGCGCCGCATCGAGCGCGTTGCCCTCGGGCATGAACTTGCCCACGCCCTGGGAGTAGTCGAGGTGGAAGCCGATGACGGGATTGCCGAAGTCGTAGGTCACCTCGACGACGTTGGCGGAGGTCTCGACCACCAGCATGCGAACGGACGCACCGCCCGAGCTGTAGGAGGCCTCGAGCGTGGTCGCATCACGCTGGAGCAGCGCGAAGCCTTGCGCCTCCTCCACCACTTGCGACGGCCCGTTCGAACAGCCGATCGCCATCACCATCGTCATGACGGCCAGGAAGAGCTTCTTCATCTCGGTCTCGATTCCGCGCGTGGGCGCACAGGAAGGGGGACCGGGATGGTAGGGAGAGCCCTCGTGCATGTCCATGAGAAATCAGGAATCCCCATAAAACCCGCGTGACGTTCCGGCCTCAGCGAGCGCACGTGAAGCGCTGCGTCAGGAAGGCAATCCGCACGCGAAGAACCGTGGTACATGGCCGCCCCCCCATGGAATCGTCCTCGACGTCACGACGGCTGATGGCCGTGAGCCTTGGCCTCCTGCTCCTCTCCTGTAGTGTGGTCCGCAACCCGGCCCTCCCCGGTCCCACGGGCGCGAAGGACCTCTCCCGCTACGTGCTCGTCATCGACGAGACGCCGGACGGGCAGGTGCGGCACGAGTGGAGACCCATCAGCGGCTTCGACCTGTCGAAGTACTCCCCCTATCGAGCGGATGACGGCTTCACGGGGGGGCACATCGTTCACGCGGCCTGGACGCGCGACTGTGACGAGGAGTTCGATCAATGCGTGAAGATGTGCAAGGACTCGCGCAGGGGCACGAACTGGAAGCACGCGACCAAGCGCTCCAAGGAAACGATGTGCCGCGACAAGTGCTATCCCGCCTACCGGGACTGCTGTGATCTTCGAGAGCGGGCCACGGCCGGAGCCGTAGAATTCACGGCAATCGCCGGTGCCGTTGAATGGTTGAAGCAGAATCGTGAGAAACTCCTGCTCGGGGCTACTGTCGTCATCGCTGGGGTGGCGTTCGTCGTGGTTGCCACCGGAGGCAGCTTCATCCTCGCGCCGGCCCTGCTCCTGGCGGCACACGCTCCCCCCTCCGCTTCCCAGCTCGCGGTCTCGCAACCATGACGGTCCTCACCATTCTCCGGCACCCGCAGGAGGTCATCGGCAAGCGGTGGAGGGAGGATCAGCCGCCCGAGCAGACTCGCGTTCTCAGCCTCGCGCGAGACGCCCTTTGCTTCATTGCCGCCACCGGCCAGTACTACCCCTTCGAGGATTTCCAGAAGGGCCTTCACTCCGCCCCTGTCGTTCAGACTCGAGATGATGACTTCCCGGAGCTGAAGGAGCGCCTGAGCAGAACGGAGGCGTTCTTCACGCAGCTCCTGGATGACCCCGACTCCGCTGGAGAGGAAAAGCTGATCCAGGTCATCCTCGATACGCTCCGGTTCATCTCAGCGACCGGCCAGTACGAGGCCTTCAGCCAGTACCTGGAGCATCTCGAGGCGGAGGGCCCTCCTCATGTCGTGGCCGCCTTCGACACGATGCAGGAGGCGCAAGCCTGGCTCGACCACCACCCCGCTCCACCGCGTTTCGCCAGTATCCTGATCGGCAACGACTACCACGCCGTGATGTACGATCGCGAAACGAACTTCCGCCGGCTGCCGCGAGCCCGCAGCATCAGCTACTACCTCGTTGACCTGGAGGAAAAGGGCGCCCCCGTCGCCACGGCCTCTTTCGCCAACCACGAGGAAGCCGAGGCCTGGCTGAAGGCACAACCCACGCCCGCCAGAAGGGCGTGGGTGAAGATCGGCTCCGAGCTCTACCTGGCCGCGTACCACCCCCACTTCAACCACCGCGCCCTGTACCCCCTCTCGCTGGCGGACGGCTACAGGGACGGAGAGTAGGTCCACCCGCTCAAGGAGCGGCGGTGTTCGTCGGAGAGGTGAAGAACACGCGGTTGGCGGGGTTGAACTCGATGGACACGGGCACCCGCGGCGACACGCGGCCCACCGCGTCCATCTTGGCCAGCTCGGTGTTGTTCTCGCTCACGTAGTCCTTCATGTGCGCCTCGATGCCGTTGCCGGGCTTCCGCAGCGAGATGGGGAAGTCCGTGGGAATGTCCTGCTGGCCCATGCGCGCCCAGTCCGACAGGAGCACCGACTGCAGGCTGGCGCGCGGCACCGGGTCGCCCGCCGCGGCGATGCGGTGCACCTCGCCCTCGCGCTGCCCGGCGGAGATGAGCGGCGAGCCGAACGCCACCGTGTTGATGACGTTGTAGCGCGCCTTGATGGTGGGATCCGCCGCGAGCTGCTGGGCGATCATCCCGCCCTGGCTGTGGCCGGCGAGCACCAGGTCCGCGCCCGCGGGCACCGTGTTCAGGATGGCCTGGCGCGCGTTGCGCAGGCCGGGGTTGTCCTGCTGGAAGCCGGACTTGAGGTTGGTGATCCACCCGGTGCTCTGGTTCTCCACCGCCTCGGTGCCGGAGATGCCCACCAGGTGCACCTGCCGCGAGGTGTTGCCCTGGCGCAGCGTCGCCGGGGTGATGGACACCGGCCCGTGCTCGCCACCGTTGTAGCCCGCGAAGACGAACTGGGCGAGCTCCGCCGCGCCGTTGATCTTCCCCGTCTGGTTCGGCGAGAGCTCGCCGCGCTGTCCATAGAAGTTGTTGCCCAGCTGCGAGGGCGCCGGACGGCTCGCCACGGGCAGGGTGGGCGCCGGGCGGTTCGCCTTCGCGACGACCGCCGAGGCGGTCTGGAAGCCGTCCTTGGACGCCGGGGCCTTCGCCGTGTCCACCGTGTTCTCCGCGCGCACGGTGTTCTTCGCGGGAGCGGTGGTGGCCGGGGTCTCGGTCTTCGGGGCGGCGACGGGCTTACGGCCGGAGTTGTTGACGTTCATGGACATGACGGAGGGTCTCCCGCATCAACTGGCGATGCGCTGGATGGATATCGATGCAGCCATTGTCTGACTTCGCTCGTGGAAGTTTCCGATTGGATTTGAGAGGGATTTTCCGGAGCGTGCGCCAGCGCATCGTCATTTCTCCGTCAGCGCATCGTCATTGCCTCGAAGGCATGGGCGGAGGTGGCTCCCGGGCCACCCCGGCCCCCGGCGTGCGCCTCGCAGCACCCACGCGAGCACGGCGAGGCCGAGCCCCCACGCGCCGCTCCCCGCGTCCACGCCACAGCCACAGCCCACCTGCAGCACGAGGTCGCCCACGTTGAAGCCGAGCGGCGCCGACTGCGCGCTCCGCAAGCCGTACTGCTCGGCCCAGGCGGACGCCTCATGCGGGCCCTCGGCGAGGTCCGTGGTGGGCACGACGGCGAAGGTACCGGCGTCGTCCGCCACCACGGGCGCTCCCAGCGGCTCGCCATCGAGGAACACCTGCACGGTGGCACCGGGGGCCGTCCTCCCCTCGAGCCGGGGCCTCGAGATGACCCCGGTGTCCCCGGCTCCGGGAGACACCCAGCCCGGCACGGAAGGCGCGGCGAAGGCCTGGGAGATGACGTCCACGCGGCCCACGTGGAGCGGATCCTCCGCGAGCACGGGCTCGGCGCCGCGGGTGCCCGCGGGCGAGTCACCCGCGGCCCCCGCGTTCACCGTGGCGGCACAGTCCGAGGGCACGCCGCCCTGGGCCTGGATGAACAGCAGCCCGCCTCCGCCTCCACCACCCGGGGAGGTGTCACTCGAGGCGCCCGCCCCGCCGTTGGCCGAGAGCACGGTGCAGCCGAGCGTCTGCGCGACGCGCACGTGCACCGTGCCGCCCGCGCCTCCACCGCCACCCCCTCCGTGCAGACCACTGGCCAAGGGCGCGTCCTCGCCACGGGCGGTGATGATGCCGCGAGGACGGGGGCCCTGGATTTCACGGGCGCGCACGAAGACGATGCCGCCCCCCGCGCCTCCCGCCGTGCCCTCGATGCCCGCGCCCCCGCCGCCCCCGAGCAGCAGGCGCTCCTGGGTCCGCGTGTAGCGCAGCGCCGAGCCGCCCTGGCCACCCACGTCGCGCTCCTCCGCCTCCTGCGAGGAGCGGCCGCCCTTCCCGCCCGGGCCCACGTGGCCTCCGCCACCACCGCCCGCGTCGTGGCAGTTGCCGCCACCGCCGCCATTGGCGATTCGTCCATACCCGCTCTTGGGGACCGCGTCGGCCAGGCCGGCGAGCCCCTCGCCCTTGCGCGCACCGCCTCCGGCCGCCGCCGTCCCGTCCTCCGCCGCGCAGTCGTAGAGCTCCAGGGCCAGCCCCGTCTCGGCCGCGCCGCCCCGGAAGCCCAGTCCGTCCACGTCCAGCGAGCCCAGGTTGAAGACGGTGCCGGTGGCCAGGAACGCCAGCACGCCACCGCTGCGCCCGTCCCACGCCCGCGCCCGCAGCGAGGCCGCGTTCGCGATGCGCACGTCCGTGTACTCGGGCACGCGCACCACCTGGGAGACGGAGGCGAAGCGATTCACCAGCGGCGCGCTCAGGCGCAGCACTCCCGTCCCCACCTCCGCCACGCGCGCCAGCTCCCAGCGGCCCGCGCCCGAGTCCCGCGCCTCGAGCTCGTCCACCGCCCCCCGCAACTGCGAGAAGGGCAGCGCGTCCGCCATCTGCAGCACCAGCACCAGCTCGCCCGCGGCGAACGCCGAGGCATCCGCCACGCTCAGCTCGGTGGCCCCCGCGGCGGCCGCGGCGAGCAGCGGCGTGGTGGCGTTGATGACCGTCCCCGCGGACCTCACCTGCAGGCTGCCATGCTGCCCATTGCCCAGACCCATGGTGTCCGGCTCGGCACGGACCACCAGCGGCCACAGCCCCAGCACCACGGCCAGCAGCCCGAGCACGAACCCCGGCCCGAAGCCGGCAACGAAACGACGCGAGAAAGACAGCGACACGGCCCACCTCCAGTGTCTGCCTCTCGTCATAGGAGAAAACAAGGGAGAACGGCAACTCCCGAAGGACGGGGACACACCGGCAGTGCGTCCCTCCCGTTCAGAATCGGCCCTGGGCGAGCGGGAAGAGGGTCACCATGCGGCCGGGCCGCGACACATCCGGGGCGAACGCGGGAAGCGGCGCGCCCACGGAGACGCGAGCGCCGTCCACGTTGAGCAGCGCGCCCCCGGGAGCGCGGGAGGCGAAGGAGGAGCGCTCCTTGGTGAGGTTGATGACGACGGTCTGCACCAGGGCCACGAGGAGCCAGCTCGTCATGTGGGTGGGCCAGAGGATGAGCTCGAGCCCGCCGTGGCGCGAGGGCAGGGCGTACTGGAAGGACCAGAAGGCGGCGTAGGTGGCGATGCCGGAGAGCCACGTCCAGATGAAGCTGTGGGAGTAGGCGAGGTCGGTGCTGGCGATGAGCCAGATGGGCAGGGTGCTGAGCAGCGGGAGGACGGCGCCGTTGAAGACGATCATCGCGTGCGTGCCGGCGCCGAGGACGAAGTCGGCGCCCTCGCCACCGGTGAAGGCGGAGGAGAGGACGGTGGCGCCGAAGAGGGTGACGACCTCCACGGCCCACAGGCCGGAGCCCACGATGAGCTGCGAGCCGAAGCCGGTGACGAACTCGCCGAAGGCGCGCAGGAAGGAGAAGGACGAGCGGCGCACGGGCCTGCCGGGCTGGTGCTCGTGCGAGAGGAGCCCGTAGTCATGGGACACGGCGACGGAGGGCGAGAGCAGGCTCAACGCGCGAGGCGGCTCCACATCGAGCCGGGGCGCATCCGCCGGAGAGAACTGGAGAACGGAGAGGACGAGCAGGGTCGCGAGCATGGGGAGGAGTATGCCCGCTGGGAACGCCGCCAGCTCATGGTCAGGCATTGCCCACCATGATGCTTCACATCCCCAACGTCCTCACCGCCGAGCAGGTGGCCCGCTGCCGCGAGGTCTTCGCCCAGGCGTCCTGGGAGGATGGCCGCGGCACCGCCGGCCACCAGTCCGCCCAGGCCAAGAAGAACCTCCAGCTGCCGGAGAACGGCCCCGAGGCCCGCGAGCTCGGGGACCTCGTGCTGCGCGGCCTCGAGCGCAGTCCACTGTTCGTCTCGGCCGTGCTGCCCCAGCGCGTCTTCCCGCCGCTCTTCAACCGCTACGACGCGGGGATGACCTTCGGCTCGCACGTGGACAACGCCATCCGCCCCATCACCGGCACGCCGATGCGCCTGCGCACCGTGGAGGACACCTATGGCAGCCACTCGGTGAAGCTGCCCGCGGGGGACCTCATCATCTACCCCGCCTCCAGCCTGCACCACGTCACCCCCATCACCCGGGGCGTCCGGCTCGCGTCCTTCTTCTGGATTCAGAGCATGGTCCGCGACGTCTCGCAGCGCTCGCTGCTCTTCGACCTCGACATGGCCATCATGCAGCTCAACAAGGAGGTGCCCAACAGTCCCTCCCTCGTCATGTTGACGGGCGTCTACCACAACCTCCTCCGCCAATGGGCCGAGCCCTGACGACACCCTCCGTGCCCTTCCCCACACCGCGAGCGGTCCCCACATTGACCTCCCAAAGCACGTGGGATATCTCTGCCCCGGGTGAAACTGAGAATTATTCTCAATTTCCATATCGGAATGCAGGACATGGCCCCCGCCCGGCAGGACGCGAGGCCCGCGGTGGGCCTGTTCCGCATGGGCGAGGCCAGCTCGACGGGTGAGCGGGAGCGCTGGGCCTGGGCGCTGGTGTCCGCCGGGCTCGTGCACGCCGTGGCGCTGGTCATCGGACTGTCCCTGCCCCACAGCACCCCGAAGGCCGCCCCGCTCCCCGAGGAGCCGGAGGTGGTGTTCTTCTCCTTCCCGCCTCCGCCCGCCGCGGCCTCCGGTGCCACGGCCGCCCCGGCGCCCGAGCGGGTGCAGCACCAGGCGCGGACGCGCGCCCCGCGAATCATCCCGACGCTCGCGATGAAGACGCCCGTGCCCGAGCCCGTGGAGGCGCCGGTCGAGACGGCGAACCCCGAGACGGTGCCGGAGACTCCGCCGGAGCTCGAGGAGGCGCCCGCGAGTGAGGCGACGGGCAACCCGGGCGTGCAGGGCGTGGTCGCGGGAATCGTGGGCGGCGTGCTGGATGGACGGGAGGGCGGGCTGCTCGGCGCCACGGGCGGCTCGGCGCTCGAGCTGAAGCAGGTGGCGCGCGCTCCGGAAGTGCTCGCGCAGGTCCAGCCGCGCTACCCCCGGCGGGCCAAGGCCGATGGCATCCAGGGGCTCGTGCTGGTGCGCATCATCATCGGCACGGATGGGCGCGTGGAGCCCGAACACACGCGTGTCATCCGCTCGGTCCCCGAGCTCGACGCGGCGGCCATCTCCGCCGTCAGCCAGTGGCGCTTCTCTCCGGCACTCGGCCACCAGGGCCGGCCGGTGCGCGTCATCGTCGAGATTCCCGTCCAGTTCTCCCTGAAGTGAAGCGCGCAGAGGGGCTCCGCACGCAGAGGCACCCGATGAGCATCACCCTTCGCAAGATCATCTTCTGGCCCCATCTGGTGTCCGGCGTCATCACCGGAATCGTCATCGGCATCATGTCGCTCACCGGCGCGGCGATCGCCTTCGAGTCGGAGCTCGTCGACCAGGCCGACAGCGCCAACCGGAAGGTGCAGGTGCCCGCTCCGGACGCGCCGCGCCTGTCCGTGGACCAGCTGCTGGCCCGCGTGAAGGAGGCCCGGCCGAAGGCACGGCCCTCGGGCGTGACGGTGTACCCCGAGGCGGACTCGGCCGTGCGGGTGCTCACCGGCCGCTCCGAGGGCGTGTATGTGAATCCATACACGGGCGAGGTGCGCGAGCAGGGCGCGAAGGGCTGGCGCTCGAGCTGACGTGGGAGACGCGCAACCAGAGCCGCAACAACCTGAACGCGGTGGGGCTGTCCACCGGACCCAACATCACCGCCGACCTGTTCGAGCCCAATCCCACGCCGGACCTGTCGGCGGTCAACCCCGTCTTCGCCAGCGCCAACCAGAGCCGGCAGTGGACGGTGGGCGCCTACGCGGCGGATCAGCTCAGCCTTGGCCGCTACGTGGACGTGCTCGGCTCCGTGCGCTTCGACCTCTTCGACACGAAGTACGTGGCGGAGGACGCCGCGCGCACGCGCACCGTGCTGAGGCGCCAGGACCACCTCTTCAACTGGCGCGTGGGTCTGCTCGCCCACCCCCTGGAGAAGACGAGCGTCTACGCGACGTACGGCACGTCCGCCAACCCGTCGGCCGAGGTGGGCACCCTCACCACGGGGACGGCGAACCTGGAGCCGGAGCGCAACGCCACCATCGAGCTCGGCGCCAAGGCGGACCTGTTCGAGGAGCGGCTGGGGCTGAACGCGGCGGTGTTCCGCGTGGACAAGACGAACGCGCGCGTGCCGAACACCGACCCCTCGGGACCCCCGACGATTCTCGATGGCGCCCAGCGCGTGCAGGGCTTCAGCGTGGGCGTGACGGGCAGCATCACGAGCACCTGGAGGGTGATCGCCAGCTACACCCAGTTGGACTCGGAGATCCTCGAGCACAGCAACGCGTACCTGGTGGGCCAGCCGCCGCCGAGCACGCCGCCGCGCAGCTTCTCGCTGTGGACGACCGTCACCCCGCTGCGGAGCCTCACGATTGGCGCCGGCGCCGTGTACCAGGACGTGACGACGGCGAACAACCCGGCCTCGGAGAGCGTGGCCTTCCTCAAGGTGCCCGACTTCTGGCGCTTCGATGCCTTCGCCAGCTACCAGTTGTTCAACCGGGTGGACCTCCAGCTCAACCTGAACAACATCAGCGACGCGCTGTTCTACGAGCAGTACTACGCCGGGCATGCGGTGCCCGGTGAGGGCCGCTCGGCCAACCTGACGGCCCGGGTGCGCTTCCAGGCCGCACGAGCGGGCGCCGGAGTCACCGCCTGCGCCCGCTCGCCGTGTCGAACCGGTGCAGCCGCTGCGCGTCGTAGCGCAGCCACACCGGCGAGCCCGTGGGGGCCGAGAAGTCCTCCTTGGCCCTGGCGATGAGGCGCTCGCCGGCCACGTCCACCGTCACCCAGCTCTCCGAGCCCATCGGCTCCACCAGGTACACCGTGCCGCTCAGCGCGCCCTGGGGCGCCGCGCCCGTGCCGATTTCGAGGTGCTCGGGCCGCAGGCCCAGCGTCACGCCGTCCTCGCGCATCCCCAGCGTCTCCGGCTTCACCAGGTTGATGCGCGGCGAGCCGAAGAACGCCGCCACGAACAGGTTCGCCGGGGCGTCGTAGAGCTCGCGCGGCGGCGCCACCTGCTGCACCTCGCCCTGGCTCATCACCACCACCCGGTCCGAGAGCGTCATCGCCTCGGCCTGGTCATGCGTGACGTAGATGAAGGTCGCCTTGAGGCGCTCGTGCAGCTTCTTGATTTCCCCGCGCATCTGCGTGCGCAGCGCGGCGTCCAGGTTGGACAGGGGCTCGTCGAAGAGGAACACCTTGGGACGCCGCACCAGCGCACGCCCCAGCGCCACGCGCTGCCGCTGACCGCCACTGAGCTCCTTCGGCCGCCGCGTCAGCAGCTTCTCCAGCCCGAGCAGCGCCGCGGTCTCGTTCACACGCTGGTCGATGGTGGCCTTGTCGGCGCCCGAGACCTTCAGCGGGAAGGCCATGTTTCCACGCACGTCCATGTGCGGGTACAGGGCGTAGCTCTGGAAGACCATGGCGATGTCCCGATCGCGCGGAGACAGCTCATTGACCGCCACGCCGTCGATGCGCAGCACCCCGGCGGAGATCTCCTCCAGCCCGGCGATGAGGTTGAGCGTCGTCGACTTGCCGCACCCGGACGGGCCCACCAGTGAGACGAACTCGCCATCGGCGATTTGCAGCGTCACGTCCTTCGCCGCCACCACTCCGCCCCGGTACTCCTTGCGAACACCTTCCAGTGAGACCGTTGCCACGCCACGTGCCTCCTCGCTGAAGTCCACCCGGCAGACTACCGGCACGGCGGCACGTCGGTGCTTCTATTCTCGCGGAGGTGTCCGGTACGAGACCGGCGTCTCCGGGTCCCTGGTAGTCTGCCGGGACGCCACTCCGCCGCCGAGCCCCATGCGAAAACCTCTGGTGCAGTTCGTGCTCTCCCTCTCATCGGCCGCCGTCCTCGGCCTCTCCTGCGTCACCGCGCGCCCCTGCTTCGCTCAGTCTTGTGGACCCGCCTGCGCTGTTCCCGTCGCCCCGAGCACTGGCGAGATTCTCGTGCCAGCGGCGACCCGGGCTGGACAGGTCTTGGAGAAGGTCATCCAGGCCGCCGAGGTCATTCAGGGCTTCCTCAGCGTCTCCAAGTTCCTCGACGAAGCACAGAAGAAACAAGCGGAGGACATCATCGTCGAGTGCGTCAAGCAGGCACACTTCAAGGTCGAAGAGGATCTCTTTGGAAAGGGGAAGACGCTCCCCGCATCGGACTGCAAGAAGCCCCCCACTGTCGAGAAGAAGCTCGCCCCTACCTGGGCCCAGCACCTGGGCAAGCTCAAGCACACAGTGGCCTTTGAATGTATTCAACGGCGCTTTTTCGAGGAGTTTCCCAACAACTTCGCCATCGAGCCGAGATATCGAAGGGAAGAGTTCACGAACGACCTCATGCTCACCGACAGGTGGGGGGGCTCGAAGAGGCCTGACGTCGTTCTCCACTTCACCCGGAATGCCACTCGGATCCACTGCATCTACGAGCTCAAATTCCCCTGTGGGAATGAGCAGGGCAATCCCTGGAACGACAAGCGCGTGCAGATCCAGATGGAGGAATACAGAGCCCTCGGCGGCGAATGCGAACCTGTCATCATCACCCCGCAGCTCGAGATCAACTGACAGTAGACCCCATGCCCCCCAGCCAACCACGCATCCGAATCCAGGGCACCGTTCGCAACGAGTCATACGGCTACGAGAAGGTCGGAGAGGAACTCGTCAAGAAGGTCCGAGAGCACGTCTACGACCGAGTCCTCGCGAGGGACGTGGTCCGCATCATCTTCTTCCTTCCCCACCATCACCACCACCTCACCACCGGGGTGACTCATGCTCTCGACAGCTACCTGCATGCCATCGAGGGATGTCCCGGCGCGCTCTCGAGGTACACCTGCTGCTGGTGGGAGTCCTTCGACCTGACGGAGCCATCGGACTGGGCTCGCATCCGAGAAACCCTGGAACCAAAAGAGCCCCGATTCTTCGAGGACTATGAGCCCCACGATGCTCGATTCGCCGAGAAGGACGGCGCCGATCCGTACTTCACCCTCTTCGGCGAGCAGGGAAATGGCTACTCCTTCAGTTACCACGCCCGGCTTCCCTGGCGAGAACCGCATCCCCACAGCGTGAGCGTTCTCTCCGCCACCCTCCCGACCGAGTACCTCGAGGAGCACGGCGCCCAGCACGTACAAGCGTTGGCGATGGCCATGGCGTCTCGCCTGCCCTTCGCTACCGGGCATGCCGGACTCGCCCTCGAACTCTGGCATCCCATCTACGCCCAGCTCGATCGCCTGCGCACCGAGCTCTTCCGCCACCCGGGCTTCGATGTCCGTGAGGCCTCCCACTTCGACGGCATGGGCACACTCGTGGATGGCATTCACTGGATGAACTTCCTCGGCCCGCCCCTCCTCTCCGAGCTGGGAGGCGCCGCGGGTCTGCGCGCCCGTCTCCACTCGCCCACCACCACCGTGCAGGAAATGGAGGATGAGCGCGCCGTCGTGACGTTGGGCGCGGAGCCCGAGGCGGGTGACACGGCGCAGGGCCAGATGCTTCCCGCCTACCGGGAGCTCGCCCGCCTGCTCGAACCCTACCTGGAGCCCTTCCCCTGGGGATTCCTGGCTCGCAAGACGCCCTCCGTGGAGGAGGAGCTCCGCCGCTGGTGGCGCCGCTTCCTCGATTGATCCGGTAACAGCGTTGCGGCTCCGCGTCTGCTAACCTCCGGGCACGGCGCTCCCCCCGCCGTTGCCCCATGCGCTGCCCGGTCTGCCACCGTCGTCTCATCCCCGGTGCCGCCTGTCCCCCGCACGCGGAGCGGCCTCCGCTTTCTCCCGAGGCCGAGCCCCTCCCCGTGCCACAGGTGCCCGGCTTCCAGCTCCAGGCCCTCATCGGCGTGGGTGGCTTCGCCCGTGTCTT
This sequence comes from Archangium sp., assembly GCF_036277355.1. Classification (GTDB taxonomy): domain Bacteria; phylum Myxococcota; class Myxococcia; order Myxococcales; family Myxococcaceae; genus Archangium. Next base: position 13,206 of record NZ_DASUNC010000051.1, read on the forward strand.
CTCCGCCCGGCGCGAGGAGGATGGCCGTGAAGTCGCCCTGAAGGTGGCCCTCGGCCCCTTCTCCGCCCGCTTCGCCCGCGAGGCCGCCGCCCTGCGCCGCGTCGGCCCTCCCACCGTCCCCGAGCTCCTCCTCGAGCGCTCCACCCCGGGCTCCACCGAGGGCCGCTCCTTCCTCGTCCTCGAGCGTCTGCGCGGACAGACGCTCGCCGCCTGGATGGCCGCGCTCCCCGGCTCCGGCGCCGCCCCCCTCTCCCACGTGCGTGATCTGCTCGCCGGCCTGTGCGGCGCCCTCGAGCGCGTCCACGCCGCGGGGCTCGTCCACCGCGATCTCAAACCGGAGAACGTCTTCCTCCGCGAGGGCGGTGCCCTCAGCCTCCTCGACTTCGGCCTCGCGCGTTTCCTCGATGCCTCGGACCCCGGCGAGCCCGAGTCGTCCGTCAGCCTCACCCGCACCGGCCAGCGGCTCGGCACCGCCGTCTACATGGCCCCCGAGCAGTGTCTCGAGTCGCGCGACGTGGACGCGCGCACCGACCTCTACGCGCTCGGCGTCCTCCTCTTCGAGCTGCTCACCGGCTCGCCCCCCTTCACCGGCGGGCCCGACGAGGTGCTGCACGGCCACGTCACCCTCCGGCCTCCTCGCGCCTCCGAGCGCGGCCCCGTCCCGCCGGCCCTCGACGACGTCCTCCTGCGCTGCCTCGCCAAGGACAAGGCCGCGCGCTTCGACTCCGCCGCCGCGCTGCTCGCCGCCTTCGACGCCGCCTGCCGCGCCAGCCCCTCCGCGCCCGCCGCCGCCGAGGAAGCCCTCGCCCCCGCCCGTCCCCAGGGCGTGCGCCAGGTGGCCCTCCTCGGGGTGCGCGGCGAGCTGGACGTGGAGCACCTCGCCGCCACCGTGGCGCCCGAGGGCGGCCTGCTCGCGCGCGTCCACCCGGGCCTCTACCTCGCCGCCTTCCCCGAGCACCCCTCGGCCGAGGCGGGCCTGCGCGCCGCCGCCCGTGCCGCCCGGCTGCTCTCCGCCGAGCCCCATACCACCGCCGTCCTCCACCTCGCCGAGCTGCGCGTGCGCCCCGGCGCCACCCTCACGCGCATGGCCGGCCCCGCCCTCGAGCAGCCCGAGTCCTGGTGGCCCTCCCAGAGCCCCGGTGCGGACACAACCCTGCTCGCCACCCCCGAGGCCGCGGCCCGGCTCGGCGAGGGTGCGACACAGCCCGGCCCCTCGGGCGCCCTGCTGCTCTCCGGCGACTCCTCCATCACCCGCGGCCCCGCCTCCGCCGGGCCTCCGCCCCTGCTCGGCCGCGACGCGCTGCTCGACACGCTGGTGGCCAGCGCCACCCGCTCCTTCTCGGGCCACGGCCCCGGCCTCTCCGTCCTCACCGGCGAGCCCGGCCACGGCAAGACGCGCCTGCTCGACGCGCTCGCCACGCGCCTGGAGACGGAGGCCGGGGCCCGGGTGCTCCGCCTCGCCGCGCCCCACCCGGACGCCGCCGGGGCCGATGCCCTCCTGCATGCGCTGTGGGCCCTCTGCGCGCCGAACACGCCCCTGCCCTCGGCCCCCACGGGCGCCCGGCGGCACGCGCTCGCCCGCGCCGTGGCCGAGGCCCTGCGCCGGCTCGCCGCCCGCCAGCCCCTGGCCCTCCTCCTGGACGACGCGCACCAGGCGGACCCCACCCCCCTGGATGCCCTCGAGGTGGCCACGCTCGCCGCGCCCGAGGTGCCCCTCTTCGTGTGCGCCGCCGGCCGGCCCGAGCTGCTCGGCCTGCGTCCGCTGCTCGGCGAGCGCGCCGGCCTCCCCGCCTGGCACGTGCTGCCGCCGCTCGCCCCCGAGGCCAGCCGCGCCCTGCTGCTGCACCTGCTGCGCCCCGCCGAGTTCATCCCCGAGCCGGTGCTCGCCCGCCTGGAGCAGCTGACGCAGGGCGTGCCCCTCTCCCTGGTGGAAGTCGCTGGCGCCCTGCGCACCTCGGGTGCCCTGCGCGCCACGCCCGGCGGCGAGTGGTACGTGGCCGCGGACGAGCTGCTGCACGTCTCGGTGACGCCCCTCTTCGAGCGGCTCGCCACCCGTGCCCTCTCCGTGCTGCCCGCGGCGCACCAGGGCCTCGCGCAGCTGTGCGCGGTGCTCGGCCAGGAGCTGACGGTGGCCCAGGTGGACGCGGCGCAGCGGCACCTCGACACGAAGGAGGACACGGCGCGCATGGCCGGCCTCGACGCGGGCGCGGGGCTCGCCCGGCTGGAGCGCGCGGGGCTGCTCGAGGCGGTGGGCCCGGAGCGTTACGCCTTCCGCCAGCCCCAGTTGCGCGAGGCCCTCGAGCGGGCCCTGCCAGCCCCGTGGCGCCGGGCGCTGCACGCGGCGGCCCTGCGAGGCCTCTCGGGCCAGGGAATCGCGGAGCAGCGCCGGAGGGCCCGCCATGCCGCGGCCTGTGGCGCGCACGAGGAGTCCTTCACCGCCTGGTTCTCCCTGGGCGAGGCCGCGCGGCAGGCCCACCGCCACGTGGAGGCCGAGCAGGACTACACCCATGCCCTGGCGCAGCTCCCGGAAGGAGACACGGCCCGGCGCGCGCGGGTGCTGGCGGGACGGGGCCGGGTGCGCTACCGCACGCACCGCCTCCGCGAGGCGCTGGCGGACCTGAGCGCGGCGCGGGCGCTGGCCGGCGCCCTGGGGAGCACCTCGCTGGAGGTGGACCTGCTGCTGGAGGAGGCCACCGTCCTGGACTGGCTGGAGGACGCGGAGGGCTCGGCGGCGCGCACGCGGGAGGCGCTGGAGAAGGCCGAGTCCCTGGATGATCCACGCCTGTCCGTGCGCTGCTCGCTGGCCCGGGCGCGGCAGGCGTGGCGGCAGGGGGACTGGGCGCGCGCGACGCGGCTGCTCACCGCCACGGTGGAGGCGACCACGCTCGCGCGGGACACGGAGACGCGCGTCATCGCCCTGATGATGCAGGGCACGGGGCTGGCGCTGGCCGGTGAGGGGGAGGCCTCGGCGCGGGCCTTCGACGAGGGGGTGGCGCTGTGCCGCAAGGAGGGCGACGCGCTGCACCTGGCCGCCACCCTCATCAACCGCACCTTCCTCTGGCGGCTGCGCGGAGACCTGGAGGGCAACGAGCGGGACTTGCGCGAGGCCATCGCCGTGGCGCGCGAGCTGGGCCACGCGCAGGTGGAGCGCTGGTCGGTGGGGCAGCTCGCCGAGTGTCTGCACTGGATGGGGCGCTCGCGGGAGGCGCTGGGGCTGGCGCGGCGGGCGCACGAGCTGGGGGTGCGCTTCTTCGGCGAGCACCCGGTGGCGGTGGACGCGGTGCTGCTGGCGCGCGTGGACGCGGCGCTCGAGGACATGAAGGAGGCGCGCGGGCAGCTGGACTGGCTCTCCGCCCACTGCCGGCCCGAGTCCACCCCGCCCAACACCCTGGCCCTGTGGCGGCTGGTGGAGCTCCGGGTGCGCGAGGCCGAGGCCGGCATCCGGGACGCCGGGGCCTGGAAGGTGCTCGCCGAGGAGGCCCAGCCCCACACCTCGGGCGACGAGCTGACGGAGGTGCTCCACCTGGCCACCCTCTCCGCGCTCCAGGCCGGCCGCCGCGACGAGGCCCGCGAGTGGCTCACCCGCGCCGAGAGCACCGCGGCCGCCTCTCCCCTCTGGCGCTCGCGCCTGGAGGGGCTGCGTGTTGCCTGGGAGTCCACTCCGGGGGCGCGTGATCCGTAGCCGCACGAGCAACAGGGGCTCCAACCTCCTCCCCGCCCCCGAGGAGGCGAACGCCCCCTCTCCCATGGCCCGCCCCATGCACTTGTGTCACACCATGAATTTCCAGCGACTCGCGAACAAGTCTGGCTCCCTGCACGTCCTGTTCCACGGCCTCACACTGGGGGTGATGCTGCTCGGGTCGACAGGCTGCCAGCCCGGGCTGCCGGAGGACGAGGGGGGGCTGGAGAGCGGCACGGTGGAGCGGGAGCTGCGGGTGGCCAACTCGCTCACCACGAAGGCGCTGGTGCTCAACGCCATCTCCACCAACCCCACGGCGAACGACTTGCTGGCCGGCGGGGGCCTGGCGCCGCTGTTCCACCCCGTCACGGGCAACGGCTACCTCCAGCTCCAGCTGAGGGACCTGGACGCGCAGAGCTTCATGTCCTACCTGGTGGGCTGCGCGCTGCCGGCGGGCCACACCATCGCCTGGGAGGATCCGCTCACGCTGACGCCGCGCACCTGGGAGGGCAAGGCGGGCCTGTGCCCCCAGTGGGAGTACGGAGCCCCGTCCGACACGTGCAAGAACCGGGTGTCGGCGTGTCTGCTGGCGCGCAACAACGCGCTGGGCCGCCGGGTGGAGCTGTCCATGCGCGGGGAGGATCCGCTGCAGCCGGCGCTCTTCCCGCTGGAGGCCCAGACGCGGCCGGTGGAGTACGACCCGGACCTCGGCAACGCGCGGGTGCCGAGCTACGAGGCCTGCACGGCGGCGCAGAGCGGGGTGGGCCGGGACTGCGGCTGGAAGGGGGACTTCATCGGCCGGTGCGTGCCGGGGCAGGCGGTGCGGCTGGGAGCGGGAGGCCGGGCGCCGGACCAGTGCGTCACGGGCCCCGCGCTGGGCGCGTGGAGCGGGGCACGCATGATGCTGCGCGTGTGCGAGGGCAACATCGGCTGCGACTCGGGGAGCGGGCGCCACCTCGGCCAGAGCCAGGGGACGTGCCTCACCACGGCCCCGGCGGTGACGTTCACCTGCCCGGCCTCGGGCTTCTTCAACGTGATGAGCGCGCCGTATGACAGCACGCTGACGGGCGGCGTGTCGGTGGCGGTGGAGACGGGCACGCTGGCGGCCACCAGCTACAAGCTCTCGGAGAAGGCGGTGTACCGGCTGCGCGAGGGGGCCTACTACGGCAACATCTTCGACTCCAAGGCGCTGGCGGCGAAGGTGTACGTCGAGGAGAGCGGCCGCATCGTGGGCAAGGAGCAGACCGTCCAGGGCTCGGTGTACCGGAAGATGTTCTCCTGCCAGGCGCCGGAGTGGAACAACGACGCGGCGTATGCCTCGTACCGCGTGTGCGCGCTGCCGGGCTCGGGGGCCAACTGCGCGTCCCGGGTGGTGGGGGACTGCTACAACTACAGCATGCCCTCGGCCTCGAAGTGCAGGAGGGAGGACGGCGCGGTGGTGGTGGGAGATGGGGACTTCGAGGACTGCTACGATTCGGAGGGCACGCTGTGGAAGGAGCCCATCACCGTGTACCTCTACGAGGCGTGCGGACTGACGCCGGGCATTCCTTCCGAGTATTGCCTCTGGCGCAGCACGAAGCAGTAGGAGCACCCGCCGCATGAAGGACGGTCAGGACGATTCCCGCGGTGCGCCTCGAGCCAGCGAGGCCCGGGCCTGGTCGCTGTACGGCGAGGAGCTGTCGCCGGGGGCCCAGGTGGGGGGCTACATCGTGGAGGGCACGCGGTACCGGGGCAGCGTCTCGACGCTCTACCGGGCGAAGGAGGCGCGCAGCGGCGCCCCCGCGGCACTCAAGGTGATGCACCCGCAGTTCGCCGCCGCGCGCAGTGCGCTGCGCCGCTTCCAGCAGGAGGCGGAGACGCTGAAGCGGCTGAGGCACCGGCACATCGTCGACGTGCTGGAGCACGGGACGCTGGCGGACGGGCGGCCCTTCATCGCGATGGAGTGGCTGGAGGGGAGGGACCTGGCGGCGGAGCTTTCGGCGCGAGGGCCCTACTCGGCGCGGGAGGCGTTGGAGCTGCTGGAGCAGGTGGGCTCGGCGTTGAAGGCGGCGCACGGGGCGGGGGTGGTGCACCGGGATTTGAAGGCGCAGAACGTGGTGGTGCTGGCGGGGGAAGGGGGCCCGCGGGTGAAGCTGGTGGACTTCGGGGTGGCGAAGCTGCTGGCGCCGGAGGAGCACCCGGGCGCGGTGATGACGAGCACGGGGATGGTGCTGGGCACGCCGCTGAGCATGGCGCCGGAGCAGATTCGAGGGGAGACGCCGGACGCGCGGACGGACCTGTATGGGCTGGGGGTGCTGCTGTACCAGCTCGTGACGGGACAGCCGCCGTTCCAGGGGACGACGCAGGTGGAGCTGGAGGAGCAGCACCTGCACGCGCCGGTGCCGAGGGTGAGCGAGCGGGCGCCGGTGCCGGCGGCGCTGGACGCGGTGGTGGGGCGGTGCCTGGAGAAGAAGCGGGAGGACCGCTACGCGGACGTGGACGCGGTGCTGGTGGAGCTGCGGCGCGCGGTGCGGGGGGAGGGCCAGGGCCGGTCGACGCAGGTGAGGGCGCTGGGGTTGTACGTGGAGGCGAGGATGGGGGTGATGGTGGACGACGCCACGATGGACGCGGTGGACGCGTTGATGGAGCACGCGCGCGAGCGGGCGGACGCGGTGGGGCTGAAGGTGATGGTGGAGGGGAGCAGCTTCCTGTTGGGGGTGGCGGCGCTGCCGGACGAGGCGGACGCCGAACGGGAGGCACGGAGACGGGTGCTGGAGCTGGCGCTGGCGCTGGCGGAGGAGCCCGACCGGGGAGAGGGAACGGCACGGGTGCGGCTGACGCCCACGCTGCACCTGGACACGGCGACGCTGCGCCCGGACGCGAGCGGCAGGCCAGCGCTGGGGGGAGGCCGGCTGCTGAGGTTGTCGGCGTGGACGGGGGGACATCCGGGGAGGGGCGTGGTGGTGACGGAGGCGGCACTCGCGGGGTTGCGGGACACCTTCCAGGTGAAGGTGCTCCCGGGCCGCGAGGGCCTGTGCCACGTCACCCGGCACGCGGCGTGAGACGGTGTTGAACGGAAGCGGGCTACCGGCTGGGCTACGGGAACGTCACGCCGTCGAGGAGATGCCCCGTCCCCCCGCCGCCTCCTCTGACTCCACTGCTCTGACAAGGTGTCGAGCACGAGCAGGCGACAATGCGCCAGAAGGAATGCCAGGGAAACAGGGCCCTCGCTGTTCGGCTATGCTCCCGATGAAGCGCCCATGAGAATGATGGCGGCGCTGGAGGCGCGCGCATGACGGCTCCGTCGAAGAAGGGCACGGCTCCGAAGTCCCCGGTACGGCCCGGAAGAGCCCCGCCCCTGCCCATTTCCGGCGAGTCCTTCAAACTCGTCCCCCAGGGCGCGGCGCTGGCCGTCGTCAAGGTCCCGCCCGGGGAGCGCCAGGACACCTCCGATCATGTCCTCACCCGCGCTCGGCTCGAGCAGTTACTGTGGCGCAACTCCATCCCAGTGGTGCCGGGCTCGGCCCTGTCGGGCTATCTTTCCACCCTGCATTCACTGCCCGCTTTCGAGCGGCATGCGCCGGGAGCATTCTCCCTGGACCCGGGTACGACTCGGCTCTCCCGGAGCGACTGGCGCGGCAACCTCGGCGAACTCTCGGCCCGGCACGGGGGGATGATTGCCCAGCAGGACCTCAATGCCGTGCGCCCCAATCACCCCATCTTCGATCTGCGCGACCACCGGGGCGGCCTGAATTCCGTGAAGACGAGCATACGCCCGGCGGATGGCCGGGGAGATCCATTCGAGACGTACCTGCGGGGGCTGCGCGACATCGTGGGCCTGCGCCCGACGACCTGGGAGCGGGCGCGAACGGCCCTGTACCCCCAGCGTCCGGCGGACGAGGGCCGCGCCTTGATGCTGCGCAACGGGTACCTTTCGGTGAATGAGGAGCATGTGGAGCCGTTCCGGGCCGCGCTGCGCGACCCCGGCAACTACCGCAAGCGCTCATACCGCGAAGTGGCGGACAAGCTGCTGGAGGCGGAACCGGTGCGGATTGGCGGGACGGTGTACCGCGCCTATCAGAACCTGGAGAACACCCGCCGGGGCTCGGGGTCTCCGGACGACGTGCGCCGGCAGGCGGAGGCCGCGCTCTCCTCCGTGAGGGAGAAGATCGCCGTCTACATCACCAGCAACAACATCACCTCCCAGCACCTCATGCAGTTGGAGCGGTTCCGCCAGCAGGTGGCCGTCGCCAATCCCCACATGACACCCGCGGAGGTCAACCGCTGGGTCTTCCCGGAGCTCCTCCTCGTGGCGCGCCATGGGGGTGGGGTCCGCGGAAACGCCGTGGCGTCCGGTATCGCGGGCGGGCGGGGCTCGGTGGGTGGCGCAGTGGTTTCCGTGCTTTGTGAAGCCGTTCACGTCTACTATGAACCACCAGAGGATCCATTGCCGTCACTCACCAAGGCTGGCGCCGCGGGGGGAACATCAGGGCTGGTAGGTGGTGCTACCCAGAATCTCGTCACGGCCAACGCAGGCAGTGCGCTAGCGCGCAGACTCGTCAGCCAGGGCACGAGTGTCCGGCTGGCGACGGGTACGGGCCGGGCAGTGGGTGGATTCGCGGGAGGCGCGCTGGCAGCCCCCATCTTCACGATGACCTCGCTCGCGCTCGACGATGAAGAGCACAGCGGTACGGACTACGTCGCGACAGGAACGCGGGCTTTTGTCTCTGGCAGCCTCAGTTCCGCCATCGCGGCGGGGGTCGTGGGCGCCATCTGGGGAACAGAGGTTCCCCTGCTGGGAAATACGGTGGGATTCATCATTGGCTTCGGCGGGTATTATCTCGTGGACGCACTGACCGGCGAACAGGTGGAGCAGGGCATCCGCAATAACCTGGAGGCTCCGCCAGGAAGTGGCCGTTGAGGGGCGGGTGAAGCCAATGGAGAAAATCACCAAGAAAAAGCCCCTCCCTCTCTGGGTGATCGGATTGGGGGTGTGGGTCGTGGCCTTCGGGATTGTCTCCGCGCTCTGGATCGACCTGAGCATCCGCCAGAAGCTTCCAGGGCCCATCAGCTGGCCAAGTCTGGCCTTGATAGCGGCTTGCGCGGCGATCTTGGTGGTGATGATCGTACAGCGCATCCGGTCGGAGCCGACGCCCGAGCAACGGGCCGCGTTCTGGGCGCTCCTGGAGGCGGAGCCGGGGACGGTGGGCGCGGTCGTGGTGAAGAAGAAGGGCAAGCCAGAGGTCATCGCCACCGTGCGCAGCGTGGAGGAGTATTGGATGCTCGCGGGCCTGGGCAAGCTGCCGCATGAGCACACCCTCGTCATGGCGGCGCCAGAGGAAGACCCGAAGCCCAAGCCGTGAGGAAACATACCCCGCCGTGGTTGTTTGGATTGTATGCAGAACTATTTCGAGCTGGAAAACGACATGGGCATCCGGGACCGCTGGGAGCTCGGCGACCCGATGGATGGGAGTGGCCAGGAGATCTGGAACGGGCACTTCTCGAAAGGTCTTCCGCTCTCCATCCATCTGCCCGTTCGGATGGGCATGTACAAGCAAGGGCGTGCCCTGGATTTCTCGACCACCGCGCTCGGTGTCACCGTCATTCACGACAGGGTCAAGACACTCTTCGAGCAGCTTGGCATCCAGGACCAGATGCAGCTCTTCCCCGTCACGATCGACGGCCATCCGGAGCGTCACTACATCGTGAACCTGCTCCGAACGATCCGGTGTATCGACGATGCCCGATGTGAAGAGGTGGGTTATCGCACCGCGGAGGAAGGATACGAGGAAGGGATTGGCGAGTATTACAAGGTGGTCGGTCTGAGGATTGACCCGAGCCAGGTGGGGAATGCCGAGATCTTCCGTCCCTGGGGCTGGCCGGTCTCCATCATCGTTTCGGAGCGAATCAAGAAGGCCATGGAGATGGCTGGCGTGACGGGCACACGTTTCACGGAAGTCTGAGCGGGTGTTGCGCCAGAAGCGAGCGAGCAGGCCAGCGCTGCTCTCCTCTTCGAGCCTGGAGCCAGCCCCTCCCACTGACCTGTGAGCCCTCCCCGCCGTGCGCAGCCTACAAGGGTTGAGCTGGCGAGAGGAGTACGGCCATGACGGACCCGGACAACGAGTGGGACGACCTGGAGGCAGGATGGGACGCCACGGGGGCCCTGGTTGGACCGACCTCTGACGAGGTGAACGCGCGCAAGGCCCTCAAGGGTCCGAAGCCCGACGAAGCGAGCTCGCTCGCGGCCCTGCGGGCACGGGAGCAGGCGGGCGAGGCCCGAGGAACGGAGGACGCCCCCACCGCCGGAGGCAAGGCCACCGCGCGCCCCGAGGAGTGCGAGGGACGCGCGCTGGACGCCATCAACGACGGCGATGGCAACTACCTGGAGCCACCAGACTGAGCGGCCCGGGGGAAGCTCACTTGATGCCGTGCCGCCGCAGCAGGCGGTAGAGGTACACGCGGTCCATGTCCGCGCCGCTGGCCGCCTGGGACACCTTGCCCTGGTGCAGCTCCAGCAGCGCGCGCAGGTAGCGCCGCTCGAAGTCGTCCAGGGCCAGCCGCCTCGCCTCGGCGTAGGGCACCTTCGGATCCACCTCGAAGCGGCTGCCCGGCGGCACCATGTCCGACAGCGCCAGGGTGTCCTCGAACACGAGGCACCGCTCCAGGTAGTTGCGCAGCTCGCGCACGTTGCCCGGCCACGCGGCCTGCTCCAACCTCGCGATGAAGCCGGGCTCGCGCAGCGCCTTCGTCCGCTCCGGATCCGCCCCCAACGAGTCGAGAATCTGCTCCACGAGGAAGCGCAGATCCTCGGGCCGCTGGCGCACCGGCGGCAGCGGAATGCGCAGCACCGCCAGCCGGAAGAAGAGGTCCGAGCGGAACCGGCCCGCGTTCACCTCGGCGCGCAGGTCCCGGTTCGTGGCGGCGATGATGCGCACGTCCACCGGCACGTAGGCGTTGGTGCCCACGCGGCGGAACTCCCGCGCCTCCAGCACGCGCAGCAGCTTGGGCTGCAACTCCGCGGGCAGCTCGCCAATCTCGTCCAGGAAGACGGTACCTCCGTGCGCCTCCTCGAAGGCGCCGATGCGCCGCTGGGCCGCGCCGGTGAAGGCCCCCTTCTCGTGGCCGAACAGCTCGCTCTCCAGCAGGTCCGCGGGAATGGCGCCGCAGTCCACCGTGAGGAAGGGCTTGTCGCGGCGGGCGCTCTCCTGGTGGATGGCCTGCGCCGCCTGGCTCTTGCCCGTGCCCGTCTCGCCCTCGAGCAGCACCGTCACGTCGCGGGCCGCCGCGCGCTCCAGCAGCGCGAAGCACATGCGCATCGGCACCGAGGTGCCCACCAGCGAGCCGAAGCGCGTGCGCTCGGACACCGGCAGCCGGTTGCTGTCCGTGCTGTAGTCGAAGCGCACCACCACGCGGCCCAGGCGCAAGAGACTGCCGCCGCGCAGGTACCCCTCGGCCACCTGCACGCCATCGAGGATGACGCCGTTGGTGCTGTCCAGGTCCTTCACCCGCGCGCCCTTGGGGCCCACGCGAATCTCGCAGTGAAAGCGCGACACCGTGGGATCATCCAGGTTGAAGTCGTTGCTCGGGTGCGAGCCGATGGAGCACGCATCGGACACCGAGTCCCAGACGGTCCCCACTCCGGGCCCCTCCACCACGGTGAGCAGGAAGCGCCGGACGGCCGTCGCTTCCGGAGCCCCTGGCGCGTGCGCGTAGGGCCGCGTCACGCTCACATCCTCGGCTCCGGGAGGGTTCTCAGGACGATCAATGGAGGGCATGGACGAAGGTTAGCAGCCCATCGCGCCCCCGCACGCAACTCCTGGCGCACATCGACGACAATATGGGCGTACCTGGGCCGATGTAGGTCCATTTACGGGGAATCGACCCATGCTTGTCCGCTCGACCGCCGCCACCGTCCGCCCCCCGCCCTTCGTCCCGGCCGCCCCGGCCGAGGCCCGCCGAGGGGCGAGCCCGGCACCGCGCGCGCCCCAGGGGGGAGGCGACGTCTTCGAGACCCCGAGCCAGCCGCCGCGCGACGAGGGGTTGAAGGACAAGGCGCTCATCCAGGCGCTGCATGAGGCGGCGGCGAAGCACAAGGACCTCGGCTACAACCAGGCGCGCAAGGTCATCTTCACCGCGTTGGACAACCACGAGGGGAAGGTGAAGTGCGTGTACACGGGCCGCGAGCTGAAGACGAACAAGATTCCCAACAGCTCGGACATGAACGTGGAGCACACGTGGCCGCAGTCGAAGGGCGCGACGGGGGCGGCGAAGAGTGACTTGCACCACCTGTTCCCCACGGACAGCAAGGCGAACAGCCAGCGCAGCAGCCATCCGTTCGGCGAGGTGCGGAAGGTGAAGTGGAGCAGCCCGAGCGGGGCGAAGCTGGGCACGGACGCCGAGGGCCGCACGGTGTTCGAGCCGCCCCCCGAGCACAAGGGCAACGTGGCGCGGGCGCTGTTCTACTTCTCCACGGTGTACGGCAAGGCGATTCCGCCGGCCGAGGAGGCGGTGCTGAAGAAGTGGAACGTGCAGGACACGGTGGACGCCGCGGAGCTGACGCGCAACGGCGCCATCGAGAAGTACCAGGGCAACCGCAACCCCTTCGTGGACGACGCCTCGCTGGCCCAGCGCATCGCGGACTTCTGATTTCCCCTCGCCCTCCGGGAGAGGGAGTAACCTGCGCACGTGATGGCCACTGTCTCTCCATTGTGGGCACTGGTCCCCGGGGCCTCGGACGTGCCGCTCGCGAAGGTGGGCGGCGCACCGGAGCCCGTGGGCGCCGTGCACTGGCCGGCCTGCGCCACATGCGGCGAGCCCATGCGCTTCCTCTTCCAACTGCCGCACGTGCCCGGGCGTCTGGACCTGTCACCCTCCGCCGCGGTGTACGTCTTCCAGTGCGAGAACCCGGACACCGTCTGTGAGCGGTGGGACGCGCACGCGGGAGCCAACGCGGTGGTGGCGGTGGAGCCGGGCACGGCCTCGGTGGAGGGAGCGCGGCCCACGGGCGTGCCGTACGCGGAATGGAGCCTGGGCCTGGCCCCGGCCGAGGAGGACACCGAGGCGCTCTCGGTGGACGTCAACGAGGCCACGGACGAGCAGCTCGCCGCGCTGGACCGGGCCCTGGAGGAGGCGCCCGAGAGCAAGGTGGGCGGAGTGGCCGGCTGGGTGAACGGGGATGCCACGCCGGAGTGCTGTGGCGAGCCCATGCGCTTCCTGGCCCAGCTCGCGGCGATGCCCTTCGGGCTGGCCTTCGGGGACAACGGCCGGGGCTACCTCTTCCGGTGCCGGAGGGGCGGGTGCGGCACGCCCTTCCGCTTCACCTGGCAGGGCGCGTAGCCGGGCGGCTCGCCTGCATCCCCCCTATCGAAGCAGACGTCTTGTCCGTGGACGGAGACCCGGGAACGGGCGACGCTCGGGGGTGGAGACGACACCGGGATGACGACACCGATCGACGACCGCTTCTACATCGAGCTGCTCAAGCTGTTGCTGCACGTGGCCTGGAGTGACGACGAGCTCAAGCCGAGCGAGGCGCATGCGCTCATCGGCGCGGCGCAGCGGTGGAAGGTACCGCTGGCGGAGCTGCAGCGGCTGGAGCGATGCCTGGAGCTGGGCGAGCCCCTGCCGGCGCCGAACCTGGGCCTGCTGCGCCAGCATCCGGACGAGGTGCTCGCGACGGCGCGCACGCTCATCGGGAGCGACGCCGAGGTGCACATCTCCGAGGAGGAGATGCTCGGCCAGATTCGCGAGCTGCTGGGCCTGTGAGCCCGGCCTGACGCCTGGCGGACCCCGGTCCCCCTCCCTGGAGACCGGGGCCTTCATTCTTCTCTTCCCGTTCTCGGAGGGTCCCATCCCGGCCCCTCCGAGGGACCTCACGGCGTATACAGCTCGGCCGAGGTCTGATCGCGATTGCTGACACTCGCCGTCACGAGGACCCGGCCATCGGGAAGCAACGTGGCCGTGTGCTCGTAGGTATCCACGGCCTTGTTGCCGGCCGGGCACCAGCCGGAGCCACAGGCATTGGCGCTGTACACCTCCGCCGAGGTGTGGATGCCATCGTAGTCACTGTACCCTCCAACGACGAGCACCCGTCCATCCGGCAGCACGGTCGCGGTGTGATAGCGCCGGGCCTTGCCCATGGGCTCGGCGGCGGTCCAGCTTCCGGAAGCCGGGTCATACAGCTCGGTCGTGTTGCTGAGCGCATGGCTGCTCCCGCCACCGGTGACGAGCACTCTGCCATCGGGCAGGAGCGTCGCGGTGTGATGGCGCCGGGCCGTGGTCATTCCACCCACGGTCGTCCAGGTCCCGGTGGCCGGGTCGTACAGCTCGGCCGACGAGAGGAACACCCCGCGCGCATCACTGCCCCCCGCCACCAGCACCCTGCCACCGGGCAGGAGTGTCGCGGTGTGATGGGCGCGGGCGGTGGCCATCGCACCGGTGGGATGCCAGGTGTTGGAAACCGGGTCGTACAGCTCGGCCGAGGACTGCGTGAGTCCACCATCGTTGGTGCCACCCGTGACGAGTACCCGGCCGTCGGGCAGCAGGGTAGCCGTGTGGTGCCGCCGGGCCGAACTCATGGGAGCGGTGGACAACCACGTGCCGACGGCCGGGTCATACAGCTCGCAGAACGCACCGGACGCGCTGCCTTCACCGCCCGCGACGAGCACCCGGCCATCCGCCAGCAGGGTGGCGGTGTGCTCTCGGTGGGTGGCGATGGCGTTGCCCGTGGCAGTCCAGGCGCCCGTGGCCGGCTCGTACAGCTCGGTGGACCAGACGAAGCCACCCACCACGAGCACCTTGCCGGAAGGCAGCAGGGTGGTGGTGTGCAACAGATGCTCACTGGCCATACGACCGGTGGAGGACCACATCCCCGCCGCCGGGCAGATGCCCGGGCCCGCCACCACGTTCACCTCGCGCGTCGCGGAGGCCTCGTGGCCGGCCCCATCCGTCACCGCATAGGTGAGGGTGTAGCGGCCCTCGGTGGTGGTATCGACGACACCGGAGATCCTCACCTGGGAGGAGAGCTCTCCCGCGCAGACATCCGAGGCGGTGGCTCCCTGCTCGACATACGGACGTCCCGGATCACAGCCCAGGGTGACGACACCGGGCCCGTTGAGCACCAGCGTCGGCGCCTGGGTGTCGACGACGTCGACGGACGAGGTGCACCGCGCCTGAAGCCCGGACGTGTCCGTGGCGGTGTAGGCCACGGGCGTGGAGCCCAGTGGGAAGGAAGCCTCGGGCGGTTGGGAGACGTGCGCCAGGGAGCAGGTATCACTCGCCGTGGCGGCGGGCGGCCGCAAGCGGGCGCCTCCAGCCACACACTCGGCGGTCACGGGAGCCGGGCAGGACAGGGCGGGCGGCTGATGGTCCTCAACGGTGACGGGGATGTTGCAGCGCGCCGTGTTGCCCGCGCCGTCGGTGGCGACACAGCTCGCCGCGGAAGTACCCAACGGGAAGGTGGAGCCCGAGGGGGGCTCGCACCGGGTGGAAACTCCACCACAGTTGTCGGTGACAGAGGTGGAATAGGTGGCCACGGCACTGCCCTCACGGCACTCGAGCACCGGAGTCTCCGCCGGGCACGTGAGCGCCGGAGGCGTCACGTCCTCGACCGTGACGGTGGACTGGCAGGAAGAGGAGAGACCGAAGCCGTCCGTACAGGTCAGGGTCACCTTCTGCGAGCCGAGCGCATAGGGACAATCCGGCGTCTGCACGCAACTCAGCGTGTCGGTCTCGTCTGGGTCATACGAGCCATCATCCACGGAGGTGCACCCCCTGCAGGACGAGTCGGCCGCGATGGTGACATTGCGGCAACGGGCCACGGGCGGGCGGTTGACGCAGTTGCCGGCACAGCTCGGTCCATCGGCCGGGTCATCCCAGACGAAATCCGCGGAGCCAACGGCCGGCTCGGGCATTCCCTCGGAGTGGGCGAACACCTGGAGGGTGTTGTGGCAGCTCCGCAGCTCGATCGGGAAGGAATAGGCTGGATCGAGCCCACAGTTGGTGCAGACAATGACCTCGGGGCCGTCGTTGAGCTTGTACCAGATGCGGTCCACGACGGCGGGCCTGCTCTTCACCACGCCCGAGACGGGAATCCTCGGGCCGGCGGCACAACCCGAGGCGGAGGTGATGCTCACCGAGAGCGGCGGAACGATCTTCACCCGCTGCCCACATCCCAGCGTCACACTGACCGGAGCGAAGTTCGCCGTATTCACCGCCCCGCTGTCGCTCATCAGGTAGGCGCCCGGCTTGAGCGAGTAGGTCCCCTGAGGAAGCACCATCGACACGGAGCCCTCCGTCTGAGGCTCCGTGACCATCGGCGTGTATCCCCAGATGGCCGGGACACCGTAGAACTGGCCTGCGACCGCGTAGGCGCGCGAGATCCCCATCCAGTCCTTTCCACTGAAGGAGCCGGAGGCGACATCCGCCCAGGGATTGTAGAGGCGCCCCAGCGGAGTCGAATACTTGAGTTGTACTTCGTTGAAACAGTACTCATGGTCGATGCGCTTGCGCTGCTCCGCGCCAAGCAGCGCGGAACGGTTCGCCGGCTGGTAGATTGACAGGGAGCCATACCGGAAGCGCGCCTCGTCATACATCCCGGGCCGGGTCCTGAACGAGGCGTCTTGCGTCCAGAAGCGGAGGCTCAGGTTCTGCTGGGTCCACGTGTGCGGCAGATCATACGGATTGGGGAGCACCTGCTCGTAGGTGGAGTCCAGTTCCCCACGGCTCCGTTCGAACTTGCGGGGGAAGGACGTGTAGGAGTATCCGCCTGAAGCCGACGCGTTCAGGAAGGTTCCCCTGAGACCGAAGTTCTCCGGAGTATTCGGGATGCCATCTTTATTCGAGTCCTGATCCGCATCGAACCAGAGCGACTCGAGGGTGCTGTAGGAAGAGGGGTTCAGGGGAATGGAGGGATCCGCCAGCCGGACGGCGCCATGAAAGTAGGCGGGCCGCATGGAGAAGGCATGCCGCGTCTCGCCCTCAACCACCCGGGTCACGGGTGTGGTCTGGTCCGCGATGACCGTGACAGGACCCGCAGGCGTCGATGGAGAGAGGGACGGCGTGGCGAAGCGGGTAAACTCGCGGCCGCTACGCAGGTAACCCCAGCCCTGGAGCGACCATTCTCCCTCATCCAGGGTAGGATTCATGGTCCACCATGAGCCTGGAGCGCTCACGGGTGATGTCAGGCTCGTACTGCTGAGGTTTCGACGAGTGATGGAGGGCAGCGCCTGGTAGGTGGCCCTGAGATCACGCATGTAGACCAAGGTCTCTCCACTGATCTCCCAAGGGCCGGTGATATTGCCCTGCGGCCCCTGAACGAGCTTGTCCGAAATGGGTGTGCAGATACGGACGACCTCGTCACATGCCGCGGTCGCGGTCACGGGCCTCCCGAATGCATAGAGACGCCCGTCCTCGCCCAACACGCTGTAGTACAGGGTGGTGTTCAGGCTCGCGCCCCCCGTGATGTATGTCGCGAAGCGCTGCTGTCCCGGCACGCGGAATACGCTACCACTCTTGAGCGATGCGGTAGCGAAGGCGGGAGACGGCGTCGTACAGGCCGCATCCGTGCCAAACTCGAACTGCACCACACCAATGCAGGACTCGATGGTGAGCTCGGTGGGGTTGGGCGGTGTCTGGCGAGGCCGGACCACGACTCCAGAGGCGACGGGCAAGGTATAGCCGCCACGTCTGGCCGTGACGTTATAGGACACCCCCGCCTCTCCTCCCGCGCTGGACTCGACGAGCAGCGTGAAGTCATACGTCGAGGGACTCTTGAATGTCGTATAATTGGTCGCGGCGCTGTATCCAGCCGGCCGGGTGCTGCTGGCGGAAACGGATGCGATGTTGGAGCTCGAGGAAGCGCCGGCCGTGTGCCACGGATCCGCCCCCAGCAGGGCGAGGATCTCCGGGTTCTCATTGGTCAGCTTCACGGTGCCATTGATGACATTGGGCTCCAGCTCGATGACTCCCCCATCCGCCGTGGCCAGCGGCATGAGCGCCGGCTCGGGTGTGGCGAGCAGCGGGGACTCATCTTCTTCTCGCTGGGCAAAACCGAAGGGAAGCTCCTCCACGGCTGACGCCGTGTCCTCGAGCGTCTCGCCAGGCTGTATCTCGATGGGGCCAAATGCCGCCCCCCCTGCTGGTGAAGACTCCTTGGATACGGATTGGATGACTTGCGGCCCCTCTTGTTTGCCTTCGTCCCCAGGGGCTTCACACGCAGTCAAGAGCAGACAACTCGACACAGCCAACACTGCTGTATACGAACGTTTCAAGTGCTCTCCCTCGCTCCACTGCGGGTGAATACTCACCAATCTGGCAGAGAAATTTCAAGAGTGAACAATTGTAGGTTTCGTCATTTTCGCGTGTGGAATAACAGCCATTACATGCCTGGGGCGAAAGCCAGGGAATGCAGAATAATACTCATTTCAAAGCCATCCACTGCTGTCTTCCATTGCGGAACAAGTCGAGAATCACCACACATCAGGGATGAGAAGACGAAGAGGCCGCGAGCACACCCGGAGCGACACGATGGCGTGTGCCCTACGCATCCAGCAGCCGTGCCCAGAAGGCGACGAGCCGCCAGACATCATCCACGTCCTTCAGCCCTTCGAGCTCGGCGTGGGAGATGAGGGGTGAGAGCAACAGCCGCACCTCGGTCCGGGGCGCCAGCCAGCGTGCGAGGAGCACGGACTCGATGGCGGGGATGACGGAGTCCTCCGTGCCGTGCAGCAGATATACGGGCGCGGAGGTGGCGGGCGACTGCTCGGGCGAGAGCGCCGGGTCGCTGGCGTAGACCTTCGCGTGCGGCAGCAGCAGCGGCCCGAGCGTGGCCACGTCCCGTTCATTCACATACTTCATGAAGGTGGCGGCGGGCTCGGGCATCTCCGCCTGCAGGCGCCGGGACTCTGCGAAGGTCTCCTCGGCCTGGCGCATGTCCCGCAGGGTGAGGTGCGAGGCGCGCAGGAAGGTAAGAATACCCGCGCGCAGCGTCTCCACCTGCCCGGCGGGGACCACCAGGTGGGCCACGTTGAGCAGGATGATGGCCACGCCGTAGTCATGGGGCCTGCGGTGCTGGCCTCCGGGCTCGACCCCCGTGCACAGGAAGGCGAGCACGCGTGACAGCTCGCCATGCCCGCCCAACGAGAACGCGAAGGCGACCCTGCCAGCGAGCGAGGGCCGCCCGGCGGCGACGAGCGAGAGCCCACCGGAGAAGCTGATGCCCATGAGGCCCACCCGGCCATCGGGCGCGAGCTCCGGGCGAGCGGAGGCCCAGAGCGCGGCGTCCTCGAGCATGTCCGGCTCGCGCGGGGTGATGCGGTAGCTCAGGAGGTCGGGCAGCTCGGGGGTGAGGACGGTGAGCCCTCCGGCGGACAAGTCCCGGGCGAGCTTCACCAGCCGGGGCTCGTCGATGCCATCCGCGTGCACGCCGGGGGTCAGCAGCACCGTGCGTCCCCGAGGACTCCCGGGACGGAAGAGGCGGGCGCGCAGGGCGCCGTGGCGGGAGGGAATCCGCACGTCCTCCTCGGAGACGGGGCCGGTGCCCCAGCGGGAGACGCGCCCGGCCAGACCGTCCCGCATGCCCGCGGCGCGAGCCACCAGGGACAGGCCCCGGAGGTAATGCGGGACGGCGAGCACCCCCACGAGCAGCAGTCCGCCGAGGAAGACCAGGAGCGTCGCTCTGCGGGTGCGGGAGCGCATCGCGGGCCATTCAAACACAAAGGGCCGGACCCGAGGGGCATTGCCGCCCCGCGAGCCCGGCCCCTGGAGGGCCCGTCGGACCCGAGCCTCAGTTGGAGAGGATGCGCTTCAGCTCGGCCTTGTCGTTGGAGAACTGGAAGGAGTTGTAGAGCTGGAAGCCGTTGTCCCGGTCGAGCACGCGCGACCACAGCACCCGCACCGCCTTCAGCCTGTCCTGCGAGAACTGGAACTGGTTGAGCACCTGCTGCACCTGGCCGACGAGGAAGTAGTGGGTACCGACGGCATCCTGCAGGACGTTCATCTTGTCCTCGGCGAAGGGCTCACGGGACATGGCGCCCATGATCTTCTGCAGCTTGCCCTCGGCGATGGGCTGGTAGGCGGGAGCCGGGGGCGGAATCGGCCCCGGGTTGCCATACCCCCCACCCCGGCCCGAGCCCCGCAGCTCGGGGGCATCGGCGACCAGCTCGCGCAGGTCCTTCAGCTCCTCGTAGGCGGCGCGGATCTTCGCCTTGCCGCCGTTGCCGCGCTTGCTGCTCTCGAAGGCCTGACCCAGCAGGTCCTCCAGGTCCGCGAGGCGCTGCTCCAGGTCCTCGCGCTCGAGCACCACCAGGGTGCCACGGCGGCCGCGGCGGTACTCGCGGAACTCGTCGGCGTCGCCACCCCGGTCGTCACCCCGGCCCCGGAACTCGTTGGAGGTCGGAGGCGCGTTGCCGGTGGGCTGGCCCGGAGGAGGCGCGAGGGTGGGGGCGGTCTGGGCGGAGGCGGCAACGGCGGTCAGGAGCGTGAGAGCGACGAACAGGGCCTTCATGGGAGTCATCCTTCTGGACTATGTCCTTGCTGCATCTGCCCACTCTGACGGGCCGCGGGCGTCCGCATTCAAACGGATCCGCCCCTCCCCGCCCAGGCCCCCTCCCCTCATGGCCCCTGCTCCTGGGTCCAACGACGGGCCCGCCGTCGTCGCCCTCGGACGGAGCATCCCGCCCCTGGACGCGCGAACGCGCCAGGTACCGGAAAAGACGAGGGTCCGCCCTGGGCCGGGCATTGCACGAAGGCCGGGCATGATGACACTCACGCCTCCTTCCATCCGTCCGTCGTTCGCGAATGACCCGTTCCTCCAGTCCCGGCTCAACGGACTGGGGCTCCTGTCCAGCGTGATGATGCTCACCGGCTTCAGCGGCATCGTCATGCTGCTCGGCCCGGGCTCCCTGGCCGATGCCTCCGAGGTGGACCTGGGGGTGACCCGGGTTCCCCTGCCCATCGCCCTCGCGGGGGTCTTCTTCGTGGGCCTGGCCCTCCGCCACTGGCTCGGCTGGCGGGTGAGACAGCTGGAGCGGCGGGGTTGGGAGTTGCTCCAGGCAGGCAGACCCGAGGCGGCCATCCGCTCGCTGGAAGTGGCGATGTCCACCGGAAGCCATATCGCGCGGGGCCGGGGCTACTACGCGCTCGCCCTCGCCTGTTTCCGACAGGGTGACTACGAGCGTGCCCTCGCCCTCGGAGAGAAGACCACCTGGCTCGGGAGGAGAAGGGATGCCAGGGTCTGCGATGCCCAGGTCCCCGCGCTGATGGCCGTCATCCTCGCCCTCTACGGAGAGCTGGACGATGCCCGGGAGTGGGTGGGCCGCATCCGCCGCCCCATGTTCGACGAGACGGACCATGCGCTGCTGGCGCAGGCGGTGATGCTCTGCCGCGAGGGCCGGTACGTGGAGGCGGTGAAGCGCATCCAGCGCACCGCGCGCAAGGACGTGCCCGAGACGGACGTGGACGCGGTGGCGGTCCTCCACGCCTTCGCGCGCAGCCGGCTGGGAGGGCAGCTCGTGCCCCTCAAGCCGCAATGCGTCCAGCCCCAGCGGCCCGCGCGGGGCTCGGAGTCCCAGTACGAGTACCTCGCGTGCGAGTGGCCCGAGCTCGCCGCCTTCCTCCGGGGCGAGGAGGCCCCGGCGCCGATGCTCGACGCGTGACGAAGGCCGCCGGACAGCGCGCTACTCCTTCACGGCCCCGGCGGTGAGCCCGCTGACGATGCGCCGCTGGAAGAGGACGGTCATCACCACCAGGGGGAGCGTGGCGATGACGGAGGCGGCGGCGATCTCCCCCCAGGGCTCCTTGTGCTCGCTGGCGAAGAGGCTGATGGCCACGGGCACCGTGCGCTTCTCCGGCGAGGACAGGAAGGTGAGCGCGTAGAGGAACTCGTTCCACGCGAAGATGAAGACGAGGATGGCGGTGGTGGCCAGGCCCGGCGTGGCGAGCGGCAACAGCACCCGCCAGAAGGCGCCGAGCGGCGTGCACCCGTCCACCCGCGCGGCCCGGTACAGCTCGTCCGGGAGCTGGCGGAAGAAGGACGTGAGAATCCACAGCGTGAGCGGCAGCGCGAAGGTGGCGTAGGGAGGCACCAGGCCCACCAGCGTGTCGCGCAGGCCCGTGGCGCGCAGGATGAGGTAGAGCGGGCTCACCGTGGCGATGGGCGGGAACATGGACACGGCGAGCGCCGCGGCCAGCAGCAGGCCGCGCCCGCGGAACTCCAGCTTCGCCAGCGCGAACGCCGCCGACGCACCCACCGCCATGCAGAAGATGGTGGTGAGCGAGGCCGCCACCAGCGAGTTCACCAGCACCTGGAGGAAGGGGCGGCCCCACAACACGCTCGCGTAGTTGTCGAAGGTGAGCGAGGTGGGCAACGGCTGGGTGAGCTGTCCGTCCGGCCACACCGACGTCAGCACCTGCCAGAAGAAGGGCCCCAGGAAGAAGGTGAGGAAGGCCACCGTCGCCAGCCACAGTCCGGGCCGCTTCATCCCCGCCCCTCCTTCCCGAGCAGCCGGATGTACACGAGGCTCAACCCCACCACGCACAGGAACGTCATCACCGACAGCATGGAGCCGTAACCGAAGTTGCCCGCCCGCATCAGCGTCTTGTAGGCGTAGATGCTCAGCGTCTCCGTGGTGTTGGCGGGGCCGCCCTCCGTCAGCACGAAGATGGCGTCGAAGACGCGGAAGGCATCCAGCGTGCGGAACAACAGCGCCAGCAGGATGGCGGGCTTGAGCAGCGGCAGGGTGATCGACAGGAACGAGCGCCAGCGCGACGCGCCGTCCACGCGCGCCGCCTTGTAGATGTCCTCGGAGATGCCCTGCAGGCCCGCGAGGATGAGCAGCGCCATGAAGGGCGTCGTCTTCCACACGTCCACGAGGATGGCCGCGTGCAGCGCGTACCCCGGCACGCCCAGCCAGTTGATGTCCTGTCCCGGCAGCAGCCGGTTGATGAGGCCGTAGTCCGGGTTGAAGAGCCACGCCCACAGCTTCGCGCTCACCACCGTGGGGATGGCCCACGGCACCAGCACCGAGGCGCGCAGGAGGCCCCGTCCCGGGAACGCGGTGTTGAGCAGCAGGGCCAGCGGCACCGCCAGCAGCAGCTCCACCGTCACCGCCACCAGCGTGAAGTAGGCCGTGTTCTTCAGCGCGTTCCAGAAGCGCGCGTCGCCCAGCATGAAGCCGTAGTTCTCCAGCCCCAGCCACCGCTGCTCTCCGAAGACGAGGATGAGCCGGTGCAGGCTCAGCCAGACCGCCGCCAGAATCGGGTACAGCGCCACCCCCAGCAGCACCAGCACCGCCGGCGCCACCAGCATGTACGCCTGCCGCCGCTCGCGGCCCATGGAGCCCGTGGCCTTCACCGTGCCATTCATCGGTGCGCCCCTCCTACTCGAACTGCCCGGTGAGATGGTCCACCTGCCGCTGCGCCTGCTTCAGCGCCTGCTCCGGCGGACGGATGCCCGCGATGGCCGCGGAGAACTCGCTCTGCAGCACGTCCGAGAGCAGGTTGTAGTACGGCGTCACCGGCCTCGGCCGCGCGTTCTCCACCATGCCCAGCAGGCTCGCGATGAAGGGCACCCGCTCCACCAGCCTCGGGTCCTTGTACACCGAGGGCCTCGGCGGGTTGCGGCCATAGCTCAACGCCATCATCACGTTGGCCTCCGGCGAGGTGAGGTGCGCGATGAGCCGCTCGGCCGCCTCCTTGCGCTTCGGCGACACGTGCGCGTTCACCGCCAGCTGCCACCCGCCCAGCGTGCCCCACCCCGGCTCGCCGCTCACCGTGGGCAGCGGGGTGATGCCCACCTTGCCCCGGATGGGCGAGTCCGGCTTCTGCGCCTCCTCCCACGCATAGGGCCAGTTGCGCATGAAGACGGCCTGGCCCGCCTGGAAGACGCGCCGCGCCTCCTCCTCGGCCGCCGAGGTGACGCCCGGCGGGGAGATGCCGCTGGCGATGAGCCCCCGCAGGTACGCGAGCCCCGCGCGGGCCGGCTCCGTGTCCAGCTCCAGCCGCCCCTTGTCGTCCAGCACCCGGCCCCCGTGGCCCCAGATGGCCTCGAAGACGTTGCAGTTGAGCCCCTCGTACTGCCGGCCCTGCCACACGTAGCCCTGCAGCAGCGGCTGCTTCGCCCGGGCGTCGCGCGCGAACTGCTCCAGCTCCGCGTAGGTGCGCGGCGCCCGCGGCACCAGGTCCGTGCGGTAGAAGAGCACCCCCACGTCCACGTACCACGGCACCGCGTACGTCTTGTCCTTCTGGTCCTTCTCGTCGCGCACCACCACCGCCTCCACCGGGCCGGAGAGGAAGTCGCGGCGCAGCACCTCGGGCGGGAAGGCGCCGGAGATGTCGGCGATCCACCCGGCCCGCGCGAACTCGGGCACCCAGACGACGTCCACCACCAGCACGTCGAAGTCGTCCGCCCCGCCCTCCAGCGAGGTGAGGAAGAACTGGTGCGCCACGTCCGAGGAGTTCGGCAACGCCTCGGTGGTCAGCACGACGTCCGGGTTCTTCCGCTCGAAGTCCGCGAGCAGCTCGCGGAAGGCCACCGGATCTCCCAGCGGCTGGTACTTGAAGACGAGCGGCGTCTTCCCCCCGGCGGCGGTGGCCTCTTCCTTCTTGCGGCGGCAACCCGGGAGCGTCCAGAGGACGAGCCCCAGCACGAGCACGGAGATGAGCGGGCGGCGCATAGGGGGCCGATGTCCCCATCTCCTCGCGCCCGGGGCAAGCACGTTCGCACCGCGCCCCGCCCAAGTGTCGCCCGGTCTCCGGAAGCCCGGCCCCCGTCGCGTACACTGTCCGGGATGCGTCCCGGCCCCCGCTCCCGCGCGTTGCTGCTGCCCCTGATGGTGCTCACCGTCGCGCTGGGCCTGGGCTCGCGCTCCGCGGCGGCGCGGCTCCACCTGCCCCGCTTCGTCACCGGCTACGCGGGCGACGCGCTGTGGACCGTCATGGTCTACCTGTGCCTCGTCTTCCTCTGGCCCCGCCTCTCCGTCCGGCGCGCGGCCGCCGGGGCCCTGGGCCTCTCCGTGCTCGTCGAGCTCAGCCAACTCGTCCACACGCCCTGGCTGGATGCCCTGCGGGCCCACCGCCTGGGCGCCCTCGTGCTGGGCCGGGGATTCCTCGTTTCGGACCTCGTCTGTTACGCGGTGGGCGCGGGGCTCGCCGCGGGCACGGACCTGCTGGGCGCCCGGCTCCGCGCCACGCGGGCCCAGGCGCCGTCCCACGGCGTTCCCCCCTGAACAGCCCGTATTCCCGGGGTCCGTCACCGTCCCATCGGAAAGCTTCTCGCGGGCGGTGATTCAGGAACAGCGGGGCGCCGGAGGAGTGTTATGTGGTGGATCGCCGCCGCGTGCACGACGTCTTGAAATCGAATTCCGGGGAGGTTACCGACTCGACTTCACGGGCAACCAGGTGTACGCCCGGTATGCGCTCCAGTGAGCGCGCGGTTCGGCGATGGTCGCCGGGCCGTGTAGGAGAAAGAATCAGAGCAATGGCAAGTGGCACTGTGAAGTGGTTCAACGACGCGAAGGGCTTTGGTTTCATCACCCAGGACAACGGGGGCCCGGACGTGTTCTGCCACCACACCGCGATCATGACTGAGGGATTCCGGACCCTGGCCGAGGGCCAGAAGGTGGAGTTCGAGGTCAAGAAGGGCCCCAAGGGGCTCCAGGCCGAGAACGTTCGTCCGATCGGCTGATCGCGCGAGCGCGGCTACTTACCTTCAAGCCCACGAGGCCTGGCCTCTCACGAGGTCGGGCTTCTTTTTTACCTCTTTCCCAGGAGCATCCATGCAGGGAAGGTCAACGAAGAGACAGAAGGAGATGGCCCGCCAGCAGAAGCAGCGGGACAAGGACGCCAAGAAGGCCGAGCGCCAGCGCGAGAAGGACACGCGGCCTCCCCGCCAGCCCGGCGATGAGGATCCGGATATCGCCGGCATCGTCCCCGGCCCGCAGCCGCCCCTCGAGATGTGAGGCAGGCCGACCGTGAAGCAGTCAGCCAAGCGCCCGGCAGGCGTCCAGGGCTCGGACTCCCAGGTGGATTCCGGGCCCTTCGTGCTTTCAGGGCCCGGCGTCATGCATAGCTTCGGAAGGAAACAGCCGGAGGCACGCATGGCGAAGGATGAACACCCGGCGGACAGCCACGTCTTCGACAAGCCCGCGACCCTTCGAGAGCCCGCGGCCCCGAGCGTTCCCGCCGAGGCCCGTCCCGAGACGCTCCAGCGGGCCCGCGAGGCCACCGACGCGCTGCTCCAGGAGATTCTCGAGGAGGACTTCCTGAACGAAGCACCCGAGCCCCGGCGCGCGGAGCCTCCAGCCCCGCCCGCCCGGGAGGAGGACTGGCCCGCGGAGCTGCACTCGCTGCACCTGCCGGAACAGCCGTGAGGCAATGGCCGGGCGCCCCGCGGAGAACCGTCCGCGGAGCGCCCAGGTGCTTCCGGAGCGCTACCGCTCGTTGTCGGGCTTCTGGTGCTGCTCGGTCTCACCGTTGCGGCCATCCAGGCCGATGCCGCTGGGCGCCTCCTGCTGCGGCGGCACGCTCTGGAAACCTTCCTCATCGGGCAGCCGCTTCAGGTCCTGGGGCTCCTGGCCCGGCCCGGTGTCCTCCTGACGGCCCGCGCCGCCCGTGCCCGGCGCCGGCTGCTGCTGGCCCTGCACCTCCCGCGCTCCCTGCTGCCGGCCCGCCTGGTCGCGGCAACCCGTCACCCACAGGGCCGAAGCGGCCAGGCCGAGCACCACCACACGCTTGAATCCATTCCTCATCCGGGTCTCCTTGCTGGGGGCCTTCTCTGGCTTCCCCCAAGGCTTTGGCGTGCCGGACCGTGCTGCAGCGGCCGGGGAGGCGCCCGTCCGGCTGTCCGCCCTCACGGGTGCTGGCTCGCCCGCTCGCAGCGCCGGGGCAGCACGGACTCCACCAGGTGGAGCATCTCCTCCAGCTCGAAGGGCTTGCTCAGGCAGCCCATGGCGCCCACCTCGCGCGCGCGCCGCTGCGCGTCCTCGGCCGCCGTGCACACCACGATGGGAATCCGGTGGCCATACCGCCGGCGCAGCTCCGCCGCGAAGGCCCAGCCGTCCATCACCGGCATCCGCATGTCGAGCAGGATGAGGTCTGGCGTGCACTCCTCCACCCGCTCCAGCGCCTCCTGGCCATTCGAGGCCCTGCACACCCGGTAGTCCCCGGCCTCCAGCGTCAGGGCCATCACGTCCTGCATGTCCGGGTCATCGTCCACGACGAGGATGCTCGCTCCGCTCATCCGCTCACCTCCTCCCCGCAAACTAGGAATGAAGCTCCCGCTCGTCCCGCCGGGGTGCGTAGGGGACGGAGAAACAGAAGGTGCTTCCCCTGCCCTCTTCGCTCGACACGCGCATGGTGCCGCCGTGGTGGAAGATGATCTCCCGCGAGATGTAGAGGCCCACGCCCATGCCGCCCCGGTCGTGCGGCGTGCCCGAGTGCGCGCGGTAGAAGCGCTCGAAGAGCCGGGCCTGGCGCTCCGGGGGGATGCCGATGCCCTCGTCGCTCACGCACACCTCCACCTCGCGCTCGTGCGACTCCAGCCGCACCTCCACGCGCCCGCCGGACGGGGAGTAGCGCACGGCGTTGTCCAGCAGCACCACGAGCACCTGCCGCAGCCTCGCCCGGTCCCCCCGGACGATGACGGCCTCGCCCGGCCGCACGGAGAAGCGGTGCCGGGTGCTCTGCGCGGCCATGTTCGCCACCGTCTCCTCGGCCAGCTCGCGCAGGTCCAACGGCTCCTCCGTCAGCTTCAGCTGGCCCAGGTGCAGCTGCGACACGTCCAGCAGCTCGCGCACGATGCGGTCGATGCGGTCCGCGCCCCGGTTGATGGCATCCAACATCTTCCGGTACGTGGCCGGCGTGGGCTCGGACTTGAGCGCGAGCTGGGCATAGGACTTCATGATGGCCACGGGCGTCTTCAGCTCGTGGGCGGCCACGCGGACGAACTCGTCCTTGAGATGGTCCAACTCCACCATCTCGGTGACGTCGCGGGCCACGGACACGGCGCCGGTGATGAGGCCGTGCTCATCCCGGATGGGGGCGGCGTTGGCGCGCAGGTGCAGGGTGCGGCGCCGCTCGGGCGAGGGGAAGCTCAGGTCCGCGTCCACGACGATGTTGCCGCGCAGCGCCTGGTACAGGGGGATGTCCTCCACCCGCCCCACCCGCTCCCCGCCCAGCCGCACACCATGCAGCTCCAGGTGGCCGTCGGTGAGCTGGACGCCCTCGGAGCCCACCTCGCCGAAGAGCTGCCGCCCCGCCTTGTTCACGAAGGTGATGCGGCCCGTGCGGTCGCTCACCACCACGCTGTCCACCATGTTGTCGATGGTGGCCTGCAGCTCCGCGCCACGCTGTTGCAACTGCGCGAGCAGCCGGTTGCGCTCCTCCTCGGAGCGCTGGCGCTCGGTGATGTCGGCCAGGAAGAGGTAGCGCATGGGCCGGCCTCCGCTCTGGACGACGGTGGTGGAGATCTCCACCGGGAGCGCCCCGCCGTCCTGCCGCCGCACCTGCGTGCAGATGCGCTGGCGGCGCAGCACCGCCCCGTCGTCCCGCTCCAGCAGCGGCCGCAGCTCCGGGCCGAGCAGCAACTCGAAGGCCGGACGGCCCACCGCCTCCTCCTTCGTCCAACCCAGGAGCCGCTCCGCCTGGGTGTTCCACTCGGTGATGTGCTGCTGGCAATCCACGGAGACGACCGCGTCGAGCGAGGTCTCCAACACCTCGCGCAACCTGCGCTCGCTGCGCGCCAGCACCTCGTGCAGCCTGCGGCGCTCCTCGAGCGCGAAGGACAGCTCGCGGATGCGCACGGTGCGATGGACGAGGAAGGGCACGGCCAGCAGCACGGCCCACACCGCCACGCCGAGCAGGAGCATGGCCAGCCGGAAGCGCTCGAGGCTGGCGAAGAGCGTGGACTCCGCGGTGGAGACATGGACGGTCCACCCCGACTCGCCCACCTCCACCTGGACGGTGCGCCGGGGCCCGGGCATCCGCTCGGCCTCGTACTCGTGTACGTCCGCGAGCGTGAGCTCCCCCAGGGACGTCACCGGCCGGCCGTGCGCGCGCGCCCAGGCGAGCAGCGGCTCCGGGGCGGGGTGGGCGAAGAGCCGGCCCCCGGGGGTGGTGACATAGAGCAGCTCCCCCCCACTGGAAGCATTCGCCTGCTGGAGGACGCCGTGCAGGTAGGGAATGGAGACATCCACGGCGATGACGCCCACCGGCTTCCCGGAGGCATCGAGCAGGGCCCGCGCATGGACGCGGTAGAGGGAGTCCCCGGCAGGGTGGGGCTCCGGAAAGACGGGCGCTCCCCGGGCCTCCAGGGCCCGCTGGTACCAGGGCTGCCCGTCCGGCTCACCGGGCTGGGCGGTGCGCGCGTCGGTGACGGCGACGGGCTCCTTCCCGGACCCGGCGCGGAAGGCATAGGGCGCGAGGCCCGGCCCGCCCCCGGGAAGAGCGGAGGGCTCGAACCAGACCCCGAGTCCGCGGATGGCCTCCGTGGGCGCCGCGGTGAGCAGCGCCTGGAGGAGCCGCTCCAGCTCGGCCTCGTTCCTCACGGGGGCCACGACGGCGGCCGTCGATTCCGCGACGAACCCCGTGTAGGCGATGCCGGGCTTGAGCTGGTAGGCGACATCCTTGGCGCGCAGCAACTGCCGCAGCAGCGCCTCGTCCTCCAGACGCTGGCGGGTCATCGAATAGAACGCCACCAGTCCCGCGGTGAAGACGGCCCCGAGGAAGAGGAGGAGGAACACGAGGGACTTGAAGGGCAGCTTCATGGTGGCGGGGACCGCCCACGGCGAGTGGGAAGGACTTCCTCTGGGGGAACACGTGTGCCCCCCACGCCCCGCCGTCCATCACCCCCGGAGGCCAGCGATTGCCGTCTGGCCCACACCCCACGGGAGCGGACGGCCGCCGGTCCGGGCGCGAAGCCGGGCAACTGGTCCGACAGTCGGACCCGTTGGCGCCGCTCGCCGCCGGAAGGGGCCCGCTCAGGCCACCTTGCCGAACCGCTCCTCGCGCAGGCGGGCCACGAGCTCGCGCGCCTCGGCTTCCGAGGAGACGAAGTGGACCCGCGTCAGCGCGCTCGCCTCCGCGCGCCCGGCCAGGTGCGCCGCGAGCGCGATTCCCCTGGCCACGGCCCGGTGCAGCAGCCGCGCACGAATGTAGATGGTGCCGAGAATCCACTTCGGCTGGACGTGCTTGCTCAGATAACTCCCACCCTCCACGTCCAGGGTGGTGGCCTCGCTCAGGTCCGACACGATGAGGAAGGGGCGCTGCTGGCCCAGCTCGCGGTAGAGCTCCACCAGCTGGATGGCGTCATCCAGGGTGGCCTCACCCCGGGTGTGGACCCAGACGAGCTCGGGCGGCTCGAAACGGACCGTGTTGTCTCCGACCTTCCACTCGCGAAGCTTGGACATGGGCCCGGCCCCGATAACGGACCCGGACCCCGGACGCCGGGATTTTCACGGCGGGTGTGTGTGGTGCTCAACGTTCGCGAGCGGCTACAGCCCCAGCTGCTTCGCGATGATGACCTTCATGATTTCGTTCGTGCCCGCGTAGATGCGCTGCACGCGGGCGTCCATGAAGGCGCGGCTGATGGGGTACTCCAGCATGTAGCCGTAGCCGCCGAAGAACTGCAGGCACTCGTCCACCACGCGGCTCAGCATCTCCGTCTGCCAGAGCTTGGCCATGGAGCACTCCTTCACCAGGTACTCGCCCGCCACGTGCTCGGTGAGCAGCCGGTCCAGGAACGCGCGGCCCACTTCGATTTGCGTCGCGCACTCCACCAGCTTGAACTGCGTGTTCTGGAACTTGGAGATGGGTTTGCCGAACGCCTTGCGCTCCTGCACGTAGACCAGCGTGTCCGCGAGCACCTGCTCGGCCGCGGCCTGCGCCATGGCCGCCACCACCAGCCGCTCCTGCTGCAGCTTCGTCATCAGCTGGAGGAAGCCCGCGCCCTCCTCGCCCAGCCGGTGGGCCACCGGCACCCGGCAGTCCTCGAAGACGAGCTCCGAGGTGTCCTGCGCCGCCATGCCCATCTTCTTGAGCTTCTTGCCCTTGAGGAACCCGGGCGTCCCCGCCTCCACCACGAAGAGGGAGATGCCCTGGTGCGCGTTCTTCGGGTCCGGATCCGTCTTGGCGGCCACCACGCACACGTCGCACAGGATGCCGTTGGAGATGAAAGTCTTGGCGCCGTTGATGACGTAGAAGTCCCCGTCGCGCACCGCGGTGGTGCTCAGGGCCGCCAGGTCCGAGCCCGCGCCCGGCTCCGTCATCGCCACCGCCGCCACCGCCTCGCCCGAGGCCAGCTTCGGCAGCCAGCGCTTCTTCTGCGCGTCGTTGCCGAACTCGTGGATGTAGGGCACCACCACGTCCGAGTGCAGCGGCATGGCGAGCCCCGACTCGTAGATGCGCGCCAGCTCCTCCATCACCACCACCGAGTGCAGGAAGTCGCCGCCCGCGCCGCCGTACTCGGGCTCCAGCCACGGACAGAGGAAGCCCGCCTCGCCCGCCTTGCGCCACACCTCCCGGTCGACGATGCCCGCCTCGTTCCACCGCTCCTGGTGCGGCTTCACCTCGCGCTCGAGGAACTGGCGGAACGACTGGCGGAACTGCTCATGGTCCTCGCGGAAGAGCTTCCTCTGCACCTGGGTGCCTCCGGGCACTGCGGGCCTCGTGCCCGCGCTGGGAAGCGGATGCTCCCCCGGGATTGACGCGGAAATCAACCGGGGGTCCCGCCCCCCGGTACCTGGGCCTCAGGAGGCCCCGTTGAACAGGCGCAGGCGAGGCAGCTCCGAGGCCACCCGCGCCGTGAGGCCCCGAAACCAGACATGGGCGGGGTCCCGGTCCAGCCGGCGGTGCCAGATCTGCGCCAGCGTGTACTCGTAGGAGACGGGTGACTCGAGGATGCGCAGGTGCAGCAGCGGCGCCAGCGACTCGGCCACCCGCGCCGACATGGTGACGACGTAGTCGGATTGAGCCACCAGGAAGGGAGCGGCGAGGAAGGTGCCCACCGTGCGCACCACCCGCCGCTTCAGTCCCTTCTCCGCCAGCAGCGTATCCACCCGCGACGTGGGCGTGCCGCGCGGGGCGACGAGCACGTGCTCCAGCTCCGCGAAGCGCTTGAGCGTCAGGGGCCGCGCGAGCGCCGGGTGCCCCTCGCGCACGAGCGTGACGAACCGGTCCTTGAAGAGCGCCTCGCTGGCGATGTCGTCGGGCAGCTCGGGGAACACCCCGAAGGCCACGTCCGCCCGGTCCGCCCTCAGCTCCTCCACCGCGTCCGGCCCGATGGGACGGCTGTGGAGGAGCACCCTCGGCGCCTCGGCCGCGAGCAGGGGATCCAACCGCCGCAGCAGCACGAGCTCGATGTGGTCCGTGGTGAGCAGGCGGAAGGCGCGCTCCAGCTTCGTGGGCTGGAAGGCCTCGGGCGGCTGGAGGAGCCGCTGCATCTGCTCCATGAGCTGACGCACCTGGGGCGCCAGGGCGGCGGCCCGCGGCGTGAGCACGAGCTGGCGCCCGGCCCGCACGAGCAGGGGATCTCCCATCAACTCGCGCAGACGCGCCAGGGCATGGCTGGTGGCGGAAGGACTGAGCGCGAGCCGCTTGGACGCGCGGCCGACGTGCCCCTCCTGGAGGAGCGCGTCCAGCACCACGAGGAGGTTGGTGTCGATGGCGGGAAGCTGCATGGGATGCAGCCATCCCATGCCAACACTGCAGCACACAAGATGCTCGTGGCCGCTATGTTGCGTGCACCATGAACCCCACTCCCATGAACCCCACTCCGAAAATCGCGATCATCGGCGCCGGCAACGTCGGCACCAGCCTGGGCATCAACCTCGCCGGACACGGCTACCCCCTCCGCTTCGGCGTGAGGGAGGGCTCGGATGTGAAGGAGGTGCTGGCGAAGTGCCAGGGCCGGGCCGAGGCCTCGAGCGTGTCCGCGGCGGCGCAGTGGGCGGACGTCATCTTCCTGGCGGTGCCGGCCCCGGCCGCGGAGGAGGCCGTGCGCTCGCTGGGAGACGTGAAGGGCAAGGTGCTGGTGGACTGCACCAACCCCGTGGCCTTTGGCAACGACGGGCCCCGGCTGACGCCCACGGCCCAGGGCTCGGTGGCGGCGACGCTGGCCCAGGCCTTCCCGGGGCTGCGCGTGGTGAAGGGCTTCTCCACCTTCGGCGCCGAGTTCCACCTCGAGCCGCGCGTGGGGGACACGTCCGTGGACGTGCAGCTCGCCGGGGACGACGCGGAGGCCAAGGCGCTGGTGTCGGCCATCGCCACGAAGGCGGGCTTCACGCCGGTGGACGCGGGCCCGCTGCGCAACGCCGCGCTGCTGGAGAGCCTGGCCGTCCTGTGGATCCACCTGGCCATGAAGGGAGGCCAGGGCCGTCACGTGGCCTTCAAGCTGCTCAAGCGCGGCTGAGCCTACGCGTGCGTCGAGGAGTCCTCCTCGGCGATGAGCCCCTCCTCCTGGGCGAGCGAGCGCAGGTGCGTCTTGATGCGCTGGAATTGCTGGCGCAACGCCGCCGCCTTGCGCTTGAGCGCCGAGTCCGTCAGGGGCTCCTCGCCCTCGGACATGACGCGCGCCACCTCCTCCCACGACAGGCGCTGGTCCACCCGCAGGAGCAACAACATGCGCTCCTGGGGCTCCAGGCTCTCGCGCAGCGCGCGGAACCGCTCCTTCACCGAGGTGCGCTGCCAGGGCCGCGTCTCCGAGCGCGGCTTGATCTCCGCGTCCGGCAGCTTGGACATGGTCACCGGCTGCTCCCGCCCGGCCGGCGCGTGCATCACCTGGTAACAGGCGTTGCGGGCCAGCCGGTAGGCCCACGTCCGGAAGGAGCTCTCCCAACGGAAGCCCGAGAGCCCGCGCAGGAGGTTCTCGCTGAAGAGGCTGAAGGCATCGCGGCTCCGCTCGTAGTCATGCAGCACGGAGGCCATCAACCGCATGATCTCCTGCCCATACCCCTCCAGCGCCCGCTCCACGGCCCCGGCCAGGTCTCCCCGCTTGCACAGTCCCTGGATGTCCTGCTCCAGCTTCTCGCGCTCTTCCAACTGCATGGTGGCTCTCCCTCGCTGCCTCTCGTTATCCAACACTCCCCCTCACACCAGCCCCGGAAGCTCCGCGCCCGGACCCGGCGGCCGCTCGAGCGCCCGCAGCGCATGCCGCTCGAACTCCCCCGCCCCCTGCTCGCGCGCGATGCGCACCGCCTCGAGCAGGCTGGCGTGGGCCTCCCGCGCGTGGCCCAGCGCCCCGTGGGCCCGGGCACCCATCCGGTGCAACTCCGCCTCGTAGGAGCGCTCGCCCACCGCCTCCACCCACCGCAGCCCCTCGTGCACCGCGACCAAGGCCTCGCGGGACTCGCCCAGGCCCAGGTGCACTTCGGCCAACAACCCGAGGTTGTGCGGCATGCCCGCGCGCAGGCCCGTCATCCGCCACCGGCCGAGGAACTCGCGCATCTGCTCCAACCCCTTGCCGGGCTGCCCCAGCCGGGCCCACGCCCAGCCGCGCAGCAGGCCGGACCACTCGATGAACAACCGCAACCAGTGCTCGCGCGCGAGGGCATGGCACTCCTCGGCCAACGCGAGCGTGCCGCGCGCGTCCCCGCGCACCTGGCAGGACAGGGCGGCGTAGAGCATCGTATAGGCCCGGGTGTTCGCGTGGCCGATGCGCCCGGCCAGCTCCAGCGCCTCGCGGCGGTACTGGAGCGAGCGCTCCGGCTGGCCGAGCACCGCGTGGATGAGGGCGGCGTGGATGAGCGCCACCGCCGTGGGGTCCACCCAGTGCTTCTCGGCCAGCACCCGGTGCTGCTCCAGGGTGAAGTCCGAGCACGCCAGCGCCCGCTCCACGTACTCGCGCGCGGTGTGCAGCTGGCCCCAGGCGAAGAAGTCGGCGGCCATCATCCGGTAGCCCAGGGTGAGCAGCTCCGGGTTGCGCTTGCGTGAGCCGAGATCCACCAGCTGCTCGGCCAACTGGTGCGACAGCCGGTACTCGGCACGGGCGAAGTAGTAGGCGAAGGGCCCCCAGTAGGGCAGCTCCAGGTCCGGCAGCGCGTCCCCCACCAGGGGGAAGAGCTCGCCGACCCGGGCATACGTGCGCTTCACCTCGGGCGAGCGGTAGCCCTGCACCTGCGACAGGGCCATGCCCAGGGCGATGAGCAGCTGCAGCTCCTGTGGAATGCGCTGGCCGGCATCGGGCTGGGCCCCCAGCAGCTTCAACCCGTGCCGCAGGTGGCTCACCGCCTCCAGGTTGGCCGAGCGCAGGCTGGCGCGGAGGCCGGCCTTCATCCAATACGGAATGGCCAGGTCGTGGTTGCCCGCCTCGGTGTAGTGGTGGGCGAGCACCTCGGGCTGTGTCTCCACCACCTCGGGGAAGCGCTCCAGCAGCGCCTGGGCGATGCGCCGGTGGTGCTGCCGCCGGGTGCCGCGCAGCAGCGACTGGTAGGCCGCGTCCTGGATGAGCGCGTGGCGGAACTGGTAGCCGGGCCCGTCCTCCTCGGCCTCGTGCTGGAGCAGACCCGAGGCCACCAGCTCCTCCAGGTCCGCGCGCAGCGAGGCGGCGTCCCGCCGGGTGAGCGTGGCCATCAACGCATGCGAGAAGACGCGCCCCACCACCGCGCACAGCTGGGCCAGCGCCTTCTGTCCCGGCGGCAGCATGTCCAGCCGCGCCAGCAACAACTCGTGCAGGGTGATGGGGATGGAGGGCAGGACGCCGCCTCCGGCCACCATGCGCGTCATCTCCTCCACGAAGAGGGGAATGCCGTCCGTCTTCTCCACGAGCTGCAGCACCGTCTCCCGCGGCAGCGCCCGCTCCCCGGCCGCCGCCTGCACCAGCGTGGCGGTGAGCGGCGCCGGCAGCCGCTCCAATTCCACCCGGAGCAGCGGGCCCGCGACGGGCCAGGTGTGCCGGAAGCCCGGACGGGCGCTCAGCAGGAGCAGGACGCGCGCCTTCTCCACCCGGCCCAGCAGGTAGTCGAGCAGCTCCAGCGTGGAGGGATCCGCCCAGTGGAGATCCTCCACCACGGCGAGCACCGGGCGCGACCGGGCCATGCGCGAGAGCAGCTCCGTCAGGGCCTCGAAGGTGCGCTCCTTCTGATGCTCCGGCGACAGCTGGAGGATGGGCAGGTTCTCCTTCACCGGCAGCGAGAGGAAGGCGGCGATGAGGGCCATGCGCTCCGGCTCCAGGCCGAACGTCCCCAGGTGCGCCTCCAGCCGGGCCAGGTTGTCGCCAGGCGAGCCCTCCGCGTCCAGGCGGAAGAGGTGCTGCAACATCTCGATGAGCGGGTGGAAGGCGCTGTTGGAGAACTGGCTCCAGCACTGGCAGCGCAGGCGGATGCGCGTGGCGGCGGGCACCCGGAGGCGGAGCTCCTGGATGAGCCGCGACTTGCCGATGCCGGCCTCACCCGCGACGAGCACGAAGGAGCCCCGGCCCTCCACTGCCCGCTCCCAGGCGCCGAGCAACTGGCGCAGCTCGTCCTCCCGGCCCACCAGGGGCGAGAGCGGACCGGTGGCCAGCGCGCGATCGAAGCGGAACACCGCCTTGCGCGCGCGCGTCACGCGCCAGGCCTCCACGTGGCGCTCCCCGGACACGCCCTCGAAGGTGCGCGCGCCGAGCGCCTCGGACTCGAAGGCCGGCTGCACCAGGGTGTGCGTGGCGTGGCTGAGCACCACCGTGCCGGAGCCGGACCGGCGCGCCAGCCACGAGGCGATGCGCGGGGCCTCGCCCTGGATGGTGGGCGTGCGCCCGCGCAGCTCCGGAAGGCTGTCGTCGAACACCACCGTCTCGGTATGGATGCCCACCCGCACCGGCAGCGAGGCGGCCAGACGCATGCCGGCGAGCACCGCGCGCTCCGAGTCCTCCTCCCGCGCCACCGGGTAGCCGAAGCAGGCCAGCACCTCGTCTCCCACGCAGGTGGTGATGGAGCCACCGTACCGCTGGATGACCTCCGAGCAGCTCTTCTGGAAGCTGGCCTCCAGCTCGCTGAAGTCCTCGGGGTCCAGCTCGCCCGCCTGCTCTCCCGAGCGGGCGAGCCGGCAGGACACCAGGGTCACCTGCCGGCGCTGGGGGACCAGCGAGCGCGGCTCCTCGCGCCACGGCCCCAGGCGCTCCTCCAACCCGCGCAGGCGGTCGCGCAGCACGGCGGCGGAGCGCGGGCGCTCCGGGGGCGCCTTGGCCAGGGCGGCGGCCACCAGCGCATCCACCTCCTCCGGCACGTCCGGACGCCGGGCGCGGACGTGGGGCGCGGGCTCGGAAGACACCACCTGGTCGCGCAACTCCTCGAGCGTGGCGCTCGGATAGGGCAGCTCGCCGGTGAGCATCTCGTACAGCACGACGCCGGCGGACCAGAGGTCCGTGCGCTCGTCCTGCGCCCCACCGCGCCACTGCTCCGGGGACATATAGGGAGGCGTGCCCGCGGTGGGCAGGAAGGGCAGCGGCGAGTTGCTGGTGGACGTCAGCCACGCGAGGCCGAAGTCGAGCAGCTTCACCGTGCCCTGGCGCGTGAGGAAGACGTTGCTGGGCTTGAGGTCGCGGTGGACGATGTGGCGGCCGTGCGCGTGCGCCAGCCCCGCGGCCACCGCGCCCATGATCTCCACCGCCTGCCGCACGCTCAGCCGGTGCTCGCGCTGGAGCAGCACGCCGAGCGACTCGCCCTCCAGACACTCCATGACGAGGAAGGGAATGCGCGGCTCCCAGGGCGCGCCCACCCACTCGGCCACGTCGAAGATGCGGACGATGTTCTCGTGGTCCAGCTGCGCGATGGCCCGCGCCTCCTGGCGCAGCATGGAGATGAGCCACTGCCCGCCCCGGCCCGCGCGCGGGAGGATGAACTTGAGGGCCACCTCGCGCTGCAATTCCTCGTCCCGGGCGCGGAACACCAGCCCCATGGCCCCCCCACCCAGCTCCGAGACGACCTCGAAGCGGCGGCCGTCCGAACCGCCCAGGCGCTCGCCGGGAGCGGGCTTGCGGAACGGAAGCGGCTCCTGCGCCACCTCCTTGAGGAAGGAGTCGCCGAAGTCCGAGCCATCGGAGAGCGCTCCCCCCGCCGAGCGCGGGTGGCCGTCCCTGGGGTTGTGACCGGACTCCTCACGCATTCGCTGCTCCCCGGTCGACGGGCCCTCGCGATGCAAGGCCTTGCTGGATGAAGTTACGGGTCCCATGGTCACCGGGCAATGCAACGGGCCAGGAGGGCAGGTGCTCTGTCCAGGGCTGGTACCCGGCTCGTTCCTTCGACGTACCTGTGGAGGCGGAGCAACGGCGCCGCGTTCGTGATGCGGCGAAGTGACGCCGCTCCCCTCTCCGCTCCCTGGGCATCCAGGCGAAGCACCGCAAGGGGCCCCCCAGGGCAGGAGCCCCCCTGCGTCACACCGGCGGCGAGGGCCTTCTACCCGCGGGAATCCGCTGTGGCACGAGGGCTATGGGCGTGACATTTCCATTCAAGAATCTCGTCTTCGAGGGGGCCGGGGTCCGCAATTGCGCCTACGCGGGCGCGCTGCTCGCCCTGGAGGACTCCGGCGTCTTCCGGCAGGTGGAGCAGGTGGCGGGCACATCTTCCGGCTCCATCATCGCCACCCAGGTGAGCCTGGGCTTCACCCCGGAGGAAATCCGCCAGGAGATGCTGGCGCTGGACTTCGCCCGCATCCGCGATGGCAACTGGCTCACCGGGCCCGCGCGTGTGCTCAACCGCCATGGGTGGAACCCGGGGGACTACTTCCTCGCGAGAATGGAGGAGGTCATCGCCCGGAAGACGGGGGATGGGCGCATCACCTTCGCCCAGCTGCGCGAGCGCGGCTTCAAACCCCTGCACGTGGTGGGCACCAGCCTGTCGGCACGCAACGTGCGCGTCTTCCCCGACGAGCGCAGCCAGGACATGGCCGTCGCGGACGCAGTCCGCATCTCCATGTCCATTCCCTTCTTCTTCGCCAGCCGCGAGTTCCAGGGCGAGGTCTACGTCGATGGCGGCGTGATGTGGAACTACCCCATCGACCTCTTCGATGGGCCGGAGGGCTACGACGCGCGGACGCTCGGCCTCTTCCTGGACACGTTCGATCAGCCGAAGCCGGACCCCATCCACACCCTGCACGACTTCGCCGGGTCGTTCTTCGCCTCGCTGCTCAGCTCGCAGGAGATTGATTTGATGAACAGCCCCGCCAACCTGGCGCGGAGCATCCGCATCAACGACCTGGGCCTCAAGCCCACGGAGTTCGGCATCACCCGCGAGCAGAAGCTGGCCCTCATGCAACAGGGCGAGCAGGCCACGCGGGCCTACCTGGAGCGCTACGCCGCGTCACATTCGGCCGCGTGAGCCTCCATCCGCCCTGGAGCGTATCCATGTCCAGCAATGCCTTGACTGTCGTTACCCCCATCCAGCCCGACAAGGAGAAGGAGCTCGACGCCCTGCTGAGTGAGATCGGCGAGGACATCGACAACAAGACGGGCCGCCACATCGGCTTCGCCCGGCTCACCACGGTGCACTTCCTGCGCTGGGTCATCCTGCCCGCGGACAACGAGGGAGAGCGCCACTACCCGCCGCAGCTCGCCTTCGAGAGCAATTACGACGGTCCGCTGGACGCGCACCTGGAGGAGCTCATCCGGGTGGGCGGGCCGGTGCTGGCGCGCATCTACGGCTACTGCGCGGGCTGTCCCGCGGACGTGGCGGGCAGCGTCGAGTCCTTCAAGCGCTTCCTGAAGAACCACCAGCTCCCCTGCGCCGCCTTCTACCGGGGCTATCCGAACCACGGCGTCCAGGACGTGCGGGAGAACACCCGGGCGCGGCGGGCCATCCAGGACTTCCTCGACGACCCGAAGCGGGCGGCCACCCTCCGCGGCCTGCAGCCGGAGCAGCTCTGCCAGGAGATCCAGAAGTACCTGGCCACCGTGCCCGGGCTGAAGCTGGAGCGCGACCCCGCGCCCAAGCCGAGCCTGTTGGACCGGTTCGTCGGGCGCCTCATGGACTCGCGCCGCGTGCAGCTGGCGGTGGGCATTCCCGTGGGCCTGCTGCTGTTGCCCGTGCTCGTGCCGGCGACCCTGCTGCTGATGTGGAAGGAGTCCCGGGACGAGGCGGAGCCCAAGATGGAGGACGTGGTGGACCCGCGCGTGGAGGGGCAGGAGGACTACATGGTCCAGAACCAGCTCACCCACCTGGTGGAGGTGCGCCCGGGCTGGTTCCGCCAGCGCACGCTGCGCGCGGTGCTGGGGGGAATCGATTTCCTGGCACGCCACTACTACAACCGCGGAAACCTGGGCGGCATCCCCAGCATCCACTTCGCGCGCTGGGTCATCATCGACGGGGGCCGGCGCCTGCTCTTCTTCAGCAACTACGACGGGAGCTGGGAGCGCTACCTGGGGGACTTCATCGACCGGGCGGCCGTGGGGCTCACCGGCGTGTGGAGCAACACGCGCGGCTATCCGAAGACCCGGCTGCTCTTCGGCCAGGGCGCCACCCACGAAGAGGAGTTCAAGCAGTGGACGCGCGACCACCAGCTCTACACCCAGGTCTGGTTCAGCGCCCACCCCGACGAGAGCGTCCGCAACATCCTGCAGAACGTGGCGGTGTGCGCGCAGCTCAAGGCCCAGCTCAAATCCCAGGAGGCGGAGCAATGGCTGCTCAAACTGTGACATCCGGTTCCCACACGGCGGCGGTGCCGGGCGAGACACTCGAGTTCGAGGACATTCAAGGGCTCGTCTTCTTCGGACACGGGCACCTGAAGTACTCGCGGTATGTGTTCCTCCGGGTGAAGGACGGCGCGCGCGCACGGGCGTGGCTGCGCACGCTGGTGGAGCGCAAGGAGGTCAGCACCGCGAGCGGCAAGCGGCATCCCGGGCTCTCGGAGACCAAGGGCAAGCACGCGCTCCAGGTGGCCTTCACGGCCTCGGGACTGGAGCACCTGGGCGTGCCCTCGGAGGTGATGACCACCTTCCTGCAGGAGTTCCGCGAGGGGATGAGGGACCGGCGCCGCGCGCGCATCCTGGGCGACCTGGGCGGGAGCGCGCCGGAGAAGTGGCAGTTCGGCGGCACGGACGCGACGGCGCCCCACGTGGTGCTGGTGCTGTTCGGCCGGGACGACGCGGACCTGGATGTCTTCCACGCCTCGCACCGCGAGCGCTACCAGGACGCCCTGGAGGAGGTGTTCCTCCAGGACGCCGACATGCGCCAGGGAGACACGGAGCCGTTCGGCTTCCGGGACGGCATCTCGTTCCCCTACATCAAGGGCGTGCCCACCACGCGCACGGCGGATGCGCTCGGCCTGCCCGTCAACGCGGGGGAGTTCATCCTCGGCTACCCGAACGCGTACGGCCAGTACCCCTTCTCGCCCCGGGTGCCGCGCGCTCAGGATCCCCGCGACCTGCTGCCCGAGGTGCCCCGCTCGCAGAGGGTGCCCGGAGAGCCCCGGCCCAAGGACCTGGGACGCAACGGCACCTACCTGGTCATCCGCAAGCTGCGCCAGGACGTGAAGGGCTTCTGGAAGTTCGTCGAGGAGAACAGCCGCGTCCCGGGCAGGAGCGTGGAGGAGAACGAGGCGAGCAAGGAGTTGCTGGCCGCGAAGCTGATGGGTAGGTGGAAGAGTGGCGCGCCGCTGGCGCTGTGCCCGATGAAGGACGATCCGAAGCTGGGCGGGGACGCCACGCGCAACAACCACTTCGAGTTCCGGGAGGACCCGTATGGGACGAAGTGTCCCCTCAGCTCGCACGTGCGCCGCGCGAATCCCCGGGACACGCTCGTCGAGGATCCCCAGAAGTCCATCCAGCTGACGGCCCGCCACCTCATCATCCGCCGGGGCCGGCCCTATCGCGACGCGCTGCCCGGTGGAGAACAGGAGCAGGGGCTGATGTTCGTGGCGCTCAACACCAACCTCGGGCGCCAGTTCGAGTTCATCCAGCAGACGTGGATGAACAACCCCAAGTTCAACGACCTGTACGACAGCAAGGA
The DNA here is from genome assembly GCF_036277355.1 of Archangium sp. GTDB lineage: Bacteria > Myxococcota > Myxococcia > Myxococcales > Myxococcaceae > Archangium. Next base: position 54,765 of record NZ_DASUNC010000051.1, read on the forward strand.
TCCCATCGCCGGAGACAACTACGATCCCGAGTACCCGGGGGATGATCCGAAGAACTACACCGCCGTGGTCCCCGGCTTCCCGGTGCGCCAGCGCATCTCCGGCCTGCCGCGGTTCGTGCACATGCGGGGCGGCGACTACTTCTTCATGCCTGGCATCAAGGCACTGCGGTACCTGGGCTCGGAGCGCGCGCGATGAGCTCCCGATTCGTCCGGTGGCTCACCGGCGCGGACACGCAGCGGGCGGTGTTTGGATTCCTGCGCAGACACCACCCCAACCTCATGCTGGGCAAGCGGGCGCTGGTGACGCGGGCCGAGGACGTGAACGAGGTGCTGAAGACAGACGCGGTCTTCGGGGTCACGGAGATCTACGCCGAGCGCATGGAGCGCACCACGGGGGCCTTCTTCCTGGGCATGGAGAACACGCCCCAGTACCAGCGGGAGGCCTCGCTCTCCCGGAGGGCCGTGCGTCCGGAGGACCTGGAGCGCATCCGGAGCATGGTGCGCGAGCATGCAGGGCAGCTCATCGCCCAGGCGCGTCCCACGGGGAGGCTGGACGTGGTGAACGGGCTCGTGCGCCCGGTGGCGGTGGGGATGGTGGACCGCTTCTTCGGTGTGCCGGGGCCGGATGTGGAGACGATGAAGCGGTGGATGCGCATCATCTTCTGGGACATCTTCCTCAACCCGGGCAACGACGCGGACGTCACGGCGCGGGCGAAGGCGGCCAGCGCGGAGCTGAAGACATACATGGAGGGCCTCATCGCCCAGCGGAAGGCCGGGCTGGCCACCGAGGGCCGTGACGACTTCCTCACGCGGCTGCTGCGCATGCAGGAGGACGAGGCCACGCGCCTGGACGACGACGCGGTGAGGCGCAACGTGGGCGGCATCATCGTCGGCGCGGTGGATACCAGCTCCAAGGCGCTGACCCAGCTCGTCAACGAGCTGCTGGAGCGTCCCGAGGCACTGGGAGAGGCCGGGAGCGCGGCCCGGGCGGGGGACACGGCACGGGTGGCGGCCCATGCCTTCGAGGCGCTGCGGTTCGACCCGCACAACCCCATCCTGCTGCGCACGTGCCACGAGGACTACGTGCTCGCGAGGGGCACGGACAGGGAGATGCGGATTCCGAAGGGCACGCTCGTCATCGCCTCGACGATTTCGGCGATGTTCGATCCGGAGGTGATGCAGCACCCGGACGAGTTCCGGGTGGAGCGACCGCCCCAGGGCTACATGCACTTCGGCCGGGGCCAGCACACCTGCTACGGGGAGCGCCTCAATCACATCGTCCTGCCCGAGGTGCTCGGGTGCCTGCTGCGGCTGCGCAACCTGCGGCGCGCGCCGGGCGGCGAGGGACGGATGCGATTCGAGGGCCCCTTCCCGGACCGGCTGGTGGTGGAGTTCGACGCGGGCTGACCTCGCTAGAGTGGCGGGCCTCCATGGGAGGCCCTGATGACGTCGCGCTCGAAGGTGACGGTGCTGTCGCTGCTGCTCCTGCTGTCCACCGGCTGCGCCTCGCTGACACCACTGCCCGGCAGAGGGATGAACCTACGCTACGCGCACGGCGAGGCCGACGCGCCTTCATGGGCCGGGAACCATCAGCAAGGCGCGAGCGTGGCGGTGGGCCCTGGCCGTGCGGAGGAGACCGCAGAGGCCAACGCCCTCGCGGCCCACCTGGCGTTTCGCGGTGCACTGGGCGAAGTGGCCGGCACCCTCCGCCACCTCTCCAGTGAGCTCTCCAGGCTGGAGAAGAGCCACTGGGGCATCGCGGGAAAGGGGGCGGGCCTCTTCCTGCCCCATGTGGAGTACGGCCAGCGCCAGCTGCGGTGGATGGAAACCGAGCTCGCCACCGCCACCCGGCTGGCCCACACGGCCTCGGAGGTCGAAGAGGAGGAGATGCAGCTGGCACTGCTGCGCATGGCGGGCCCACGGCTCGAGGCCGCCATGTTGGGCTCGCTGCTGCTGGCGGCCTGGGTGGACGTCCTCCACCTGCTCGATGTGGCCTTCAAGCACGGCTACAACTCGTTGGAGACGCTGTTCGTGGAGATGGACCGCTGGCAGAAGATGGTGGAACCGGCCATGACCGCACTGGCCTCGCAAGAGCCAGGGCAGGTGGATGCAGCGGCGCAGGACCTGCCCGCGCTGATGGGCCACCTGTCCGGCGAATTCAACGTGACGGCGCAGCGCCTCCACTCGGGGCTGCGGAATATCCAGAAGGTGATGGCGCTGGCGCAGCTCATGGAGATGGTGACCATGGTGTCGGCGATGAAGTTCTCGCTGCCTCGGCTGGGACCGTCGGTCCCCGTGACCCTGGGAGTGGGCATGGTGATGGGCGGCGACGGGGTGATGATGGGCACACGCATCGTCGTCTCCGCCGAGTGGGTGGAGATGATGCGGCGGCTGGTGCGGGCGGGTGTCCTCTCGCTGCCAACCGTGAGCGCGGCGGTGCGGATTCAGGCCGGCCAGGTATTGATGGCCGAAGCACACGACGAGCTACCGCGCGGCGTGCGCGAGGCGCTGGGCGACAGCCCCGAAGTACGGGGCATGCGGGTGACGGGTAGAACGGGGGCAGGCATGGCCGAGCCACCGCGACACCACGTCCTGCCCAAGGAGTTCCGAGAGTGGTTCGAGAAGCGCGGCTTCACCGGCGAGATGAGCATCGACCAGTTTTGCGTCAAGCTGGAGCAGGCACACCATCAAGCCATCCACGGCGGTGGGAACTGGAAGCTGGGGCGCCTATGGCCTGGTGAATGGAACCGGATGATCATGGAGACACTGCTCGAAGCCGAGACGACGGCCGGCCGGATGTTGACGCAACATGAGATTCTGGGAACAGTCGCGAAGCGAATGAAGGACTACGACATCCCCATGAAGTTCCTCCCGTGGAGGGGGCGATGAGCGACGGGCAGTCCTGGCAGGGCAACTGGAAGGTACGCCTGTATGAGCGGGTCCGCGAGCGCGGCTACGATTCGCTCACCGCCTTCGCGGATGCACGCCCTGCTGTCCCGCTACACTTGCTGGCTGAGGAACTCGGCAAGGATGATGTCGCGGGTGTGCAAGTATTGAACGGGCTGCTCGCCGAGGCGGAGCGGCGCAAACAGCTCACGCGTTTTGTGCGCGATGTATTCACACGCCTGTGGTCCCAGAGCGTCCCTGACGGCTGGCCGTCCGTGCTGGACGACGCGAACCGATTCAAGGTTGCCGAAGCGCTCGGCTCGTGGATTGCCTACACTCCGGAAAACCACAAGGAGCGCGCCAGACAGGTCAGGACAGCGCTCCTCGCCACGCCGCCTCCGGCCGGTTGGCGCCCGCTCGGCCCCGACGACGAGTTGCTGCTCACACTCCTGCCCGATGAGGAAGCCTGAGCAGCGGAGCTCCGCCCCGTTCACCGGCGCTCCGGGTACCTCCGCCGGAACTCCTCGCGCAGGGACTCGAGGTAGGCCGGGGCCTCCGGTGTGCCCTCCGCGGGCGCCCAGGGCGCGAAAGCCTTGTCATGGGCCGGTGCGTACGGCCCGTTCTTCACCTCGTAGATGACGGTGTCCGGCGCCAGGGCCACCAGCCCGTGGAAGATGCCCGGAGCGAGGTCCACCCCGAAGTGCTCGCCCCCCGCCTCCAATGACAGACAGTCGCGCACGCGCCCATCGTCCTCGAAGGTGAAGAAGGCCAGCGCCCCGCGCAACAATATCCACGCCTCGGCCTTGGGCGGCTCCAGGTGCCGGTGCGGCCGCACGTAGCTGTCCGGCTGGACGACGTTGAACATCCGGTGCAGCGGATCCGCGTCGCTCTTGTGGAACGGTTGGATGATGCGGCGGCGGAGGACCACCAGCTCCCCTTCCGGGGCATCCAGGGCACGTCGGTAGGAAGCGCTCATGGCCCCGAGCGGAGCACAGGTGCGCTCCGCCGGCCAGCCCGCACCTCGCCTCCCTCACGGATGCGGCGGGTGGGGCGCTTCCTGTCCTCCCAGGCGGCGCAGACTCGCCTGGGCCCGTTGCTCATAGACCCGCATCCCGTGCTCCCGCGCGAAGCGGATGGCCTCGAGGAACGCCGCACGCGCCTCGTCCTCGCGGCCCGCCAGCCGCAGCAGCTCGCCCCGGACGCGGTGCAGCTCCGGCAGGTACGAATACTCCTCCGTCACCGCCGGCCACGTGAGCGCCTCGTCCACCGCGGCCAGTCCCTCCTGCGCCTGTCCCAGCCTCAAGTGGATGTGGGCCAGCATCCCCAGGTTGTGGTGCATCCCCGCGACGATGCCCGAGCGCTGCCACCCCTCCAGCACCTGCCGCATCTGCACCAACCCCTCCTGCGGCCGTCCCAGCTCGGCCAGGGCCCACCCCCGCATCGCCGCGGGCCACAGGTACCACAAGAGGAAGCGGTGCTCGCGCGCGAGCGGAATGCATTGCTCGACCAGGCCCAGCGTCGTGCGCGCATCCCACCGCAACTGGCTGCCGATGGCGCAGTACGTCAGCGCGAGCGCCGTCGTGTGCGGGTGGCCGATGCGGCCCGCCAGCTCCAGCGCCTCGCGGGTGAAGCGCTCGGCCCGCTCCTCCTGTCCGGACACCGAGAGCGGCAGCGTCGCGTACGCCAGTGCGCCCACGCGCGGGTTCACCCACTGCCGGATGGCGAGCGCCCGGTGCTGCTCGAGGCTCACCTCCGGCACCGCCAACGCCTGCTCCAGGTGCTTCAGCGCGGTGTCCACCTGCCCCCAGGTGAACAGGTCCGTGGCCATCATCCGGTGCCCCATGGCGAGCAGCTCCGGCTTGTGCTGGCGCTCGCCCAGCTTCACCAGCAGCTCGGCCACCTCGTGCGAGTCGTGCGACTTGCCCCGCGCGAAGTAGTACGCGAAGGAGCCCCAGAAGCTCAGCTCCAGGCGGGGCAGCTCCTCGCCCACCTCGCGGAAGAGGGCCTGCACCCGTGTGTACGTGCGCTCCACCTCGGGCGAGCGGTAGCCCTGCACCTGCACCAGCGGCATGCCCAGGGCGATGAGCAGTTGCAGCTCGTCGCGCGTCAGCACCGGGGCATCCGGCAGGTTGCGCAGCAGCTTCAACGCCTGCGACAGGTGGCTCACCGCTTCCTCGTTCGCCGAGCGCTGGCTCGCCCGCATCCCCGCCAGCTTCCAGTAGTGGATGGCCAGCTTCAGCTCCCCGGCCTCGGTGTAGTGGTGGGCCAGCAGCTCCGGCCGCGTCTCCGCCACCGCGGGGAAGTGCGTGCTCAGGGATTGGGCGATGCGCTGGTGGTACTGCCGCCGCGCGCTCCGGGGCAGCGACTGGTAGGCGGCCTCCTGGATGAGGGCGTGGCGGAACTGGTAGCCGGGCTCGGACTCGTCGTCCCGCGCCTGGAGCAGCCCCGCGGCCATCAACCCCGCCAGGTCCCTGCGCAGCACCGTGCCCCGGAGCCCCGTCAACTGCGCGAGCAGCGCCGAGGAGAAGCTGCGCCCCACCACCGCGCACAGCTGCGCCAGCTGCTTCTGCCGGCGCGGCAGCGAGTCCAGCCGGGCCAGCAACAGCTCCTGCAGGGTGACGGGGATGGAGGCCGACGCCCCGCCCTCCAACATCACCCGCGTCATCTCCTCCACGAAGAGCGGAATGCCGTCCGTGCGCTCCACCAGCTGCGCCACCACGTCCGCGGGCAGCTCCTGGCCCCGCGTCACCTCCCTCACCAGCTGCTCGGTGCGGGACGCGGACAGCCGCTCCAGGGGGATGCGCTGGAAGGCCGCGTGCTGGGCCCAGGGCGGGCGGAACTCGGGGCGGGCACTGAGGACGAAGAGCAGGCTCGCCCGCTCCACGAAGCCAATCAGGAAGCTCAGCAGCTGCAGCGTGGACGGGTCCGCCCAGTGCAGATCCTCCACCATCACCAGCACCGGACGCTCGCCCGCGTTCTCCATCAACAGGGTGGCCAGGGCCGCCAGCGTCTCGTCCTTCTGCCGCTGGGGGGTGAAGCGCAGGTGCGGCGAGTCCTCCCGCACCGGCAGCGACACCAGCGAGGCCAGCAAGCGCACCTGCATGGGCGTCAGGCCCCGCTTCTCCAGGTGCCGCTCCACCGCGCGCAGGTTCTCCTGGGGCGAGCGCTCCGGGCTCAACCATACGCGCTGCAGCATCTCGATGACGGGGTGCAGGGCGCTGGTGCTGTACTGGTGCCAGCACTGGAGCCGCAGGAGGATGGGCTTGTCCGGCAGCACCCGCTCGCGCAGCTCCTGGATGAGGCGGGACTTGCCGATGCCGGCCTCGCCGCACAGCAGCACGTAGCCGCCATGCCCCTCGCGGGCCCGCGCCCAGGCGGCGAGCAACTGCCCCAGCTCCTCCTCGCGGCCCACCAGCGGGCTCAACTCGCCCGTGGGCAACCGGGTGCCGGCCGCGCGCGAGCGGCCCAGCACCTGGTGCACCTCGAGGGTGCGCCGCCCGTCGAAGGCCCGGGCACCGAGCGGCCGGGTGTCGAAGGCGCGCCGCACCAGGCTGTGGGTGCTGGGGCCCACCACCACCTCGCCCGGCCCGGCCTGCCGCGCCAGCCACGCGGCGATGCGCGGCGCCTCGCCCTGGATGGTGGGCGTGTGCCCCCGAAGCTCCGGGAGGATGTCGTCCAGCACCACCGGGTCCGTGTCGACGCCCACCCGCACCGCCAGCTCCGCGGACGTCCCCGGCGGCAACCGCGCCTGGAGCGCCGCGAGCACCACCGGGGGCAGCTCCAGCCCCGCCCGCACCGCGCACTCCGCGTCGCCCTCCTTCGCCACCGGGTAGCCGAAGCACGCCAGCACCTCGTCTCCCAGGCACAGGGTGATGAAGCCCCCATGGCCTTGAATGGCCTCGGAGGCCGAGCGGTGGAAGGCCGCCTCCAGCTCGCCGAAGTCCTCCGGGTCCAGCGCCTCGGCCAGCGCGCTGAGCCCCGTCACATGGCAGTGCAGCAGCGTCACCTGCCGGCGCTGCGGGGCCGTCGAGCGCTGCGGCGCCCGGCCCGGCCGCAGGTTCTCCTCCAGCTCGCGCAGCTCCTCGCGCAGCTCCTCGGCCGGCAGCAGGCGCTTCTCGGGGTCCTTCTCCAGCAGCACGGACAGCAGCGACTCCAGCTCCCAGGGCAGCTCCGGGTTGCGCTCGCGCGGCGAGGGCACCGGCTCCAGGGAGAGCACCTTCGCGCGCAGCTCGCCCACCATCAGGTGAGGATAGGGCAGCTCTCCGGTGAGCAGCTCGTACAGCATGACGCCCGCGGCCCAGATGTCGGTGCGCGCGTCCACCTTCTCCCCGCGCCACTGCTCCGGGGCCATGTAGGGCGGCGTGCCGGCCGTGGGCAGCTCCGGCTGCTCGGAGGCCAGGCCCGGCGCGGGCGCCAACCACGCCAGTCCGAAGTCCAGCAGCTTCACCGTGCCCTGGCGGGTGATGAAGACGTTGCTCGGCTTGAGGTCGCGGTGGACGATTTGATGCTCGTGCGCGTGCGCCAGGCCCGCGGCCACGTCGCGCATGATTTCCAGCGTGCGCGTCAGCGGCAGACTGCGCTCCCGGCGCACCAGGTCCGCGAGCGACTCGCCCCCGAGACATTCCATGACGAGGAAGGGGACGGTGGGCTCGCCGGGCCCCCCGCTCCACTCCGACACGTCGAAGATGCGGACGATGTTCTCGTGGTCCAGCCGCGCGATGGCCCGGGCCTCCCGCAGCCCCATGCCGGCCAGCTCCTCGCGCGGGAAGAGGAACTTGAGGGCCACCACGCGCTGCAGCTCCTCGTCCTGGGCCCGGAAGACCTGGCCCATGGCGCCCTCGCCCAGCGACTCGAGAATCTCGAACCGGCGCCCGTCCGCGCCTCCCAGCCGGTCTCCCGGCAGCAGCCGGCGGAACGGCGTGGGCACGTCGGAGCTCAACACCTCGTTCAGGAACGAATCGCCGAAGTCCAGCTCGTCGTCGAAGTCGAAGTCGCCATCGAGCTCCAGCCCCTCCTCGAGCCCCTCCTCGAGTCCGGCCTCGGCGTCCTCCCCATGGGGAGCCCCCGGCTCCTGGCCGTCCCGCGCGCCATTGCGTCCCATGGTGCTTCCCCCCGCCCCTCTCGATGAAAACTAGGGGCGCCCAGAAGGCCGGGCAACGCGCCCACCCGGCGGGGAGGGGGAGACGTCGCCTTTCCACCGTCATTCCCGCCCGGCTGGCTGGCCTTGACGGCGGACCCCTCCGCGTCCAGCAACGGAGCAGGCGGGCCCTTCTCGGGGAGAAGTGGCCATCCCGTGCAACGCGCACCAAATCACACACATCACACCAGGGAGACGTGGACTCCACCGGTTAGAGGCGGGAACCGGAGCTCCCTTCCTGGAGAAGCCCGGATCGCTCTCTCTCTCCCCTCCCTGCGGAAAGGACAGGACGAATCATGAGCACCATTCTTCTCGTTGATGACGAACCCGAGCTCCTCGATCTCTACACGGAAGTGTTGGAGCTGATGGACCATCGCGTGCTGCGTGCACATGATGGAAGGGAGGCGCTGGAGATCGCCCACGCGCGGCGGCCGGACCTCGTGGTGACGGACTGGCAGATGCCCCGGATGAGCGGGGTGGAGTTGTGCCAGCGGCTCGTGCAGGACGAGCAGCTGTGTGACGTGCCCGTCATCATGCACAGCGCCGCGACGGATCCCCACGCGCCCGGTGTGACGGCGTTCCTCTCCAAGTGCTCGGAGCTGAGCGAGTTTGAAGAGGTGGTCAACCGGGCGCTCTCGGACTCGGGCGTGTACCCGCAGGGGCCGCCGCCGCGCGGTCCGTACCTGGAGTGGGAGCACGAGCAGGTGTGCTCCATGGGCCAGTAGGGCCCGGACAGAGCGGGTGACCGAGCGGGCCGGAAGAAATTCTTCCGGCCCGCGTGCTTTTCGCGGGGTGGCCCCCTCTATCCAGGCAGGAGGCCACACATGCCACGCATCGACTCTGGAATCAGCCGGGAGTTCACGGATCTCATCGCGCCGCACAGGGCCTTGTTGAGGGGGCTCGCGCACAAGCTCTGCCGCAACGGCGGGGTGGAGCCCGAGGATCTGATGCAGGACACGCTGGAGCGCGCGCTGGTGCACTTCGAGCTGTTGCGCGGCTGGAGCGAGGGCACGCGCCGCGCGTGGTTGTGCACCACGCTCCAGCGGCGCTTCCTGGACCACTGCCGGCGCCAGCGCACGGAGAGCCACGAGGGGCCCACGTTGGAGCTGCTGCAGGCGCCCGTGCTCGTGCGCGAGCCGCGCCAGTGGCACCCCTGGGAGCGCGTCTCCGAGGAGGAGTTGCACCAGGCCATCTCATGTCTGCGCTCCCCGCTGCGGGAGGCCTTCGAGCTACACACGGCGGGCATGCGCTACAAGGACATCGCGAAGCGGCTCGGCACCACGCCGGGGACGGTGGGCTTCTGGCTGCACCAGGCCCGGCTCGAGCTGAGGAGCCTCTTGCGGCCGCTCGCCACGGAGCGCGCGGAAGAGCTCGCGGCCTGAGCGGCCAAAGCCAGACAAAATCCCCGCACAAGAATTCCCACACCGCGCGTCATGAAGCCGGCACCCGCTGCCAATCAGTAAAACCCCCAAGCCCAAAGACAGACACCCATGAACTCGCCCATGCGTCAGACGAATCCCGTTGCCCCGAGCTCCTCCTCCTCCTCCCGCGCCGGCGGGAGCCGCCAGGGCTGGCGCCCGCGCCTGGTGCGCACGCTGGCGGAGCACCCGAAGCGCGACTACTGGCTGGAGCGCGTCCCCGAGACTCCCGGCCGCTACCAGGTGCGCGGCGTGACGGGCGTCATCTTCATCCTCTTCGGGCTGATGAAGTCCTTCGACTTCACGCTGCCCATCCTCGTGGGCGCGCCGGGGCTGCACGTGCACACGGGCGTGGAGGGCTTCGCGCAGTTGATCGCCGGGCTCGGCATCCCCTTCCCGCTGTTCAACGCGGCGATGGTCATCACCATGGAGATAGTGCTCGGCCTGGGGCTCATCCTCGGTGCGTGGATGCCCGCGACGCGGCTCATCACCCGCCTGTGCGCCCTGCCGCTGGCGGTGGACATGATGATGGCGCTGCTGGTGGGCATCCGCCAGGTCCAGGGCAACCCGGTGGTGCTCGGGGGCTTCCCCATCATGAATCAGTTCTGGCGGCTGCCGCTGGAGCTGGGCCTGCTGGCCGGCATGGTCTACCTGCTGTGGCGGCCCGCGGCCCGGGCGGTGGCCCCGCGGCTGGTGCCCGTGCCCGCGCGTGAGGGCTGAGCGGCGGGCAGGCGAGCACCCCGCGCCCTGGTCTCCTGGCGAGCGGCGGGCCAGGAAGCCGGGGTGCTCGTGTATTCGAAGCAACCGCACGGCTCAAACCTGGAACTCCAGGAAGGAGCTACAGGCCCGCCCTGCTTCCCACCGAGCAGGGGACCGAGGCCACCGAGCCGTTACACGGCCCGTGCGTAGTTTCACCCCCGCACCACAACGCAGCACGGAGGGGTCTCCATGACACCGACTCTCACGACCAGCGCTTATGTGCTTCACAACCTCGGCCTCGCGGCGGGCTTCGGCGGTTCGCTCTTCGGCCGTGTCGCCCTCAACCCGTCGGCCCGGCTCATCAACGACAAGCAGGAGCGGGCGAAGATCGTCAACGCGGCCTGGAACGGCTACAACATCATCAACGCCGTGGGCCTGGGCGCCACCGCCCTCACCTGGCTCATCGGCCGCTCCAAGATTTCCGGCCGCTCCATCTCCGCCAGCGCGCGCAAGCTGGTCCTCGTGAAGGACTTCCTGATGGGCGCCACGCTCGTCAGCGGTGTCATCAACCTCATCGGCGGCGGCTTCCTCGCCAAACGCGCCCTCCAGGACGGCATCGCCATGGAGTCCGGCGGCCAGGCCGCCGATGACGCGCCGGATGACGTGAAGAGCGCCACCAGGCTCGTCAACTGGCTGGGCGTCTTCAGCCTCGCCACCATGGCCGGCCTCATCGGCGTGTCCACGTGGCTGGACAACACCGCCCAGGCCAGCGGCAAGTGGAAGTTCATCGCCCGCGCCCTGCCGTGAGCACGCTGCCGGCGCAATGACAGACACATGACAGACCGTTGAAGCCACGGCCTCCGCGCGCCCTGCGAGCGGGGGCCGTCGTGTTTCCGCGCCGTGCAACCCGCCCCCGGGCGAGCCGCTCGCCCGCCTGCTCTCCAGCGTGGGCAGCGGCGGTGGGCGGGCCGGAGTGGCACGCAAGCCCGCTCCCCAGCGGCCCGCGCGGTGCACACCCTCTGCCGCGAGGGGGGGTTGAATGGGCTGGCGGGAACGGACTCGGGTCCTGGTATGTGCGTGTGCGGTTCTCTTCGTGGCGGGCTGTGATTCCACCGGAGGCGAGGTGGAGCCGCCCGCGTCCGAGGCGCCCGCGACGGAGACGCCCGTGCCCGATGACGTGCCCACGCCGCCGCCCGAGCCTCCGGTGGTGGTGACGCCCGTCGAGCCGCCACCTCCACCCGAGGAGCCGAGGCCGCCACCGCCCATGTTCCAGCCGGGCTTCCACCAGGCGCTGCGCTGGTCCTACAGCACGGGCGGCGTGACGTTCCGCCTGCGCGTGCCGGTGGGCCGGGCCGGAGAGCGGGTGCGGCTCGCGTTCCGCGCGGGAGATGGGAGCCTGGTGCTGCGCAAGGCCACGGTGGCGCTGGCGGGGCCGAATGGCTCGCTGGCCTCGGCGCCGGTGGCGGTGACGTTCTCCGGCACGCCGGGCTTCTCCGTGGCCGCGAGGACGCGCGTGGTGTCCGACCCCGTGCCGCTGCCCGTGCAGTTCCGCGACGAGCTGGCCGTGTCCTTCGAGGTGCAGGGCGCGCTGGGCGTGAGCGCCATCCATGCGCTGCCGGGCAGCTATGTGCGCTCGGGCGCCTACGCGGGCGTCACGGGCCCGCTGGGGGGCACGCCGTGGGACAGGGCCGTGGGACTGGCCACGGTGGACGTCGAGGGCCCGCCCGCCCGCGCCTTCGTGGCCCTGGGGGACAGCATCACCGAGGGCTACATCGACGAGCAGGACGACACGCGCCAGGCCTGGCCCTCCGTGGCCCAGGCGCAGCTGGGCGTGCCCATCGTCAACGCCGGTGTGTCGGGCCAGGGCTTCTACGACGCGCTGCGGAACCTGGACGCCGAGGTGCTCTCGCTCCAGGGCATCACCGACTGCATCGTCCTGCTGGGCACCAATGATTTGAGCGCACTGGACATGGGCGGCCTGAAGTCGCGGATGAACACGCTCGTGTCGCGGCTGCAACCCTTCTGCCGCCTCTGGGTGGGGACGCTCCTGCCCAAGGAGAAGAGCAACCACGGCAGCTACGAGGTGGTGAAGCAGCAGCGGCTGGAGCTGAACGCGTGGATTCGCGCCACCTTCCCGGACGTCATCGACTTCGAGGCGGTGACGCGCCAGCCGGGCAACGTGCACCTCTTCCTGGACGGGCTGGAGGTGGACGGCATCCACCCGAGCGTCGAGGGCCACCGCGTCATGGCCACCGAGGCGGCCCGGGTGCTGCGAGAAGCAGGCGTGCAACCTGGCCCGGGCGTGCTGCGGCCCGCCGAAGGGGCGCCCTGAGGGCACCTCCAGGTCGAACGGCTCGCCAGGAGGAGGGCGGGCCGTTATGTCTCGCGGTGCCGGACCCCCGGCACGGCCCCATGACGAACACCTGGTACGACGCAGTGGTGGTGGGCTCCGGCTTCGGCGGACTGGCCACGGCCCTGGAGCTCACCCGGAGGGGCGCCCGTGTGGCGCTCTGCGAGACCCTCAACTACCCGGGAGGCTGCGCCAGCACCTTCCGCCGGCATGGCTACGCCTTCGAGGCGGGCGCCACCCTCTTCTCCGGGCTCGACGAGGAGCAGCTCTTCGGGCGGTGGGTGCGCCAGCTCGGGCTGGACGTGACGGTGGACTGGTTGGATCCGATGGTGGAGCTGCGCACCCCGGCCATGCGGCTGGAGGTGTACCGCGACCGCCAGCGGCTGATTGAGCAGCTGTGCGCCTTCCCCGAGGCCCCCGCGGACGCCGTGCGCGGCTTCTTCACGCTGCAACAGCAGGTGGCCCAGGCGCTGTGGCCCCTGTTCGATGATCCTTCGCTGCTGCCGCCGCTCGACGTGCGCGCGCTGCTGCGGCATGCCTCGCGAGCCCTGCGGTACACCCCGCTGGTGCGCTGGATGGGGCGGCCCCTGGGCTCCGTCCTGGAGCGGCTCGGGCTGCTGCGCTTCACCCCGCTGCGCACGTACCTGGACGCGCTCTGCCAGATTACCGTGCAGTGCGCCGCCGCCGAGGCCGAGGCGCCCTTCGCGCTCGCGGCCATGGACTACTACTGGCGAGGCACCGGGCACGTGCGGGGAGGGATTGGCCGGCTGGCCAGCGCGCTCGCGGGGGCGGTGACCGCGGGGGGTGGCGAGGTGCTGTACACCAACCGGGTGAAGTCGCTCGAGGCCGTGCCAGGAGGGTGGAAGGTGTCGGCGCGCCGGGGCGAGCTGCTCGCGCGCCACGTGGTGGCCAACGTGCTGCCCCAGGGGCTGACGCGGCTGCTGGGCCTCCCGCCCGAGCAACTGCCCCCACGCCTGCGGGAGCTGGCCGGACGGGTGGCGGATGGCTGGGGCGCGGTGATGTTGTACCTCGTGGCGCGAGCGCCCGGGGACGCGTCACCGGGTGCGCACCACCTGGAGCTGGTGCAGAACGAGCAGGCCCCCTTCGTCGAGGGCAACCACCTGTTCGCCTCGCTCAGCGGCGAAGCGGATACGGGCCGGGCGCCGCCGGGACACCGCACGCTCACGGTGTCCACCCACGTGCCGCTGCGCTCGCTGACGGGGCGGCCCGAGGAGGAGCAGGCGCGCATCATCTCCACGATCCAGGAGCGGATGCGGCAGGGATTGAGGCGCCTAGCACCCGAGTGGATGGAGAACCTGCAGCACGAGATGACGGCGTCCCCGCGCACCTTCGAGCGCTTCACGCAACGCGAGGCGGGCGCGGTGGGCGGAGTGCCCCGGCGGGCCGGGCTGTACCACTACCGCACCCTGGGGCCGAGGCCCGTGATGGACGGGCTGTGGCTCGTGGGGGACTCGGTGTTCCCGGGGCAGAGCACGCTGGCCACGGCGCTCGGAGGCGTGCGCACCGCCGCGTGCATCGCGCGCGGGTGACGCCCCGGATGGCTCAGTCTCCCTCGAAGCGCACGCCCGCGGCCTTCGCCTCGGCCACGAGCGTGTCCACCTTCTCGAGGTAGGCCTCCATGTCCGCCTTTCGCTCCAGGCCTCCCGAGGACATGTAGCGCACGGTGCCGAAGATCTCGCGCTCGCCCCAGGGCCGGTCGTGCAGGCCGAACAGCCAGCCCACGTTCGCGTAGGAGTTCGCGTCGCGCCCGTCCAGGAAGTACCGGTTGTTGAGGGCCAACGTCGTGGCGTGGGCGTGCTCGGGGGTGCTGCTCCACTCCAATATCTTCTTCCCCCAGTACATGCGCATGGCGTTGTGCATGTAGCCCGTGTAGCGCATCTCCCGCGTGGCGGCGTTCCAGTACGGGTCGTGCGTGCGCGCCTGCTCCAGTTGCTCGCGCGAGTACGGGTGGCGCCGCTCGTCGCCACGGTGCTTGTCCAATGTCTTGCGCGCCCAATCGGGCACGCACGCGAAGGTGTCGTAGTGGGGCGAGTACTCGGCGAAGTTCTGCGCCAGCTCGCGCCGGACGATGAGCTCCTCGAGGAAGCTCTCGCGCTGGTTGTCCGCGGCCTTGGACTCGCGCGCCGCGAGCGCCACCTCCACCGGGCTCACCTGACCGAAGTGGAGGTATTTGCTCATGTGCGAGACGTGCGTCGTCTCCGGGTGGGGCCGGCTCTCCTCGTACTCGGGGAGGTGCTCGGTGAGGAACTTGCGCAGCAGGCGCTTCGCCTCGCTCGTGCCGCCCCGGAAGCGGTGGCTCACGGGAGGCACGGTGCGGTCCAGGTCCAGCTTCGCCAGCACCGCGTCGAGGTCCTCCAGATCGAGTCCCTTGACACCGAGCCCCAGCGAGTCCGTCTTCAGCGGCGTGGGCGAGAGCTCCACGAGGTACGCGCTCCAGAGGCGGTGGATTTTGGGGCGGAGGGTGCGCGCGGCGTACTCGGCCTTGCCCGAGGCGGCCTCCACCGGCACCACCACGTCGCCCTCGACTTGAATCACCGGGCAGGAGGCCTTCTCCGCCACGGACTTGCGCCACAGCTTCTGGTGACGCAGGTAGCCCCGGTCACACACCACGAGCGCGGCCTTCTTCGCGAGCTTCAGCGCCACCTCGTCCGGAGCACCGCGCTGGAGCACGAGGGGAATCTTCCGGCGAGCCAGCGTGCGCTGTGCGTCCTGGAGCCCCTCCAACATGAAGCGGTAGTGACGGACGTTGGCCTCGGGGTAGCCGTCCATGAGGCCGAAGCCCACGAGCAGCGGCAGCTTCGCCTCGTTGGCACGTTGGATGGCGTACTCGAGCGCCGGGTTGAACTCCGCCCGCTGGCTCTGCTGCATCCAGTAGAGGATGTAGTCGCCGGTCCTGGGCTCGTGCGTGTTGAGTTGCTGGATGCGGCTCTCTTCGATGGTCCTGCTCGCCATGGCTCCCTTTCTATAGAAGCGCCCGCTCCACGGCCAGGAATGACCCTTCTCCGTGACGGAGCTTCCGCGTTAAGAGAGAAGTAGAAAGCCCTCAGGAGAAGGATTCATGCGCTGGCGAGGCGTGCTCATGTCCACGGTGTGGATGGTGATGGGGACGGGGTGTCCAGAGACATGGCGGGAAGGTGGCACCATCGACCGGGCCATGGCGAAGGACCTCGCGGAGGAGATGCACCGGCATGACTGCTACTTGAGCGAGGAGGAGTGGAAGAGTCGATGTGAGGTTCCCCCAGAGCTGTGGGAGGACAAGAAATGCCCTCATGCGTGTCAGTTCGAGGTCGACCCATGAGCCGTTGGCGCATGGCGCTGGCCCCCTTGCTGGGCCTCTTCCTGCTCCTGCCCCTCGCCTGGGCCATCCATACGGCCATGCTCGGAGGATTGCGGCCGGCTCCCGAGGTGAAGCTCGTTCCGATGCTCTCCCCCGGAGAGCGCCAGAGCCTGATGAGCTACCAGCGCCCTTGCAAGGGCCGCGCGGACTGCGAGCCGCCGCTCACGTGCTTCTTCAATGCGCGCTCCATGTGGAGGTACTGCACCGACAGCCGGTGCATGACGGATCAGCAGTGCTCGGAAGACATGGTGTGCCGCACGATGGAGACGCGGAAGGGAGGTCCCCGCCTGCGCCAGTGCACGCTGGTGGGCGTGCGCAAGGAGGGGGAGCCATGCCTGGACATGTCCGATTCACGAGAAGCGTCATGTGAACGGGGCCTGCTGTGCCAGGACCGCCGGTGTGGCCGGCCCTGCCGGGTGGAAGAGCCTGAAAGCTGTCCGGAGGGATTCTTCTGCCGCGAGGGCCTCGATGGGCCTTCCTGCCTGCCCACGTGTGAGGGCCGTGCGTGTCCAGAGGGCCAGGACTGCATCCAGCCCAGCGGCGAGAAAGGTGTGTCGGTTTGCGCGCAGGTGTATGGCCAGAACTGCCAGCGGACGCCCTGCCCCGAGAGCCAGAAGTGTTCCATGTGGAATGTCTTCGACCATCCGCGCGAAGCCTGGGGGACGTGTCTCATCCGTTGTGGTGAGGAGCACACGCCTGCCTGCCCCGAGGGATTCGTCTGCCAGATGCATTATTGCAGGAAGAGCTGTGACCCGGCCGTCCCCGAGGCCTGCGGGCCTCATTACAAATGTGACCGCCTCCACACGAAGTCCGACTGGACGTGCGAGCCGGACTGGTGAGGCGCGCCGCTGGCTCTACCGGCGCAAGGACCGGGGCTCGCGCGTGTTTCGCGAGCGCGCCGAGACCGGCATGTAGCACTTGCCCCTGTACTCGGCCTGTTTGTCGTGACAGGGCGGGCGCTTGGCGAGTTCCACCCAGCAGCCCCCGTTGATCTCCACCTCGCCCTCATTGGGGATGCAGGGGGCCTTGGCCTGGTCGTCGAACGGCCTCCCAGGCAGGGGATAGGCGATGGCGCCCTGCCCCACCGCGGCCTTGTTGATCAGCGCGGGCGCACGGCGCACGGGCGAGGGCCGCACGGGCACCTCCCGCTCCACGACCCGAGGGCTCATGTCCCAATTGAACCCATACACCTCCATCTCCACCAGGTGGACGGCCAGGCGCAAGCACAGGTACACCAGGAAGCAGACCGCGAAGGTGCGCCCGCGGCTGGCGCGCGTCCACCTCCAGGCGCGCCCTGCCCGGTGCCGCAGCGCCTCCAGCGGCCCCATGGGCGGGCGCGTGAGGTGGACCCGCGCCTCTTCCCCGTTCCCCAGCCGCTCGACGGCGGCTCCGAGCAACTCGAGCGCCCCGCGCAACTGCGACAGCCTTCCCGAAGCCGGAGCCTCCTCCACCTCCAGCGCGACGTAGGGCGGCTCGGCCTGGGAGCGCAGGCGCACTCGCCATTCCTCCTGGGGCTCCACGGGCGCGCGCTCGCTCGGGATGAGCACCAGGGCCGGTTTGTCCGTGAGCACGTTGCGCGCCTCGTAGACGCGGCCCAGCTCGCGGCTCTCCGGCTCCGGCTGGCGCGTCGTGTACCGCCGGATGAGCTTGAACGGCCCCAACCACCCCTTGAAGAACCGGCTGCCCGCCATGAGCACCTCCTCGTCCCTTCTCTTGTAGCGCATCTCCCGCCTGGCGGCGTTCCAGTATGGTCAGAGCCCCCATCCAGCCCCTGGACTCCCAAGGGCGGAAGGAGCCGGACATGAAACCAAGAGTCACTCACGCCCTGTCTCTGTTGATGTGGGTGGCACTGTCGCTCGGGGCCGCACCCGCGGGAGCCCAGCAAGCGCTGCCGGTGCTGGAGCCGGTGGAGGTGCGCGGCTACCAGGGGGAGGAGGGGCAAGGGCTGCGGCTGCGCTTCCAGAGGGTGAAGCCCCACCCGGCACTGGCGCTGTGGACGGTGGCGCAGGCCCGGGAGGTGGTGGCGGCGCTGGAGGAGGAATTCCAGCAGACACCCGCGAGGCCTGGACTGACGCTGCTGCCGGAGGCCCACACGCGGGCGAGGGCCGGCCTTCCACCCCTGCCAGACCTGCGGCCCTCGGCACTACTGGAGAGGCGGGTGCGCGAGGAGTACGAGGCGCTGTTGGGTGCGGCCCTGGTGGAGCTGCCCGGCTCGCTGGAGAGTGCCCGGTGGTTCCAGGCGCTGAAACTCTCGCCGCGCTACATGGGCGAGGGCGTGCGCGAGGCCGCCGTGCAACTCTTCAGCTCGCCCGCCGTGCTGCTGTCCGTGGGCACGTCCCTGGCCCTGTATGCGCTGGCCTGGGCGGCACCCGAGCCCGTGTTCTCCAAGGCGCTGGCGGGAGCAGTGACCCTGGCGCTGCTGCTGACGTACAGCGCCGCGGAGCTCTACAACGTGGGGCTGGCCTGCCTGATGCTGTACCGGGAGGCGGAAGCAGCGAGGACGCAGGAGGAGTTGGAGGCGGTGGCCGAGCGCTTCGGCAAGGCGCTGGGAGGCGTGGGGCTGCGAGTGCTGGTGACGGTGGCGGGGGCGAAGCTGGCGCGAGGGCTGCCGGAGGTGCCGAAGGGCGGGCTGTGGGCGAGTCTGTCACCGCCGCGCTTCGCCCTGGCGGGAGTGGGCGCGCGGGGAAGCGTGAGGGTGGCGGCGGGGACACGGGCTCAGGTGAGCGTGGCGGACGGGACGGTGGTGCTGATGGGCGTGACGGGGAGCACGGCGGCAACGGCGGTGACGTCGGCGGTGAGCGCGACACGGACGACGGGGGCCTGTGCGGAGTCGGGGCGGGACGGCCACCAGCGCCACCACCTGTGCACCAACAAGAATGACATCTCCGAGAGCAGCGGCGGCCCCTGGACGCCCCGGTTCGAGGAACTCTTCGAACGAGCCGGAATGAGCCTGGATGACCCGGCGAACATCGTCTACCTGCGAGACCACAAGGGACCCCATCCCGAGGCATACCACGCCGAGGTGTTCGAGCGATTGGAGCAGGCGTTGTCGGATTGTTGGCCCCGGGCTGATTGTCGAGCGAAGCTCGTGGACGAGCTCGACAGGATTGCAGGGGAGGTCTGCAAGCAGGGCTCCAAGCTCAACAAGCTCGCCACGAGAAAGCAATGACAGCGCAGACACAGCATTATAAGCTATACGACGATGTCTATATCCCGGGGCGCTGGCACTTGAGGATGCCACTCTTCGCGGATGGCGAGCCCGAGAGAGGGCGTGAGGAAGACGACCAGCGCGAGTTGTTCGACGTCTGGCGATTCAAGAAGGGCCGCGTCCTGGAGATCGACCAGCCCATCCGCTTGACCATGAAACCGGCGGGCCTCGCGCTCGAATTCAGTCATGCCATGGGGGTTCCCATCGTCCACCGGCGGGTCGTCTCGCTCTTCGAGCGTCTGGGACTCCAGAAGGACGTGCAGTTCATCCCCGTGGAGATAGAAGGACAGACGGAGCCCTGGTTCATCCTCAATGCCTTGCGCATCATCCGGTGCATCGACGATGCCAGGTGTGAGGAGGTGCTCTACTGGCTGCCCGAGGACAACCGCCCGGACAAGCTGGGGCAGTACCGCAACGTCGCGGGACTGAAGGTGGACCCGGAGAAGATTGGCGACGCCCACATCTTCCGTCCCTGGGGCTGGAAGGTCGTCCTCATCGTCTCCGAGCACGTCAAGTCCGCCATGGAAGCCGCGGGCATCTCCGGCGCCAGATTCCTCGAAGTCTGAAGACAGCCGGCCCGAAGCCGGAGCCTCCTCCACCTCCAGCGCGACGTGGGGCGGCTCGGCCTGGGAGCGCAGGCGTACCCGCCATTCCTCCTGGGGCGCCTCGGGCGCGCGCTCGCTATCGCCCCAAGGCTGGCATAAGAGCCCCGTCCCCTCCCTGGACTGCCAAGGGCGGAAGGAGCCAGACATGAAGCCGAGAGTCACGCACGCCCTGTGCCTGTTGATGCTGGTGGCCCTGGCGCTCCGGGCCACACCGGCCGGAGCCCAGCAAGCGCTGCCGGTGCTGGTGCCGGTGGAGGTGAGCGGCTACCAGGGGGAGGCGGGGCAAGGGCTGCGGCTGCGCTTCCAGCGGGTGAAGCCTCACCCGGCGCTGGCGCTGTGGACGGTGGCGCAGGCCCGGGAGGTGGTGGCGGCGATGGAGGGGGAATTCCAGCAGACACCCGCGAGGCCTGGGCTGACGCTGCTGCCGGAGGCCCACGCGCGGGCGAGGGCCGGCCTTCCACCACCGCAGGACCCGCGGCCCTCGGCCCTGGAGAGGCGGGTGCGCGAGGAGTACGAGGCGCTGCTGGGTGCGGCCCTGGTGGAACTGCCCGGCTCGCTGGAGAGTGCCCGGTGGTTCCAGGCGCTGAGGCTCTCGCCGCGCTACATGGGCGAGGGCGTGCGCGAAGCCGCCGTGCAACTCTTCAGCTCGCCCGCCGTGCTGCTGTCCGTGGGCACGTCCCTGGCCCTGTATGCGCTGGCCTGGGCGGCACCCGAGCCCGTGTTCTCCAAGGCGCTGGCGGGAGCGGTGACCCTGGCCCTGCTGCTGACGTACAGCGCGGCGGAGCTCTACAACGTGGGGCTGGCCTGCCTGACGCTGTACCGGGAGGCGGAAGCGGCCAGGACGCGCGAGGAGTTGGAGGCGGTGGCCGAGCGCTTCGGCAAGGCGCTGGGCGGCGTGGGGCTGAGAGTACTGGTGACGGTGGCGGGGGCGAAGCTGGCGCGAGGGCTGCCGGAGGTGCCGAGGGGCGGGCTGTGGGCGAGTCTGTCACCGCCGCGCTTCGCCCTGGCGGGAGCGGGCGCACGAGAAAGCGTGAGGGTGGTGGCGGGGACACGGGCGCAGGTGAGCGTGGCGGACGGGACGGTGGTGTTGATGGGCGTGACGGGGAGCACGGCGGCAACGGCGGTGACGTCGGCGGTGAGCGCGGCGCGGACCACGGGGGCCTGTGCGGAGTCGGGGCGGGACGGCCACCAGCGCCACCACCTGTGCACCAACAAGAATGACATCTCCGAGAGCAGCGGCGGTCCCTGGACTCCTCGGTTCGAAAAAATCTTCGACCGGGCGGGGATGAGCCTGGATGACCCGGCGAACGTCGTCTATCTGCGAGACCACCAGGGGCCCCATCCCGAGGCTTACCACAGTGACATTCTCGAGCGATTGGAGCGGGCGCTTGGAACCTGCAGAACCTCCGCCGATTGCCGAGCGAAGCTCGTGACAGCGCTCGACAAGATTGCAGGGGAAATCTGTACACCGGGCTCCACACTCAACAAGCTCGCCACGAGGAAGCCATGACAGCGCGGACACGCTATTACAAGCTATACGATGACGTATACATCCCAGGGCGCTGGGATTTGGATTTTCCACTCTTCGCGGATGGCGAGCCCGAGAGAGGGCGCGAAGAAGATGACCAGCGCGAGTTGTTCAACATCTGGCGGTTCAAGGAGGGCCGTATCCTGGAAATCGACAAGCCCATTCCCTTGACCATGAAGCCAGCGGGCCTCGCGCTCGAATTCAGTCACGCCATCGGAGTTCCCGTCATCCACCGGCGGGTCGTCTCGCTCTTCGAACGTCTGGAGCTCCAGAAGGACGTGCAGTTCATCCCCGTGGAGATAGAGGGGCAGACGGAGCCCTGGTTCATCCTCAATGCCCTGCGAGTCATCCGGTGCATCGACGACGCCCGGTGTGACGAGGTGTTCTACTGGGGACCCGAGGATGACGAGCCCGACAGGCTAGGCGAGTACCAGAACGTTCGAGGGCTGAAGGTGGACCCGGAGAAGATCGGGGACGCCCACATCTTCCGTCCCTGGGGCTGGAAGGTCGTCCTCATCGTCTCCGAGCACGTCAAGTCCGCCATGGAAGCCGCGGGCATCACCGGGGCCAAATTCCTCGAAGTCTGAGCCCCAGCCTGTACTGTTTTCCTTGTTTTTACATTTATAACAGGAAAACCATGGTAGACAGGCTGACTCCGTGACGAGCCGTCCCCGGGGGGTACCTGGCGAGCGGACTCTCGGAAAGGAAGGCAGCCTCGATGCAGCGATTCTTTGGAAGACTCCTCTCGTCGTTCTGGGTGGCCTGTCTCTTCTGGTTGAGCCTCTCGACCCTGATGGCTCCGGCGGCCCGGGCGCAATCGATGGCCGCGGGAGTGAGCTGGAAGGGCCACGTCGACACCACGCTCGACTTCTCGGAGTTCTTCGCGGCCGACCATACGTATGTGCTGCGCTTCATGCCGCAGTTCCCCAACGCCTATGAGGGCCCCTTCATCGCCGAGAATGGCGGAGGGCGCCTCCTCATCGGCCAGGGGGACTATGGCGTGTCCGGAACGAAGCTCCTGCTGGCCGTCGGCTCGGTCTCCAGGAGCTACGCCGTCACGCTGAAGGCCGGCGAGTGGCATCACCTGGCCGTGACCGCGACCACCAGCGGCACGACGCGCGTCTTCACCGCGTATCTCAATGGGGTCGCGCTCTCCACGCCCCTCTCCGTCTCGAGCACGGATGCCCAGTTGCCGAGCGGCACGCTGCGCCTCGGCAAGCGGACCACCGGCCAGACGGTGAATGGCCGCAATGCGCAGTTCTACGGCTTCCTGGATGACGTCGCGGTCTTCAACCGGGCGCTCTCGGCCTCCGAGATTCAATACCTGATGACCAACGTCTCCCAGCTCACCGGAAACGAGAGCGGGCTGCTGGCCGGCTACACCTTCAACCAGGGCACCCTCCCGGCGAAGCTGGCCCGGCCCGTGACGTTCCAGGGCTCGGCGCGGCGCATCGCCGTGTCCAGCAATCGTAGCAACACCGTGGACGCGCCCGCCCTGCCGCTGCCCACCCAGCAGGTGGAGATGACGCTCCCCTTCAAGACAGGCGAGGCGTGGCAGGTCATCCAGGGCTATGACACCGCGGGCGGCTCGCACAAGGGCTATGCCTCGTTCTGCTGGGACTTCGTCCTGGCCGACAAGCCGCAGAGCGGCGTGTACCCCAACGGCTCGGATGGCGCCCCGCTCTACACCGCCGCGCCGGGCAGCGTTGTCACCGTCGAGGAGAGCGGGGTGTCGGGCACCGGCAATCGCAGCAACATGGTGGAGATCGAGCAGGCGCCCGGGGAGATCGCCGGCTACCTCCACATCCGCAAGGACAGCGCCGACGTCACCGTTGGCGCCGCGGTGACGCGCGGCCAGAAGTTCGCGCTGACCGGAGACACCGGGGCCTCGGTGGGCGCGCATCACCTGCATCTGGCGACGACCGACATGCGCGATGGCACCGCCGGGTTCGTCACCTTCCCGGTCGTCTTCTCCAACTACGAGGTGCGCGACGCGCTGGGCAATTGGAACCACGTCTTCCGGGGCATCCCGCAGCCGGGCGAGGTCGTCCGCGTTCCGGCCAATCCCACGGCCCGCTACAACGCCGTCTGGCAGCGCACCACCGTGGCCGAGCAGAAGGCGGAGGGGCTGCGGTACGCGGACTTCCGCGCCGCCTATGACGAGCTGTGGCCCGAGGGTTGGCGCCTGCACCAGCTCCAGGCCTACGTGGTGAACGGCCAGGTGCTCTACAACGCCGTGTGGCGCCCCGGCACCTCGAGCGAGGTCCAGGTCTACGGTTGGTCCTATGCGGACTTCCGCGCGAAGTATGACGAGCTGTGGCCCCAGGGCTGGCGCCTGCACCTGCTGCAGTCCTACGTGCTGAACAACCAGGTCTTCTACAACGCCGTGTGGCGTCCCAGCACCTCGGGCGAAGTCCAGGTCTATGGCTGGTCCCATGCGGACTTCCGCGCGAAGTACGACGAGCTGTGGCCCCAGGGTTGGCGCCTGCACCTGTTGCAGTCCTACGTGCTGAACAACCAGGTCTTCTACAACGCCGTGTGGCGCCCCAGCACCTCGGGCGAGGTCCAGGTCTACGGCTGGTCCTATGCGGACTTCCGCACGAAGTACGACGAGCTGTGGCCCCAGGGTTGGCGCCTGTACCTGCTGCAGTCCTACGTGCTGAACGGCCAGGTGCTCTACAACGCCGTGTGGCGTCCCAGCACCGCGTCGGAGATCCAGGTCTACGGCTGGTCCTCCCAGGACTTCCGCGCGAAGTACGACGAGCTGTGGCCCCAGGGCTGGCGCCTCAAGCTGCTGGACGCCTACCAGCCGTAACACCCGCCCAGGTACCGCCCCCCGTCCTCTCTCCCGGAGGGCGGGGGTTCAGTGCTTCTGAAGTAGCGCACCCGCGCCTCACTCCGCGCCCTGGACCGCCCCACTCCGCTCCCGCGCCGCGTGCCACGCCAGCGCGCCAAACGTCCCCGCCAGCGTGCTCAGCAGGCCTCCCGCCGCCAGGAACGCGCCGCTCAGTCCCACCGCGCCAATCAACGGCTGCGCGAGCAGCGGTGACACGAATTGTCCCAGGAAGAGGCTCGTCGTCAGCAGGCCCATCACCCGGCCTCGCGCGGCCTCCGGTGCCACCTCGCCCGCCCAGTTGGCCATGTTCGGCGTCAGCAAGCCCTGCCCCAGGCCCGACACCGCCAGCCCTCCCACCACCGCCGCGTACGACTGGGACATGCCCACCAGCACGTAGCCCAGCGCCATGCACGCGAAGAGCACCGCCATGATGCTCCGGTACCCGAGCACCTGCCTCACCCGCGCGTAACGCAGCGACACCACCGACCCCACCACCGTCGACACGCCCACCGCCAGTCCCGCCAGCGCCGAGGACTGCACCCCCAGCCGCCTCAGCAGGAAGGGCAGCTGCACCGGAATCAGGTAGAAGATCATCATCCCCGTCATCGCCAGCGCGTAGACCTGCCACAGCGTGCTCCACGGCAGCGCCACCTTCGCCGCTCCGCCGGCCGCCGCCCCACGCTTCACCTCCGGCTCGGGCAGGAACAGCAGGATGAGCGGGAGGACCAGGAAGGCATACAGGTAGACGGCGAACGGGGCCCGCCAATGGATGTCGGCCAGCAGGCCCCCGCCCAGCATGAACACGAAGCCACCCACGCCCATGAAGGCCGCCTGGCGCCCCAGCACCACGCCCCGCTCGGGGCCCGCGTAGTAGTCCGCGATGAGCGCCGCCGCCGTCGTCATCAGCCCTCCCACCGCCAGCCCCAGCAGCGCCCGGCACACCAGGATGAGCGGCAGCGACGTGAGCACTCCCGGCAGCGAGCCCGCCACGCCATACAGCGCCACCGCCGCCACCAGCAGGCGCTTGCGGCCGAAGCGGTCGATCAACACCCCCGCCAGCGGCGCCCCCATCGCGGTGAACAGCGCCGGCAGCGACACCACCAGCCGCACCCACAGGTCAATCCCTGGCACCCACTCGAAGGCCATCCGCAGCCGCGGCAGCGAGGGCGAGATGGCGGCGCTCGCCATGATCGTCATCATGCTCACGAGCAACAGCGTGAGCAGACGCAAGGCCGGGTGGGGGGTGCGCATCCCGGGTTTCTAGCCCGACGCTTCCCCTCGACTCCAGACCCCCCCGGGCACCTCCCCGGCTCAGAGCTCCTTCACCGCCTTCACCACGTTGTCACCCACACTCCCCGAGTGGATGATTTGAAACCCAGGGTTGCGGCAGATGAGCATCGGATGGGGCGGATGACCACCGGCTCCCCCTCCTTCATCCTCCACCGCTCCACGTACTTCACCGGGTACGGGTGGATGGCCAGCCGCGGCAGCTCCTCCTCCTCCACCTCCGGGCCGTGGCGCGTCCAGCTTCCCCCGGATGGCCTCGAAGGCCTCGCGCACCTCCCGCGCCGTCCCCAGGTTCAGCTTCACCCCGCCCACCTCCGACTTGTGGGTAATCCGATGCGAGTGCAGCTTGAGCACCACCGCAGTGGAGCGCACGGGACATCGGGTAGGCTTGCGCCGCCATGGCTCGCCGCAAACAGTCCGATGAGGCCACCGCCCGCGTCCGCAACCTGATCGCCCTCGACGCCGCCAACATCATGCGCCGGCTCGAGGCCCGCCGCGGGGAGATGTTCGTCCTCTTCTCCCGCCTGCGCAGCCGCGAGCCCATGCTCAGCACCCTCTCCACCCGCTACGCCTCGGCCACCTTCCACGAGCTCGTCCACCTGCCCGTCCTCGAGCAGTCCGTCGTGGACCACTTCTACGAGTGTCTCGACACGCTCCGCTGGTACTTCACCTATACCGAGGACATGCCCAGCACGGCGCAGCAGACCTTCAACACGCTGCACCGCCGCCTGGAAGAGGCCCACCGCAAGCTCGTCGCGACACTCGGCCACCCCGTGTCTCCCGATGGCACCACCGTGGTGGAGGGCGAGGTGCTGCGCCGCACGGACAAGGCGCTTCCCTGAAGCGAGTGAGCAGCCGAGCGACAGGCTGCTACGTGCCCCGGCTTCTCGGCCGGTTCCTGTCTCGGTGGGAGTCTTTCGTCTAGAGTTCCCCGCCGCATGTTCCAAGCTTCTCGTGGCAGGCGGTGGGCGGTCGTCCTCCTCGTTCCCTTCCTCCTCGGTGCCCTCCTGTGGGCGTCGTCCTGGTCAGCTCCCGCGGACCCACCGGCTCCCCGCCACGCCCGTGCTCCGCGCGCCCCTCGTCCCGCCGCCTCGCCCGAGAAGTCCCTCCGGCTCGCCCAGGCCTCCGCTCCCGCCCAGGCCGCCCCGGCTCCTTCCGCCCCGGCTCCCGCCGTCAGCCGCGCGCTGCCTCCGCCTTCTCCCCGAGCCCTCAAGCTGTACCAGCTCGGCAAGAAGCTCGGCGTCCACGAGCCCCACCTCGAGGACCCCTGTGTCGCGCCCGCCGGCACCACCTGCGCCCGCACCGCGCTCTCCCCCTTCTTCGAGTCCCTCGACGCGCTCTCCTCCCGCGCGGCCTCCTCCCCCACCGTCATCTCCGCGTTCGGCAACTCGCTGATCGCCGGTGATCGCATCGTGGACGTCATCCGCGAGGAGCTCGGCGCCACCTTCGGAGACGGTGGGCGCGGCGTGCTCGCCGTGGACCGGCTCGCGGCCTATGGGCCCCGCGTCCGCGCCGGTTTCGCTCGCGGCGGTTGGGAGCCTCGCACCCTGGGCGAGCTCAAGCTCGCCGAGCTCCCCTTCGGCATCACCGGCATCTACCACCGCTCCACCACCACGAAGGCCAGCAGCCGCTTCGCGCTCGACCGTGAGCCGCGGGGTACCCTGTGGTGGCTCGACGTGCCTCGCGCCGGCCGCCTCTCCGTCCACGCCGATGGTCAGGAGCTCGCCCGCGCCGAGCCCCAGGGCTCCGGTCAGGCCCAGGCCCTCTCCTTCGACATCCCCGAGGGCGCCCGTCACCTGGAGGTCGTCGCCGAGGGCCGTGGCGCCACGGTGCTCGGCGTCGTGTTGCAGCACCAGCGTCCCGGCATCGTGCTCGACACGCTGGGCGTGCCCTCCGCCGACGCCAACCTCTTCCTGCGTGCCCGCGAGGACATCTTCCGCGCCCAGCTCGCCGAGCGCTCCCCGCGCCTGCTCCTGTTCATCCTCGGCGGCAACGAGGCCAAGCGTCTCGAGTGGGGCCGCTCCAAGCTCACCGAGGTCGAGGAGGGACTGCGCACCTTCGTCCGCCGCTCGCGCGCCGCCGCTCCCGGCAGCGCCTGCCTCGTGGTGGGCCCCATCGACGCCGTGCGCGGCGGCAACGGCCCGAGCAAGCTCGTCCAGCGGCCCTACCTCGACGAGGTCATCTCCATCGAGCGGCAGATCGCCCTCTCCGAGGGCTGCGCCTTCTTCGACATCTTCTCCGCCATGGGCGGCTCCGGCTCGCTGGCCCGCTTCGTCCAGGCCGGGCTCGTCCACGAGGACCTCGTCCACCCGCGCGGCCATGGGCTCGACATCCTCGGCCAGCTCATCACGGATGCGCTGCTGCGCTCCTGGGTGGACGCCGCGGACCCGCGCCGCCAGGCCGCGCTCGCCCCGCCGCTCCAGGCCTCCGAGGAGGCGCGGTGAGAGCACTCCTCGCCGCCCTCCTCCTCCTCTGCTTCACCGCGCCACTTCCGGCCCCGGCCCGCGCTCGCCCCGCCGCCGCAGCGGCCCGGGAGAAGGACGCGCCCTTTCCTCCCGAGGTACAGCGCGCGCTGGATGCGCTCGTGCGCGCCGAGCTCGCCAAGGGGCCCTACGCCGGGCTCTCGGTGGGCGTGCTCCACGGCGGCATGCGCTGGGTGCGGGGCTATGGCCTGCGGGACCTCGCGCACAAGCTGCCCGCCACGCCCCGGACGACGTACCGCATGGCCTCCATCACCAAGTCCTTCACCGCCGTGGCGGTGATGCAGCTCGTGCAGGAGGGCAAGCTCGAGCTCGACACGGACGCGCGCACCTGGGTGCCCCAGTACCCCGAGAAGCCCTGGACGTTCACCGTCCGCCAGCTGCTCGGCCACCTCGGTGGCGTGCCCCACTACGACGGGCCCGAGGCCGCGGAGAACACCCAGCCGCTCGACACCGCGGGCGCCCTCGCCCTCTTCGCCGACAAGCCGCTCGCCGCCGAGCCCGGCACCCAATTCGTCTACACCACCTGGGGCTACAACCTGCTCGGCGCCGCCGTGGAGAAGGCCTCGGGCCAGGGGTACGGCCGCTACCTGAAGGCCCACGTCTTCGGCCCCGCCGGCATGCGCCACGCCGCGCTGGATGACCCGCGCACCCGCGACAAGCAACACGCCGTGGGCTACCGCCCGCACCGGGGACAGCTCGTCCCCTCGCACTTCCTGGATGTCTCCAGCCGCTTCGCCGGCGGTGGCACCCGCGCCTCCGTGGAGGACCTGCTCGCCTTCGGCCAGGCCATCCTCCAGCACAAGCTGGTGCCCCTGGAGACCGCGCGGATGATGCAGTTCTCGCAGAGCACCCGCGAGGGCCAGCTCACCGACTACGGCCTGGGCTTCGCCACCTACCCGCTGCGCGGCCACTACATGGTGGCCCACGCCGGAGGCCAGCCGGAGACCACCTCGCTGCTGGTGATGCTGCCCGCCGAGGACGTCGTCATCGCGATCGCCAGCAACCTGGAGGGCGAGGCGAAGCGGCAGCGGCGCATCTCCACCCGCATCCTCGAGACGCTGCTGGAGGACGGGCTCGTCCGCCGCGACGCGCACCTGGTGGACCCGGTGGATGCCGTGGTGCACGAGGGGCTCGCCCGGCTCTTCACCTACGGACTCTCGTACCACCTGTGGGCCACCCGTGGCCCCGGCGTGCTCCCCGAGCCGGGGGACATGTCCGAGGCCTTCACCCGCGTGTCCGCGCTGCTCGACCGGGCCACCCTCGCGCAGGACCCCGAGGCCGCGCTGCGGCGCGTGCGCGAGGCCCACCAGCCCCGCGAGGGCTCGCTGCTCATCCGCGTGGGCGCGCACATGGCCCTGACGCTGGAGAAGACCTTCGGCCCCGACAAGCTCCGCGAGTACCCCCAGCGTGGCCCGCTCGCCTTCTTCACCGACTACCTCTCCGCCTGCGAGCAGGTGCCCTGTCCCGCTCCGCTGCGCTTCAGCGAGCCGCTCCAGAAGGACGGGCGGCACTTCGACGAGGTGTGGCAACGCGCGCAGGTGTCCGAGCTGCGGCGCGTCCGGCTGGACGAGGTGAAGGACCCCGAGGCGCTCTGGCCCGCAGTGGAGCTGGCCACCGCCAACACCTCCCTGCACCCGGACTACGTGGACGAGATGGTCCGCATCGCGGGCCTGCTCGGCAAGCGCGGCAGGAAGGAGGAGCAGCTGCGCTGGCTGGAGCGCGCCGTGGCCCTGCATCCGCGGTCGGCGCCGGCCCGCGAGGCGCTCGCCAAGGTGAAGGCCCCCGGGACGGAGACACCGGAGCTGCCCGCCGCCACCGCGCCCCGCCGCGCCACCGATGGCAGCAGCCCCGTGCCCGATGACGCCGGACTCCTGCCCGCCGCGCGCCCCGCGCCGCAACCGTCCCAGGAACGCGCCGCGGACCAGGGGGGCTGACCCGCCGGGGAGCCCGAAACTGGCCCCTGTTCTTGACTTTTCATATTTCGCGAAATCTTATCTCACCGGACTCCGGGTGAAAGCCGTTCGACCTGGAGTCCATCCCCCCTGCGATAAGGAAGAGCGAATGACGTCGTTCCCCCGATGGAGCCCCCTGCTGACCTCGGCCCTGGCCCTGAACATGATGGCGGGATGTGGTGGTGGAGCTGTCGAGCCCTCCAGCGCGAAGCATGCGGAGGGCGTGTATGGCGAGTACCAGGCCGCGGCCCAGGGCCGCATCACCTTCGAGGTGCAGACGCTGCAGTCGGGCGCGCTGCGCGAGGTGGCGGAGCAGCCGGTGAACGCGCTGGTGGGCGTACCGGACTCGCACCTGCGCATGAGCTTCCGCGGCACGGACATCACCTCGCTGAGCCTGGAGCAGGGCCGTCCGGCCGGTGACGAGTGGGCCGCCCCGGTGAGCCTGAAGACGTTCGACACGCTGGGCCACCCGGTGGACACGGGCAGCTACCGGCTGCTGGCGGTGCGCACGGCGCTCGACGGCGTGCGCTCCGAGCACCGCGCGCTGGAGGTGTGCTGGACGGCGGACCGCTACTGCCTGGTGATGGACCCGGTGGTGCAGAACCTGGAGACGCTCGCGGACACGCGGCGCCGGCTGGTGGCCGAGGGCTGGGCCCCGGTGGAGCAGCTCGTAGCGGCCCCGAAGCCCTCGGGCGTGGCGGCGCTGGCGGGCGTCTGCACGCTGAACTCGGCCATCACCAGCACCACGAAGTCCAGGAGCTACCCGGGCTACAAGGTGACGTACAAGAACCTGTACGGCATCACCGTGGTGGAGAAGACGGTGGGCGCCCAGCAGGTGGGCATCTCCTGTTACAAGAACAGCGCGGGCGCGTGCGTGAGCTCGGGCTTCGGCTACAGCAACGCGTCCAGCTGCTGGGCCAACGTCGGCTTCTCGTGTGACTGCGAGAACACGGGCAACCTGGTGGGCGCCTCCGCCGACGGCGCGGCCACCAAGGCCTGGTCCGAGACGCGCTGTGCCCATCAGGCCATCCTCACCGCCTCGGCCGCCTTCACCCTCCAGGGCTCGGGTGCCAGCTTCAACGTGAACTGGCAGACCTCGGGCTCCGTCGACAGCAACGGCGGGCAGATGTACGACGCGTGCTCGTGGCACTGAGCCCCCGGCGCGGCCGCTTCAATCCCTGACACCGCGCCCATGACAGTCCCCTCGCCCCACCACCCCTCTCCCTCCGGGAGAGGGACGGGGTGAGGGTATCCGTCCCCGTCCTCCTTCCCCGTGCCCCCACTCGGAGCCACTAACGACCATGCTCGAGCTGCGTGCCTGCATCGATGTCGAGGACCTGGACAAGGCCATCGCGTTCTACACCCAGACGCTCGGATTGAAGCCCGGGCGCCGGAATGGATCCGAGTGGGCAGAGCTGCTCGGAGCCACCTCGCCCATCGACCTGCTCGCCCGGCCGGCCGGGAGCCCGTCCAGCCCCGGGGCCTCCTCCGTGCGCGACTACCGCCGGCACTGGACCTCCGTCCACCTCGACTTCACCGTCACCGACCTCGACGCCGTCGTCCAGCGCGCCCGCGCCGCGGGGGCCTCGCTCGATCGCGACATCCAGGAGCGCAAGTGGGGACGCATGGCCAACCTCGCCGACCCCTTCGGCAATGGCTTCTGCCTCCTCGAGTTCCGCGGCCGCGGCTACGACGAGGTCGTCGGCTCCTGAACGCAGCCCGCCCGCCCGCTGTGCTCGCGGCCTGACGTGCCATCGGGCTCCGGTGAATCCGTTCGGGCCAGCGGGTCCTCTCCATGGAAGACTGCGCCGCCATGCGAGCCGTGCTTCGCTCATCGCTCATCCTCCTGACGCTTGTGCTGTCCACCGCCGCCGGTGCGAACCCTCCGGCTGGCAAGCCCAAGGCCTTCCACGCCCGCGTCCCCGATGAGGCGCGGGTGGAGCGTGTCCTCCAATCCCTGTCCCCGCGCGAGAAGGTGGGGCAGCTGCTCCTCGCCTATCCGCAGGTGGGCAAGGAGAACCCCGTGGAGGTAGGCGGGGTGCTCTTCGTGGGCGGCACGCTCCGCAAGCTCGACGCCGCGAAGGAGCGCATCCGCTCCTCCAGCGCGCGCGCGAGGATTCCTCCCTTCTTCGCGGTGGACATCGAGGGCGGTGGCTTCAACCGGCTCAAGGCGCACCCCTCGCTCAAGGGGCTCCCGCTGGCCCGGGAGATGGCCGTGATGGAGGACGCCGAGGTGGAGGCGTGGGGCGTGCGCGTCGGCAAGGCGATGCGCGAGGTGGGGCTCAACATGAACCTCGCGCCCGTGTTCGACGTGTCCCCCAAGGGCCACATGTTCCGCAACGGGCGCGCGTTCTCCGGGGACCCCGAGGTGGTGAAGCAGAAGGCCACCGCCTTCGCGCGTGGCCTGGCGAAGGCCGGCGTCGTCTCCATCGGCAAACACTTCCCGGGTTATGGGGACCTCGACGCGGACTCGGACCACGAGCAGGCCGTCGCCGATTGGGACGAGGAGCGCGTGCGCCTGGAGGCGGCGGCGTTCCGTGCCGCGGACCGGTACCTGGGCGGGGTGATGCTGTCGAACGTCGTGTACGCGAAGCTCGGAGCGGGGCCGGCCATCCTCGAGCCCGCGCTCGTCTCCATGGCGCACGAGAACGGGTGGATCTCCGTCACCGACGACGTGGCCATCCGCGCGCTCGCCGAGCGCATCGGCGCCGAGCGTGAGGAAGTGGTGCGCCGGGCCTTCCTCGCGGGCAATGATCTCATCCTCACCACCGAGCCGCCGGACTGGTCGGGCGGGCTGGACTACTTCGGCATCCTGACGAAGCTGGCCGGGTCGGAGCCGAAGATGGCCGAGCAGCTGGACGCGGCGGTGCGGCGCGTGCTGCGCATCAAGGACCGGATGGGCCTGCTGGACGGCATGTAGCGAGCCTTCCGGTTTCTTGAGCCCGACGGAGGTTCGGACTGAAGTGCCGGAGTCCATGGCACTGAATTCGAACCCGGTAGCGCCTCACCGGAGCGCCCGTTGGCGGCTCGCGCGCCTGCTGCTGACCAGCCTCCTGCTCGGCGCCTGCGCCACCCGTCCCGGGCATCCTGGCGCTGCGCCTCGCGGAGACTTGCGGCTCGATTCGGAGACCGTCGCCCGCATGCGTTACGCGGGCCTCGTGCGCGGCACGGGTACGGCGGTCTCCTCCACCACGCTGGCCGTGGGCGCCACGCTCGCGCTGGCCACGCCGGTGGTCCTGGCTGTGTACCACCACAACCGGGACAAGGTGCTCGAGCTACAGGAGAGCCTCGCGGAGTGCGCCCGGATGGCCGAGCATCGGGTCAATTCCGATCACTTCGGCGACCGGCCACCCACGCGGGAAGAGTGTGGCGAGGAGTTGGAGGTAGACGGCTGCGCCGAGCCCATCACCCGGGCCATGCTCCTGGGCAGGCAGAAGCACGACCTCGCCCTCGCCTGCGCTCGCGACGTCCTCACCCGGCTCTGGCCCGCCCCCTTCAGCATCGAGCAGCGTTACCGCTACTACCGGGCCAGCAAGATTGTCGCGACCATCAGCCGAGAGAAGGAGCAACAGCTCATCGAGCAGCGTTGTACCGAAGACCTGTGGGGCAGCATCAAGCCCGATATCGTCCTCCATTCGGACTACAACCTGCTCCAGGCCGCCATCATCATCGATCTCAAGTTTCCCTGCCCCCCGTCCAAACCTCCAACTTGGAGGAGATACGGCCCGAAGAGCGCATACCCCAACTCGACTCAAGGGGAAGTCTATAAAAAGGCACTGGGTGGAGAGGTCGTGCTCCTCACTCCAGACGGATATTACTGATGAACCAGCACCTGCCCATCCTTAGAGTGCAGACAGCCAGGGGCTACCCGGTGGCCCGTGACGGCATCGTCATCTGTTTCTTCATGCACCGTTCTCATGGTGCCGTGGCACACGCGCTATGGCGAGCCCTACAGACCTACCGCCGAGCCATCCTTCCCCAGGCCCTGAGTTGGTACGCCGATGACAACGGGGACTGGCAACCACTCGACGAGAAGGGCTGGAAACACATTCGAGAGGAGATCCTCGAACGACGATGGCCGGCGGCTTGTCACATTGACCTGGAGGAGCACTGCGATGCTCCAAGCGGCTACAACTTCGAATACGACGGACTCTGGCTCGACGCTCCGCTGTTCTACGATCAGGACACCACCTGCGCCGTGACCTTCACCCTACCCACTGAATACATGGTGGAGCACGGCCCCGCCCACGTGCGTGCCCTCGCCCTCGAGCTCGCGCGCGAGCTGCCCTTCAGCTTCGGCTATGCCAGCTTCGCACTCGTCGCACCCGACGGGCGATGGTTCGCGGCCCCCAACACCATCGGCGCGCTGCGAGACCGCTATCCTGGCCTGGACATCTATAAGCTCCGGGAGACCAGCAAGGACATCGGTACCAACGCCCGGGGTGCCTACTGGCTCACCTTCCTCGGTCTGCCCCTGCTCGGCCGGCTCGGTGGGCTCGAGGTCCTCCGGCGGCGCCTGCCCTTCCCGGAGGTCTCCCTTCAAACCCTGCCGCCCCTCGAGGGCGAGCGCGTGCTCGTCACCCTCAGCGAGTGGCCCGAGGCCATCGACACCGAGCAGCACGAGCGCCCTTCCCCTCAACTCCTCGCCCTCGGCCACCTGCTCGAACCCCACCTCCACGAGGAGCGCTCCAACTGGTTCTACTTCCTCAACAATAATGACAGACAGGACATGCGCCGGTGGATCCGCCGCTTCTGTCCCTGAGCCTCCCCCACGGGCTCACCGCTTGCGGCGGCGCGTCTAGCGCTAGCACCCAACGCGCAAAAAGGCCGGAACGGGAGACCCGCAGATGACACTGAGTCCCAACCCGATCTCTCCACGCCCGAACTCCTCCAAGCGGCTCACGCGCGTGCTGCTGACCAGCCTCCTGCTCGGCGCCTGCGCCACCCGTCCCGGGCATCCTGGCGCTGCGCCCCGCGGAGACTTGCGGCTCGACTCGGAGACCGTCGCCCGCATGCGTTACGCGGGCCTCGTGCGCGGCACGGGCACGGCGGTCTCCTCCTCCACGCTGGCCGTGGGCGCTACGCTCGTGCTGGCCACGCCGGTGGTCCTGGCTGTGTACCACCACAACCGGGACAAGGTGGTCGAGCTACAGGAGAGCCTCGCGGAGTGCGCCCGGATGGCTGAGCATCGGGTCAACTCCGACCACTTCGGCAACCGGCCTCCCACGCGGGAAGAGTGTGGCGAGGAGTTGGAGGTGGACGGCTCGCGCTCATCATCGACCTCAAGTTTCCTTGCCCCTCATCCAAAGATCCGACGTGGCGCTCGTATGACAAGAGAAGTGCTTATGACGGATTGACCCAAGGGCAGGTCTATCAACAAGCACTGGACGGCAAGGTCTTCATGCTCACACCAAGAGGGTTCTTTTGATGAAGGAGCACATTCCCCATATCCGGGTACGAGCGGACAATGGGTTCCTGGTGGCTCAAGATGGCCTCATTCTCTGCTTCTTCATGCGCCGCTCCCACCAGGAGGTTGCTCCTCTTGCGTGGAGGGCCCTGCAAACGTATCTGCGGGCCATCCCGCCTGGGGCTCTGAGCGGGTACGTCGCTTGCGAGGGGGGACTGCTGCCTCTCGACGAGGAGGGATGGGAAGACATCCGTCAGGACATGCTCGAACGCCCCTGTCCGGTCTCTCGCAGCGTCTATCTACGGGAGCACGTCGAGCAGGTGGGCAGTTACAACTTCGAGTATTACGGCCGCCGGCTCGATGCGCCCATATTCGCCCGCGACGAGTACTCCACCAGCGCCGTGAGCTTCACCTTCCCCACGGGGTACCTGATGGAGCATGGCCCTACCCGCATTCGAGCCCTCGCCCTCGAGCTCGCTCACGAGCTGCCCTTCAGCTTCGGCTACGCCAGCCCCGTTCTCGTCGCGCCCGACTATGGGTGGTACGCAGCTCGCGGCGCGGTTCGAGCACTACGAGACCGCTACCCGGGATTGGATGTCTACGACCTCGAGGAGACCAGCCGGCGCCTCGGAACCCGTGCCCGCGGCGTCTATTGGCTCACCTTCCTCGGCCAGCCGCTGCTCGGCCAGCTCGGCGGGCTCGAGAGCCTGCGGCAGCGGCTTCCCTTCCCGGAAGTGTCCTTCCATTCGCTGGATGATGAGCGTGCACTCCTCACCCTCAACGAATGGCCCGACGCCATCGACACCGAGCAGGAGCCCATTCCACCCCAGTTCCCCGCCCTCGCCCGTCTGCTCGAGCCGTTCATGTACGAGCAGGAGGTCACCGGCTGGTTCTTCCACGATGACAAGGAGGGGATGGAGGACATGCGCCGGTGGATCCGCCGCTTCTGTCCCTGAGCCTCACCGTTTCCGTCGGCGTGTCTCCCGCTCGTAGCTCTTGAGCTTGCGGTACAGCGTGGTCGCGCCGATGTCCAGCTCCTGTGCGGTGCGCGTCCGGTTGCCCCCGTTGTGTGCGAGCACCGCGAGGATGTACTCGCGCTCCACCGCCTCCAGCGTGCGCACCCCTCCCGTCAGCGCCGGCACCGGCAGCGCCGCCCGCACGTCCTCGGGCAGGTCCTCCAGCTCCACCCGCGCCCCCCTCGAGAGCGCCACCACCCGCTCCATCGCGTTGCGCAGCTCGCGCACGTTCCCCGGCCAGTCGTAGCGCTGCAGCTGGTCCGCCACCTCCGCCTCCAGCCCCGGCGCCGAGCGCCCCAGCTGTCTCGCCGCGTCCACCAGGAACACCCGCGCCAGCGGGAGGATGTCCTCGCGCCGCTCCCGCAGTGGCGGCACCGTCAGCTCCACCACGCGCAACCGGTAGTACAGGTCCTTTCGGAAGCGCCCCGCCGCTACCTCCTCGGCCAGTGGCCGGTTCGTCGCCGCCACCACCCGCACGTCGATGGGCCGGTGCGTGTTCTCCCCCACCCGCCGCACCTCCCGCTCCTGCAGCGCCCGCAGCAGCTTCGCCTGCATGCCGAGCGGCATCTCCCCAATCTCATCCAGGAAGAGCGTCCCGCCCGCCGCCGCCTCCAGCAGCCCCACCCGCTCGTGCGTCGCCCCCGTGAAGGCCCCTCGCGCATGGCCGAACAGCTCCGCCTCCAACAGCGACTCGGTGAGCGCCGCGCAGCTGATGGCCACCAGCGGCCCTCCCGCTCGCGCCGACTCCTCGTGCACCAGCCTCGCCACGCGCTCCTTGCCCGTGCCGCTCTCGCCAATGACGAGCACCGTCGCCTCGCTCCTCGCCGCCCGCCGGGCCAGGTCCACCACCCGCCTCATCCCCGGGCTGCGCGCCACCAGCCCTCCCGGCCCCTCCGGCTCGCCCACCACCTGCTCCAGCGCCCTCGTCCGCGCGCGCAGCTTGCGCTCCGTGCGCTTGAGAGCGCTCGCCACCTGGTGCAGCGAGGCGTCCAGCGCCTCCCCCTGGAAGTACGGCAGGTGCTCCTCCAGCTGGCTCCCCCACTCCTCCAGCGTCCGGCCGGCGAAGTGGCAGGCCGCATCCCCCCTCGCCACGCACCGGTCCTCCAGCACGTAGATGGGCCGGCCCGTCACCCGGCTCATGTAGCCGCTGGCGAAGCCACACTGCGTCCAGCACGAGGGCGCCTCCGCCCGCCCCAGGTGCAGCAGGTGCTGCTCCGCTTCATACGAGTACTCGACCGTGGCCCCACCGGGCCCCATCGGATTGTTCTCCTCCGGCCGGACGCGGATCAGCCCCTGCAGCGTGTGGATGAGCGCCCCGGCCGCCTGCCACTCGGCCTCGCCGCTCAACGGGAAGCCGGTGCGCAGCGCCTCCGCCATGCGCCAGCCGTGGGCGAAGCCGAAGCGTGTCAGCACCGCCCTCGCGCCCGTGAGGCCCAGCATCTCCACCAGCTGCTTGCGCATCATCCCCATCGCCACCGCGTCGAGGATGAGCGCCCGCTCGCCCGCGAAGCGCACACCCTCCCGCGGGTCCACCTCTAGCAACGTCTCGATGCTCAGGTCCCTGGCTCGCATGGGTGCCCCTTTCATTTTGGAAGAATGGCCGTGCCCCATGCCAGACGAACCACTCAGTGGCTCAAACGGATACGAGCGATCTCACCGGTCGCGGTGCGCACCCGCAGGGTGTCGTCCATATCCTGCGCGCTCCAGGAAAAGAGGCAGGGGTCCGTCGGAGCGCCATACGGGTTGAGTTCGAGCAACGTGACCGGCCCGTCGCCACCGCGTGGGATGACCAGATCGAAAACGGCTGTCGTCACGTGGCTCCGCGCGGTGAGGAGCGGGAAGAACGTGAGGATCCTCTCTCTCAAGCACTCCAGCGTCTCCTTGGCGTCCAACCCTTCGAAATGGCTGTCATGGTGATACTGCGACACGCCCACCCGCTGCCCCTCCCGGATGAAACAGCGGAACTCCGACTCGGGAGGGATGTCGCACCACCGCCTGAGGAAGATCCACGGGGTATAGGCTGCCCTGAGGCACCGTCGGAGCTCGAAGGCGATTCGCTCGGAACCGTTGGTCAGCAGGTGCACGGCTTGTGCGCCGTTGAAGGCCCGGTTGCGCATCAGCATGCTGGCCAGCGTGTCCTTCGGGCTGCGCGAGCCCAAACGGACGAAGGCGCCTTGGGGAAACCGCTGGAGCGCATCGTCCAAGCGCGCCGTCAACCCCTCGAGGGCCTCCGGGCTGCTCCTTTGGAAGCAATGACCATGGATGCCATTCAGCCTCCCCAGGGCATGGACTTCCGCCCACGAGAGCCGCAGTCCCTGTTGCTCGAAGGACAACCCCGCCAGTCCCTCCGGCCAGTTCTCCAGCCAGGTCTCGGACAAGCCGGCGAGTGGGGCGGGAAACATGTCAGCGGAGCTTGTAGAGGAGGAGTTCCTGGAAGCTGTCAGCGATCACTCCCACGTTCGCATCACCGGGTATCTCGCCCTCCTCCACCTCCCAGTCCTTGACCCAGAACAACACCTTGCCCGTCATCGGGCCCGAGTGGGCCAGCAGGATGAGGTTGCCACCCGGATCATAGGCGATGGCGAGGGTGTCCGCGGGAATACGTCCCTTGAACACCACCGTGTTGTAGTCCAGGAAGTTGGCCTTCTCGCCTTCGTAGATGGAGAGCAGCCGGGAGATTTCGGAAGTCCTCCAATCCTGTCCGCACTCCTGGTCACTCCGCCACGAGATGTCGAACCCGGCCGGCACGGGCCGCCCTCCGTTGTATTCCAGCATGAAGCTGCGGTAGTCCGCCGGGAACGTGACGCCGAGCTGGCGTTCCACGGCGGCGAGCTTCTCTCCCGGCAGTGGGCCTTCGGGTCTCACCAGCTTGATCTTCATTTCCGCGCGCCTTCCCGGACGGAGTCGTCCTGTCGCACATCAGTAGGTCGGGTCCTTCGCCAGCGAAACACCGCCGGAATGAGGGACATTGCCGTGCAGATCGGAGGGAACGAGCTCCATGGTGGTGCCGTCCTTGTCATGGTGCCACGTCCATTTGCCCGGCAGGTCATCTTCGTGGAAGTCACCCACTCCCAACTTCTCCTTCATGGCCTTCCTTGCCCGTTGGAAATCAGCCGCGCGGTCACCGTTCGGGCTCAGCTCGATCTCGACCCGGGCATCGACGGTCCTTCCATCAGGTGACCTGGCCTTGTAGGTGTACTCCGAGAGATGGGGATAGCCCTCCTCGAACTTGATGGGCTTCCCACCGGTCACCGATTCGATCCTGGCGACCTTGTCCTGATGGAGACCCGACTTGCTCGGATCCCAATCCCCGTGGCCCCGCTCGCCATGGACCCAGCCTTCCTTGGGGCTCTGGGTTGCAAACCGGTTGCCCCCCACCGGGCAGCCCTCGATGACGGCGTCCTGGATCTGCTTTCCCTTCTCCGCGGCCCGTTTGGCGCGGATGGCCGCCGCGTCCTTCTTGAGTGCCTGGGTGAGGACCTGCCGGGCCCGGAGCGCGTTGTCCGCGATTCGCTTCCTCAGGTGCAGGATGCGCCTGGCGGCCCGGGTCCCCTTCACGGATTTGCCGATCGCGTCACCCGCGTAGGGCAGCATGGAGATCAGCGAGAGCCCCGCGCCAATCCAATCGCCTTGCGCCGCACTCCGTGCGAGACCAATGGCGTCGCTGATCGGGGTCGGATCGACGATACCGATCGCATCGATCGCCACATCCTTCAACACCTCCTCCAGCTCTTTTCCCAACCTGGCGGCGTCAGCCTCCAAGGTACGGAGCTGCTCCTGGACCTCGGGACTCCGGGCTGAGCTTCCCATGGCACCTCAGTCGGGGGGTTGAAGTTCGGGAAACCAGGTCTGACGGTGCAGGCTGCCGGCAACTTCGTCCCAGACCTTCTGCGAGGTGCGTGCGAACACCTCGTCCCATCTGCGTTCGGGTGGAATCCGGACGTCCTCCAATACGGAGCGGATGGCCGGGTGGCGGTAGAACTCCGGCCCCACCTCGAACATGACCAGGACGAAGCCCGCGATGTCCTCCGGCCGAGCCAACCCGAACCCCCGAGCCCGGCTGATTCCGCCTGAGATCATCTCCATCAGGATGTCGTCGGGAAGGCCGTCGACCAGGGACCGATAGTCGCTCCGGACCACCCGAAGGAGCGCCTGAGGGAGCATCCCGTTCAACATCCGCCTGAGTTGCTCGCCACCGATTTTCAGGGTCACGGGCGCACGCTCCTCGAAGGAGGAAAGCGCGAAAGAGGTTAGTCGGTGTCCGGCTCCAACCCCCCACGGACTCAGAGCCCATCGCTTGCTCCCAACGGTCCCATGCCTTGCAATGAACAGTCCGGAAGAGCGCACCGGGACGGCTCGCCCTCCACAGCCGCGCTCGACATGCCCCCAAGGGGACCCTTTCATTTTGGAAGAAGGGTCATTCGTTTCGACCGGTGCGTCCAGCCCCCCTGCTCCCAAGTCCTCGGATTCCGTGGCCCCCTGGAATGGCCCGGAGTTTGCTGGGTTGTGCAGCCAGGAGGACCCCATGTCGTTCAAACGGGAGACGTTGGAGGACGGCTCGGTCCGGCTGTCGAGCGAGCGGTGCAGCTTCACCTATCACCGGCCGCGCCCGGGCGTGGTGTTCATGCGCATCGTGGGCAACGACAAGGGCGAGTTCGGCACCGCCCCCATGGACGAGCTGCGCGAGGACATCAGCCGCTACGCCCCCATCGAGCTGTTCATCGAGATGGATGAGCTCACCGGCGCCAACCTGCCCGTGCAGGAGGCGTGGACCGCGTGGTTCAGCACGTACCGCCCGGCCCTCAAGAGCGTGAGCATCCTCACGCGCAGCAAGTTCATGCACTTCACCGCCGAGGTGGTGAAGTTCTTCTCCCGCACCGGTGAGCTCATCCGCGTCTACCTCGAGTCGCAGCCCTTCGAGGAGGCGCTGAAGCGCGCGGCGCCCGACTTCCCGGGGCTCGAGGCCGCACGGAAGCTCGGGCCATAATCACGACCCGGAGTCACACCACGCGGCCCCGCATCACATCCACCAGCCACTGCCAGTAGGGCGTGAGGGGATAGCGGAAGGCCACCAGCGCGCCCACCAGCGCCCAGCCCCAGGCCGCCCACCAGAGGCGCGGAGCCGGTGCGGCCGGCGCGGGCCGCTCGGCCGCGAGCACCAGGGCGGGCACCACCAGCGGCAGCACGTGCCAGTAGCCGTGCGAGCGGTCCATGAGGGCCACCAGCGCTCCCGCCACCCCGCAGAGCGCGGACCACACGTACCGGTGACGCAGCAGGTACCCGGACACCCCGAGCGCCAGGAGGAGGAAGGCCGGCGGCGAGGACTTGCCGCGCAGCAGGTGCGAGACGTGCACGGGGTTGTCGGCGGGAATGGTCTCCAGCGTGCCGGAGAGGGCCGCCGCGCTGGCCGCCGCGGTGAGCACGAGCCCCACCGCCACCGCCCCCGACGCGAGCGCCCTGCCCCGCCCGGCGCGCCACGCCGCGAGCAGCGCCCAGAGTCCCACCGGAGCGAACACCAGCGCGCGGAAGTGCACGGCCGCGCACAGGCCCAGCAGCACCACCGCGGTGGCGGCCCGCCCCTCGCGCAGCGCCAGGAGCGCCGCCGTGCCCACGAGCACGTACGCCACGTCGTAGAAGCCGTTGGCCCCCGAGCCCACGAGCCCGGGCAGCAGGAGCAGCGCGCCCCCGGCGAGGGCCCACCGCCCATGCGGCCGCAGCAGCACGAGCCCCAGCACCCCGGCGGCCACCGCCACCGCGAGCCACTGGAGCGTCATCAGCCGGTGCGCCGTCGTGGGCGCGAGGTCCCCCCTGCGCTCCAGCCAGCCCAGCGGCCAGTGCAGGAGCATCCCGAGTGGCGGATACGGCGCGGTGCGGTCGGGAAACAGGCCTTCGTGCGCGGGGCAGGGGAACAGGCCGTGCGCGGCCTCGCCATACGGCTGCCGGTAGATGGCGAAGCCCCGCTCCACGAGCGCCTGCGACTCGGCCATGTGCCGCAGGTGGTCCGTGTAGTGATTCGAGAGCTCTCCCGCCGGCGAAGCCAGGAGCGCCTGCGCGCCCAGCAGCCCCAGCACGAGCAGGGCCACGAGGGCGGTATTGCGGGAGGGCCTGGGCAGCGAGCGCGCCATGGCCCCTCCCTATCAGAAGGCGCAGAAGTACAGGGCCTCGGTGTCCTGGTGGAGGAGCTCGGCCTTGTCGCCGCGCCGCACGGCCACCGTGAAGACGTGCCCCTCGTAGCGGCGGGTGCCGAGCACCACCACCACCGGCCCCTCCTTGCCCAGCTGGAAGGCCGCCTCGGGGCGCGGCACGCCCACCGCGTCCTTGCCGTAGAGGTTCAGCGGCGTCTGCTCACTGCCCTCCATCTCCCCCTTGGACATGGAGTCCGTGCCCACCTTCTTGCCCCCCAGCAGCACGGTGAGCTGTCCGCGCAGCTTGCCCGTCTTCGTCAGCAGGAAGCCGAGCCCCCCGGCCTCGTAGGCCCGCACATCCTTGCTCGCCGCCTTCTTGCCCTTGGGCAGCGGGGCGCCCAGCGTGTTCGCCGGAACCTCCTTCACCGGCAGCGCGGCGAGTCCCTCGGTGCCGCCGGGCGGGAGCACCCAGACGGGGCCCTCGGGCAGCGGCTTCGAGGAGGAGAAGCCGGCCAGGGTGGCCACGTTCCCGTCACACCCGTAGAGCTCGTCCGAGGTGCCCAGGTAGGTGCCCTCGCTCGCCCCCTCGGAGGAGACGAGCCGCACCTTCGTCCCCGCGGGGACGGACTTCCACACGTCGGTGAAGAGCACCACCTGGGCCTTCGGGTGCCTGGGCGTCCAGTACGCCCGGGTCTTCTCCACCTCGGGCTTCACCGTGGCGAAGCCCAGCCACCCGGGCAGCCCCTGCCAGCGCGCCTCCGGCAGGGAAGCGGGAGCCTTGGCCGCCGGGGCCGCCGCCGGCGCCTGCGCCCGAGGCGCCGGAGCCTGGCTCCCATCCGCGAGCGCCACCACCACGAGAACGACGAGAGAGAAGGTGTTCATAGGGGCCGGCAGCCTAACCGCACGGAGCGCCGATATGCCCGCTCTTCCCGTGCGTTACGGGCTCCAACGAGCTCCCAGGCCGGTGGGGGACAGCCGCACCGCGGCGTGACTCAGCGCTTCTCCAGCTCCTCGGGGTGGAAGACGCGCGAGGCCACGCGGTCCAACACCTCGTCACCCCAGACGACGCTCGCCTTCGCCAGCCGCTTCATGTCCTTGGCGAAGGCATTCCCGTCCGGCACCTGCGTGTAGTCGCGGCTCAGGAAGAGGCCCCGGTTCTCCCGCTCGTAGTCCACGGTGCCACCGCCGGTGTCCGTGCCCTCCCGCGCCTCGGCCTGGAAGCCCTCCAGCACGCCCGGCTTCGGCGGCTCCTTGAAGCGGTACACGAGCGCGCTGCACTCCAGCGTCTTCGTGTCCTCGTGGTACTCGAAGTACACCTGCGCCGGGCCCACGGTGATGCCGCCGAAGCCCTGCTCGTTGAGGCCCGGGCTCAGCACCGCCCCCTGCGAGCGCGCGTACCAGCGCAACAGCTCCCGCGCCGACTCGCGCGTCATCACGCCCCCGCTCACAGGCGGAGGCGGGGCCATTCCCACCGCGGACAGAATCCACTGCAACATGGCGCGAGGCTCCGTCAGTTGAACTGGCCGGCGCGGGCCTTGTCGAAGTCCACGCGCTGCGGCAGGTACGCATCGCCCAGGCCGTGCGTGCCCGAGATGCCCGAGCCGTGCTCGAAGCGGTGGATGACGGCGCCCTTGCCGCCGTTGCGCGCCCACTCGTCCACGCCCGAGCCGTTGCCCTGGCCGAACCACGTGGGGACGATGTCCTTGTTGTTGACGTAGTGCACGTACTGGGGGCCGTCCGGGAAGTTCGCCGCGGCGCCACCGAAGGTCTCCACCTGCACCTTGCTCAGCAGCTTCTCCACGTCCGCCTTGGACATCCCATCTTCGATGCGCAGCCGGTTGGCCACGTCATTGAGGGCGCGGCTCGTCACCAGGGCGCCCTGGCTGTGGGCGAACAGGTGCACCCCG
The DNA here is from genome assembly GCF_036277355.1 of Archangium sp. Lineage (GTDB taxonomy): Bacteria > Myxococcota > Myxococcia > Myxococcales > Myxococcaceae > Archangium. The sequence continues at coordinate 98,967 of NZ_DASUNC010000051.1, forward strand.
CGCCCGGCCTTCAGCTCCGAGTAGACGGTGTCCGCCATGGAGTCCACGGCCGGGTTGGTGCCCTTGTCCAGCTTGTCCTTCACGCACTGGGCGAGGTCCGCCACCATGCCCTCGGTGGCGTTGTGGATGCCGACGACCTTGGCCCCGGTCTTGTCGGCGATCGCCTGCATGCTGTTGAACTGCTGGTCCTTCGTGTTGGAGATGCCGTTGACGTAGATGAACGTCTCGGTGGGGTTGGGGTTGTTGCGCGGGGTGACGCCGGGGATGTCCTTCAGCGGCGTGCCCGGGGGGAACGTCTGGCCGCCCGCGCCCACCAGGTGCCCGTCGTACACGCGGTCCGGCTTCGAGCCGCCCAGCAGCTGGTTGTTCAGCGACCGGAGCTTGTTGGAGGCCTTGTCCTCGAAGCCGTCCACGAACTGGCCCACGCGCTGGGTGGTGTCGGCCACCTTGTCGGTGACCGTGTTGGCCACCTGCTGCGTCTTCTCGACGGCGTTCTGCGCGCCAGTGCGCACGGTGTTGAAGAGGTTACGGCCGCGCTCGATGATGCTCATGGGGGCTCCGGCGGAAGGGCTCGGGAAAATCCGTTGAGGGATTATCGCGATCAGGAGGGCGGGAGTTGCGTTCCGGGCCCCTGACGCCTCGCGTCACACGGCCGCGTCGATGGCGCGGCGGACGCGGGCCCAGTCGAAGTTGTCGGCCGGGTCCGTCTTGCGGCCCGGGGCCACGTCCCGGTGCCCGAGGATGTTCTCCCGGGGCACCATGTAGCGCCGGGCCAGGTACGGCACCAGTTGCTCCAGCGCCTGGTACTGCGCCTCGGTGAAGGGCGTCTGGCCGGTGCCGTCGTTGGTGATTTCGATGCCGATGGAGCGCGCGTTGACGCTGGGCTCCGTCTGGCCATGCAGCGACGAGCGGCCCGCGTGCCACGCCACCATGCTGTCCGGCACGAGCTGGTAGACGGTGCCATCGGGGCCCACGAGGTAGTGCGCGCTCACCCGGTTGGAGCCGCGCACCCAGCGCAGTGTGGCGAGGTCCACCCGGGCGCTGTTGGTGGAGGTGTGGTGCAGGACGATGGCGTCGATGGGCACGCCCCGGCGGGACTCCTGGTTCCGCGAGGGCTTGGACACCACGGGGGGCTTCTTCACGGGCACCAGCGCCTTGAGGAGCGCGGCGCGCGTCCGGGGCCCGTACTCGCCGTCCTGGGTGAGCCGCCAGTCCTTCTGGAAGCGTGTGAGGGCCAGCTTCGTCTTCGGCCCGAAGTCCCCGTCCGCCTTGCCGCTCAGGTACCCGAGCTGGAGCAGCACGGACTGGAGCCGCGACACGTCCGGGCCCCGGGCGCCCTCGGACAGCGGGCCCTCGGGGAGCGGCGGGGTTCCAGAGGAGGAGGCGGCGCTGCCCGAGGCGCCCAGAGCGGAGGCATTCGACGTGGCCATACCGGGGATTATCGCCCCCGGCCCGACCCCGCCGCCCTCCGGGCCCGGCCGGACCTCCAGTAGCCAACACCTCCTCGCGACAGAGGGACGCTCTGTCGTCTCCCGGACGTCCGGCGGGGCCCCTGACCGCCCTTCCGCCTGGTCCCGTTGGACGGTCCTTTCCGGATTTCGTATGTTGGTTCAACTTCATGAACGCGCGCTCAACCAGCCCCCGGAGCAAGCCCCAGTCCATGCGGATGCGGATGAAGGAGGAGGCGCGGGCCGCCATCCTCGACGCCGCCGAGCAGGTGCTGGCCGAGCAGGGACAGGCCGCGCGCATGGACGACATCGCCGCGCGCGTGGGCGTCTCCGTGGGGACGCTCTACAACTACTTCGAGGACCGGCAGCAGCTCCTCACGGCCCTGCGGGAGCAGCGCGGGCGCGAGCTGCTGGCCCTGCTCGACGCGGAGCTGGAGCGCACCCTCCCGCTGCCCTACCGCGCGCGGCTGCACGGCTTCCTGCGCTGCATCCTCGAGTACTCCCAGACGCACTTCCGGCTGTTCTCCCTGCTGCTGGAGGACTCGGTGCGGCGCGATGCCTCCCGGGAGGAGGAGCTGGAGCGCCACCTGGCCATGTGGCGCGAAGCCGCCCTGCGCCTCGAGCACCTCGGCCAACAAGGCATCCGGGAAGGCGCCCTCCGGCCCGAGGATGCCCCCCACTACCCCGCGCTGTTGCTGGACATGATGCACGGCCTCGTCGTGCGCCAGCTCCTCGCGAAGCAGCCCGCGCCCTCAGACGAGCTGCTCGCGCCCCTGCTGCGGTGCTTCCTGGAAGGCGCCGCCCCGCGCTGAGCCGCCCCCCCTTCTTCGCCTCTGCCGTTCCCCCCAAAGGAGCAGTCCATGAGCCTGCTGGAGAAGTTCGACGTCCTCAACCCCGAGGTCATCAACAACCCCTACCCGTACTTCACCGAGCTGCGCGAGAAGGCGCCCCTCTTCTGGCTCGAGAGCCTCCAGGCCCACGCCGTCAGCCGCTACGAGGACGTGGCGTACATCCTGAAGAACCCCGCCCTGTTCTCCTCCGTGGACATCCGCGTCAACGGCCGGCTGGCCTCGGAGCGCTCCCCCCTGGATGGCTCGGTGTCCAACCTGGTCAACTCGGATCCGCCCATCCACACGCGGCTGCGCGGCCTGGTCAGCCGGGCCTTCCTGCCCAAGCGCATCTCCGAGATGGAGCCCCGCGTGCTCGAGCTGTCCCGGAGCTTCGTCGCGGAGATGACCGCCCGTGACGAGTTCGACTTCATGGACGGGCTGGCCTCGCCCCTGCCCGTCACCGTCATCTCGGAGATGCTCGGCATCGAGGTGTCCCGGCGCCGTGACTTCAAGCGCTGGAGCGACTCGCTCATCCACTCGGGCGCCCAGACGCTGCGCGACGGCAAGCCCCCGGAGGAGGCCGTCCGCAACGCCAGGGAGATGAGCGACTACATGGCGGAGATCGCCGAGAAGCGCCGCCTCGAGCCCAGGGGAGACCTCATCTCCCTGCTCGTGCAGAGCAGTGACGGCGTGGAGGCCCTGAGCCCCCAGGAGGTGAACTCCTTCGCCATCATCCTGCTCATCGCCGGCAACGAGACGACCACGAACCTGCTGGGCAACTCGCTCCTCTCGCTCATCCGCAACCCGGAGCAGTACGAGTGGCTGCGGCGCAACCCCACGCGCGAGGCCTGCGCCCGGGTGGCCGAGGAGACGCTGCGCTACGACTCGCCCGTGCTGGGGCTGATGCGCCGCACCACGCAGGAGGTGGAGCTGAGCGGCGGAAAGCTGCCCGCGGAGTCCACGGTGGTGGTGCTGGTGGGGTCCGCCAACCATGACCCGCGCAAGTTCGCCAACCCCGAGCGTTTCGACCCCCAGCGCGACACCCACGGCCTGATGTCGTTCGGCCACGGCATCCACTTCTGCCTGGGCGCCCCGCTCACGCGCCTGGAGGCCCCCGTGGCGCTCGAGGAGCTGATGGAGCGCGCCCCGCGGCTGGGCTTCGCCTCCCGCCAGCCCGAGCGCATCGACTACGGCCAGTCGTTCTTCCTGCGCGGGCCCCGCTCGCTCTGGCTGAGCAAGAACTGAAGCGTCCACACCCCGGAGAACACACCGATGACTCCTGAAATCAACCTCGAGACCCGGGAGATCCGGGCCAACCCGTACCCCACCTACGCCCGCTTGCGGAAGGAGTCACCGGTCGTTCTCTACAAGCACCCCATCTTCGGGAAGACCTACTACCTCACGCGCTACAACGACATCGTGAGCTCCTTCACGGACCCCCGGCTCGCCAACGACCGCCGCAACGTCCTGGAGGGCAAGAAGGATCCCATGGACCGCTGGTGGGTGCCCAAGCTGTTCCGGATCCTCCAGAACAACATGCTCTCCAAAGACGCGCCGGATCACCGCCGCCTGCGGGACCTGGTGCACAAGGGCTTCACCCCCCGGCGGGTCGAGGAGATGAAGCAGACGGTGGAGAAGATCGTGGGCGAGCTGCTCGACACGGCCCAGAAGAAGCCGGCCGTGGACCTGCTCGCCGACTTCGCGCTCCCCCTGCCCCTGACGGTCATCTCGGAGATGATGGGCGTGCCCGACGAGGACCGGCTGACGTTCCACCGGCAGATGGGCGGCCTGCTGGACAACCTCACCACCCCCGCGGGGTTCCTGCTCCAGACGCCCAACGCCTTCAACATGATGCGCTTCTTCCGCAAGCTCATCCGCCTGCGCCAGACGGAGCCCCGGGATGACCTGCTCACGGCGCTCGTGCAGGCGGAGGAGCAGGGAGAGCGTCTCAGCGAGGACGAGCTCATCTCCATGATCTTCCTGCTGCTGCTGGCGGGGCACGAGACCACGGTCAACCTGATTGGCAATGGGACGCTGGCGCTGCTGCAGCACCCGGAGCAGCTCCAGAAGCTGCGCGACAATCCCGAGCTGATCGGCTCCGCGGTCGAGGAGCTGCTGCGCTACGGCAACCCCGTGGACCAGCCCTCGCCCCGCTACGCCCGGGAGGACATCCAGCTGGAGGGGCACGTGATTCCGAAGGGCGCCACGGTGATGTGCCTGCTGGCCTCGGCGAACCGAGATGAGTCGGTGTTCGAGAACGCGGACACGCTCGACATCACCCGCAAGCCCAACCGCCACGTGGCCTTTGGCATGGGCGTGCACTACTGCCTGGGGGCGCCCCTGGCGCGGCTGGAGGGAACCATTGCCCTCCAGCACCTGGTGCGGCGCTTCCCGGACATGAAGCTCGCCGTGCCCGCGGAGCAGCTGCGCTGGCGCGGCTCCATCGGGCTGCGGGGACTCAAGGCCCTGCCGCTGCTCCTGTCACCGTTCGGAGCCCCGGCCGCCGTGCGCGAGGCCGCCTAGCCGCGTTCCCCCCTGGATGGCGGAGCGGCGGGTTGGGTTCCCGCCGCTTCCAGTAGAGGTTGCCCGCCGCCTCCCAGGGGGGCGGTCCAACCACTGGGAGCGTCGGTACGCGAAGGCGGCGAGAAGCTCGCCAGGCGATGCATCATGCCAAGCCTGCGGGTCACCGCCGCGATGAGCGGCGCCGTGACGGGTCTTACGACTTTGTCGAGCGCCGCCGCTGCCGCCTGCTCTTCGCGAGCGCGGCACGGAGCATCTCTCGCCGCTGCATCCCTGCATCGTCGGGCGGCGGTGGCTCTTCGAGGCGGGGAAACGACAACGCGACCTTTCCGCCGAACGGCGCGAAGACCTTGTTGAGCGTTTCGAGCGTCGGGTTCGCGTTCGGATCGTCCTCGAGCGTCGCGACGACGCTGGTGGCGAGCCTCACGGCTTGTGCGAAGGTCTTCCGGTCCATCCCCAGCATCGTGCCGCGGAGGATGCGCGAGGCGTCTCCGAGGCTGAACTCTCCGGTGGCGACCATGGCGGCGAGCTCTTCCAGCAGCGCCTTGCGTTCGAGCGCAGTCAACCGGGCGACATCGGCGCGCTTCATAGGAGACCCCACGTGCGCAGGCGCTTCTCGGTGCCGCGGAAGTCGAGCCCCGCGAAATTCAGCGTTTCCTCCGGCAGCCCGAGGTCCGCGAGGAGCTCGCGGAGATTGCGAAGACGCGAAGCAAGGTCGTGGAGTCCCTCGCGCAACGACGTCTCCTCCGGGCCGAAGCTTCGAAGGAGCCCACCCCAGTCCACATCTCCTCCGGCTTCGTACCCCTCCCACGTCGTGGTGCGGGTGATTCCTTCGAGGTCCATCCTCATCGGCGCGAAGTCGAAGATGGGCGCGAGGCGGACGGCACTGTCCGTCTTGAGCACGGCGATGTTCCTGCAGTGGTTGTCCGAGTTGCCGAACACCAGATTCAGCAGGTCGCGCTTCAGGTACTCGAGGCGCACCGCCGGCCAGACCGTCGCGGGAACGACGTCTTTCAGTGCACTCAATGCCGCTTGGTGCTTCTGGAAAGAGCCTGGCTCCGCCTTGAGCAGCGAGTAGAGGGACTCGAGTCCGTACCGGATTTCGCGGCCGTCCCGGCGCGCGACGTCAAAGCGGGGAAGCCAGAGGCTCGGGCCCGAGGGACCTTCGTGAAGCGCGAGCCCGTCTTGCGCAATGGTTTCGATTCCGAGCGCTGCGAGCGCTTTGTAATACACGAATTCCGACCGAAGGATGTTCCGGTCGCGTTCGCCACGGCTGCGCGCGAACTTGACGAGGTAATGCCGATCTGGACAGGCGGGCTCATCCTGCCAGACGTCGATCCACACCTGCTCCGCGGCGTCGCAGCGGAGCAGGAGCTTCGGCGAATCGCCGCCGGCACCTGTCGCGCCTCCTACCTGCGCGCCGGCATGGGCGGCGTACTCGATGAAGGCGTACTCGCGGTCGATGACGGCCTGGCGAGGGAAACGCTTGGGAGGTTCCTTCTTCGCGGGAACCGACTCCTCGATTCGAAGATTGCCGACCGGCGCAATCGTGCCACTCCGCAGGATTTCGAAGTCACTCGCCGCCTCATCCGCGAGGCCCAGCCGCCGCAGCCACCAGCGACGGGCACTCCCCATCGGTTGCAGGTCATCGAGAAACGCCGGCCAACGGCGCCAGACCCTGGGGCTGAACTCGACCGGGAGATTGAGACTTATTGCCGCAAGCGGCGGCGGGTCGGCGATCCACCGGATCAGGTACTCGTGCTCGTACTCGAAGATGCATCCTCCGCGTCGACCCTCCCGGACCGTAGGGAACTCGAGCAGCGCTGCCCGCTGCCACGACCCGTCGATCAACGCTTGGAGATGGAGCTTCACATCATCCTTTATAACGGATTCAAATCGCGCCAGCAGGGCTTTTAATCCGGTATACCGGTTTATCTAGCCCAGGGGCGGTGGTTTCTCCGGGTCGGAACGAGTCCTTTGACACCGTTCCGGAGCTGGCGGAGACGACTCGCGTCCTCACGCCTCCGGTCAGTCGTCGTCGACGCTTCCAACGGGGGCGCCAGAGGAAGGGCCCGCGCCGGGCCGCGCGGAGACATAGGCCGAGGCGGCACCGTGCCTGTACACCAGCTCCCCCCCCGCCTCGCCGGTCAGCACCGCCAGCACCCCCATGGCCAGCGAGCCGGCCGTCACGCCCACGGCGAGCCCCCGGCGAAGGCCCTCCTTCTTCAAGACGAGCGCCCCGAGCGCGAGCGCCAGCACGGCTCCCGAGGTCCAGACGAAGGCCTCCGCGAGCTCCTCGTGCCGCTCGATGGCGGACTCGGGGACGAGGCGCTCCACGCGCTCCTCCTCCCGCTCACCCGTCTGGAGGGAGGCCAGCCCGCCGCCCACGACCGCGAGCAACAAGGCCACCACCACGGCCCAGCCACCGGGGGACCACTTGCCGCGCAGCGCGGCGAGGGTGAGCCCCAACGCCAGCAGGGGGAGGATGAAAGCCAGCCCCAGCGGCAGATGGACCAGGGCGGGATGGAGGGGTAGGTTCGACATGGCGGATCTCCTTTTTTCTTCTTCGCTTCGCCGCCTGGAATAGCCGCGGGCGCCATGTCCCTCCATCCAGCAAAAGACGCAGCACCGGGAAACCCCAGGGATTCCAAAGCCTTGGAGCCATCCTTTGCGTCGGATGACGCAGAGGTTCCCTCCCGGTGGGAACGCGTGGTCCCCGGGGTGCTCTTCGCCGCCATCGCGGTGCTCATCGGGGTGGATGTGGTAGGCGACCAGCTTTCCGGTGCGAGTGGCCTGCACCTGGGCGCCGAAACCGGGGTGTTTCTGCTCGCCTTGTCGGGGCTCGCCTGGCTGTGGAGGCAGGTGCTCCTGTCCCGGAGACGGACGAGGCAACTCCAGCGGCGGCTCCTCGACGCACGCGCGGATGTGGGACGCCTGCGGGCGGATGCGGCCCATTGGCGGAGCGAGGCCCAATCGCTCCTCCAGGGGTTGGGCGTGGCGATCGATCGTCAGTTCGCCCAGTGGGGGCTCTCGGCGGCCGAGCGGGAGGTGGGACTGCTCTTGCTCAAGGGGCTGGCGCTGAAGGACATCGCCGAAACCCGGGGCACCAGCGAGCGCACCGTGCGCCAGCAAGCGCTGACGGTGTACCGCAAGGCCGGAGTCGCCGGGCGGGCGGAGCTCTCCGCCTTCTTCCTGGAGGATCTGCTCCTGCCTCAAGCCGCCCAGCAGGGGAGCTGAGTCGCGCCCCCAGGACGGGCTCCACCCCCTCCACCCGGCCCTGATTCACCCCGGAGAGGGTGTCAAAGAACTCTCCCTCGTTTCGAGTCCTTTGACACCGTCTCTGCCCAGCGCCTCGCTCTCCAAGAGCTATCGCAGTGACTCCAGCGCCAGGCTCGCGTTCGTATAGAGCATCGAGAAGTGCGCGTGCTCGCGACCCAGACGATGGGAAGGAGTGGCCTCGGCCTGGCTCCGCAGGTTCACGACCTGCTCCATCGCATGATTCCGTAAATGGCGCAGCGCGGCCTCACGGGTCTTGTCGGTCACACGGGACACCAGCGATTTCGGGATCTCCACGGCCAGCAGCCGCCCCTCCCGCTTCTGCAGGACCTTGACGCCCTTTGGATCGTCGAAGAGCAACCCGAGACAAAACTCGTCCAGCAGCAGGTATCCTCTCTTGTTGGGCAGTTCCCCCACGGGCGGAAGGAGGTCCTCCATGATGATGAGGGCACCGTCCTGTGCCAGCACCGCATCCATGTCGCGGAAAACCGTCAGCCAACTCTCCGGCTCGATCTCATGGAGGACGTTGCAAAGGATGACCAGGTTGATGCCCTGCCTGTACCTGGCGCTCAATTGCGCCATGCTCTCCCAGTAGTACTCCCCAGCAGCCCCTGGCTGTGTGAGCGCCACGATTCTCGCCTTGCAGGCCTCCCTCACCTCGGGCTCGGTGAATCGGGGGTGGTTATACGCGAAGTACTCGAGCCGCTGCTGGAGCGCGCTCCCGTCCTCTGCGGCGAGGCGCTCCCGGAGCGCGCTTCCGAAGCGGCCCTTGCCCGCCGAGTAATCCAGGATCCGGATCGACTGGTGGGTGGCGAGCCGCTGGTTGAGCATCTCGATGAATTGCGCTTGCTGCTTGTCGCCCGTCTTCGGGTCCGCGATACCGGCGGGCAACACGCATTGCGCGGCGAACTCCATGAAAGCGATCTCGTCCGCGTCGGACAGGAAGGTCGCGAGGCGCTCACGGCCCTCCTTCCCGCCCAGCAACGATTCGACGACCGAGGTGACCTTGTTTCCCGCGAACTCAATGGCACCGTCTTTGACGAAGTGCACCGAGTCCATTCCACCCCAGGCCAGCAGCGGAACGGAGTGGGTCGCCAACCAGATCTGCCCCTCGGGACCCAACACCTCGTCCCGTAGTTTCGTGAGTGCCCGGATGCACGCATCGTGGTGGAGATGGCTCTCCGGCTCGTCGATCAGGACGATCGCGTTGGAGAGGTCTTTTCGTTGCCGGTGAAGGCTGATCGCCCACGTGAGCAGGATCCTCTCCCCCGTCGAAAGCTCATCCGTCACGAACTGCCGACTCCGGAAGGTAGGGAGGACCTCCGTGTCTTCCAGGGTGAAGCCAATCTCTCCATCCAGGAGCGCACGCAGGATATCGTTGAAAACCCTGGCATCCTGCAACTGCCTGGCGAAGCCCTCATGGTTCACCATCCGAGGATGCTCGGAGTGGTACAGCGCTTGTGCGATCTGCGTGCAGTAGGCGTCCATCCCGCTGAAGGCGGAATCGAAGCCCACAAGGCTCGTGGCTTGTGCGGAGGTCTTGAGGTTCGCAGGGCTCATGTCTCGCGCACTGCGGATCCCTCTACCCTCCTTTGGATACAAGAGTGGAACCAGGGTGGCCTTGCTCTTGCCATTCACCGAGGAGAACCGAGTGTGGCGGAGCGCTTCGCTCTTGCCCTCGGCTTCCGAGCACTGTCTCTCATAGTGGGCAATCCGCTCGGAGTGGTCCTCCGGGTTCGCCGAGACTTGAAGCTTGGTCAGCTCATGTTGGGTCGCGTGAAAGATCGCCTCGTACTCACCGATGGTCCGGTCTCTGAGCAAGAAGATCTCCTGAACGAACCGAAGGTATCTGGATTTACCCGAGCCGTTGGGGCCGGCCAGGATGACAACCCTACCGAGCCGCTCGAGCTTTCCTCCGCGAAGACCTAGGTTCTTCGCGAGATGGGAGGGAAAGAGAATCTGGGTGATCATGGAGTGTGGCCTCGAGAATTAACGCCACCGTCCTACACCATCCCAGGCGACCGGGCGACCCGATGCGAAACCGGAGGCCGGGGATTCGCCCCAGCCCTGTCAGGGTGTCAGAGGATTCGAGTGAAGCGACCCGGCACGACACGCGGCGGAAATGAGAAGCGCGGAAAGCCGGCCGAGAAATGCAAACTGCTTCAAGGCCCGGCGCGCCGAGGCATGCCCCAACGGCCGCGGGCTGCGCTCGAGGTGCTCGGGCCGGATATGCGGGTGCTGTGCCCGCACGACCCAGGCCCCCAACACAGGCGTGTTCCGTGCACGAGCCTCGACTTCCACCCCCTCCACCAGTTCCCGCACCGCGCTCTGCCTCTCCTCACCCAGTCCTTCCCAGCACGGCAGGGGCGCCACCTCCAACTCCACCGGCTCGGCGATTTCCTCTGGAGCCGAGGGGCAGAGGAAGGCCGCTGACTCCTCGAGTGGAGAGAGTCCATCATCAAGGCGAGTAACGGCTGAAGACATAGTCGCGACTCTTGACCGCCTCGTGGCAGGGAAAGCAGGTCTTGAGCATCGCATCGTCGGCGGGTTTGCCGTCGTCGAACTGAGCGTATCCCCAGCCGCCAGTCGCGGCGTATTTCTTCGAGTCCTTCACCATGAACTGAACCCCGTTCTTCGGGGGCCCGGCCACGAAAGATTGGGGACGGCCGAAGACCTTGTTGTTCTCCTCCGACGGGACGTAGTCGTAAGCAAGCCGCGCGATGATGGTGCCATCGGGGAACGGGATCGTCCCTTCCCGGTAGGCCTTGATTGCTTTATCGTTGCCCAGAACCGCGCGGATGTCGTTGAGCTCGCCTCTCTCCTGGGCCACGGTGATGAGCCTCCAGTCGCGGTATCCAGGGGGGAGCTTCTTGACGAAGACCGGGGTGGCCTCTTCAGTGGCCTCTCCGGCTGCGATGGCCGCGGGGACGACGACACCGACCACCGTTGCAAGGACAGCCAGCAAGAGTCCGATCCGCTTCACGAGACCTCCTCTTTTCTATTTCGGATGTCGGTGGCGCTCACCTACGGCCTGAACGCCGCTCGGCGGGACGCACTTTCATCGAGTCCTGATGGCCACACCATGGAACGGCGGGGTGAGGAGGATGTTCGCTGACGGCCGACGTGCCGGCGAAGCTCGCGCTTGCTGCGCTGGTGGGCAGCAATGACTCTGGCCAGGTGGGAAGGCCGTGCCGCGCACCTCCCTGCAAGCGGCGAGGCCGAGCGGCGTCCGGCTCGCGCGGCAGCCAGTCGGCGAGCCGACCCATCCCGCGCTCGCCACCGGCGCCGCAAGCGCCAACTCACGGAGTGCCCACCGGAGTGCGAACGACGTGCACCGCGCATGACTTCGAGCGTTGCGCACTAGCCGTTTCCTCGCGCAGGTCTCACGTTTGACCTGGGTGTGCCCCCCCCCGCATCGAGCGGCGGCGCATCCCAGGAGGAGCGCTCTCATGGACTCTGAATCCATGCGAGGGGCCGAGCCCTTCTCGGCAGAGAGGACCCGCCTCCCCGGTGGGCCCACGCGAGGAGAGAGGCAGAGGCGTTCGCTTCGCTCGTTCCTCCGGACGTCGTCCCTGCCGGGGTCCAGGTGGAGGGCGTGCGCCTCCATCACCCCTTCCCCCCGCAGTCCCCCCAGGAGGCAGTCATGAGTGTCACCACCGTCATGAGTCACACCGAGACCCACGCCCCGAGCGCCGGGAGGGTCAACCTGAAGCTCGAGGCGGTCGTCCTTCCGGTCTCGGACCTCGACCGCGCGAAGAAGTTCTATCTGGGGCTCGGGTGGCGGCTCGACGCGGACTTCAGCAAGGGCAATGCCCGCGTGCTCCAGTTCACCCCTCCGGGCTCCCCGTGCTCGTTCCAGTTCGGCACCAACCTCACGTCGGCCGCGCCCGGCTCGGCCCAGAACCTGCTCCTGGTCGTGTCCGACATCGAGGCCGCGCGCAGGGAACTGGTGGGGAGCGGCGTCCAGGTGAGCGAGGTGTTCCACTTCTCCCAAGGACCGGCCCCCTTCGGCGACAAGGTCCGTGGGCCCGCGCCCAACCACCAGAGCTACGGCTCGTACGCGTCGTTCAACGACCCGGACGGCAACACCTGGCTCTTGCAGGAGGTCACGACCCGGTTCCCCGGGCGGGTGGACCGCTCCCAGATGTCGTTCAGCTCCGCGAAGGACCTGGCGAGCGCGCTCCGGCGCGCGGCGGCTGCCCACGGCGAGCACGAGAAGCGCAGCGGCAAGGCCGACGAGGACTGGCCCGACTGGTACGCGCGGTACATGACGGCGGAGGAGTCCGGAGAGCCATTGCCGTCGTGAGGGAATCCCATGACCCCTGTCCTCGACCCCCAGACCCGAACCGGAGCGATTCACCCCGCTCCAGCGCTCCCGCTCCGAGCTCGTTCGCAGCGCTCCCGCCGAGCGCTCTCCACCGCCGTGGTGGGTTTCGCCGGAGCCCTCTGCCTCGTCGGCGCTCCCCCCACGGCGCGAGCCGAGGTGCTCACCCTGCTCCCGCAGAACGCGGACGGGCTCGAGCAGACCTACTCACCGGCCTACGACTACGACAAGGACGGCTGCTACGCCACGGCCGCCATCGGTTCGGACGGCCGGCTGAACAGCGGGCTCGGCCTCGGAGGTGCGGTCAACGGTCACTGCCGGGACGCCCCGCAGCTCCAGAACGCGAATACCTACTCCCGCGCGAAGTGCAACAACGGCTGGTGCGCCATCATGTACGCGAGCTACTTCGAGAAGGACCAATCCTCGAACGGCGTCGGCGAGATCGCCGGCGGCTCGAACGGTCACCGTCACGACTGGGAGCACGTGGTCGTCTGGGTGCAGAACAACCAGGTGCAGTACGTCTCCCGTTCGGTCCACGGCCACTGGCAGGTGGACGACCGGTCGCACGTGCGCTTCGACGGCACGCACCCGAAAGTCGTGTACCACAAGGAAGGTGGCTTCACCCATTACTTCCGCCTCGCGAACGCCGATGACGACGCGGTCGAGAACGTGACCGGCGGCTGGTTCTACCCGCGCCTCGTGGGCTGGAACGGCTACCCGAACGACTTCCGGGACCGCCTGATGAACACGGACTTCGGCTCCGCGACGATCAAGATCAACGACCAGAACTTCAACAAGGCACTCAGCGACGCGAAGCCCGCGGGAATCTCCTTCGACCCCAACGCCTAGCGAGAACCCGCCGGAGAGGGTGTCCCGGAGAGGGGGAGAGGGTGTCAAAGAACCCGGAGAGGGTGTCAAAGAACTCGAGCAACACCACGTGGCACGACACGTGGTGGAAAGGAGAAGAGCGGAAAGCTGGCCGACAAATCTCCTCGCATCCACCGAGCCGCCGCCTCTCGGAACGCCGCGACGAAGGCCCGGTACTGCTCACGCAACTCCTTCAAAGCCTGACGCGTCGAGGCATGCCCCAACGGCCGCGGGCTCCGCTTGAGGCGCTCGGGCCGGGTATGCGGGTGCTGTGCCTGCACAGCTGGCGCCCCCAAGACGGGCGTATCCTGTGCGCGAGCCTCGGCTTCCACCTCCTCCACCAGTCCCCGCACCGCTCTCTGCCTCTCCTCCTCCCCCAACCCTTCCCAGCACGGCAGCGGCGCCACCTCCAACTCCACCGGCTCGGCGATTTCCTCGGCGAATCGCCCCTCCCCCGCTGCCCCCTCCTCGCCCCCCCTCTTGCTCCAGCGCTTCGTCCAGTTGAACCACTGGAACACTCGCCTCGCCGGCCCCAGCAACTGCGCCAGACACGTGAGTCCCGGCCACTCGGCACTCCTCTCCACCAGGCCCTCCTTCACTCCATGGGCCAGCACGTAGCGCAACCTCCCCACCAGCGCCGTGTCGTCCAACACCGGCTCCGCTGAGTAGCGTCGCTCCCAGAAGCCTCCACTCCAGTCCACCAACCGTCCCACCTTCTTGGAGAGGTTGGCTCGCAGGTATTGCATGAAGGCGGCGAGCGCCGCGCCTCGGGCCCACACCAGCAGGTGGAAATGGTTGGAAGCGAAGGTGAAGGCATGCAGCCGGACGTTGCCGGCGCTGTGCTGGACGGCTTTTGCCAGCACTCCTCCCACCACCTCGTTCACCTCCGCGCTGGGACGCAGCAGCAGCCGTCCCTGGAAGCACCTGGACGTCACGAAGTAGTAGCCCTCCTCTTGGAACATCCTCAGCGGCCAGCCCATCCCCTTCCCCTCCGTACAGTCCGCGCGCTCGATGCACCCCTCGGGCCAACCGCAACTCCTC
>NZ_DASUNC010000052.1:0-9631 GCF_036277355.1 Archangium sp.
CCCATGCCACCCACAAGGGCCGAGGCCCCGCCGTGCGCGACGAGCACTCATGGCCTGGACGAGTGGACATGGCACACATCCAACCAAGGCATGGCTCCTGAAAACCAGGGCCCGGCCCCCCGGAAGAACATGTCTGGGCACCACCCGACAGGAGCGCGGCGCGGGGAGGGGATGTGCCGGCAAGCCATCTCCTACGAACCAGTTTCGGTAGGAGCCGAGGCCAACAACAGGCGAAGCTGCGTGCGGGCGACCCAGAGCGGAGCGGAGCGTAAACAGGTACTGGGCGCGGACCAGGACAGCCCGAGCAGCAAGCAGGGGCAGATGAGTCCATGAGCCCGCGGCTGTTCGCGGACTGCTCCTGACCGAGTGCACAGACTGCTCGCTCATCACGCCCGGCCTACGAGGGCAACAGGTTGTGGAACTGCGCCCGCCTTCCCCTCACCACCATGCTGCGGCCGAAACCGCCTCTGAGCGGAGCACTCCCTCGGGCCACTCGGGCTCAAGGGGATTTTTGAAAGGAACTCTTGGTTGAAGCCGCAGGGCGCGGGCGCCGGCTCCTGCCGCTGGCTCCCGGTGCTGTGAAGGGCGCACAGGGCTCAGGGCGTGTACACCTCCGCCGTCGCGAGGGTGTCATGGCCTGGTCCGCCCGAGGCGAGCACCTGGCCGTTGGGCAGCAGCGTCGCCGTGTGGAGGTGGCGACGCGAGGTCATGGAGTTGGTAACGCTCCAAATGCCCGTGGCCGGGTCGTATACCTCCGCCGTTGTAAGGAAGCCTCTAGTGGAGTGTCTTACAAGTGATTCGACATAGTCGTGGGGGGGGGGCCGCTGGGCTCTGCCCGGGCGAAGAACTCGGGCCGCTGCGAATCGGCCTCGGCCCCTCTATGTTGGAAAACTTGTAAGACAGTCCACTAGCCGCCTCTCCGAGAAACAGGGCCCTCCTTCTCCCTCCGGCGACTTCACCTCCGTGCGCCACGTGAGGGTGAAGTCCGCCAACAGGCCCTGGCCGAGAAAGGGGGGCCCAGGCGCCCCGGGCCTTGTCACCCCCGCGGGAGGAATGGCTCATCCTCTGACAGTCGCAGCGGGGTGGGGAGATAGGGCTCGAGCTCACCCGGCTCGAAACGGCACAGGTCCACGGCGTGCCAGAAGGCGCCTCCGAGGTCGCCCCCGCACCGGTAGTGGCCGTCGGGCCGGAAGGCGACCCATCCCTCGGGCAGATGGAGGAGCGTGGCGAGGCTGGCACCCGTCGCGGCATCCCAGAGCCGCACGGCCCCGTCATCGGCGACCGAGGCGACGGTCCTCCCATCCGGGCTGAAGGCCACGCCGAGAGCGAAGGCGCCGTGCTGCGCACGGACGCGCGGGACGCCTCCCATCACCAGATCCCACAAGCAGAGCGTGCCATCGGTCGCGACCGACGCGAGCGTCTTCCCATCCGGACTGAAGGCGAGGCTCCGGACATTCTCCTCATGTGCACCCTTGAGGGTGCGCAGGCGTTTTCCAGCGAAGACACTCCACAGGTAGATGGAGCCTTTCTCCGCGGCGGAGGCGAGGAGGACCCCGTCGGGGCTGAAGGCAACACATCCAGCGCAACTGCCCACCCAACTCTCGAGCTCCCGCAAGCACTGCCCATCGGCGATGCGCCACAGACGGACGATCCCATCGTCCGAGGACGAGGCCAGGGTCGCGTTGTCCGGGCTGAAGGCGACGCTCCCCACGGCGCCCCGATGCCCCAGCAGCACCCGCTCGGAATCACCCGAGGCACTCCAGAGGCGCACCGTCCTGTCCCTGGAGCCCGATGCGATCAGCGAGCCATGCGGGCTGAACGCCACGCTGGAGACACGCTCCGAGTGACCCCTCAACAGGAGGGCGCGCGCGTCGGCAAGGCGCCACAAGGACACGGCCTCCTCCGAAGCCGAGACGAGGAGCCGCTGGTCCGGACTGAAGGCAACGCTCTGGACGGGTCCAAGATGATCATCCAGGCGGAACACCAGCTTCCCTGCCTCGAAGTCCCACAGACACACCGTCGCGTCGGACGACGCCGAGGCGAGAAAGCCACCCATGAGGCTGAATGCAATCCCCTGGGCCACACCTGAATGGCCCCGGAGGGTGCGCACGAGCTGCCCCTCGGCGGTACTCCACACGCGCAGGGTCCCATCCTCCGAGCCCGAGATGAAGCTCCCCCCCTCCGGACTGAAGGCGAGGTCCCGGACGATCTCCGAGTGGCCGCGAAGGGTGTGCGGGGCGTTGCTCTCGGAGCCGTCCCACACCTGGATGCTGCCATCGGTGCAGGCCAGCGCGAGCATCGCGCCGTCCGGGCTGAAAGAGACCCTCGTCACGAGGCCTGGCTGTCGAGCCGACCGCCGGGAGGTTCCATCGCCGAGGGCTCTCAGCGTCACGGTATTGCTGGACGCGATGGCCAGGGTCGAGCCGTCCGGATGGAAGGCCAGGTCGAGAAGAGGAGGCGGTGCCTCGACCTTGAAGGAGTCCACGAACTGCCCATCCACGACGTCGTACAGGTACACCAGGCCCCCGACCGACGCCGTGGCGAGCCGTCCCCCATCCGGGCCGAAGGCGAGGCTCTCCAGTTGCGGCAGGCCCGTGTCCAAGGTGCGCAGGGGGCGCCCTCCAGAAGCGACGCTCCACAGGCAGAGCTTCCCGTCATTGCCGACCGCGGCGAGGAGCGCCCCATCCGGGCTGAAGGCGATCCTCCGCACGAGGGACGACGGGTTCCCCTCGAGGACTCGCAGGACGCGCCCCGAGGCCACGCTCCACAGCCGCACCACCCCCTGCGCCGAGGACGAGGCCAGCAGCTCCCCATCTGGACTGAAGGCGATGTCGAGGATGAGGTCCGCACCCGGCGGGAGTGGGGACTGTGCCTGGGGCGGTGGGGCCTCCACGAGGACTCGCAGCCCCTTGCCGGTCAGCGCATCCCACAGGCGGAGGTCCCCTCCCAGGTGACTCGAGGCGATGAGCCCGTCCCGGGGGCTGAACGCCACGGAGAGGCACGCGGCGTCCGCCATCACGGTCGGGAGGATGGCGGCGGGACCCGGCAGGGCCGCGCCGGACAGGTCCGCCCCCTCGAGCGAGTCCACCTTCGCCCCGATGAGCTTCGCCGCGCGAAGCCGGGCCCCCCTCAGGTTCGCGCCCCGCAGGTCCGCCCCCATCAGACTCGCCCCCGCCAGGTTGGCCCCCGCCAGGTTGGCCCCCCGCAACTTCGCCTGTCCGAGCTCGGCACGGGCCAGCTGGGCCTCCCGCAGATCCGCTTCGGAGAGGTCCGCTCCCACGAGCGTCATGCCCGAGAGGTTCGCTCTCGAGAGATCGGCCCCGCGCAGCTCGGCACCGGAGAGATCCTGCCCGCGCAGGTCACTCCCCGACAGCTGGGTGGACCCCCTGCTCTCGAGGACCGGCACCGCTGGCGTCACGCCCTCCTTGCGCATCCTGCCCAGGATGCGCAGGGCGTTGCGCAGCGCGACACCGCTCTCCGTCGAGAACGTCTTGCCCTGGGCCCAATCCCGCGCCTGCTGGGGACCCGCGAGGGCAATGAAGAAGTCCGCCATCAAATCGCTCATCTCGCGCTGGCTCAGCGCGAAGGCCTCTCCCTTCTCGCGCAGCTCCCGCATGGCGTGCTCGGCGACGAGCCACTCCAGCACGGACTGATGGACGAAGGAGAACCGTCCCTCCTCGTCCCGCACGAGCAGCGAGCCGGAGCCGAGTTGGTGCCGGATGACCTCCGCGTCGAGCGCATGCTCGCCTTGCGCGTTCACGGCCGCGAGCAGCTCCTCGGGCAGCTCGCTCATGCTCACCGTCCGCTCCGTGCGTCCCCAGAGCAACAGGGCAAGGTCCGTCACCGCGCTCCGCAACTGCCCCCAGCTCAGCCCCTTGGGCGCTCCGGCCGGATTGACCCGCCGGTACTCGCCCGTAATCCACTGGGAGAGGAGGAGCGCGTAGAGCTCCGCCGAGGAGATCTCCCCGGAGCGCGCCCGGGCGGCCCGGAGCTTCTCGGTGCCGAGGTCCGCGATGAAGCTCAGCATCCGCGGGTTCTCCGACAGGCCGAGCAGATCCTTCACATCCCGCAGCAGGCCCATGTACTCGCCCGCCATGGACTCGCCGCCCAGCCGCTTCAGGAGGAAGTGCTGGATCTGCTCCTCGCTGAAGCGCTCCAGCTTGATGAGCCGGTAGCCGCGCAGCACCTCCGCCCGGCGCGCCAGCTCCTGCTTGACGTCCTGGTCCGTCAGGAAGTGCTGCGTCCGGCTGGTGATGACGACCTTGGCGTCACCCCCGGCGGCCTCGATGAGCGTCTCGAAGTGTTCCAGGACCCGGTCGTAGGTGATGCGCAGCGCCAGCTCGTCGAAGCCGTCGAAGAGCAGGACGATGCGTCCCTCGCGCAGCATGTAGAGGAACTTGTCCACCTCCATGCGCCCCATGTCGGCGGCGGCGAAGTGCTGCGCGACGAGCTCGCGCAGGGTGCGCTGCTTCTGGAGCGAGCGCATTTCGATCAGCACGGGGACGAGCGCCGAGTCCTCGCTCGCCAGGCGCCGAGCCAGCTCGTGGAGCAGGAAGGTCTTCCCGGTACCGAAGTCCCCGAGGACGAGCGCGAAGCGGGGACCGGGTGACTCCAACAGCCCGCGGAGCGCGGTGAGGATGTCCTCCTGCGGCGTGGGCCCCTGCCCACCGATGCTCACCTGGGCCCGTTGGGGCACGTAGAGCGCGGGGGGGTAGATGGGATCTGCCTCCAGCCTCGCCGTCTGGCGGCGGAGGTAGGCGGAGAAGTCGATGAGCCCCTGGTACTCCGCGAAGCTCATCAGGTGGACCTGCTTGCCGTAGGCCCGGCGGGCCAGCTCCTCCGGCGCGGCATGCCCCACGTGCACGAGCGTCGAGATGACCGAGGGATTCTCCCGGTGGTAGCGGGCATGGATGCCCCGGAGGAAGGCCTCGAGCGCATCCTGCGTGGGAGGCGCATCCAGCACGGCGACCGGGAACACGCGCTGGAAGCGGTGCTGCCCCTCGAACACCGAGACCTCGAGGAAGGGGCCGAAGGGGGCGGGACCCTGGCGGCGGATGATCTCCGTGCCCTCGGGGGCGCGCAGGACACAGGCCCGCTCCACCCGGGCCAGGAAATCATCGCGGAGCTTCTCCTGGGGCTTGAGGAGTTTGTCCTCCAGGGAGCGCCCGAGGGGCCCGCGCACGGAGCCGGAGTCCGGCTCCTGGGGGCGCAGATGCTTGCGAAGGAAGGCCACCAGGAACGCCGCCGAGCCCCTGCAGGCGAAACGCCGGTAGGCATCGTCCTTGTCCTGGTCCGCGTAGTCGGAGACAGCCTTCACGATGAGCGAGCGCCGGCCGCGCCGCTCGGCCACGAAGCCGATGGCCGCGGCCTCCATCTCGACGCCCAGCACCTTGCGCACCGAGCGCGAAAGCCGGGCGAACAGCTCGGGGTCCTCCTTGACGGCCCTGCCCGTGGCCAGCGGCCCCACGTGGACACGGAAGCTGGGATCCCGGGCCTGCCCATCGGGGTCCCGCAGTTGCTCCTCCTCGACATGCGCGAGCCCGTTCTCGGTGAGCTGGAGCCTGCCGAGCGCCTTGTCGAGCAAGCCGGCCTCGCGCAGTTCCTGGATGCGATCGGCCCAACCCGGGCAGTGCGTCCTGCGCTCCGGGTGCTCCTTGGGGGAAGGCCCCTCGCCGTACTGGTGGGCCCGGAGTGTGTGGAGCAGCCATCTCCCCTGCGAGGCCTTCGACGGGGGACGCGCGTGCCGCTCCTCCCAGTCGCGCTGGAACTCCTCGGCGAAGAAAGAGGCCTTCATGCTCCAGGTGGCCTCGAGATTGTAGGTCTCAATGTCGTGGAGGAAGTCCTCCTCGTGCCCCGGGCCCCTGGAGCGCTGCTTGCCCCGGTCGTAGCTGAAGACACGGCTGGCGACGATGACGTCCCCGAGGAACACCTCGCCCCGCCGGCCCGCGCAGATGCCACACATCGCGAGGCAGGCCGGGTCGAGCTCATCGATCAACGCGCCAGCCCGCTCGGTGGCGGCGCTCTCTCCCATCTCTCCCGACCAGGCCGCGGCCAGATGGAGCAGCTCTCCGTGCTCGTTGGAGAGCTCACGCACGTGGAACGGGAAGTCGTGCCGATCCTTCGTCTCCGTCCAGGCGCTCCGTCCCGCCCCATCGACCTCGATGTCCAGCAGCGCATCGAGCTCATCCTTCAGCGCCGTCACGATCAGCACATCGATAAGGGCTTCCACCATGCGCCCCTCCTCCGCCCTACCCTAGCGCGCCCAGACGCGGCCCCGCGAGGCCGCGCCGGGCATCGTGCACGTTCCGCAGGGTCCCGAAGGGGCCGTAGGTCTTGCCGCTCGCGGTATGGAAGGTGATCTGCGAGACCTGCGCCATGCCGAAGTACGTGCCCGTGAATCCGGTGAGCGACACGATCGAATCCCCGGTGAGGTCGATCGTGGTGGGGTTTCCACCCGGGCCCCCCTCGAAGGGCGCGGTATTGGAGCCATAGCCGGGTTGAATGGCGTCGATGATGTCGCCGGAGCGCACCAGGAGGCTGGTCATGGGCCCCCAGCCACTGACCGTGGGCATGTTGTCCCAGGGCGTTCCCGGCCCCCCACCGGCCCGACGGGTCCGTAGGGCATGCCCGCGTTGAACCAGTCCAGGATGAGCTTGCACCGGATGGCCGACAGGTCACGGCTCACCGGCATGTGCAGCGGCTGGCTCATGTCCATGCCGAGGACACGCTGGAGCTTCACGCGGTTCTCCACCTTGGGAGCCTGGTTGTAGTCCGACACCGCGGGGCTGAAGGTGTAGGTGGCGAAGTAGACCTGCCCGTCGATGTAGCCTCGGGGATTGCCGGGACCCTGGCCGGTGATGGTGAGGGAGGCCTTGCCTCCGGTGACCGGCACGAGGCTCGAGGAGAGCTGCAGCTTCCCGGTAGGCGTCGAACCCGTGCGCCCCCACCAGCCCCTCCCCAGCCACACCTCGCCAGGGCAAACGTTACCGTCAGGCTCCCACGAGATCCCGCCAGGCCCGCTCTGGGAGTACCAGGTGGCGGGTTCGATTCCCGCCGCCTACATCCCCGCCTCAAGAGCCGACCCTGGCCAGGAACTGGTGGAACGGAGAGCAAATCCCATGTGCCCCCAGTGGGACCCTCCAGCGGGCGTGAGAACGGGACGAGACGGGACGGAGCGGGGAACGATTCGGTGTGAGAGCAAGGCGTTAGAACGTGTTTCGATAGGCGCCAAGCTTGACAGGCCGCTCCTCGGGCCGGGGAACTTCTGGCCTCCTACCGAAACACGCTCTACGGGAACGAGAGCACCGTGAGGTACGCGTCCGTGGCCCGGACACGGCACAGAACCTGGATGGCGATGGCGCGTGCGTTCATCCTTCCCTCCCCGTACCACACTTCCCCTGCCCCGCGCGCCCTACCTGCCCATCAACCGCTCCAGCCCGGACAAGGCCATGCGCTCCATTGTCATTCCAGCGCCTCCCGAGCTCGTCACAGGGAGTCATCTCCCGGTCAACCTGGCGATCCAGCGACGTGTCGCGTCGCTTTCTTGCATGTTCTTCATCAACGGCTCGAAGCGCCCTGCTCGAATCAACTCCACCAGTCGCTCATCCCGTGCGAGAACTTCGGCCATATCCCAGGGGAACGTCAGCTCCCTCTCCCCCGACTTCTGATAGCGCGGATGTGCGACCAGCGCTTCCAGATAGTGTGAGTAACTGTCGAAGAAGCGGTCCACGTTCGATGCCACGGGCAGGACGTGAGCATCAGGCTCATAGGTATCCACCTCTATCACGGGCTGTCTTCCTGATGCATCCGCGAGGCTCGGCACGGTGGCATAGGTATAGATATCACCGCCGAAAACAATCACGGGCTCCCCCAGCTCTTCCCACCAGTTTTCCCGCCACCACCTGTTGTTCTCCTCGAGTTTGTGTACCTGGTCATCCGACCGGTCGAGGGTCCACCCTACTCCTATCAATTCCGTGGCGAAGGCCGCGTAACCCAGGCGCGCATAGACATCTGCCAGAACCGGGTCGAAGGGGAGCCCCTCCAAGGAGCATCCAGCACGCAGCGGTTCGCGGGCAGGCGGCAAGGTCTCCACGCGCAGGTTCAATCGCAGGCAGGTATCAAACAGCCGCTCCAATCCAGGCAGGGACATGAGCGTCTCCATCGTTCTCTCCTGTCTATTCGAGGCCAGGGAATCGGCTCCGCAACTCGCGCAACGCGGCCTCCCTCGCATCGTCCACGGTCTTCACCACTCCAGGAGGCTCATCGGCGCGGTGGTACCAGGGCTCGAAATGCCTATCAATGATTTCAGCTGCTCGCCTGGCTTCATCCGTTGTCGGGTTGGGGCGAGCGGTTCGGAACCTCCCCCATAGAGAGTTGACTCTTTTATGGACGTGCTCTTTCAACATCACGAGGTTCTCCCCTGCATTGACGTTCTCATCCGGGAAGAGGTGCGCGTATTGAAGTGGCCGCCGATGGTGGATGGGAAGCTCCTTGCTCTGCTCCTCCAGGATTTTGGCGAACTGCGGGTACAGCCTGGCGTAATATGCACGAGCATCCTTTCGAAGCTCCTTCTTCAGATCGACATCCAGCGGCTCCTGGATGACTTTTTCGAGACGAACGAAGAGGCCCCGCAGCGTCTTGCGCTCGCTGCGACTCAGGGCCTGCTCGCCCTCCAGCAGCACCTTCGACCAGAGTTGCTCGAAGGCTGTCTTCTCTTCCGGCGTCAGCCGTCTGAGCGCGGTGCGCAGCCATCCGGCCACCACCTCGGGCTCGCGCCCCAGCGCCTTCGTCACCCACTCCAGTCCCTCCGTCGCGAAGAAGCCCAGGCCCTTGGCGATGATTCCCAACGCGAACCACAGCGCCAGCTCCTCCACGCCCCGCTGCGCCAGCCAGGCCGAGCCCTCCACCACCCCCTCCCGCCAGCGCAGCAGGGTGGCCTCGTGCATGGACAGGTACCAGCTCTGCCCAGGCTGAGGCGGCGGGCGCTCCACCTTCGCGGACTCCACCCGGCCTCGTGCCCGCGTCTCTCCCAGCCGGTGCTCGGCCCACAGCACCACGCGCACCGTGCGCGGGCCCAGCCCCTCGGTGAAGGGCAGCAGCACCTGGACGAGGTGCCCCGCGACCTCGGGTGACAGCGCAACGGGGCTCCCTCCTGGCCCCTCGCGCGTGCGCCGCACCTCCCGCAGCTCCCCACCGGCGAGCCGGCCGTCCTCCAGCCGCACCTCGAGCACCACCCGCGCCGCGCCACCCACTGGTACCTGCACGGCACGAATCCACTTGCCGGCCAGCTCGTGGAAGGTGAGGAAGTTTGCGGCCGGAGTACCCGGCATGCGCACCGGCAGTCTCCTGGCCTCAGAAGGCCGGGCGTCCGTGCGTGAGGCGTCGTAGTCCACCGCCCAACGCGCCTCCTCACGCCTCAGCCGCAACACCACCTCCCCCGTTCGCCCTCCCGCGTACTGGGTGAGGACGAGGCGCAGCACCCGCTCCAGCTCCTCCACTGGACGCCCCACCCCCTCGCCGCCACGCCCCTCCTCGTAGCCCACCAGCGTCAGCGCGCCCCCCTCCACCCAGAAGGTGAAGGCCAGCACCGCCCCCACCTCCTCCACCCCGCTGCACAGGCCCACCACTCGCT
>NZ_DASUNC010000053.1:0-36693 GCF_036277355.1 Archangium sp.
CCAGGTGCAGGAAGGCGCGCTCGAGGGCGGCCACGTCCAGGGGGCCCTCCATGCGTACCGCCGCCGGCAGGTTGTAGCGGGCGCTGCCGGGCTCCATCCGCTCCAGGAACCACAACCGCTGCTGCGCGAATGACAGCGGCAGCGGACCGTTTCGGGGAAGACGCTGGAGCTGGGGTCCGGACTGTCCGGCCGCCGCGGTACGCAGGGCGAAGAGTTGCCGCGCCAGCTCCGTGAGGCTGGGGCCTTGCAGCAGGCGCTCCATGGACAAGGAGACGCCCAGCTTCTTCTCGAACGTGTGGGCCAGCTCCACCGCGGCCAGTGAGTCCAGGCCGTAGCGGGTGACGGGCCGCGAGGGATCCACCGAGGCCACGGGAACCTGGAACCGCTCGGCGACACATGCCACCAGCCAGGCCTGGAGCCCATCCACCGTCCCCAGCTCCGCGGGCTCCACCGTGTCCCGGAGGCTCGGTGCCGGCTCGGGGGCTGGCGGGGCCTGCTCCTCGCGGCGGGCCGTCTCGCACCATTGCAGCACGAGGCGCAGCTCGCCCGCGCGGAACATCTCCCGGGCCGCCCTGCGCTGGATCTTCCCACTGGAGGTCTTCGGGATGCTGCCCGGCTCGATCAGCGCCAGGGCATGGAGTTGAACCTCGTGCACCTCGGCCAACCGCTGGCGGATGGCCGCCGCCGCCGCTTCACCAGCCTCGAGCTGCTTGCGCAGATCTCCGGCCCGGCGCACGTCGATCTCCTGGACGAGCACGAGCCGCTCCTCTCCCTCCACCTCGAGCGAGAACGCCGCCGCGCAGCCCGGCCGCAGTGCCGGGTGACTCCGCTCCGCCGTCTGCTCCAGATCCTGCGGGTAGTGGTTGCGCCCGCGGATGATGACGATGTCCTTCTGACGGCCGGTGACGAAGAGCTCCCCGTCCTTCAGGAACCCCAGGTCTCCCGTCCGGAGATAGGCGCGCTCGCCTCCGTCCGAGGGCCTCGCCTGGAAGATCCGCTGGGTCTCCTCGGGTTTGCGCCAGTAGCCCCGTGCGACGCTCGGACCGCTGACCCAGATCTCTCCCACCCGGCCCGCGGGGCAGCGCGCCAGGGACGCTGGATCCACGATGAGGATCTCCTGCTCTCGCAGCGTCCGGCCGCATCCGGCCAGCAGCCGCGCGTCCGGCTGTCCGGGGCGGGCGTCCTCCACCTGGTGGCGCTCCAGGGCCGCCGCGCTCGCCGCGTACAGGATGGGCGGGGCGGACACCTCTCCGCCGGAGACCATGAGGGTCGCCTCGGCCAGCCCGTAGCAGGGGTAGAACGCCTCCCGGCGGAAGCCACGGGACGCGAAGGCGTGGGTGAACCGGTCGAGTGTTTCGGGGCGGATCGGCTCGGCTCCCGAGAAGGCCAACTCCCAGTGGCTCAAGTCCAGGAGCTGGCGTTGCTCCTCGGTCACCTTGCGGACGCAGAGATCGAAAGCGAAGTTGGGGCCGCCGCTGACGGTGGCCCTGGAGCGGGAGAGGGCCTCCAGCCACCGGAAGGGATTCTTGAGGAAGCTCAGCGGCGACATGAGCGTCGTCCTCATCCCCGCGTAGAGGGTCGAGAGGATGCCGCCGATGAGCCCCATGTCGTGGTACGGCGGCAGCCAGAGGACGCTGGAGCTGTCGGGTCTCAGCCGGAAGGCGTGGGAGATCAGCCCGAGGTTGTGCATCAGGTTGCCGTGGGTGAGCATGACCCCCTTGGGCATTCCCGTGGAACCGGAGGTGTACTGGAGGAAGGCGAGCGTCTCCGGCTCCACGTGGGGCCGGAGCCAGGTGTCCGCGGCGCTCTCGCTCAGCCCGTCGGTGGCCACCCAGCGGAGCGCCCCGAGATCCGGCGCCTGCTCGAAGAGGCTCTCGCCCACCGACTGGATGAACGAGGTGGTGAGCACCACCGAGGCCTGTGCGTCCTGGAGCACCGCGCGGAGCCGGGGCAGCGTGCGCTCCAGGCGCAGGGGATCCGGCGGATAGGCGGGCACCGCGACCAGGCCGGCATAGAGGCAGCCGAAGAACCCCGCGATGTACTCGAGCCCGGGGGGATACAGCAGGAGGACCCGTTCACCGGGCGCGGCGATCGCCTGGAGCGAGGCGGCGATCATCCGCGCACGCTGGTCCAGCTCCCCGTAGGTCACGCTGCTCTCCTCGCCCTCCGTGTCCTCCAGGAAGGTGAAGAGGTGCTGGGATGGATTCCGGGACGCGTGCTCCTCGAGGAGCTCGACCAGGGTGGGGGGGCCACTCAGGAAATACGGTTTCATAGGTAGAGGGATTGCTCGTGGGGCCGCGCCGCGGGGCGGAAGTTTCGTGGGGATTCGAAGAACCTCTCGACGAGGCCGATCAACTGCTCGGCGTTCTCGTGGAGGCAGTAGTGGGTGGCACCCCGGAGCTGCACGGAGTGGGCGGCCGGGAGCCGCTCCGCCACCCGCCTGGACAGCTCGGGTGAGACGATCTGATCCAACTCCCCGCTGATGAGCAGGGCCGGGGCCGTCACCTTCCCGAGCAGGGGCGTGATGTCGCGGGAGGACTCCTCGAGTACCTGGAGGCTGTAGTGACGGATGCTCCGGACATCGTTGAACGGCTCGGCGATGGCCTGCCGGAGCTCCCGGCTGGGGGTGGCCAGGACGTTCTCGGGTCCGCCCTGGGGTGAGCCCGGGGGCGGTGTCTGCTCATGGGCGAGCATCGACACCATGGAGGTCCTGACCAGCGAGGCCATCTCCGGCCGCTGGCTCACCAGTTGGCACATGCGCCGCAGCGTCTTCTGGAACGCCGTCTCCAGCCGCTCCAGCCCCGGGAGGGGCGAGTAGGAGCCAGTGATCAGCACCATCGCGGAGGCGGAGGTTCCCCGGCTCAGCAGCTCGAGCGCGAGCCTGGCTCCACTGCACCAGGCGATGAGCCGGCATTCGCGCACCCGCTCCTGCTCCAGGATGCGCTCGAGCACGGCCACCTGCTCCTTCACACCACGAGGGCTCCAGTAGATGACGCGGTGGCTCCTCAGGAAGTGCGCGAGGAACCGGCCCCAGACGGTGAGGCCCTGGCTCGCGGCATTGATGCAGACGAGCACCGGGCCGCTCCCCGCGCTCTGGTACTCGATGGGCCCAGTGTCCCCGGCGTCGAGCGTGCGCCGCTCCAGCGTCTCGAGTGCTCGCGCGGCCTCGTGGTGGGATTCCCGCCTGGAGGCCATCCACTGCGAATGGAAGGACTCCCACCCGCCTCGGGTGTCCCGCGCCGCCCGGGTGCCGGGAGCGGCCTGACGGGCACGGGTGCTGTCGAAGTGCCTGGGCTGCGTCAGGTAGGGCTCGAAGGCCGCGGTGCGGGCGCGCAACAGGGTCTCGGCCGGATCGAGCGCCATGCCGCCGCCCACCCATTCGGGTTTCAACCCGGTCACCGCTCCGAGGTGCTGGCCGAACTGCTCCAGCGCGCACGTCTCCGGGCTCACGAGGTGGAAGAAGCCCTCCAGCAGGGCCGGGTCGCGTGAGAGCTGGCACATCCACTCCAGGGCCTGCTCCACCCCGATGATGTCCAGGCTGGCCCCTGGCGCGGCCACGAGCCGGAGGGAGCGCTGCTGGAGGTAGCTGGGCGACTTGGCGTCGAGGAGCTCCTTGAAGCGCAAGAGCGCCGCGAGGAAACCCTGGAGCCCACCCGGGGTGTGGTGGGTGAGCGGGATACCGAATGGCATCGCGGGACGGAAAATCCGGCAGGGAATGCCAGCCTCCCGGCACCACGCCACCACCTCCCGCTCCGCGGCACGCTCGGCGTCCTCGTCTGGAGTGTTCGCCGGGTACTCCGCGTCGAAGGGCTCCTCCCGGATCGTCCCGGGTTTGCTTCCGGCCACGTGGAGGGTGCTGACATGGTTGAAGGCGCCCACCGGCCGCCCATGCAGCAGGGCGAGCAACCGGTGCGGCGCGGAGGGTGGGGCGCCATCACATGCCAGGGTGAGGCCCTGCGTGGGTCCAAGGCTCCAGACCTCGTCGAACCGCTCCTGCTCGCGAGGGAGTCCCTCCAACGATCGCAGACCCAGGGCGAAGGTCTCGGGCAGGGGCATCCGGGCGCCGGGCGTGGACCCGGCCCAGAGGGCACGCAGCCGCTGCTCGAGCGCGTCCTTCGTCGTGCCCGGTGCATCCGGGGCCCAGCAGACGACGGTGTCCCGGCTCGTGGCGAGCAACCACGCTGCCAGCAGCCCACCGAGGGGCTTGTCGACGTCCGCTACCAGAATCGTTCTTGGCATGGATTGTCCCGGGGATGCCCGCCAGGGGGACGCCCCGGGGATTGATGAGTCTTTGTGAGAAGATTGTCAGACACTAACAACCCATTTCCTGGTTCGTCAATGCGAGAGCCCGGGCCCGGGTTTCCATGTATGGGGTAAGCCTGTATTGAAAACCCATGGCCGCCAGCGTATCGGTGGTGGGTCCCGATCCATGGGGAGTCCCAGACATTGGCTGAGCTCATGAAACTGGTGGAGTGTCTGGGTGATCATCCCGCGACGAGGATCACCACCTGGGGCCGGATGGGGTTGGTGAGCCATTCCTTCGCTCAATTGCAGCAGGACGTGCGGGAGAAGGTGGGCTGGCTGCGCCGCCGCGGGCTCGGCGAGTGCATGCGTGTCGGCGTGCTCGCGGCCAACAGCTACGAGTGGCTCGTCCTGGATCTCGCGCTGGTGTCGCTCCGCTGCGAGATCGTCACCCTCACGGCCGCGCAGCTCGAGGGGGATCTCGAGCGGTTCGCGGCGGAGCAGGAGCTCGCGGTGCTGTTCTTCCTGGGGCACGCCACGCCCGTGTCCCGCTCCGTCCACCTGGGGTGGGTCGTGGCCGCGGATTCGCGCGAGCCGATCCCCCTGCGGGGCGGTGGTGCGCCGGGAGCGGGGCGGGGGTGGACCACTCCCTTTCGCGTCTTCTCCTCGGGGAGCACCGGGACTCCCCGGTGTATCTCGGTGCCCCGCTCCGGCCTCGAGCAGGTGATCGACGAGCTGCGGGACACCTATTCCTTCGACTCCTCCGACACCGTCCTGATGTTCCTGCCGGTGTCCAATCTCCAGCAGCGATTCCTCGTCTACTCGGCACTCTGGTACGGCATCTCGTTCGTCCTCGTCGAGCCGGTACACCTGCTGCCCGCGCTGAAGCGGACGCGCCCCACCGTCCTGCTCGCGCCACCGCTGTTCTTCGAGACCATCGCCCGGAGGGTGACGCGCTCCGCGCCGCTCCGGTGGTTGATGCGCGTGATGGCCCGGCTCCCGCCCGGGAGCGCGTTGGCCGGAGCGCGCCGGAGGGTGCTCGCCCCCCTGCGGCGCGGGGTGCTCGCGGAGCTGGGCGGGCAGATGCGGTTGATGATCACCGGCATGGCGCCCGTCGCCCGGACGACGCTGGAGCTGTACGCGGCCCTCGAGCTGCCCCTGTTCGAGGCGTATGGGATGACGGAGTGTGGGATCATCGCCTGCAACACGCCCCGGGCCACGCGCTCCGGCAGTGTCGGGCGGCCTGCGCCCGGCGTCCGGATCGAGCTCGCCTCCGACGGGGAGATCATCGTGCACAGAGATGTGCCGCTCACCGCGGGTTATGCCAGCCTCGGGCCCGAGGCCAACGCGGAGACGTACCTGGGGGGAGGCCGGATCGCGACGGGCGATCTGGGCCGCTTCGACGGCGACGGCTTCCTCTACCTGCTGGGCCGCAAGAAGAACGTCCTCGTGCTCGGGGATGGCCGGAAGCTCCACCCGGAGTTGATCGAACGGGAGCTGATGGGCCTCCCGTTCATCCACCAGGTGGCTCTCCTGCCCGAGGGCAAGACGGGGCTGGCCTGCGCCGTCCACCTCTCGGAGGAGGGCAGGGGCAGCGAGGAGACGGCACGCCGGGAGCTGGCGCGGCTCGTCCGGGAGCTGGCGGGCCAGGAGCTGACGCGTGTCGTGTTCAGCGGGGAGCCCTTCACCCCTGGCAATGGCCTGCTCACCCAGAACCTCAAGCTCAACCGGCGGGCGCTCCGGGAACTGTTGTCACCACGGGGGCGGACCTCCGAGCGAAAGGGAGAGGAAGCACAGCATGTCCATGTCAGCCGAGGATGAGGAGTTGCTCGCCGTCATCGAGGACACCGTGCCGCCGGACAGGGCCCGGCGCGTTCGTCCCGAGGCGACGCTCCGCCAGCTGGGAATCGACTCGTTGAATCTGGTGATCATCGTGGGCCGCTTTCTCGAGCGCTACCCGGTGCCGGTGGAGCCGCTGCAGGAGCGGCTCGGCTCGGTCCGAACGGTCGGTGAGCTGTTGGAGCTCGGCCGGATGGCCCGGGCGGCGTGGCGTCGTGAGACGGGCCATGCGTGAGCCGGCCGCGGCTTTGCCGGGGGTGGTGGATGCGCATTGTCATGCGGCCTCGCGGCGGTTCATCCCTCGCTCCTTCGTGGAGGGAGCCATCCGCAACATCGCCGTGATGCACGAGGCCCTGGGGGTGCCGGTCCAGCCCGGACGCCTGGTGGAGCGCGCGCTGGAGGCGCTGGGAGACCATGACTGTGACGAGCTGGTGCGCCAGATGGACGAGGCGGGCATCGATTGGAGTGTCCTCCTGCTCCCGGACTTCACGTACCGCCTGAAGGACTGCGAGCTGACCATCGAGGAGATGTTCATCGAGCACCGGCGCATCCTCGAGCGGCATCCGGGCCGCTTCCAGGTCCTGGCGGGAGTGGATCCGCGGTGGGGCCGCGATGGATTGGCGCTGTTCGAGCGTGGGCTGAAGGAGTACGGCTTCCGGGGTCTCAAGCTCTATCCTCCATGCGGCTACCGGGCCGATGACCGTCTCCTGCATCCCTTCTACGAGCTCTGCGCGGCCTGGAATGTCCCCGTGCTCCTGCACATGGGGCCGACCTCGTCCCATCTGGACTTCGAGCCCGCGCGCCCGGGTTTCGTCGACGAGCCCGCGCGCCTGTTCCCCCAGGTCAACTTCATCCTGGCCCACGCCGCGACGGCCCATGTCGACGAGTGCGCCATGCTCTGTTCCTTCCGGCCCAACGTCTACGCGGACGTGAGTGGGTTCCAGGAGGGGGCCCGGAGCGAGGGAAGGGGATTGAGTCACCTGCTCCGGAGCGCACCGGCCCACAAGCTGCTCTTCGGAACGGACTGGCCCGTCTTCCAGGAGGATGCCCGCCAGGCCGAGCACCTTGAGTCCTTCCTGGAGGTGGCGCGGGAGCTCCTCGCGGGGCCCCATTTGAGGCTCGTGCTGCGGGAGAACGCGGCCCGCCTTTTCCGGGGCCGCCGAGCGGGTGGCCCGGGGGACTCTGGCGAACCCCATACAGGCTTCCTTGTATAGGGCTCGCTGGTATGTACGAGCGGCCTTCCGGAAAGTACAAACAATCGCGCAAAACGGGGCCGCGAGGCATTCCATCTGCTGCCAGGAACAGAGGCTTGCGAGTCATTGGGACTCGCGCCCAACCCGGCCCCGGGGAGCGCTCATGAATTCACAGTATGCGCTGGATTTGTTGATCGACCTGGCGTTGATCGCCGGTTTCGGGGTGCAGCACTCCATCATCGCCATGGTGCGCCTCAAGGCCATCATCCAGAGGCTGACGGGGATTGATCCCATTGCCTGGCGCGGGGTGCAGTCCTTCATCAACGTCTCGTACCTGCTGATGGCGTGCGTCTTCTGGCGCGAGGTGCCCATCGTCATCTGGGATCTGCAAGGGGTCTGGTATTGGGTGGCGGGGGTGACGCTGGTGGCCTCCTGGGCCTGGTACTTCCAGATCCACCTCTTCGAATACGACTGTGGCATGGCGTTCGGCTCGTCGGCGGTGCTGGCGCGCATGCACAACGCGAAGCCGCCGCCGATGGAGATGTGGAAGGTGGGCACGCGGCGTTGGCTGCGCTTCCCCGTGCACACCGCCTTCTTCCCGATGTTCTTCGCGTTTCCGCGGATGACGGCGAGCCTGCTGCTGCTGGCCATCGCGGCGAACGTCGCCAACATCATCGGTACCGTTCTCTACGACAGGCGGATGGTGTTCCTCGTCAAGGACGTCTACCGCGAGTACCAGAAGGTCACCGGTCTGCTGCTGCCTCCGCTGTTGCGCGCCCCGGGCGGTGCGAAGCACATGAGCTTCCCCGAGCCGTGGCACTGGTCTCGTGTGTCCCACAACGTCCCGGGCCTGCTGCTGGGCCTGCTGGTGGGCACGCTCTTCTGGAAGCAGCTGGGCGCCATCGGCCTCGTGACGGAGGAGCTCGTCCGGGCGTGGCTCGGCGCCTTCCTCGTCGCGGTGACGGGCGGGGCCGTGGTGGGGGTGATGCAGGCGTCGCGCGGCGCCGTGCTGGAGCTCTCGTACCAGCGGCTGCTCACGATGCTCGCCACCAATACGGCCCTGATGAGCGCGGTGTCGCTCCTCACGTGGATGGGGCTGTGCTTCGCCACCCAGGCAAGCCTGCCCATCCTCTTCATCTTCTTCCCCATGTGGATGACCATGCTGTGGCTGGGTCACTTCGTGGCGTCGACCGTCTTCTTCGGCCTGCGGCCCTCACTCGTCCCGGGCCAGGCCACCCCCACCGTGTCCGCCAAGGCCACCCCCTGAGCATCCGGAGCCACGCCATGACCTCCTTTTCCGCAATCGTCCGTCCCTTCAACGTCAAACCCACCCTCCTTCCGCTCTCGCGCGGCTACCGGGGCGCCTGCTGGGCACCGCCCTTCGCGCTGGACGCCCCGCACAAGCAGGCCATCTACGGCGCGCTGCGCGAGGTCTCCACGCTCGCCTTCGGCGCCGACATGGCGCCCTACTGGCGCGACCGCTCCCTCGACGGCTACCTGGACAAGATCACCCGCTTCTATTTCATCCACAGCGCGGATGACCGGGTCGTCGGCTGGACGGGCTACCACCGGCTGACGCTGGCCGGGCAGACGTGTCTGTACCTGGACTCGACGGGGGTGCTCCCCGAGCTGCAGAACACCGGCATCATGACGGGGCTGTTCAGCCAGTTCCTCCTGACGGAGATGCTGCGCGCGGGACCGCGGGGCCTCTACGTCTCCATGCGCACGGAGAACCCCGTCGTCTACCAGTCCTTCTACAAGGTGGCGGGGGAGCGCAACACCTTCCCCAGCCTCTCCACGCCGGTGCCGGACAAGGTCCAGGAGATGGGCCGCCAGCTCGCCGCGTGGCTCAAGCAGAGCGACAAGCTGGAGGCGCCCTCGCTGCGGGTGATGGGCGCGTACGACAACCTGGACGCGCTCTACGGCGAGCTGCCC
The DNA here is from genome assembly GCF_036277355.1 of Archangium sp. Lineage (GTDB taxonomy): Bacteria > Myxococcota > Myxococcia > Myxococcales > Myxococcaceae > Archangium. Next base: position 9,210 of record NZ_DASUNC010000053.1, read on the forward strand.
ACTTGCGACGACGACAACATCAACCGCTACTTCCGCCAGCACTTGCGGCCCGTGGATGCCTTCCTCGTGCTGGCCCGGCTGTCGCTGCCGGGCATCTTGCTCTCCCTCACCACCAAGAAGCTGGGCAAGGCGCTGCGGGGGAGCCGTGGGCGGGCCGAGCGCAAGGCCGCCTGAGCCAACCGCACCTCACTTCTGGAAAGCACGCCCATGATCCTCGATGACGTCGAACGCAGTTTCTGGGCGACGGACGGGTGCAGGAACATCCCCGAGCTGGGGCTGAACCTGTCCGCGCTCAAGCAGTACCTTCCCCAGGGCTGGCACCACCTCGTCTACCTGGCCCGGCTCGCCAACACCCTCCGCTCGCTGCAGCGCAACGATGGCTCCATGGTGGACCAGGACCTGGCGCGGCAGCTCTTCGAGCAGTCCGCGCTCGCCCTGGAGGCCGCGGCCGGCCATTGCCCGGACGAGGACATCGCGGAGCTGCTGCGTCTGCGGGCCGCGGGGTTGCGGCGCCAGGACACCCGCGAGGCCGCGACGGCCCTGGCCCGCGCGACGAACGACCGGCTGGTGGTGCTCTGCGGACCGCTCGTCACCTGGCCCGGCAAGAGTGGCGCCTATCTCCACTCCACCTGTGTCGCCCTGGAGGACGAGCGGCTCACGCGGCGCGTCCGCGCGCTCGAGGTGGAGCTGGGCGCGCTGCGCGCCTACTACGAGAAGCTCCTCGGCCTGGAGGGGCTGGAGCTGGCGGAGATTCCCTCCTACACCGTCAGCGGGCTGGTGCTCTGCGGCGGAGAGGCCAATGGCTTCCCCAAGCACTTCACCTACTTCCTTCCCGAGGACGAGGGGCACCGCAAGCTCAAGCCACGCAAGACGCTCCTCTTCCACAACATCTACCTGGAGCGCATCCGCTGCCTGAGCCTTCCGCTGCTGCGGCGCGTGTGTCCGGAGCTGCCGGTGACGGACGAGGACGTGTGTGATCCGATGGTGGCGCTCACCTGGTTCCGCGGGCACGACGTGGGGCACTACTGGCGCCACCGGGATGCCGCCTTCGCCAGGCTGAAGGAGCTCGGCACGGCCCGCTCCTACGCGCTCCAGGAGGCGCTCAGCGACGTGCTCGGCTACCTGGCGCTGCACGGGCCGTGGCGGCAGGAGGCACGGCATGCCGCGCCCATGGGCTTCTACCTGGCGGAGATGCTCCGCTTCCTCGGCCGCGGCGACCAGGCCATCCACCCGGACTTCGAGGCCGCGCACCTGGTGCTCTCCTACCTGGTGAAGAAGGACTTCGTCTCCCTGGACGCGGAGCGGGGCGAGCTGCGCCTCACCCAGGAGCGCTTCCAGAAGGGCGTGACGGAGGTGGCCGGGCGGCTCATGCGCGCCGTGCTCGGCGGTGACGTGGACGAGGCGCGCCACCTGCTCGCGGAGCACGGGCTGGCGGCGGACTCGCGCGGCAGCCACCTGGAGCCGGTCATCCGCCGGGCCGCGGGCATGGGCAATGACATCCGCTACACCTACGAGGGCTGACATGACGGGCAGCGACAATCTGGAAGGCAGGCGTGTGGTGCTCACCGGCGGGGCCAGCGGCATTGGCCGGGTGACGGCCGAGGCGTTCCTCCGCGCGGGGAGCCGGGTGGCCATCATCGACCGGGACGAGGAGGCCCTGTGGCGGGTGCTGGAGGAGCTGGGGCCCGGCGCGTGTGGCTTCGCCGCGGACGTGTCGGAGCCGGCCTCGCTCCGGGAGGCCTTCGCGGGCGTGGACCGGGGGCTGGGGGGCGTGGACGTGCTCATCGCCAACGCCGGCATCAGCGTGCGGCGTCCCTTCCTGGAGATCTCCCCGGAGGAGTGGCGGCGGGTCCTCTCCGTGAACCTGGATGGCGTCTTCTTCTGCGCGCGCGAGGCGGCCACGCGGATGATGGCGGGGCAGGGGGGCGTCCTGCTGCTGATGGGCTCCACCAACGGGCTCGTGGGCTACCCCTATTACGCCTCGTACAACGCCTCGAAGGCGGGCGTCATCGAGCTGGCCCGCTCGCTCGCCATCGAGCTGGCCCCGAAGGTGCGGGTCAACGCCATCTGCCCCGGCTACGTGATGACGCCGATGCAGGAGCGTGAGTACACGCCCGCGATGCTGGAGCAGGTGAACGCGAGGATTCCCCTCCGGCGCCACGCGCGTCCCGAGGAGATCTCCGAGCTCTTCCTCTTCCTCGCCTCGGACCGGGCCCGCTACATCCACGGGCAGGCGCTCGTCATCGACGGAGGGGAGCTGGCGGGCGGACTGGCCAGCGCGGGGGTGAGCAGCGAGGGACGGGGATGAGCGGCCCGGGCACCACCTCCGGCGCGGAGCTGTTCTCGCCGGACTACGCCGTGGCCCGCGACCGCTTCCGGGCCGCGTGCGCGGACGCGGGCTTCCAGGCCCACTGCTACCCGATGCCGTCATCCGCGCCTGGTGCCGAGCTGACGGTGGACGTCGCCGTGGGCGGCACGGTGGAGGCCCGGCGCGCGCTGCTCGTCACCAGCGGGTTGCACGGCGTGGAGGGCTTCCTCGGCTCGGCGCTCCAGCTCGCCTTCCTCCAGCGGCTGGCCGTGGATCGCGCCTGCGCCAGCGGCCTGCGCCTCGTCTTCGTCCACGCGCTCAACCCCTTCGGGTTCCACATGCTCCGGCGGACGGACGAGCACAACGTGGACCTCAACCGCAACTTCCTCCTGCCCTCCGAGGAGTACCGCGGTGTGCCGGAGGCCTACTGGGACGTGCAGCGGCTGCTGGGGTTGTCCGCCGCGGCGCCCTCCGGCGGTTTCTTCCCGCTCAACCTGCTGCGCTGTGTGGCGCGCCATGGCCAGGCGGGCTCGCGTGACGCGGTGGCGGGCGGGCAGTACGAGGACTCGTGGGGCCTCTTCTTCGGAGGCACCGGACTGTCGCCCACGGGCACGCTGCTCCAGACGCACCTGCGCGGCTGGCTCGGCGGGGCCACCGAGGTGCTGCACGTGGACCTCCACAGCGGCCTCGGTCCCTGGGGCGGCTACCGCCTCATCCTGGAGCACGACTGGGAGACGCCCGAGCTGCACTGGTTCGGCAGGCACTTCGGCGAGTCGCTCGTGGAGCCCAGCGAGCCCAAGAGGGGCATCTCGTACCGCAAGCGGGGCGGTCTGGGCCCGTGGTGTGCCGGGCTGCTCTCGCCCGGGGCCTATGAGCTCCTCATCGCGGAGTTCGGCACCTATCCGCTGCCCGTGGTGCTGCTCGCGCTCCGGGCGGAGAACCGGGACTGGCTCCGGGGACAAGAGGGCGTGCGCCGCCGGTGCGTGAAGGCGGTGCTCCGCGAGGTCTTCGCGCCCTCGAGCCCGCGCTGGCGTGCGAACGCCGTGCAGCGGGGGCTGGCGCTGCTGCACCGGGCGGCCGACGTGTGCCGGCTCCAGGGCGTGCCCACGGCCCGCCCGCGGTCGGTTTCTCAATCCTTGTCAATGTCTGTCGAAGTGCCCGGCCACCGGATTCCCGGTTGGCCGGTCTGATGTCAGATCACTCACTATCATCCAGGAATCCACATGATGAACGAACACCGAATGGACACCGGTTCCGAATCTTCTCGCACTCCCGGAGCGCGGGAATTCGTCCAGCAGCTCGAGCGGGAAGTGGGCGCGCACCGGGCGGTCAATCACCCCTATCTGCGGGCGCTCGCGAGTGGCGAGCTGCCGGATCCGGTGGGCGCGCTGCGGGACTACGCGCACCAGTACTACGCCTACAGCATCAACTTCCAACGGTACCTGACGGCCACCATCTCGCAGCTCGACAGCTCGGAGCACCGGCGCGCGCTGCTGGCCAACCTGCTGGAGGAGGCGCACGGGGTGAGCCCGGACGAGGCGGAGCTGATGCGCCGCCACGGGATCGAGCTGGAGTGGGTGGAGAACGTGCCCCATCCGGTGCTCTACCGGCGCTACCTCGAGGCGCTGAACATGGACGAGGCCTGGCTGCGGGCGAATCCCTTCTGCGACGAGGCCGTGCAGTGGAGCCAGCTCTTCCTGCAGTGCTGCAGCTCGCTGGGAGCGCCCGTCGCGGTGGGAGCGATGGGCATTGGCACGGAGCTGATCGTCCGCCGCGTGTACACGCCCATCCTGGAGGCCATCAAGACATACATCGACGTGTCGCCCAGGGATCGGGTGTTCTTCGATCTGCACCAGAAGATCGACGATGATCACGGAGAGGTGTTGCTGGGCATCGCGGAGGAGATGGCGGAAGACCCGGCCCAGCGCGCGCTGCTGCGCACGGGCGCGTTGATGGCGCTCAACCTGCGGGCGGGCTTCTACGACAGCCTGTTGTACCGGGCGCGGGAGATGCCGCGCGTCACCCGGAGCGGCTCGTCGGGCTTCGTGGACACCACGCGCAACCGGGACTCGCTGGAGCCGCGGCCGGTGGAGCACGCGCTGGAGACGCTCATCCACCGGCAGGTGGGGCGTGAGGGCGTGGCGGAGGCGTTCAGCCGCTCGCGGGGGCACCCGGTGTACGAGGTGACGCTGCCCTCGCGCTCGGTGAGCTTCAGCGTCGGGGAGCTGGCGCCCGGCCAGGCGACGTCCAACCACCGCCACGCCTACGAGTCGCTCATCTACGTGCTGGAGGGCTCGGGCTGGTCCATCATCGAGGGCCGGCGCGTGGAGTGGCGCGCGGGGGATGCGCTCTACGTCCCGCCCTGGAACTGGCACCAGCACGTCGCCGGCGGGGAGAAGGCGCTCTACCTCACGGGGACGAACCTGCCCCTGCTGCACCAGCTCGGCCAGACGGTGCTTCGCCAGGAGCAGGGTCCGGCCAATCACTGACGGTTCATTGCCTCAATGGCTCACGTGAGCCTCTCGGCTCGTGGGCGGCGCTGGTGGCCGCCCGGTCGGGTATGTCCTATCATGAAGATGCTTCCGGTGTCGCAGAGGGAGACCCGGAGGCATCCCTTTCCTCCGTCTGGATTGATATATCATCATGAGCCTCGTCAAGGGTTCCCTCCTGCAGCACACGAAGCACTTCGTGCATGAACGGTTCGGTCCAGACGCCTGGAGGATGCAGGTGGAGGGCTTGCCGGCGGCGGGCCGTCCAGGCGTGCTGCAGCCGGTGCCCGCGTGCTGGTACGACCTGGGCCTCTTCCGGCGGCTGCTCCGCGCGCTGTGTGAATACACCGGCCGCGGGAGCGGCTTCATCATGGGGGAGCTGGGCCGCTTCACGGCGGACCGGGAGCTGTTGGGAGCGCAGCGGTGGGTGCTCCACCTGGCGAGGCCGTCCTTCGCGGTGCGCAACCTGGACCTGTGCTGGCGGCGCATGTTCGACGTGGGCCGGTGGGACTCGCAGCACGAGGACGGGACGCTCGAGTTGAGGCTGGCGGAGTGGGAGGGGGAGCCGGCGCTGTGTGATTGGATTGGCGGCTATGTCCGCCGGACGCTCGAGCTGTTTGGCTGGCAGGTGGAGGGACTGGCTCACGCGGAAGGGCTCTCGAACGACGCGGCCACCTGGGCCTTCCGGGCCGGGGGACACCCGCATCCCGAGGCCGTCCGGGTGAACAAGCTCACCTCCCGGGCCGAGGTGCTCCAGGCGGCGCGCGTGCTCGCGCACTGCACCCGGGCGGAGGCGTTGGCGCGCTTCGTGGTGGAGCTGAGCCGGGTGCAGCTCGGGTGCAGTGGCGCGCAGCTCTGGGTGCTGGGGGAGGAGGGGGAGGGAATGCGGCTGCTGTGCTCGGCCGGCGAGTGGGAGCGGGAAGGCCAGCGCAGCTGCTTGCTGCTGGAGACGGGCGGGCGCACGGTGGGGCGCATCGAGGTGCGGCATGTGCAGGAGCGGCTCGAGGAGGCCTCGGCCACCCTGTTGGACGAGCTGATGCCGTTCATCGCCGAGAGCCTGGTGGGCGTGCTGGAGCCTCGCCGGGAGCAGCCGGCCGTGTTGCGCAACGAGGATGAGGCCTTCCGCCAGCGGTTGCAGGCGGCCCGGCACCTGTGGGGACTCACCGCGCGTCAGGCGGATGTCGTCGCGCTGGCGGTGCAGGGGCAGACGAACAAGGAGATCGCCGGGGCACTCGGCTGCCAGAAGAGCACCGTGGAGCTGCACATGTCTCACATCCTCAAGAAGTGTGGGGCGGACAACCGCAGCATGCTCGCGGCCAGCTTCTGGACGTTGCGCTGAGCGCCTGGGGGCTGGCAATTTCGCCCCATGGGTATCGCCAGCACTCCTTCGCCGCCCTACGTGGCGGTCATCTTCACGTCCATTCGGATGCCGGTGGACGAGGGTTATGCGCTCACCGCGACGGAGATGCTCTCCATGGCGGATGCGCAGCCGGGTTTCCTGGGCGTGGAGAGCGCCCGGGACTCGGAGGGATTGGGCATCACCGTGTCGTATTGGCGGGACATGGAAGCGGTGCGTGCGTGGAAGGCCGTCGCCGAGCACCGCACGGCCCAGAAGCTCGGCCGCGAGCGGTGGTACCGCGCGTATCGCACGCGCGTCTGTGTGGTGGAGCGGGAGTACGGTTTCTCGCTGTAGGCCCGCGGGGCCGCTCCGAGGCCGGCTCCCACGCCCGGGCGGGTCCGCATCCAGCGGGCCCTCGCACCGGGCAGGAGGAGCCGACGGTGATGCAACAGGGACTCGCGGGCAGGGTTGCGTTGGTGACGGGAGGCGGGGTGCGCCTGGGCCGGGCGCTGGCCGAGGCGCTGGGCCGGGCCGGGGCCACGGTGGCCGTGCACTGTCATGGCTCCCGGAACGAGGCCGAGTCCGTGGTGGGCACCCTCCAAGCGGCGGGAGGCCGGGCCCGGGTGTTCCAGGCGGACCTCTCGCGTTCCGAGTCCATCGCTCCCCTGGTGTCCCAGGTGGAGCGCGAGCTCGGTGCCCTCTCCATCCTCGTCAACAGCGCCGCTCGTTTCGATCGGGCGGCCTTCGTGGAGACGCCCGAGGCCTCGTTGGAAGCGTGCTGGGCCCTGAACACCCGGGCGCCGTACCTGCTGAGCCAGGAGGTGGCGCGGGGAATGCTGGCCCGGGGAGGTGGGGACATCATCAACATCCTCGATGTGGGCGGGGCCCTCGCACCGTGGCGGGGCTACTCGGCCTATGGGATGACGAAGGCCGCGCTGGCCCACCTGACGCAGTGTCTGGCGTTGGAGCTGGCGCCTGTCATCCGGGTCAACGGCGTGGCGCCGGGGACGGTGCTGCCCCCCGAGCAGATGAAGCCGTCGCTGCTGGAGACACTCCGGCGCCGCATCCCCCAGCAGCGCATCGGCGCTCCGTCGGACGTGGCCGAGGCGGTGCTCTTCTTCCTCACCGGGCCCACCTTCATCACCGGGCAGATCCTCGCGGTGGATGGAGGGCGCATGCTGGAATAGGATGTCCCCGCCCGACCAGTGTTCTCGAAGGCGGGGTTTTTCCCATGCCCGGGGGCATTTCTCCGATGACCACGCCCGCCTCCCTCCTCGAAGCCGACGTCCCGCGCCCCGTCCTGGACGTCATCGCCCGCCTCCATGAGCTGGGCCACGCCGTCTTCCTCGTCGGGGGCTGCGTCCGTGACACGCTCCGGGGTGTCCACCCCAAGGACTTCGACGTCGCCACCAGCGCGCTCCCCGAGGAGGTCCAGCGCGCCTTCCGCAAGGTCATCCCCACCGGCATCCAGCACGGCACCGTCACCGTCGTCCAGGAGAGCACCCACGTCGAGGTCACCACCTTCCGCAGCGAGGGCGACTACCACGACGGCCGCCGCCCCTCCGCCGTCACCTTCGAGCGGGACATCGTCAAGGATCTCTCCCGCCGCGACTTCACCATCAACGCCATGGCGTGGAATCCCCTCACGCATGAGCTCGCCGATCCCTTCGGTGGCCAGCAGGACCTGAAGGCCCGCGTCGTGCGCTGCGTGGGCTCGGCCATCGAGCGCTTCTCCGAGGACGGGCTGCGCCCCATGCGCGCGGTGCGCTTCGCCGCGGTGCTCGACTTCACGCTCGATCCCGGCACCCAGGCCGCCATCCCCGAAACGCTCCCCGTCTTCCGCAAGGTCGCCCACGAGCGCGTCCGCGAGGAGTTCGTCAAGCTGCTGCTCTCCAAGCGCGAGGCCTTCGGGCTCGAGCTGCTCGCCACCACCGGGTTGCTCGAGGTGTTCCTCCCCGAGCTCGCCCGCGCCGATGCCGGGGCCGCACGGATCGCCCGCGCCGCCGCCGCCGCCGAGCCCGTGGATGTGGAGATCCGTCTCGCCGCCCTGCTCGCCGACCTCGTCAGCCCTCGGCAGGCCGAGGAGATCGGCGTCCGGCTCAAGTTCCCCACCAAGACCATCGAGCGGGTGCGTCTGTTGATCTCGCACGCCGCGCTCGAACGGCATGCCGGGGATTCGGATCCCGCGCTCCGCCGGCTCCTGGCGAAGGTGGGGCTCGCGAATGTCGAGGCGTTGACCTCGGTGGCCCGGGCCCGGATCCAGGCCAGGGAGCCGGTCCGGCTTCCCGAGCTGGATACCCTCATCGGGCGGTTGCGTGTGATCGCCGCGTCGAAGCCTCCACTGTCGGCGAAGGAGCTCGCGCTCAATGGCGGCGCCATCATGGCCACCCTGGGCGCCGGGCCTTCTCCCATCGTCGGCGAGGCGACGCGGTTCCTTCTCGAGCGGGTGCTCGATGAGCCTTCGCTCAATGAGGCGGAGAAGTTGAAGGAGCTGTTGCTGGGATGGCAGCGGGCCCGTGGGTCCTGAGGTTGTCCGCGGGGCAGGGGAGTAGACCCTCACCCCAACCCTCTCCCAGAGGGAGAGGGGGCAGGCACATTGTGTCGCACCTGGACCGGCCGGCGTGTAGATAGGGGCGTCATGCGAGTCGTCGTTGCCATGAGTGGTGGGGTGGACTCCTCCGCCGCCGCCGCCCTGCTCAAGGAGCAGGGTCATGAGGTCATCGGTATCACCCTCCGCGTCTGGTCCTATGAGGGCAAGGCCCAGTGCGGCAGTTGCTGCAGCCCCGATGACATCGACGATGCCCGCGCCGTCGCCCAGACGCTCGGCATCCCCTTCTACGTCGCCAACGCCGAGGAGCTCTTCAAGGACCGGGTCGTCAGTCCCTTCGTCCAGTCCTACCTCGGGGGCAAGACGCCCATCCCCTGCGTCGCCTGCAACCGCGACGTGAAGTTCAACTTCCTCCTCAAGCGGGCCCGTGCCCTCGGCGCCCGGCTCGCCACCGGCCACTACGCCCGCGTCGCGCAGCAGGACGGTAGGTTCCTCCTCCGCCGCGCCGTCGATGCCGCCAAGGATCAGAGCTACTTCCTCTTCACGCTCGGCCAGCAGGAGCTCACCGACGTCCTGTTCCCCGTCGGGGGCATGACCAAGTCCGAGGTCCGCGCCGTCGCCGAGCGCCATGCCCTCCCCACCAGCCACAAGCCCGAGAGCATGGAGATCTGCTTCGTGCCCGATGGCGACTACGCCGGCTTCGTCGAGAAGGTCGCCGGCCCCCAGCAGGGCGGGGAGATCGTCGACACCGAGGGCCATGTGCTCGGCACCCACGCGGGGGTGCACCGCTTCACCGTGGGTCAGCGCCGCGGCCTCAACCTCGGGGGCGGCGAGGCCCGCTACGTCCAGCGCATCGAGCCCGAGTCCCGCCGCGTCGTCGTGGGCCCCGCGGATGAGACCTCGCGCGATTCCTTCGGTCTGCTCCAGCCCCACTGGGTGGATGGGCCGCCGCCTCCCGAGAAGTCCGTGATGGTCCGCATCCGCCACCGTCACCCCGGTGCTCCCGGCCGCGTGCGTGTCTCCGCGCATGGGCTCGTGTCCATCCACCTCGACACTCCGGCCCGCGCCGTGACGCCCGGCCAGGCAGCCGTCGTGTATGACGGGGATCAAGTCCTCGGCGGTGGGTGGATTGTTTGAGCCTCGCCGCAACAGCCAGGGCGTGACGCTGTGCGCGCACTGAATTTGACCGGCCTGTAGGCGGGGCGTACCTTCCGGCCCACCTCGACGCTACAGGCCGCGACACTCGTGTGGCCGCGCCGGGGCGCCGTACACGCGAGGAACACCACGTCATGCGCGATGCCCACCGGATGAAGGAGAAGTTCGATGTTTCGCTCGACAACAGGCAGATCGTCAGCCTGTTGATCGCGGGGATCATCGTGATGGGCGCCGTATTCGTGCTCGGCGTCGTGGTCGGCAAGAAGCTCGCCGGCAACGCGCAGACCGCCGCCGCGCCGGATCTGCTCTCCGCGCTCGACGCCAACGCCCAGGCCCTCCAGCAGGCCCGCGAGGCCGAGCAGCCGCTCACCTTCCAGGACGAGCTCACCCGCAAGAGTGGCTCCGACGCCTCCAAGCCCGGCACCGTCACGGTTGCCATCCCGCCGCCCGCACCCAAGCCGAAGCCCGCCGAGCCGAAGCCGGAGCCCCAGGCCGCCGAGCCCCAGGTCGCCGAGGCCTCCGCGGACGAGCCCACGGCGTCGCCCACGGATGACGACTACGCGCCTCCCGCCACGGCCAAGGCCACCGAGCCGAAGCCGGAGCCCAAGGCCGCCGAGCCGAAGCCGGAGCCCAAGCCCGTCGAGACGAAGGTGGCCGAGAGCAAGCCCGCTCCCGTGCCGGGCAAGGTGGAGGCCGCTCCCGTGCCTACCCGCACCACGACGCCGCCCCAGGGTGGCGGTCTGAAGGACGCCATCGCCCGCGCCACCCAGCGTCCCACCGAGGCCGTTCCCGGTGGTGCCTTCACCCTGCAGATCTCCGCCTTCCAGAACCGTCCGGAGGCCGAGCGCTTCGCGGCGAAGCTCCGGGACCGTGGCTACGCCCCGTACATCGTCACCGCCGAGGTCCCCAACAAGGGCACCTGGTACCGCGTCCGCATGGGCAGCTTCCCCTCGAAGGATGCCGCGTCGCGCTACCTGTCGGATTTCAAGCGCGAGACGCAGATCCAGGCCTTCGTCGCCGCGAATTGAGACCGCCGGTGCATGGCGGGGCGGCGCCCGGAGTGCTATGGGCGCCGCTGAATGGACCTCCTCGACAACGTCATCCAGCCGTACGCCTGGGGCTCGCGGACCGCGATCGCCGAGCTGCTCGGACAACCCTCGCCCTCCGCCGCCTGCCAGGCGGAGCTGTGGATGGGAGCCCACCCGGGTGCCCCGTCGCGCGTGAATCGGCCGACGGGTGGGGTGACGCTGCTGGAGGCGATCCGGAGCTCGCCGGAGCGGGAGCTTGGTGAGCAGGTGACGCGCCGGTTCGGCGCCGAGCTGCCCTTCCTCCTCAAGGTGCTCGCGGCGGAGACCCCGCTGTCCCTGCAGACCCATCCGAGTCTCGTCCAGGCCCGCGAGGGGTTCGCCCGGGAGAACGCGCTCGGCGTGCCGGTGGGCGCCCCGCACCGCAACTACAAGGACGCCAACCACAAGCCCGAGCTCATCTGCGCGCTGACGCCCTTCGATGCGCTGTGTGGCTTCCGGAGCGCCGACGAGACGCTCGCCCTCTTCGATTCGCTCGGCGTGGCCGCCCTCGAGCCGCTGCTCGCCCCGCTGCGCGCGTCGCCCGATGCGAAGGGCGTGGCGCGCATGTTCGAGGCGCTGATGACGCTCCCGCGCGAGCAGCGGTGGCCCCTGGTGGACGCGGTGGTCTCCGCCTGCGCGGCGCACGAAGGGAAGGGCGGCCGCTTCGCCGAGGAGCTGCGGTGGGCCCTGCGGCTCGGCGAGCTCTACGCGGGTGATCCCGGCGTCATCGGCGCGCTGATGCTCAACCTCGTGCGGCTGCGGCCGGGCGAGGCCATCTACCTGTCCGCGGGCAACCTCCACGCGTACCTGCGCGGCGTGGGCGTGGAGATCATGGCCAACTCGGACAACGTGCTGCGCGGCGGGTGCACGCCCAAGCACGTGGACGTCCCCGAGCTGCTCCGCGTGCTGGACTTCCGGTGCGGCCCCATCGGCCTGGTCCCGGCGGCCACCACGGACGGGGTGGAGTTCGTCTACCCCACACCCACGGACGAGTTCCGCCTCTCGCGCTTCCAGCTCCGCCCCGGGGTGTCCGCCCAGCCGCGGCGGCGTGGGCCGGAGATCCTCCTGTGCACCGAGGGCTCCGCCCGGCTGTCCGCCGGGGGCCAGACGCTCGCGTTGCCCCGGGGTGCCTCGGTGTTCGTGAGCGCGGCCGAGGGGGCCTACACGCTCGAGGGCGAGGGCGTCGTCTACCGCGCCACCTCGGGCCTCTGAGGCCAGGTCATTCGGCGGGAGTGCCGCGGCTCCACTTGTCCACGTTGCCGTCGCCATCCAGGTCCTCGCCGATGCGATCGACCTGGTTGTTCTCCCAGTACTCCCAGTAGTCCACGCGCCCGTCCCCGTTGGAGTCCCGCTCCTTCCGGGCCAGCCGCCCCTTCTCGTAGAAGATCCACACGTCCGGCCTGCCGTCCCCGTTCAGGTCGCGCTCCCGCCGGACGTTGATGCCCTTCTCGTAGAAGTAGACCGAGTCCACCTTCCCATCGAAGTCCAGGTCCATCGCCTCGCGCTCGCGCTCCTCGCGGGCGTCGTAGTACGTGGTGAGGTCCACCCGGCCATCCCAGTTGATGTCCAGCTCCTTGCGGACCCTCCGCCCGTCCACGGTGAACACCCACACGTCCGGCTTCTGATCGGCGTTGGTGTCCTTCTCCGTCACCTGCTCGTTGGCGGCTGGCGCCGGGCGGATGGGCTGGGGTGCCACCTCCTCCTTCGCCTGCGCCTCCTCCGGCTTCTTCACGGATTTGTCGGACGCGCACCCACAGAGACCCACCAGGGCGAGCCCCACCACCCACCGGCGCTTCGAGGGCTTTACGACAAGGCTCGAAAACAGCGCTTCAAGGGACATGTAAGTCCATATATTTTCACATATCGCCATGGCCCGAAAGAAGATCAGCACCACCATCTACATCACGCCGGAGCAGAACGATCTGCTCAAGGCGCTGAACCAGAAGACGAAGGTTCCCGTGGCCGAGTACATCCGGCAGGGGATCGATCTCGTGCTGGAGAAGTACAAAGCCCAGTTGCCGGGGCAGGCCTCCTTCGACGAGCTGAGCTGAGCGCCGGGGCATGAGCATGAGCAAGAGCATGAAGGGCCAGCGGGTGGTGGTGCTCGGAGGCGCGGGCTTCGTGGGCTCGCACCTGTGCGAGCGGTTGCTGGACGATGGCGCGGCGGGCGTGGTGTCCGTGGACAACTACATCACCGGGGCCGAGGCCAACGTGGCGCACCTGCGGGGCCGCGCGGGCTTCGAGCTGGTGAAGCAGGACATCACCGAGGGGCTCTCGGTGGACGGGCCGGTGAACTACGTCTTCAACATGGCCTCGCCGGCCTCGCCCATCGACTACGCGAAGCTGCCGCTGGAGACGATGCGGGTGGGCTCGGTGGGCACGGAGAACGGGCTGAAGCTGGCTCGGGCCAAGGGCGCGGTGTTCCTCCAGGCCTCCACCTCGGAGGTGTACGGGGATCCGCACGTGCACCCGCAGCGCGAGGACTACTGGGGCAACGTGAATCCCATCGGCCCGCGCGCCTGCTACGACGAGGCCAAGCGCTACGCCGAGGCGCTCACCATGGTGTACGCCCGCTCGTATGGCGTGCAGACGCGCATCGTCCGCATCTTCAACACCTACGGGCCGCGCATGCGGCTCAACGACGGGCGCGTGGTGCCGGCCTTCGTGGGCCAGGCCCTGCGCGGCGAGGACTTCACCGTCTTCGGCGAGGGCACCCAGACGCGCTCCTTCTGCTACGTGCGCGACCTGGTGGACGGCCTGGTGCGGCTGGCCCTCTCGGACGTCATCGAGCCGGTCAACATCGGGAATCCCCGCGAGATGACCATGCTCGAGTTCGCCGAGGCGGTGCGGGCCGCGGCGGGTGGGGGAGGCAACATCGTCCACAAGCCGCTGCCCAAGGACGACCCCAAGCAGCGTCGTCCGGACATCACCCGGGCCCGGCAGCTGCTCGGGTGGGAGCCGAGGGTACCCCTGGAGGAGGGTCTGCGGGAGACGATTGGCTGGTTCCGATCGGTTGCCGGAAGGGGCTCCACCCCCTAACTTTCGCGCCAAACTTTCTCATTGGATGGCCACCTGGGAGTGGCGGGAGCGGCACGTTGAAAGTCCTGGTGACTGGTGGTGCGGGATTCATCGGCTCGCACGTGTGCGACGCCTTCGTGCGCGCGGGGCATGAGGTCATCGCCCTCGACAATCTGTCGAGTGGCAAGAAGGAGAACCTGGACCCCCGGGTGCGTCTGGAGGTCATGGACATCCGGGCCCCGGAGGCCGCGCAGCTCATCCGCGCCGAGCGCCCCCAGGTGATGTGCCACCTGGCCGCGCAGATGGACGTGCGCCGCAGCGTGGAGGATCCCCGCTTCGACGCCGAGGCCAACATCCTGGGCTTCCTCAACCTGCTGGAGGCCTCGCGGGTGGCGGGTGTCCAGAAGGTGGTGTTCAGCTCGACCGGCGGGGCCATCTACGGCGAGCAGGACGTCTTCCCCGCGCCCGAGACCCACGCCACCCGGCCGGTGTCGCCGTATGGCGTCTCCAAGGCCTCGGGTGAGCTGTACCTCGGCTACTACAAGGCCCAGTACGGGCTGAACTACGTGGCCCTGCGGTACGCCAATGTGTACGGCCCCCGGCAGAACCCGCATGGCGAGGCCGGCGTGGTGTCCATCTTCTGCCAGCGCCTGCTCGGCGGCCGCGAGTGCACCATCTACGGCGAGGGCAAGCAGACGCGCGACTTCGTCTACGTGGAGGACGTGGCGCGGGCCAACGTGCTGGCGGTGGAGAAGGACTACTCGGGCGCCATCAACATCGGCACCAGCGTGGAGACGGACATCAACCGGCTCTACACCCTGCTGGCCCAGTCGGCCGGGGTGGACAAGCCCGCCCTCCATGCCCCCGGCAAGCCGGGCGAGCAGCTGCGCTCCTGCGTGGACAACGCCCTGGCCCGCCGGGTGCTCGGCTGGCAGCCCACCGTGGAGCTCCCCGAGGGGCTTCGCCGCACGGTGTCGTTCTTCCGCGAGCACACCTCCCGCTAGCCCCCCCGTCCACCCTGCGGGGGAGGGGAGCCGGCCCGGCGTCGTTCTGGTTGCACGCCGGGTGCGCGGACGCATGGATTTTGGTGGGGTTCGGTGTTACTCAAGCCGGCTTCGACGTAGCCCGAGGCCCCCCTACCCATGCCGGCCGACAACGCTCACATCCGAAACTTCTCGATCATCGCCCACATCGACCATGGGAAGTCCACCCTGGCCGATCGCCTGCTCGGTGCCACTGGCACGGTGACCAAGCGCGAGGCGCAGGACCAGTTCCTCGACAACATGGAGCTGGAGCGCGAGCGCGGCATCACCATCAAGGCCCAGTCCGTGCGGATGAACTACACCGCCAACGACGGCCAGAAGTACGTGCTCAACCTCATCGACACCCCGGGACACGTGGACTTCGCCTACGAGGTGAGCCGCTCGCTCGCCGCCTGCGAGGGTGCCCTCCTGGTGGTGGATGCCTCCCAGGGCGTCGAGGCCCAGACGCTCGCCAACGTCTACATGGCGCTGGATCACAACCTGGAGATCATCCCGGTCATCAACAAGATCGACCTGCCGAGCGCCGACGTGGAGCGCACGCGCCAGGAGATCGAGGACGTGATCGGCATCGACGCCTCCGTCGCCGTGCCGGCCTCCGCCAAGGAGGGCATCGGCATCAAGGAGATCCTGGAGGCGGTGGTGAAGAACGTGCCGCCGCCCTCGGGCGATCCGGCGGCCCCGCTCCGGGCCCTCATCTTCGACAGCTGGTACGACAACTACCGCGGCGTCGTGACGCTGGTGCGCGTGCTCGAGGGCACGCTCAAGCTCAAGCAGAAGATCAAGCTGTGGAGCAACAACAAGGTCTTCGAGGTGCAGGAGCTGGGCGTCTTCAGCCCGTTCTCCCGCCCGGTGCCCCAGCTGATGGCCGGCGAGGTGGGCGTGCTGGTGGCCAACGTGAAGGAGCTCCAGGACGCCAAGGTGGGTGACACCGTGACGGAGGAGCTGCGTCCCACGGACGCGCCCTTCCCGGGCTTCAAGGAAGTGAAGCCCATGGTGTTCTCCGGCATCTTCCCGGTGGACTCCGAGCAGTACGAGGGCCTGCGCGACGCGCTCGGCAAGCTCAAGCTCAACGACGCGGCCTTCACCTACGAGCCCGAGTCCTCCACGGCGCTCGGCTTCGGCTTCCGCTGCGGCTACCTGGGCCTGCTCCACATGGAGATCGTCCAGGAGCGTCTGGAGCGTGAGTACAACCTGTCGCTCATCACCACGGCGCCCTCGGTGGTGTACCGCATCACCGACTCGCAGGGCGCGGTGCTGCACGTGGACAACCCGGCCAAGCTGCCGCCGGTGCAGAAGATCGCCAGGTTCGAGGAGCCCGTCCTCACCTGCCACATCCACGTGCCCAACGACTACCTGGGCGCGGTGCTCAAGCTGTGCCAGGACCGGCGCGGCGTGCAGAAGGACATGAAGTACCTGGGCAGCAGCGGCACGCGCGTGCAGGTGACGTACGAGATGCCGCTGGCCGAGGTCGTCTTCGACTTCTTCGACAAGCTCAAGAGCGTCACGCGCGGCTACGCCAGCCTCGACTACGAGCTGGCCGGCTACGTGGAGGCGGACCTGGTGCGTCTGGACATCCTCATCAACGGGGATCCGGTGGACGCGCTCAGCGTCATCGTCCACAAGGAGCGCGCCTACCAGCGCGGCCGCGAGGTGTGCCAGAAGCTCAAGGAAGTCATCCCGAAGCAGATGTACGAGGTGGCCATCCAGGGCGCCATCGGCGCGAAGATCATCTCGCGTGAAACCATCTCCGCCATCCGCAAGAACGTGCTCGCCAAGTGCTACGGCGGCGACATCAGCCGCAAGCGCAAGCTCCTCGAGAAGCAGAAGGAGGGCAAGAAGCGCATGAAGCAGGTGGGCTCGGTGGAGATCCCGCAGGAGGCGTTCCTCGCGGTGCTGAAGACGGAGGAATAGGTCACCATGTCCACCACCAGCGCGACCAACACCGCCGAGGGGCTCGAGGCCTCCATGGCCGCCCGCCGGACGCCGGAGCAGCTCAAGGCCAGCCGCGCGCTGCTGTGGCGCGAGCTCCTCACCAGCCTGTGGGCGCCCCTGGTGGTCCTCGGGGTGGCGCTCATCCCCTACATCATCCTCATCGAGTTCGTGCCCGCCTCGGCCAGCTGGGCCCAGCCGCTCATGCAGGGCCTGGCGGGGTTGATGCTGCTCTACTTCCTCGGGCTGATGGTGCTGCGCTTCGCGCTGCCCAGGCAGAGCCGCTTGCGCCACCTGCGGCACGAGGCGCGTGAGCTCATCGGGGAGATCGAGCGCATCCACAAGCGCGTCCCGGGGAAGATCCCCGCCGAGTCGTCCACGCGGCTGGCCGAGCAGGCCATGCAGGTGGAGGCCGCCTCGCTGGCCGGGGACGCCGAGCGGCTGGAGAAGGAGACGAAGGCGCTCGACACGCTGGCCACCCAGCTGCTGGGGGCCTTCCGCAAGCAGGATCTCGGGGACCTGGTCTCGGGCTTCGCCAAGGCGCTGGCCATCGCGGTCATCATCCGCGTCTTCATCATCGAGCCGTACCGCATCCCGTCTGGCTCCATGCTGCCCACGCTGGAGATCGGCGATCAGGTCTTCATCAACAAGTTCATCTATGGGGTGCGGCTGCCGTACACCAACTACGTGCCCTTCCAGATCGTCCGCCCGCCGGCGCGGGGAGACGTCATCGTCTTCAACAACCCGGTGCAGCAGGATCTGGACTTCATCAAGCGCGTGGTGGGCATCCCCGGGGACAAGGTGGAGCTCATCAACGGCGAGGTCTTCATCAACGGCGTGCCCCAGCCGCGCACGTTGGTGAACGAGGACCAGATCGTCTACAACAAGCAGGACAACACGCCCTGGTACCCGGAGCACCTGCGGCTGTACCACGAGAACCTGGACGGCAAGGTGCACTCGGTGCTGCAGCCGGGGAGCGTGGCCCGCATGGAGCACGAGGGGCCGTACGTCGTTCCCCCCGGCCACGTCTTCGTCATGGGTGACAACCGGGAGAACAGCCTGGACAGCCGCTACGGCCTGGGCTCCGGCCGGGGCGTGGAGTTCGTCCCGTACGGCCACATCAAGGGCAAGGCCATGGTCGTCTGGATGGCCCTCGGGTATGGCGGCTGGTTCAGCAACTTCTTCGAGGGCACCGGACTGCGGACCGACCGGCTGTTCGAGCCGGTGCGTTGAAACCCGCCGCGATGCTTGACGCCCCGCGCGTGCCGCTGCTACGCGGGGGCCTCATGCGTCATCCCTCAGGGAAGATCAGCTTTGGCGGCCTGGTGCTCCTCACCCTCGTCGCGGGGGGGCTCTATTTCAGCGTGATGCTCCTCCCCGTGTACGCGGACAACTTCGACGTGAAGGAAGCCGTCGCGGTGGCCTTCAACCGGGCCCCGACGTCCGACGACGACTCGTTGCGCCGGGTGATCATCGAGCGCACCAGCCAGGTGGGCAACCACTGGGACACGGACAAGTTCGACCAGGACGTCCTCGTTCCCGGGCTCGGCCTGACGGACGAGAACATCACCATCGAGCGCAGCACCGTCTCGCCGGAGGTGCGCATCGAGGTGGAGTACACGCGCCAGGTGCAGTTGAAGCCCACCCAACACATCCGGGTCCTGCGCTTCCATGTGGTGAAGGAAGGCATTCCCGGTAGGTAGCGCCCAGGGGCACCGATGAGACACCTGTTGGGAATCGAGGGCCTGCGGCGCGCGGACATCGAGGCGCTGCTCGGCCGGGCCGAGGCGCACCTGCACGGTGGGCCGGATGCCTCGCACGTGCTGCGGGGCAGGGTGATCGCCAACCTCTTCTTCGAGGACTCCACGCGCACCCGCACCTCCTTCGAGATGGCGGCCCACGCGCTCGGCGCCGAGGTGCTCAACTGGACGACGGCGGGCTCCTCCGTCTCCAAGGGCGAGACGCTGCTGGACACGGTGCGCAACATCGAGGCCACGGGCCCGGTGGCGCTCATCATCCGGCACCGCTCCTCGGGGGCTCCGCACCTGGTGGCGCGCCACGTGCGCTGCGCCGTCGTCAACGCGGGGGACGGCACCCACGAGCACCCCTCGCAGGCGCTGCTGGACGCCTTCACGCTGCGCCGCCGCTGGGGCAGCCTGGACGGGCGCACGGTGCTCATCGTGGGGGACATCCTCCACAGCCGCGTGGCCCGCTCCAACCTGCACTGCCTCACCACGCTGGGCGCGAAGGTGGTGCTGTGCGGCCCGCCCACGCTGCTGCCGCCCGGCCTGGAGTCCTTCGGCGCCGAGGTCACCACGAACCTGGACGCCGCGCTGCCCCGCGCCGACGCCGTCATGTGCCTGCGCGTGCAGTCGGAGCGGCAGGGGGAGAACTTCTTCCCGTCGGCGCGTGAGTTCTCCCGCATGTACGGGCTCAACGCCGCCCGCGCCGAGCGGCTCAAGCCGGAGGCGCTCGTGATGCATCCCGGTCCCATGAACCGGGGGGTGGAGATCGCCCCCGCGGTGGCGGATGGGCCTCGCAGTGTGATCCTGGAGCAGGTGGCGCATGGTGTGGCCGTGCGCCGCGCCATCCTCGAGGAGGTGTGCCGGTGAGCTCGACGATTCTGCTGAGCCGCGGGCGGGTGGTGGATCCGCGCAACGGCGTGGACGGTGTGCGGGACGTGCTGGTGCGCGACGGCGTCATCGCCGAGGTGTCCGAGGCGCCCCTGAAGGTGCGGGACGCGCGGGTGGTGGACGCCACGGGCAAGCTGGTGCTGCCGGGCTTCATCGACCTGCACGTGCACCTGCGCGAGCCGGGCGAGGAGGGCAAGGAGACGGTCCTCACCGGCTGCATGGCGGCGGTGGCGGGCGGCTTCACCGCGGTGGTGGCCATGCCCAACACCAAGCCCGTCAACGACAGCGTGCTCGTCAGCGAGTACGTGAAGGCCAAGGCCCGCGAGGCGCGGCTGTGCCACGTGTACCTGGCGGGCGCCATCACCAAGGGCCTCCAGGGCGAGGAGATGGCGGAGATGGGGGCGCTCGTCGGCGCCGGCTGCGTCTGCATCACCGACGACGGCCGCCCGGTGATGAACGCCGGCCTCATGCGCCGCGCCCTCCAGTACGCCCAGCTCTTCAACCTCCCCGTCATGGTGCACGAGGAGGATCTGACGCTCTCGGGCAAGGGCGTGATGAACGAGGGCCGCGCCTCCACGCGCCTGGGCCTCGCCGGCATCCCCCCCTCGGCCGAGGTGGCCATGGTGGCGCGGGACATGGTGCTCCTGGAGGAGACGAAGGGGCGGCTGCACGTCGCCCATGTCTCCTGCGAGGGCAGCGTGCGCCTCATCCGCGAGGCCAGGCGCCGCGGCCTCAACGTCACCGCCGAGGCCACCCCGCACCACTTCATCCTGGATGACGAGGCCGTGGGCGCCTACGACACCCACGCCCGCATGAATCCGCCCCTGCGCACCCGCCGCGACATCGAGGCCGTGCGCGAGGGGCTCGTCGACGGCACCATCGACGCCATCGCCACGGACCACGCGCCCCACGGGGTGCTGGAGAAGCAGGTGGAGTTCGACAAGGCGTGGAATGGCGTGGTGGGGCTGGAGACGGCCCTGGGCCTGACGCTCTCCCTGGTGCGCGAGGGCGTGATGAGCCTGCAGCGGGCGGTGGCCCTGCTGACGGACGGGCCCGCGAGGGCATTCGGGCTGCCGGGCGGCCATCTGGCCGTCGGGGCTCCAGCGGACGTCACGGTGGTGGAGCCGGACGCGGAGTGGACGGTGGATTCGGCGCGGTTCTTCTCCCGCAGCCGGAACACCCCCTTCCATGGCCGGCGTTTGACGGGCCGGGTCGCCCAGACGTGGGTGTCCGGGCGGCTCGTCTTCGAGGACGGTCAGATCAAGGAGTCCAGGTGATGAAGCGGGCAGTGCTGGCATTGGCGGATGGCACCACCTTCGAGGGTCGCGCGCTCGGCGCCTCCGGCGAGACGGTGGGTGAGGTGGTGTTCAACACGTCGATGACCGGCTACCAGGAGATCCTCACGGATCCCTCGTACGTCGGGCAGATCGTCACCATGGCGTACCCCGAGATGGGCAACGTGGGCGCCAACCCCGGGGATCAGGAGTCCGTGAAGCCGCACGCCGTGGGCATGGTGGTGCGCAACTCCTCGGAGCAGCACTCCAACTGGCGCGCCCAGGAGACGCTCGACGTCTACCTGAAGCGCCATGGGATTGTGGGCATCGAGGGCATCGACACCCGGCGCCTGGTGCGGCACGTGCGCACGCACGGCGCGCAGATGGGCGTCATCTCCACCGAGGACCACTCGCCGGCCGCGCTCGTGGAGCGGGCCCGCAAGGCGCGCGGCATGGAGGGATTGGATCTCGCCACCGGCGTGTCCACCCAGGAGCCCTACCTCTTCACCACCCCCAGCCCGAACCTGCTCGGCGAGGTGGAGCGTCCCGCCCCCGAGCTGCGCTTCGACGTGGTGGCCTATGACTACGGCCTCAAGCGCTCCATGCTCCACTTCCTGGTGGATGTGGGCTGCCGCGTGAAGGTGGTGCCCGCCGGCACCACCGCCGAGGCCGTGCTCGCCGAGAAGCCCCACGGCATCTTCCTCGCCAACGGCCCGGGAGATCCCGCCGCCGTGAAGGGCGCCGACAAGGTCGTGGCCGGCCTGCTCGGCAAGGTGCCCGTCTTCGGCATCTGCCTGGGGCACCAGATCCTGGCGCTCGCCCTGGGCGGCCGGACGTACAAGATGAAGTTCGGCCACCGGGGGGCCAACCAGCCAGTCAAGGACCTGACCACCGGCAAGGTGGAGATCACCTCGCAGAACCACGGCTTCGCGGTGGATGATGCGAGCGTGAAGGGCAAGGCGGTGGTGAGCCACATCAACCTCAACGACGGAACCGTCGAGGGGCTGAGCATCCCCGACGCCCGCGCCTTCAGCGTGCAGTATCACCCGGAAGCTTCGCCCGGACCTCACGACGCCCGGTACCTGTTCTCACGTTTCGCGAAGCTCATGGCCGGAGAGTAGGATCTCGCAGCCCCATGGACTCCCCCCTTTCGCCGCTGTCGTATCAGCCCTATCTCGATCAGCTCATCGCCTTTGGGAGCCAGGAGTCACGCAAGCCCGACCTGCTGGAGGCCAAGGCGGAGTACCTCCGCCTCACCGGCGAGGTCTTCGAGGACGACAAGATCTTCGAGCTGCGGATGGCGTCCTTCCTGGACTTCTATCTGTTCGATCGAGTCTCGCCGATCTCCAAGCTGACGCCCGCCGCCGAGCTGTACCAGCTGCGGCTGCAGGGCGCCTCGCCCGAGGAGGCCAACGCCTTCCGCTGCTTCACGGAGACCGTCCACGGCCTCTTCGAGGTGCGCAAGCTGGGCAAGGGCCTCGTGCGTCTGCGTGAGCTCTTCTCCGGCAAGGACTTCGACGTCACCGAGCGCCGCACCGTGGCGGGCCTCGAGACGGGCGATGTGCTGGAGGCCCGGCTGATTCCCTTCGCCGGGCACCTGCTGTTCTCCTCGGCGTTCTGCTTCCACCCTCGCGTCGCCGTGAAGTCCATCAAGGCCGAGGTCAAGCGCCGCAAGAAGAAGGAGCCGGATCGTCCTCCCGCGGAGCTCGTCTGGGAGTGCGCCCGGCGCGCCGTGAAGGTCGAGCGCTACAAGCAGATCGCCATCGAGCGCATCTACGACTTCTCGCAGACCACGCCCTGGCTGGCCTCGGCGAGCTAGGGACGTACAGGGGGGCTCACGGGTTCAACCTTGGACCCGTGGCACCCTCACCCCGGGGGGCTTGCCCCCCCCTTTGAACGACGGGGGGATCCTCTCCCGGGGGGAGAGGGGAAATGTGTCAGGGTGGTTGGGATGAACGGGTTCAGATGCGATGGACCGACATCATGTTGGTGCGCCCCGGCTCGTTGAGCGGCACGCCGGCGACGATCACCACGGGCGTCCCCACCTTGCAGATGCCCTCCTCGTGGCACAGCCGCCGCACCTGCCGCAGCATCGCGTCCGTCGACTGCAGGCGGCCCACCTGCAACGCCTTCACGCCCCAGTAGAGCGCCATCCGGTTCACCGTGTCCGGGTTCGGCGTCAGCGCGATGATCTGCGCTGTGGGCCGGAACTCGGAGATGAGCCGCGCCGTCAGGCCCCGCTCCGTGTACGCCACGATGGTGCCGATCTTCATCTGCTCGGCCGCCGCCACCGCCGCCGCCGCCACGCCCGTGGAGATGTCGTCCTTGGCGTCCGGGAAGGGCGGGTGCTCCATGTTCCTCACCACCCCGGACTCCGTCTCCTCGACGATCCGCGCCATGGTGGCCGCCGCCTGCACCGGGTACTTGCCCGCCGCCGTCTCCCCCGAGAGCATCACCGCGTCCGCTCCGTCCAGGATGGCGTTGGCCACGTCCGACACCTCGGCGCGCGTGGGCCTCGCGTTGTTCACCATGCTCTCCAGCATCTCCGTGGCGACGATGACCAGGCCTCCCATCCGGTTCACCGTGCGCACCATGCGCTTCTGGATGGCCGGCAGCTTCTCCAGCGGCATCTCCACGCCCAGGTCACCTCGCGCCACCATGATGCCGTCCGCCGCGCGCGAGATCGCGTCCAGGTCCGCCACCGCCTGTGGCTTCTCGATCTTGGCGATCAGCGGCGTGTTGCGCTTCGCCACCAGCTTGCGCGCTTGATGGATGTCGTTCGCCGTGCGCACGAAGGAGAGCGCCACGTAGTCCACGCCCACCTCCTGCCCGAACGCCAGGTCCTCCGCGTCCTTCTCGGTGATGGTGGGCACCGACACGTGCGCCCCGGGCAGGTTGAGGCCCTTGTGGTCCTTCAGCAGCCCGCCCAGTTCCACGGTACAGGTCACGTCCCGGCCCTGGACCTTCTTCACCCTCAGCCGCACCCGCCCGTCGTCCAGCAGGATGGGGTGCCCTGGCTCCACGTCCTTGGGCAGCGAGCGGATGGGCGTGGGGATGATGTTCTCGTGCCCCAGCAGCTCCCGCGTGGTCACCACCACCGTCTGGCCCGTCTTCACCTCCAGGCAGCCCCCCTCGAACTTGCCCAGGCGGATCTTCGGGCCCTGGATGTCCTGGAGGATGGCCACCGGCACGCCCAGCTTCTTGGAGGCCCGGCGGATCAGATTCACCCGGCGGCGGTGCTGGTCGTGCGTCCCGTGCGAGAAGTTGAGCCGCGCCACGTTCATCCCGGAGCGGATGAGTTCCTCGATGACCTCGGCCGAGTCCGAGGACGGCCCCAGCGTGCAGATGATCTTCGCCTTGCGCATGGACGCACATCCTAGGCGCCCGGCGCCGCCTTGACAGCTTTGCGTCCTCGGGAATACTTGGCGCCAACGCGGGCGACAGCGACGGCGTCGGCGGAAGCAGTCCTCGGTTTCACGGCTTCGTGCCCACGTCGCGAGAAAGCCCGGCGTCCCTGGAGGGGGGGCCGGGCTTTCGCCTTTGCGGGGTGCTGTTCTCGCGTGAGCGCCTGCTCAGAGGCTGATCTCGTCCGTCTTGCCGGGCGCCAGCTTCGGGGCCAGGCCCGGCGGCGGCAGGCCGTGGTGCGGATCCATCGGCGGCTCATCCGGCACCGGCTCGTCCATCAGGTTCGGGTCGCCGCTGCCGCCCACGCCCGGGCCGCCCTCGCGCAGCGCGTCGATCTCCTCGCGGCTGATGCCGGCCTCGTCCAGCACCTTGCGCGTCACCATGATGCGCGCCTCGCCATCCAGCGCCATGGCGATGGAGTCCGAGGGCCTCGCGTCCAGCGTCACCTTGCGCTTGCCCTGCTCGAGGAAGACGCGGCCCGTGTAGATGTCATCGCGCAGGTCGTCGATGCGCACCTCGGTCACCTTGGCGCCCAGCTCCGTCACCACCGAGCCGAGCAGATCCTGCGACAGCGGCTGCGGCGGCCTCAGGTGCGCCAGCCGGAAGGCGATGGCCACCGCGGCCGACTCGTCCACGAAGATGGGCAGCACCAGCGCCCCGTCCTCCGTGGTGAGCACCACCGCATGCGTCTGCGCCTCGACGAGCGGAATCACGTCCCGAACCTGGAGGCGCACCAGCTCCTTGCAGGCGGCGGGATTTCCTCCCTGCTTGGGAACGCAGGCCTCGCTGTCCTTCGTCGCGGCGGTGGCGTGCGCGGGTGGAGCGCCAAAGCCGGGAAGCAGCAGCACTCCCAGGGCGAGCAGCGCGGCGGACAGCGGGGCGAGGACGAAAGCGGCAGGGATGGACGTTTTCACCCTGCAAACGTGTGCATGTGCGCCGGGGGCGGGAGGGCGCCGATTCGTGCCCGCCTGCTCCCCAGCCTCACGCGTCCCGCACCCCACGAAAACCGCGAGGGCTGGGTAGACGGGCGGGCGTCAGCGCTCGTCCTCGTCCTCGTCGTAGTCCTCCTCGTCCTCGACGTCCTCGTCCTCGTCGAAGTCGAGCTCCTCGTCATCGGACTCCTCGTCCTCGTCGGACTCCTCGTCCTCGTCGAGCTCGTCCTCCAGCTCCTCGGTTTCCAGTGCCATCGAGACGGCGAAGCGCTTGCCCAGCGCGGCCACCTGGGTCCGCATCTCGGTGAGCGCCGAGACGAAGTCCTCCTGGATGTTCGTGGGGGCCTTCTGACTGCAATGAGGGCAGGCGAGCTTCTCCGTGCCATCAATGAGATCCTGAACATCCAGCTCGAAGGTGCCCTCGCACTTCTGGCAAGTCAGATCGATCGTCATGTGCGTGGCGCGGAATACATAGGGCTCTGGTGACCTGTCAACGCCCGTGGCGAGCCGCCACATGGTTTCAGTAGCCTCGGATTCCCTATGGACACTCCCAGGACGATGGTGCATGCGCTGCATGATCAGGCCAGCCGGCGGCAGCACCGTCCGGCCCTGTGGACGCGCAAGGGGCGCACGTATGTGCCCACCTCGTGGCACGACTATGCCACCCGGGTGAAGCGCTTCGCCCTGGGGTTGTGCTCGCTGGGCTTCCAGCGGGGAAGCGCCTTGCCCCTCCTGTCCTTCAACCGCGAGGAGTGGTTGGTGGCGGACCTGGCCGCCATGGCCCTGGGCGGCGTCCCCGTGGGCGTCTACGTCACCAGCAGCCCCGAGCAGGTCCAATACCTCGTGGAGCACTGCGAGGCGGGCCACCTGGTGGTGGAGAACGAGCAGCACCTGGCCACCGCCCTCGCCGTGCGCGAGCGGGTGCCCCGGCTGCGCCACATCATCATCCTGGACCCTCCCGAGGCCCCGCTCCCGCAGGGCGTGCTGAGCTACGCCGAGGTGCTGGCGCGCGGCACCGGCATCGACGAGGGGCCCTACTGGGACGCCGTCAACGCGCTCCAGCCCGAGGGGCTCGCCACCCTCATCTACACCTCGGGGACCACCGGCAACCCCAAGGGCGTCATGCTCAGCCACCAGAACCTCGTCTGGACGGCCACGCACCTCATGCGCGCCACCCGGATGGCCGAGGACGACGAGGCGCTCCTGTCGTACCTGCCGCTGGCCCACATCGCCGAGCAGATGCTCAGCATCCATGGGCCCCTGCTCGTGGGGGCGGAGGTGTACTTCGCGCGCTCCCTGGAGAAGGTGCCCGAGGACCTGCGCGATGCCCGGCCCACCGTCTTCTTCGGCGTGCCCCGCGTCTGGGAGAAGCTCAAGGGCCGTCTCGAGGAGGCGCTCCGCGAGCTGCCCGCCGCCCGCCAGAGCGCCGTGGGCTGGGCCCGCGGAGTGGCCGTCCAGCGCAACGCGCTCGTCCTGTGCCACGAGCGCGTGCCCCTGTACCTGGAGGGCCAGTACCAGCTCGCCCGCCGCACCGTCTTCCCGGCCCTGCTCTCGAGGCTCGGCTTCGAGCGCACCCACTTCTTCTGCAGTGGTGCCGCCCCCATCGGCCGCGACGTGCTCGAGTTCTTCTCCTCGCTCGACATCGTCATCCGCGAGGTCTACGGCCAGTCCGAGGTCAGCGGGCCCACCACCCTCAACACCCCCGACGCCACGCGCCTGGGCACGCTCGGGCGTCCGCTGCTCGGCGTGGAGGTCCTCATCGCCGAGGACGGGGAGATCCTCGTGCGCGGCGGCGGCGTCTGCCAGGGCTACTACAAGGACCCCGCCGCCACCGCCCAGCTGCTCCAGGATGGCTGGTTGCACTCGGGCGACGTGGGACACCTCGACTCCGAGGGCTTCCTGCACATCACCGGCCGCAAGAAGGAGATCATCGTCACCTCCGGCGGCAAGAAGACCGCGCCCGCGCACATCGAGCTGCTGCTGAAGGCCGTGGCTCCCGTGGGCCATGCGCTCGTCCTCGGCGAGCGGCGCAATTACCTCGTAGCGCTTCTCACCCTGGAGCCCGAGCGGGCCCGCTCCCTCGCTCGCCAGAATGGCTGGCCCGAGGACCTCTCCGCCCTCGCCGCCGATCCCCGCCTGCGCCAGCACCTGCACGAGGTCATCGAGCGCGAGGTGAACCCGCGGCTCGCCCGCTTCGAGACCATCAAGCGCTTCGCCGTCCTCGCCGAGGACTTCTCCATCTCCAACGGCGCGCTCACCCCCAGCATGAAGATGCGCCGCCAGCTCATTGAGGCCCGGTACAAGGATCTCATCGACTCCCTGTACTCGGACGAGCCCGCGGTGT
>NZ_DASUNC010000054.1:0-67799 GCF_036277355.1 Archangium sp.
TGCTGCCCTGTCGGGTAGCTACACCCACCTGACTGGGGAAGTCACCCTGTCCCTCGCATGTTTCCAGGATGAAGCAAGGAGTGGATTGGCACTGCCGCGGAGAGTGGATTTCTGTCTATTTTTAAATCCACAACTGTAGTGCAATGGGGCGGCGGGGGGCACTGCCGTGGCGGAAAGGCAGGCCCCCGGTCGCGGGCTCCCGTGGCTCAGGGTGTCGAGGCGGCGGTGGTGTTGCAGATGCCCGCCGTGACATCCTTGCGGAAGATGGCACGACCGTTCCACTCACAGTAGAAGCTGGTCGAGGGATTGGCGTTGGCGTTGAGGATGCAATTGTCCTTCGCCTCCTTGCAGGTGATGCCGTTCGTCTTGATGAAGGCGCTGTTGCTGTTGCAGATGTAGCCCGTGTAGCTGCCGAGCAAGGTACTGGTCTGGCAGTCGACCTGGTTACAGAGACCGGCACTCAACTCCCGGCGATAGATGACGTTGCCATTCCAGGTGCACAGCAGGCTCCTCGTGGGGTTGTTGTTGGCGTTGAGCACACAGTTGTTGTAGGCGCTCGAGCAGTCGATGTTCCGCGTCTCGATGAATTGGGAGCTGGAGTTGCAGAAGAACCCCTCGTAGGTGCCGGTGCCGCTCTTGCCCGTGCAAGGATTCGCCGGGTCCACCACGGTGATGGACACAGCGGGCGTGGCCGCACCGAAACGGGTGACCGCCTCCTGCAGCATCTGCCACTGGAAGGTGTAGGTGCCCGGGGTGGAGGGCGCCACGAGTGACAAGGTGAAGGTCTTCTGCCCGCCCTGCAGCACCTTGTCGCTCGAGGACAGGAGGATGCGTTGAGTACCCCAGGTGGTGTTGTCCTGCGGGCTCTGCGAGCCCAGCCGGATGTTGTTGGCCGCCGTCCACGCCAGGGTGCCCGTGTTCTTCATCGTCACCGTGGCCGTGAAGGCCGTACCCTTGCTCACCTGGGAGGGCACCGTCTGACTGACGAAGTCCGCGCCCCTCACGGGCGTGTTGAGGAACCCCTCCAGCACACCCTTGCGGAAGGGGAGGAAGGTGTTGAGCAGCGCCGGGGAGATCTGGAAGCGCGTCGGGTCCACCGGGTCGCTGGCCTCACTGTTGTGGACGAAGCCAGCCGAGGCGGGCCAGGTGAGGCCACCGCCGAGGGTGTTGGCGGGGGAGGAGGCGCTGCGCTGGTGGCAACCCCCACACGAGAGCGCCTGGGCCCGACGGACGATGTCATCCGGCGTCAGTGGACTACCCAGGCGGGTGAGCTCGTTCTGGATCCGGGTGCGGAAGGGACTGGCGCCCGTACCGAATTGGGCCGGGTAGTCGTCCACCACCCCGGGGGACTGGGAGTTGCTCTGACCACTGTTGAATGCGTCCAGCACCACGTAGTCGAAGCGGTTGATGTCGCCGCGGGCCAGACTCGCCACCTGGGTGACGAAGTGATCCTGGAAGCTCGTGGCCTGGGCACTGGTGTTGGTGGGGTTGAACAAGCCTCCAAAGAGATTGACCTTCACCGTGGCTGGCGTGAATTTGATGATGCAGCCTGTGCTCGGACAGGTGCGCTGCAACTTGAACTCGCGCAACATCCACGGGGAACCGATGAACTGATTGGTGCGCACCTGGCCTACGCCCCGCGCATTGTTGCCATAGTGGTTGATGTGCACCACGGGCGAGAAGCCGGGCAGACCCGTGAAGTAGAAGTCGCGGAGCCTGGTAGCGCGCGAGGCCGGGTCCGCATCGCTGGAGAGGTCCGCCCAGAACCGGGCCACCGGACGGCAGCCCTCCAGACCCAGGCCGGGGTTGGGGTTGGGAAGCACAGCCTCGAAGATGAGGAAGTTGCGGCCGCTGCCGCCACTCGTCTTGCCGAAGACGATGCGGTACTCGCCGCAGTCCGAGCCATCCACCGGGGCCAGGTCGAAGCGGTTGAACAGGCCAATGGCCGAGTACGAGGCCAGGGTGGTGGGTGAGGAGGTACTGGCCTGGGCGCCCTCCCCCGGGCGGCAGGCATAGGGGAAGCCGTTGAGCGTGTTGCCGTTGTCCGTACAGTGCGCGCTGGCCGTCACGGCGTTGAGGTCCGCCTGTCCCGGGGCCGCGTTCTGCGTGTCCCACAACTGACGAAACAGCTGCTCGCTGGTGAATCCCGTACCACCATTCTGTGCCACCAGTTGGTTCAGCACCGCCTGCAAGGTGAAGTTGGCCAGAATCGTCTTGTCATTGACAGCCAGCGAGCGGCGCATGTCCACCGCCACCGCTTGAGCGGACACCCGGCCTGGCTCGGGTGGCAGCAGGCCAATGCCCCCACGCTCCGAATGCAGGGCCTCCTTCCCTCCCTCCTCCTCCACTCGTGCGTCCTGCCCCTCGGGATTGATCCCCAGATCCTGACTGCACGCGCACATCAACGTCAGCGTCAGCAAAACCAGCTGCTTTTTGAACACAAACAACCTCCCCCAATATAGAGTGGCGCCCCTTCTAACACTGCCATGCCAGGGTTTGCGTCAGCGACAGAGGAATCACCTGCTTGTTCACCTGGTTGCTGATGAAGCGGTTCGACGTGTCGGCACGTCTGTTTCGACTCGTCGAAGCCGGCCGCCAGGAGTCCATCGGCGAGTAGATGCCGGGCGCGCCCCTCTGAGCGCCGTACTGGTCCACCGCTTGCTCTTCCCCGGAGCCAGTCACACCGGGGCCATCGCTCCGGGAGCAAAAGGGGGAGACATGCGGTTTCATTGGGCTCTGATGAGTGGCGTGTTGCTCGTGGCGCAGGTGAGTCAGGCCAGCATCACCGGCAGTTCCGGCTCGGCCCTGGCGGATGTGACGGGGGATCGCCGGGCCGACTTCATCACCGTGACCCCCTACGGTCTCAAGGTCAACGTGTCCAACGGGGGCACGTTCCTGGGCACGGCCTCATGGACCACCGACCCGTACTACGGCAGCCGCGGCACCTGGTTCGCCGACGTGACCGGGGATGGACGGGCGGAGGCGCTCGCCATCAATGAGTGCGGCAGCAATTGCGTCATCGTGAGCATGAGGCGCTCCAACGGCTACGAGTTCCTCCCGAATGAGTCCTCGTACGCGGTGAACGCACCCTCGACGGCCAGCTTCGACTTCGCGGACGTGAACGGAGACGGCCGGGCGGACTTCATCCAGGTTCCCAGGGACGGCAGGCAAGGCGTGCTGGTGTCCCTCTCCGTGGGGGCGGGTTTCGACTTCCCCGTGGCGTGGACCGACATCCCCTACCACGGCACCTACGGCACCTGGTTCGCCGACGTGACGGGGGACGGCAAGGCAGACGCCATCGTCTCCAATGAGGGCGAGCTGGTCGTGCGCCGCTCGGATGGGACGCGCTTCCTGCCGAACGAGAAATGGAGCTGGAGCTCCTACTCCGGCACGAAGGGCACGTGGTTCGAGGACGTCACGGGCGATGGCAAGGCGGACGCCATTGTCGAGAACGCGGATGCGGTGGTCGTCCGGCGCTCCAACGGCTCCGGGTTCCTCCCGAACGAGGTCTGGTCGGGCCCGCTCGCATCCAACACGCAGAGCTGGTTCGGAGACCTGACCGGTGACGGCAAGACGGACCTGGTGTACCGGGCCGGCATCACGACGTGCTACTCCTGGCCGGGCCATCCCTGGCCCCAGACGTACTGCACCTACACCTTCAGGTGGTATCTGGCGTATTCGAATGGCACGGCCTTCGGGCAGCCCTTCGTCTGGCAGTGAGCAAGGTGCTCCTGGTGGTCAACGTGGCGAGCCGAGGACGGCGAGCGACCGTGGCGCTCACCGCCGGCGCCGGCGTGCTCCGGCATACAGCGGCAACAGGAAGAACAGGAGCCCGGCCGTGAGGCCCGGGCCGGCATTGCAGCCCCCACAGCCCTGCCCCTCCCCGTCGCCGGTGCCCGGGAGGGGATCCGGGTTGGTGCCGGCGTCGGACTGACTGCGCGTTGAAGTCGCGGATGCGGCTGTTGCGCAGCACGAAGCCTTCGGCGTGGCCCGTGACGTGGAACGCGTGCTCGCAGTTGTCGTCCTGGGGGCAGACGCCCTCGACGGTCAGGCCGTCGAAGGTCCAGTACCGGCCCGACACCTTGAAGCCCTCGAGTGCGTTGAACCGGATGAGCGCGGCGTGCCGGTTCGCGGCGCGCACGGTGATGGGCTGGGTGACGGTGCCCTCCGCCGCGCAGCTCAGGTTCACGTTCACCGCGTACGTGCCGTCCGCGAGGACGATGTCATCACCCGCTTGCGCCGAGGCGAGCGCGGACTGCAACTGGGCAACCGTCGAGACGTTCTTCACCGCGGCCACGGCGTGCAGCGGCAGGAGCAGCAGGACCAGGGGGGTCATTCGCATGAGCGGCGAAGCTACCCGATGCCCGCTTGGATGGGCGGAGTGGATGGCGCGACAGCCGCGTCCTCACTGGCAATAGGGGCAGCTCGGCATCTTCGGGTTGTCCGCCTGCATCTGGCGGTAGATGGCGCAGTTGGCCTGGACCTTCTCCGTGTCGCCGCTGCACTTGTAGTTGTAGGCCGCCTTGCAGAACGAGTCGGACTGCGGGTCCCCGGTGGGGCCGGTGTACGGGGTGTTGCCGCACGCGCCACCGCCGCCCGTGGTGCCGGTGCCATCGCAGAAGGCCTGCGCGGCATCATGCGAGGTGGCGCACCGCCCCTCGATCCACAGGCTGTCGTCGGCGCCGTCGCACAGGTAGCAGTACTGGTTGGAGTCCCCACAGAGGGTGAAGGTGTCGTCGCACCAGTCGCCCTCCACGGCCTCGCAGCCGGCGATGAGCGTGAGAAGGAGGACTGGAATCAGCCGGCGAATGGGGATGTCGAGCATCCCGGCAGATTAATCCGAATGCCATCTGGCCTGTTTCTTTTATGGATTAGCCTGCCGGTGGAGGTCCGTCCCATATGGCGAAACAGTTTCCCCGGCTCGAGCCCGCCCACCGTGAGTTCATCCAGCGCCAGCGGGTGTTCTTCACCGCGTCCGCCGCGCCCACCGGACACGTGAATCTCTCGCCCAAGGGGCTCGACGCACTCCGGGTGCTCGGAGACAGGGCAGTGGCGTACCTCGACCTCACCGGCAGCGGCAACGAGACGGCCGCGCACCTGCTCGCGGACGGGCGGCTGACCCTCATGTTCTGCGCCTTCGAGGGGCCGCCCATGATTCTGCGCCTCTACGGCCGCGGCCGGGCCCTGCGCCGCGGCGGTGAGGAATACACGCGGCTGCTCGCCTCCGGCTTCGGCGGCGTGGAGCCACTCGGTGCGCGGCAGCTCATCCTGCTCGACATCGAGCTCGTGCAGACCTCGTGCGGCTACGGCGTGCCGCTGTACGAATACGAAGGCGAGCGCCCCACGCTCACGAAGTGGGCCGAGGCCAAGGGCCCGGAGGGGCTCGACGCCTACCGGCGCCAGAAGAACACGCGCAGCCTCGACGGGCTGCCGACCGGCCTCTTCGACGAAGGGACCTGACTGTCCCGTCTGCCCGAGACGCGACATGAATCCCTTGAATCTGGTGAAGACTGAGGGGGAGGCGGCTCACGGGCGTGGGGCTGGACGTGGCCAACCTGCACGCCAACACATGCCTGCTACAGTGGCGTCCCCGCCACCCCGGCCTTCCCTCCCGGCGGGCCCGAGCACGCTATGGGACACCCCACCGTCGAGAACGAGACCCCCTTCGCCTTCGACATCATGGGCCTCGCCGATGAGGAGGGGCGCCCACTGCTGCTGCTCGTGGTGAAGGCCACGTACATCATGGGCGAGTCGGGGTTGAAGCTCGCGGACGAGCAGGTGCCGGTGTGCTGGAGTCCCCAGCCCTGGGGCAAGCCCGGCGAGTCCAGCGACAAGTACGAATCCGAGGGCGCCTTCTTCAAGCCGGCCACGGACGTGGCACTCATCGGTCATGCGTACCCGCCGCAGAAGGGCGCCACCGAAACGCTCGTAGTCCTCCAGGTGGGCCCGCTGAAGAAGGCCGTGCGCGTGGTGGGCGAGCGCACGTGGTTCCGCAGCATGAGCCGGGTGGACGCGACCCGGCCGCTGCCCTTCGACAAGCTGCCCCTCACCTGGGAGCGCGCCTTCGGCGGGTGGGACCGGACGGACGCAGCAAAGCCCTCGTTCGAGCTGCGCAACCCCGTGGGCACGGGCTTCCGCGCCAGCCCGCGCCATTTCGAGGAGGGGCTGATGCTACCCAATTTGGAGGACCCAGCGGAACCGCTGCGCGAGTTCGGCCAGCGTGTGACACCCGTGGGTTTCGGCTTCACCTCGCCCCACTGGCAGCCGCGTGCGAAGTACGCGGGCACCTACAACGAAGCGTGGAACAAGACTCGCAAGCCGCTGCTGCCCAAGGACTTCGACCGGCGCTTCTTCAACGCCGCGGCACCGGGGCTCATCGCTCCCGGCTACCTGAAGGGCAACGAGTCCGTGGTCATCACGGGGGCCTCACCAATGGGTCGGTTCGCCTTCCGGCTCCCCGGACAGGCAACTCCCATCGTCACCGTGGCGCTGGCCGGCGGCGAGGACGTGAAGCCGGACATGCATCTGGACACTCTCATCCTCGACACCGACGCGGAGGAGGTCCTGCTGCTGTGGCGCGGGCATGTGGTGCTGGGTGAGGGCATCCACGACGTACGCGGCCTGCGCGTCACCGCGGAGGGCGTGGCCGGGCCCACGAAGAAGGCTTGAGCGAATGGATGGGCTCTCTGGCTTTCCGGGGCCTGCCGCCCCATACCCGGACAGTTGAGCCGTCGTGTGCTCGCGCCATGTGATCCTGATGCGGTACGTTGTCCTGCTCGCGGAGGTCGAGACCATGCCCATCAATACCGGTGTGAACAACATGTCCGTGGTGACCAAGGACTCTGGCGGCGTCACAGTGGCCTTCCCGGACGTGTGCAAGACGCCCAGCCCTGCCGGGCCCGCGCCCATCCCCTACCCCAACGTGGCCCAGTCCTCGGACACCGACAAAGGCACCAAGAAGGTGTCCGTGGCCGGCAACCCCGTGTGCGTGAAGGACTCCAACTTCAAGACGAGCACCGGCGACGAGGCGGGCACCGCTGGCGGTGGCGTGGCCTCCAGCAAGACCAAGGGCAAGGCCGAGTTCGTCAACTTCTCCTTCGACGTCCAGTTCGAGGGCAAGAACGTGGCACGCGCCCTGGACCTGATGCTCCACAACGACAAGAACACGCCTCCCTTCCCACTCGTTCAAGGCCCGGTCATGGCCATGGGCGGCAGCACGGAGAAGCCCGTCTGCCCCATTTGCAAGGACCACTACTGAAGGCGTCAGGACGGCATACTCAACCGCATCAAGGGCGGTCATGTCCAAATCAACTGAATCCGCCACAGCAGCCCTGACGGACATCCAGCGGAGCGTCTGTGCTGAACACCTGGATGAGGCGGCCTTTCTTTGGACCCAGTGGGAGTCCTCGCTCGACTCCCCGTTGCTGACCCTCGGCGAGCTGTATGACGTCGACGAGCGTCGGCTTGTGGCCCACCTCGACGCGCTGGTGCTGGGTGGGGAAGGCGTACGGAAGGAGCTCATCACCCCGGCGCTCGCGAGCGGGGAGCCAGAACTCGTCACGGTCGCCGCGCTGGTGCTGCTCGCCATGCCCTCAGAGGATGAAACCGCGCTGCGCCAGGTGCTGGATGCGCTCGTGGAGGGCGGGCCCGATCTGCGCCCGTGCCTCCAGCGCGCATTGCAGCTCAGCGCCACGCCCACCCGGGTGCCCGCCGTCCAGGAACTGCTCCAGCAAGAGGTCCCGGCGCTCGTGGCAACGGCCCTGGAAGTGCTGACCTTCTGGGGCGCGGACGTCGGCCCCGCGCTCCCCACCTTGTTGGCCCACCCAGCGCCGGAAGTCACAGCAGCGGCCCTGCGCGCTGCGCGGGTCATGGCCGGACGGGTGAGCCCAGCACCGGTGCTCCGTGCGCTGGACTCCCCCCATGCGGAAGTCCGTGACGAGGCGCTCGTCATCGGCACCGCGCTGGGCCTGATGCCGGCCTTCACCCAATGCCGACAGCTCGCCTCCCATCCGAAGACCCCCAGCCGCACCGCAATGCTGTTGCTGGCCATGGGTGGAGACGCTGCGGACGTGCGGCTCCTGCTGGAGCAACTCGGCACGCCGGGAGCCCAGGCCGACGCGCTCTGGGCGCTGGGGTTCAGCGGCCGCAGGGAGGCGGCAGAGTCCTGTCTGGAGCTGCTCGATACGGCGGGGCTGGAGGGGCTCGCGGCGGAGGCATTCTGCGCCATTACCGGACTCCGCCTGGAGGGTGCATTCCTGCGCCCCGAGCCCGAGAATGACGAGGAGGAGGAGGCGCCGCCCCCCCTTGCGCCCGCGCTGCCGCGCGCCGATTCCGGCCTCGTCCGGCGCTGGTGGCTGGAAGTCGAGCACCGGCTGAAGCCCCGAGGGCGCTACCTGCTGGGCCAGCCCCTGGTGGGTGAGTGGTTGCTCGAATCCTTCGAGCTCGTGCCCCTGAGACGGCGCCATGCCATGGCCCTGGAGGTAGCGCTGCGCGGACGGGGGGCCCACCTCATCCAGACACGAGCGTTCACCGACTTCCAGCGCACCCAGCTCCGCGCGGCGGTTGCGTCCGCCCGGCAGTGGAACCTGGAGAGGCCCTTCCAGACCCTGTCCGCTCCATGGGGGGCGGACAGTGCTCACACGGCCGCCAATCCCCGGCCGTCGGCACGCCGCCAGGAGGCACCGCTCTCCGCCGAGGCGCTCGCCGTCACTGGCATGGGATTGGTGTCGGCCCTGGGTGAGGACGCGACGGGCTCCTGCGCCGCCGGTCGCGCGGCGGTGCTACGCATCCAGGAGCTGGAGGAGGCCTACGTCTTCGACCCGACCTCCCGCGAGCTCGAGCCCGCCTACGGCCACAGCGTGCCCTGGGTGACGCGCGGCTTTGCCGGACTGGGACGGCTGGCGGTCCTGGGGGGCGCGGGCCTGAGCAGCCTCCAGCGCGCGACCGGCCAGGAGGACTGGGAAAGAGTTGCGCTGTTCGTGACGACCCGCAGCGGGTTCCATGACCAGCTGCACGCGGAGCAGGAAGGAGCGACTCCGGACGGCCCGGCCTCCCTCCAGAAAGAGCTCCAGCAGTCTCTCATCCCGCGGATGCTCAAGACCCTGGGAGTCCGTCAGGCCCCCTGGGTACAGAAGGCCTTCCTGGGGGAATCCGGCTTCATCCAGGCGCTCCAGGAGGCGGCGGAGCTGCTGCGGCAAAGGCGCGTCGAGCAGTGCATCGTGGGCGGCGTGGATAGCCTCGTCGAGCCAGAGATGGTACGGCAGTTGGATGCGCTGAGGTTGCTCAAGAGCCCGTCCAACCCGGTGGGCTTCATCCCCGGAGAGGCGGCAGCCTTCCTGCGGCTGGAAGCACCGGGCGCGGCGCTCCGGCGCAAGGCGCCCATCGAGGCCCTGCTGGACTCCCCCCGGCGCCAGGCCGAGCCATTCCACCGGAAGTCCCGCCAACCCGCCCTGGGCATGGCGCTCGCGAGTTGCATCGGCGCCGCGCTTGGCCCGGCGCGGGGGCATGACGCGCAGGTGGGACTGGTCATCGCCGGCTTGAACGGTGACGCATACCGTGCGCAGGACTGGGGCCACGCGCTCATCCGGCTGAGAGGGGAGGGCCTGCTGGAAGCGGGCGTCCCCGAGTGGTACCCGGCCTTCCCCTTCGGTGAGGCAGGCGCCGTCATGGGTCCACTCGGGGTGGCCATGGCTGCCCGCGGTTTCATGCGGGCGTATACTCCCCCGGGAACGACGCTGCTGTGGGTGGGCAGCGACACTGGCGAGCGGGGTGCCCTGCGCATCCACGCGCCCACAGTCCTCCAGCCCTGACGCGAGGTGCGGCCATGGCCGACAAGCAACACGTCCGAGCACTCTGGAAGAAGCCAAACCACGAGCAGGAGGAGGGCTGCATCAGCAGCCACGAGTACAAGTACTGGAAGCCCAATTACCCGAACTGCGCCTACCGGGTGAAGGGCTACCAGGAGATTATTGGCAATCCAGCCAAGTTGCGGCTGTACATGAAGAAGCCCGCGTGGGCCTTCGGTGGGAAGAACTACACCACCGAGAGCGAGCCCTTCAAACACCAATACCACCACATCATGCCCAGTGGGGTGCTCAAGGCCAGCCTGACGAACGACGAGCTCTCCATCCTTCAGGCATCCCGTTACAACATCAACGAGGGCATCAACCTCATCATCCTACCGTACCTCGATCCGGATGCGCTGGAGCTCGGCCTGCCGGCGCACGTCGGCTATCACAAGGAGTACAGCGACGACTGCAGCAAGGCCATCAACCAGATGAAGCAGGACATCTCCAAGCTGACCGAGGATGGCAAGCACGACATCACGGACGCCAACGTGGACTGCTTCCGGGCATTCCTCCGCCGCTGGGAGCAGGAGGAGTTCTGGCTCATCGTGGAGTACGGACAGGAAGAGGCCAGCCAGGGGCTGATTCCCCGCATGAACGACGGTATGGTGCCGATGGCCTTCTAGAGCCCCAGACCGAGACGACGAGCCCATGTCCAAATACTTCATCATGACCACCAGGCGTCATGACGACTTCACCGCCATCATGGCGTACCCGCGGGCCATGACGCATATCCACAAGCCCTCGTACGGCATCCGCATGGGGGCGGATTACAAGGCGGCCTATCCATTCGAGATGGACCCCGAGAGCACGGGCCTGAAGATCGCCGATGTCATCCACAACACGGTCGGCTATCTGATGGTGTCGGCCCGGATGAAGGCGTTCCTGGAGCAGCACACGAAGGCGGAGATTGAATTCCTGCGCTTCACCCTGATGAACCACAAGGGCCGCGTCGAGAGCGATGACTGCTATATCGTGAACGTCATCGGGGCCCACGACTGGCTCGACATGGAGAAGACCGAGGGGCAGAGACACCCCTTGGAGCAGGAACGCTTCACTCGGTTGAAGCGGCTGATTCTGCACGAGGACAGGATAGATCCGGAGACCAACCTCTTCCGGGTGTCCGCCGCGCCAGGGCTGCTCCTGGTCCGTGAGGACCTCAAGGCGAAGATCGAAGCTGCAGGCTTTACCGGGCCCGCCTTCTACGAAGCCGGCACGCCCATCAGGCTAATGGTCTGAGCATGGAGCCCCTGGCCCGAGCGCAACACAACTACAGCTTCCACCTGAACCGGACGCTGCAGGCCGTGAAGCGCCCGGAAGGGGCCACGGCGCAGGAACTGGCCACGCTCAGCTTCGCCTGGCGCATCCTGGCCCTGTGCTCACTGCTTCAGGATGCGGACGCGGACACCTTTGCCCTGCGGCTGCGCAAGTCCGCCCAGGCACGGCTGGCCCTGCTGGTGCTGGCGGAGCGAGCGCCGGTGGAGCCCCGGCTCCTGTGCTGCAGCAAGGACCTGGGCTTTGGCGCGGCCCTGGCCGCCGGAGACCTGGAGCTGGCAGCTGCCATCGCGGCCCGCTCCCCCAAGCACCACTTCCAGGGTGTGGAGTACGAGGATGACTTCCTCTTCTTCCACCTGCTTCACCGGATGCTCCTAGCGCCCGAGGACCTGGATGGACGGGCACGGCTGCTGAGCCGCTGGGAGCAGGTGGAGCAGGGCCAGCCCAGCGCGAAGTTCGAGCTCACCCAGGCGCTCGTCGAGAAGGACGCCAGACTGTTCCCGGCGGCGTTCACGGCCCTGCTCGAGGCCCGCCAGGAGAAGCTCCGGAAGTACTCACAGCGCCTCAGCTTCGACCCGGAGCTGAACGCCACCGAGGGCAAGGTCTCTGTCGAGGGACTCGCCATCCTCCGCATGGCGGAGCTCCATGGGCTGCCGACCCGGTCCAGCTACGACTTCATTCCGTCACTCGCACGAGTCGCCCCCGGGGGCCCGGCGCTGCCCGAGAACGCTTGGTGCAAGCCCTGAAGCCCGGCCCGCCCACCTCCCGGGAATGCCCTCGCGCCTCGATAGCACGAGAACCCGCGCCCCCCTGGTCCCGAACCCAGGGACTCCACGCGTCCGCCCTGCCCTACTCCCCGCGGCGCAGGCGCTCGATGTACTCCGCGGGCAGCCCCGCGCTCTGCGCGCCGCGCACCAGCGCGTCGATGAACCGCTGGCTGATGGGGCCCTCGGTGGACGCCCGGCGCGGCGACGTCACGAACGCCGTCGCCTGCAGCTCCTGGCCCTCCACCCGGACGCGCACGAGCCGCTCCACGCTCATGCTCGTCACCGCGCCCTCCTTGTGCTGGATGATCGGCCAGTCCTTCCCGCCAATCTCGAACAGCCGCCCGTACACGCTCTTCCCCGGCGCGTCCGTCAGCCCCGCCACCCGCCCTCCCCACCACCTCGAGGGGAAGTCGTACACCAGGTCCACGTCCAGCGCCTCGGCCAGCTTGCCCTCGGGCAGCTCGAAGAACTCGTAGCTGTGCTGCGCCCGCCACTCCTCGAAGGCCGCCCGGTCCAGGATCGTCGAATAGGCGAAGTACAGCTTCATGGCCGCCGTATCCGCCGTGCTCCGCGCCTTCATCACCTGATCGTAATGCGAGTCCATCCGTGCCTCCCTCGGCTCCCGGGCCGCCTCACTGCCGCGGCGAGTCCTCGCGCAGCGCGCCGAGGATGCCGCCCACGTCCAGGCGCGCCGTCTTGATGAACAGCCGTAGCGCTCTCTCCACGTGCTCGGCAAGCGTGGCCATCTTCTCCAGCCTCGCCAGGTGTTCACGGGGAACGTTCCCCGTCTCCACCGCCAGCCGGTGCGCCTCGGCCAGGTCCGCGCGGATGCGCTCGATGAACCCCGCCTCCCGCTCCTCAATCACGTGCGACACCATGCGGATGAGGTCCGTCTCCGCCGCGTAGCGCCAGGCGCTGTCCTGCGGCGAGCGCACGCGGCGGATGACTCCCCAGCGCTCCAGATCCCTCAACAGCATGGACACCCCGCCCTTGGACAGCTCCAGCTCGCGCTCGAGCTCCCCGGCGGTGAGGGGCTCCCCGCGCAGGTACAGCAGGGCCCAGACGCGGCCCTGGTTGCGCTTGAAGCCCCAGAATTCGATCACGTTGCCCACCGCGTCGATGGCGATGGCTTCCCAGGGAGCGAGATGACCGTTGCTGGAGCCCTCCCCCCGGGCCGCTTCGAGACCACTCGTCCACAGGTAGCCCTTCATGCGGCGCGGCTCCGCTCCTGGGCCTGGGCGGCCATGCCCAAGGACAGCTTGCGCGCCCAGTCCACCAGCTCGGCGCCCGGGCCCTGCTGCCCGTACGGCCCCAGCGCGTCCACGGCGGCGTCCAGCTCCCGGTTCATCCGCTCCATGGCCAGCTCGACCGCACCGGTGGCCTCGATGGCGTCGCCGATGGCGCGGGTGCGCTCGGGATTCACGGTGGTGAAGGCCCAGGCGTCCTTGAGCTTGGTCTTCAGCGTGCCGTCGCGCTCCACCGCCAGGAGGATGGGCAGCGAGGGCGTGCCCGAGAGCACGTCCGCGTAGCGCGGCTTGCCCGGATCCGTGCCGAGCACGTCGCGGATGTCATCGGCGATCTGGAAGGCCACGCCGAAGCGGCGGCCGAAGAGATCGAAGCGCCGGGCGGCCTCGGGCTGGTTGGCGAGCGTGGCGGCGGCGCTGCCGCACCAGCCGAAGAGCGAGCCCGTCTTGCCCTCGGCGATGAAGCGCAGGCGCTCCAGGGGCAGCTCCAGGTTGCCGCGGGCCTCCACCTCGGTGATGGCGGCGCGCGACATCTCCACCACCACGGCGAGGGCGGACTGGGTGAGGCGCGCATCCAGCAGCGACAGGCGGTGCAGCGCGGTGGAGAGGATGAGGTCTCCACTCATGACGGCGACGATGTTGCCCCAGCGGGCGTTCACCGTGGGCCGGGCGCGGCGGTACATGCCGGCGTCCACCACGTCGTCGTGCAGGAGGCTGGAGGAGTGGATCATCTCCGAGGCCACGGCCACGTCCACCAGCTTCTCGGGGGCCACGTTCACCGCGCCGCCGAACAGGCGCACCAGCATGGGGCGGGCGCGCTTGCCGCCGGTGCCGATGCACAGGTGGCGCGCGGCCTCCATCAGCGTGTCGCCCTTCACACCCGGGCCCGCATCCCCGTCCGCCAGCATGGTGCCCAGCCGCTGCTCCACGCTCCCCAGAAAATCCGCCAGCTCACGCGCGAGTTCCATGTACCCCTCTTCTCCCTCTGCGCCGTTCATATAGTTCAAGACCGCGTGAACTGCACCTGCTTCCTGCATGGACGGGCAGGCGCCGGGGCCTGGCAGGGGGGCGAGCGGGCACCAGGGGTCGGTTTGAGTGGGTGCGGTGCGTCATGAGAGAGACCCGGGAGCCCCCGCCCTCTCTCAAGGTCCGCGTGTCTCTCGCCGTC
This sequence comes from Archangium sp., assembly GCF_036277355.1. GTDB lineage: Bacteria > Myxococcota > Myxococcia > Myxococcales > Myxococcaceae > Archangium. Next base: position 14,300 of record NZ_DASUNC010000054.1, read on the forward strand.
CTGCGCCGTCACGTCCTCCGCAGCTTCGCTGCCCTGGCCACCGCCGTCCCCCTCTTCCGGCCCGGTAACTCGCTGCCGGGCTCGGCCGCCCCGCTCCTGGGGGCGCCATCGGTAGGCACCACTCCCACATCCACCCCGGGTACCGAGGCCCGGAGCGCCCTGCGCGGCTCGCTGAGGGCCTCGGTGGCCGAGGGGATTGTGGCGGAGGTGTTCACCGCGTGCGCGGGGGCCACGGTGCTCACCGCGTGGGCGCTGGCGCTGAAGCTGGGGCCCTTGCTGGTGGGGGTGATGACGGCGCTGCCCTTCTTCGCCCAGTTCGTGCAGTTCCCGGCGGCGTGGCTGACGTCCACCTTCGGGCACCGGCGGGTGGCGCTGACGGCGGTGTGCCTGTCGCGCCAGGTGATGCTGCCGTTGTGCGTGCTGCCGTGGCTGCCGTTGGGGTTGCAGGGGCAGCAGCGGCTGCTGGTGGGGGTGGCGGCGGTGTCGGCGGTGCTGGGCGTCATCGGAAACAACGCCTGGGTGGCGTGGATGGGCGAGCTGGTGCCCGAGTCCATCCGGGGGCGCTTCTTCGGCCGGCGCACGGCGCTGTGCACGCTGGGAGGCACGGTGACGTCGCTGGTGGCCGGCGTGCTGATGGACAAGCTGCGCCCGCCCGAGGGCGTGGGCCTGGGCCTGCCGCTGCTGGCGGCGATGGCGTGCGGGGCGGGCGGGGTGACGACGCTGCTGATGGCGCGCCAGCATGATCCGGCGCCCGGCAAGGAGAAGGCGAAGCTGGACTTCCGCGTGGCGCTGCTGCCGCTGAAGGACGAGCGGGCGCGCCGGGTGCTGGTGTACCAGGTGGCGTGGAACGCGGCGGTGGGGATCTCCGCGCCCTTCTTCTCGTTCCACATGCTGAAGAACCTGAAGATGAGCTTCCTGACGATGGCGCTGTACCTGGCGGCGGTGGCCGGGATGCGCATGCTGGCCGCGCCGGTGTGGGGCCGGCTCATCGACAGGCGGGGGGCGCAGCCGGTGCTGCTGGCGTGCTCGCTGGGGATTGGCTTCGTCCCGGCCATCTGGCTCTTCCCGACGGCCACGTTCCTCTGGCCGCTGCTGGCGGACGTGGTGCTGGCGGGGGTGCTGTGGGGAGGCCATGGCCTGGCGGCCTTCGCGCTGCCGCTGTCGGTGGCACCGCGCCGGGGCCGGCCCTTCTACCTGGCGGCGTTCTCCACGGCGGGAGGCCTGGCCTACGCGGCGGCCTCGGCGCTGGGCGGGGGGCTGGCGAGCCTGCTGCCCACCGAGTTCGTCCTCGGGGGCCACCTGTGGGTGAACCTGCACGTGCTCTTCGTGCTGTCCTCGGTGGCGCGGCTGGCGGCGGCCTTCCTGGCCATGCGCATCGTCGAGCCGGACGCGAAGCCGGTGTGCTCGCTGGGGGCGCTGCTGTCGCTGGTGGGCTCGCGGCTCCAGGCGCGCGCGGCGCGGGTGCCCACGCCCGATCCGGTGCTCGCCGAGCCCCAATCCGCCCACGCGGAGTCCTGAGCGCGGAGGACGGACCCGGGGCCCTCGGGGACCCCGGGCGCCCGGGCCGCGTCAGTTGCGCGAGGGGAAGATGCCCTGGAGCGCGATGATGAAGTTCACGCACGTGTAGGGCGGCATGTTGTTGTGGGGCTGGTTGCCCCCCGCCGCGCCGATGACCGCGGGGTTCATCGTGCCGTCGATGGGAGCGCTCCGGTAGTTCAGCACCGTCGCCGTCGTGTCCGCCGCCAGGACCGTTCCCACGGGCGTCTCCACGTCACCGGCCTGGCTGCTGACATTGAGCGTGTGGTTGTGCGCCGGCATCTGGTTGCTGATCAGCGTCACGGTCTCCGAGCCGCCCTGCTCCCCCAGGGTGCGCGGCGACAGACCCGGGCCCTGGCCCGGCTGCATGGGGTAGCGGCCGCGCAGGTCCGGCAGTGCGAAGGTCGTCGTCCCGTTGCCACCGTAGGTGGTGCCCAGGATGGAGAAGAGGGCGGTGTTCTGCGCGATGGACAGGATCTGGCCCTGGCAGAACTGCCAGCCCCGAGGCGGGAAGTTGCCAGCGAACATCCGAATCTCTCCGATGAACGGATCCGACATGCGTGCTCCCTGCTGAGTGTTGAACCGACAACAAAGCATGTCCCGGGACGGAGGACCAGGACTCGCTGTCAAGCCCTGACGGAACGCGTTGTGAAGCCAATCACACCACCCCGGCCACGGACTGGCACATACTGCGCGCTTGCAACTGCAACAGGTTCTCGAAAGGACCGTGCCGATGACGATGCCGACCCTCCTGCGACTCCAACTGGGACCCTCCGGGTTCCGAGTCATGTCCCTCTGTGCCGCACTGGTCCTCTCGGCCTGCACGAACGAAGGCGGGCAGGGACCCCAGGGGCCCCAGGGACCGGAGGGACCCGCCGGGCAACCCGGAGCGGCGGGCGCGGGCACGCTGATGCGGACCTCGGCCGAGCCGGATGGGACCCAGTGCGCGCTGGGGGGCTCGAAGTTCGAGGTCGGTCTGGATGCCAACCGGAACGGAACCCTGGACGACTCCGAGGTCGACGCCGCGCAGACGCGCTACGTGTGCAACGGCGCCCAGGGACCCCAGGGCGAAGCGGGCCCCGCGGGTGGACCCATGGGCCCGGCAGGACCTGAAGGAAAGCGCGCGCTGGTGAAGACGTCGGCCGAGGCGCTCGGGGCCAACTGCGCCACCGGCGGTATCAAGCTCGAGGCCGGCGTGGACGCCAATGGCAACAGCACGTTGGACACGACCGAGGTGGACGCGGCCCTCACCCGCTACGTGTGCAATGGCGCTCAGGGTCCCCAGGGCATCCCGGGCGCGAAGGGTGACACCGGCGCCACGGGTGCCAAGGGCGACACCGGCGCCACGGGTGCGGCGGGAGCCCGGGCCCTGGTGAAGACGGCGGCCGAGGGGCTCGGGGCCAACTGCGCCACTGGCGGCATCAAGCTCGAGGCCGGCGTGGACGCCAATGGCAACAACACCTTGGACACGGCCGAGGTGGACGCGGCCCTCACCCGCTACGTGTGCAATGGCGCTCAGGGACCCCAGGGCATCCCGGGGGCCAAGGGCGACACTGGCGCCACGGGGGCCAAGGGTGACACCGGCGCCACGGGGGCCAAGGGCGACCCGGGTCCTCAGGGTCCCCAGGGCATCCCGGGCGCCACGGGAGCCAAGGGCGACACCGGCGCCACGGGTGCCAAGGGCGACCCGGGTCCGGCGGGCCCGGCCGGAACCATGGGTATCTACGGAGATGGCACGGCGGGCGCGTTGTCGGTGGCGTCCGGAAGCACCCTGGACCTCACCGCCTCCACCGGGTTCAACACGCTGGTGAGCCAGGGCAAGATCCACCTGCAGTTCACCACCATCGACATCGCCGGCACGCTCATCGTCCCGAGCGGGACGATGCTCCGCGCCACGGGGAACGTCACGGTGAGCGGCACCATCGATGTCACGACAGGCACCGAGGACAGTGGTGGCGGCGCGCCGCACCCCGGCATCTCCGTCGCTCCAGCGGGTGATCCGAACGGAGGAATCGGGCTGAACACCCTCCAGGCCCACCAGGTCCGCCGCCCCGTGGTCTTCGCGGGCGGCGCGGGCAGCCGCATCACCGCCACGTCGGGAGGCCAGGGTGGCGGCGCCCTGGTCATCGCCGCTGGAGGCAATGTCCTCGTCACGAGCACGGGCAACATCAACGCGAACGGCACGAACGGGGTGAATCCGCCCAGCAACACCAACACAGTGGGACCCGGAGGCGGAGCGGGAGGTGTCATCGTAATCGCCGCCAAGGGAACGCTCACCGTGAATGGCAACATCCGCGCCCGAGGTGGCAATGGCGGCAATGGAATCACTTCCGGTGGCCCTGGAGAGGGCGGTGGCGGTGGCGGCGGCGGCGGCATCATCCACCTGATCTCGATGACGACACCCAACGTGACCACAGGAGCCCTCCAAGTCCAGAACGGCACGGGTGGAACCTCCGCGGCGCCCACGTCCCCGAGCACCGCTGTCTCGGCCGGTGGCGGTGGCGGTGCATGCGGTGGCAATGGCGGCGATGGCAGCACCAGCACGGCGCAAGGCTCCGACGGAGCCATCGGCAAGACCTTCCAGACGGTGGTGAACGCCCCGGAGAACCTGCTGCTGTGAGTTGAACGGACGTCCCCCATTCCATCCGGGTGAAGCAAGCGGCCCGCGGGTGACACCACCCGCGGGCCGTGTCATCTGGGGCCCCACTCGAGCGCGAGATAGGGCTCCTGAGTCTCCTGCTCCGCCTCGGCCACGGGGGTGAATCCCAGCCGGGTGTAGAGCCGCAGGGCCGGGTTGTTCCGCAGGACGTGGAGCCTCAAGGGCTTGCCGGCTGCCAAGGCCTCCTCCTGGAGCGCGCGCAGCACCGAGGTGCCCAGGCCCGAGCCCCGGTACGCGGGCAGCAGCGTCACATCCACCAGACGCAGCTCGTGCTCGCCACGGACCACCCAGAGGCGGCCCACGGGACGGCCCTCGTGCTCGAGGATGCGGTGGCCCTCGGACGGGTAGCGCGCCTCGTAACCGCGCTTCTGCGCCAGCCACTGCATGCGCAGGAAGGGCTCCTGCTGCGCCGCGCTCCAGCCCCAGGCCGCCATCTCCTCGGCACGGGTGCTCGCGTAGAGCGCGAAGAGGAAGGGGTCGTCACTCTCGGCTACTGGACGGAGGGTCAGGCGGACGGGCTGGTTCACGGTGACCTCGAGGAGCGGGCACCAGAGACCTGGCTTGCCCGGGGACATCGGGCAGTTATACTCGTCCGATGTCCGCGCACGAGACCGTGCGCACTCCCGTGGTGACCGAGCCCATGATGCCCTCCACCTGCCCAGCTGCGATGAAGTCCGGTACGCGCTGGGCCGTGGTGCGTCGGGTGCTGCTCGCCCACGGCCGGGCCACCGCCTGGCTCCAGTCCCGCGCCGCCCGCCACCCGCTCTAAGCCCCGGCGCGCGGCGTCCCGCCCGCTCCGCCGGCCACCCGGACACGCTCGCGCGTCGTCACGGGTCCGCACGCTGACGCGGGTTGCCCCTCGCCTGACCTCCGCCCACTTCACACCCGGCCGCAACTCGGCCATTGCCCCATGAGGAACATGGAATGACCCACGAGCGACGCATCATCGTCACGGAGACCGACCTGGAGCGCCTTCAGCGCGTCATCGAGCAATACAGTGGTGGGCGTAACGCCACACTGGCCGAGATGTTGGACCTGGAGTTGGCCCGGGCCGAGGTGACGAGCTCCCAGAAAGTCCCTCCGGACGTGGTGACGATGAACAGCACCGTCGTCTTCGAGGACGAGGAGACGGGCGCGCGCCGGGAGGTGACGCTCTGCTACCCGTGGGATGCACGCAGCGACGAAGGCCGCGTCTCCGTGCTCGCGCCTGTCGGGAGCGCCCTCATCGGGCTGTCCGTGGGCCAGTCCATCGACTGGCCCATGCCGGGCGGGCGGACCCGGACGCTCCGCATCGTCGCCGTGCCGTACCAGCCGGAGGCGGCGGGGCACTTCCACCTCTAGCGCAGGCCGTTGCGAATCAACTCCCGGACCGTGGCCTCCGAGCAGTCCGGGAGTGCGTGGCGATACGCCCGGACGGCCTCCCAGAGCTCCGGAACGGGGCCCGAGCGCGCGATGGCCTGGCGCTCGGCCTCGTCCGGGATGTCCTCGGTCGCGCGCTCGGCCGTCCACTGGGAGGCTTCCAGGGCCATCAGGATGGCACGCCCGGAAGCCGCGGCCTGCTCGCGCTCGGAGGCGGCGCCCCAGGACGAGGCCTCGTCGTCATAGAACTCCGCGTTGCCGATCAGGTCGCGCAGGGCCGCGGTGCACGAGGCGAGCCCGGCGTCTCCAGGAGGCGCGCCTCGCGCCAGCCACGCGCGAAGCGCCGACAGGGCCTCCTCGGGCTGGGTCGAGGAGGCGAAGTGCCTCTGCCAACCTTCATCCCTGGGAGCGCCCTGGCGCCAGCGGTCCACACAGGCCCCGGCGATGGCGAGCCCGGCGCGAACGAGGACGCCCTTCCCCCACCGCGACAGCCCCCAGATCCAATCCGAGAGCGGGCGCACCCCGGGTGCTTCATCGAGATACGCCTGGAGTTCGTCACTCTCACCGGTGGCCATGCGGAAACCCTACCTCCCCCGCGAGCCCCCGAAGCCACTGTATCAATCCTGAAAACTCGTGTAAGTCCAGTCTTCTCTTACTTCCCAGAGGGAGGCGGACGACATGGGTTTCAACAAGACGCGGGGACTCTTCATCGCGACGTGGCTGACCGGGGCCGGGCTGGCGGGGTGCGGTCCCGCGCTGGAGCAGGAGGAGCCCGGGGACGAGACCCCGGGAGCGCAATCGCAGCCCCTCACGGAGGGAGCGCCGCTGACGGCCCATGACGCGAGCTGCCTCAAGCTGCAGGACCAGAACACGTGGAGCACCTACGCCTCGTACATGACGGGCGTGGGCCCGGCGCTGGGGCTGCCGGCGATCCTCCAGGACCTGAACCGCGCGGGCCCGGTGCTCACCTCGACCAACCACCCGCCGGCGGTGGGCTACAAGGGCGGCTTCCGCTGGAACGACGGCGACATGTCCACCACGGACTGGGTGCCGCAGGGACTGACGGCGGGCGTGTCCGGCAGCACCAACGTGGCCATCGTCTCCTGGCACTACACGCTCACCAGCCCGGACAAGGGCGTGCGCATCTCCGTGGCGGACATCTCGGACATGTCGCTGAGCGCGGTGAACTACCGGCACCTCCTGCTGGTGCGGCCCACCAGCTCCGGCAACTTCACCACCATCCCCGAGCACGGCGGTGGCCTGGCCTGGTACGGCAACTACCTCTACATGGCGGACACCTCGGATGGCATGCGCGTGTTCGACCTCACGCAGATCCGCGAGGTGAGCACCAGCACCACGTGTGACACGGCGATCGGCAAGGTGGGCACCGAGTGGTGCGCCTACGGCTACAAGTACGTGCTGCCGCAGGTGAGCGCGTACGTGGTGCCCTCGACCATCGTCAGCCCCTGCCGGCCCAAGTTCTCCTTCCTGGGCAAGGACACGCGCGGCACCACGGACGTGCTGCTCTCGGGCGAGTACTGCAACAACACCGGCACGGGCTGCCCCTATGACGGCTCCACGCCGGGGCTCGGCGGGCGGCTCTACCGCTGGCCGGTGGACTCCACCACGTACCGCCTCCAGACGGTGAGCGGCCTGGTGGCCCCCGAGCGCGCCTGGATCATGAACGAGCCCAACGTGCAGGGCGTGGCCCCCATCATGACCACGACGGCGACCACGTCGTACTGGCTGAGCTCGACGCGCTACAGCGGCGCCCTCTTCAAGGTGTCCACGGGCGCCTCGCGCACGGCGTACCTGTCCGGCAATGGCGACTGGGCCCGGATGCCCGAGGGCATGCACGCCACGGGCAGCGGCACCAACCTGTGGACGGTCACCGAGGGCTACAACGGCAGCACCAGCCCGGCCAGCGGCGGCCGGGTGGTCTTCTTCGCGGACCAGGCCTCGCTGGACTGAGCCGCCCGGACCGGACTGTCCACCTCCATGGCTCAGGAGGTGGGCAGATCGATCTTGAAGCCCGAGCGCTCCAGCATCTGCTTGAACTCCCCCTTGGCGATGGCCTTGATGTAGGCGTCGTTGGGCTCGCAGAGCTTCTTCTTCACCAGATCCAGCAGGGCATCGTTGAGCGTCTGCATGCCGATGCCGCGCGAGGTCTGCATGATGGAGGGAATCTGGAACGTCTTGCCCTCGCGGATGAGGTTGGCCACGGAGCTGGTGCACAGGAGCACTTCCTGCGCGGGCACGCGGCCTCCGCCGATCTTCTTCACCAGCATCTGCGAGATGACGCCCTTGAGGGACTCGGAGAGCATCATGCGGATCTGCTCCTGCCGGTCCGCGGGGAACTGGTCGATGATGCGGTCCACCGTCGAGGGCGCCGTGTTGGTGTGCAGCGTTCCGAAGACGAGGTGGCCCGTTTCGGCCGTTTCGATGGCGATGGCGATCGTCTCGAGGTCTCGCATTTCGCCGACGAGCACGATGTCCGGGTCCTCACGGAGCGCGGCGCGCAGGGCGTTCTTGAAGCCGTGCGTGTGGACGTGCACCTCGCGCTGGTTGACCAGGCACTTCTTGTTCGGGTGCACGAACTCGATCGGGTCCTCGATCGTGATGATGTGATCCTCGCGATTGCGATTGATGTAGTCGATCATCGCGGCGAGGGTCGTGGACTTACCGGAGCCCGTGGGGCCGGTGACGAGCACCAGACCCTTGCTGAGGTAGCACAGGTCGAGGATGTGCTTGGAGAGCCCCATGTCCTCGGCGGACATGATCTTCGTGGGGATCTGCCGCATCACGGAGCCGATGCCCTTGCGGTCCTCGAAGACGTTGACGCGGAAGCGGGCGCGCTCGGTCTCGTGGGCGAAGTCCGTGTCGCGCGTCTCCTCCCACTGCTTCTTGTTCTTCTCCGGAGCGATGGTCCAGAGCATCGCCTTGAGGCGATCGTTCGTGAGGGGCCGGTAGTCTTCCTGCGCCACCATGTCGCCATCGATGCGCAGCATGGGCACCACCTGGCTGGACAGGTGGAGGTCGGAGGCCTTCTTGTCGAGCATCCGGTCCAACAGCGCGCGCAGGGCCTGGGCCGCATCCGAGTCCGGCCCGTCGTTGACCGGAATCACCTGGATGGAGGACTTCGCCTCGGCGGCGGGAGCGGGCGTGGGGGCCTTGGCGGCGGCCGGAGCGGCGGTGGGGACGGCGCGAGGACCCGCGGCCGGAGCGGTGGGCGCACGCGCCGGGGCGGCACCGGGGCCGGCCGTGAAGGCACCCCCAGCGCCGCGGGCGGCCAGGTCCATCATGTCCGCCGGAGAGGCCAGCTCCAGCTTGTCCTCCTCGGAGGCGGGCGGCAGATCCAGACCACCCTGGGACGGAGCCGGGAGCGGCACCGCGACGACGTTCGCGGCCGGCGCCGCCTTCTGGGGCACCAGCGCCACCTTCAGGTGGCCCGCGACGTTCTGCACCTTGACCTGCACCGCGCCCGCGGGAGCGGCATAGGAGAAGGTGGAGACCCCCTCGGTGGGGAAGCTGCCCCGCATGTCGGCGGGGAGGATCTCCGAGAGCGCGCCGATGATCTGCTGCGAGTTGAGACCCGCCTTGACCATGGGGACGTTGCCCGCGGCGGTCCGCAGATTGATGCCGCTGCCGGTCTCCAACATGATGGCGACACCGGCTTCCTTGTAGAGCTTCTCGATGAAGGCGTCGAACCGAGCCATGGCTTTTCAGGCTTCTCAGCGGCGAAGGGTTTCCACGTAGGCGACGTGGCGCTTGTTGACCAGGGCGACCTGCTCCCCCTCCAACACGGGGAAGAACGCGGGCGCGCTGTTGTTGAGGTAGTCGGTGAGGCGGGAGTGGGCCTCGGGCAGCACGTAGGTGATGAGCCCGCGCAGCTTCTGGCCGTCCATCATCGTCACCTCCACCTCGTGCTCGGTGGGGATGGTGAACTGATCGACGACGTTGGGCTCGAGCTCGGCGGCCACGCGCGCCAGGGCGAGGTTCTCGCAGTGCACGAACGTCATGGCGTCCGTGTCCGCGTCGACCGCGGGGATGAACAGGGAGCCACTGCCGTTGAGCAGGTCCGACAGGCGCTCACCGCCGGTGTGTCCGGGAGCGGCTTCGGCGAGGAACACGGCCACGTTGCGCGAGGCACCACCCGGCAGGACGAACTGGGCCGCTACGCGTCGCTTCGGTACGGAGAGGGATTCCAGCATGGGGGGGCAGTATCAGTCAGTCTGAGGTGCGTTGTTTAGCACACTCGGCGAGTCTCCCAGGAATCCGGACCGGGGGTGAAGGCCGTTTCTACAGCCCTCTACAGGCCGGAGCCACCAGGAGGGCAGCCGAGCGGATGGTGGATTGGGAGCCGGGACCCGACGCCTCGGAGGACCCGCGGATGAATCCCGGTGACATGGCCGTGGCCTGGGTGACCTCGCTCCGAGCAGCGCTCCGCGCGCCTCTTCCGCGCCCTGCGCGCGTTCACGCTGACCACCCTCGACGCGAGGTGAGGCGCCGGGAGGAGCGGCACTGGAGATCTCAGTAGCAGCGGACACGCCTCCTTGGCATCTTGCGCGCCATGAAGACGTTCCGCTCCATCAACCCTGAGCTCCTCCCCAAGCACTTCGAAGCCGAGGCCATCGAGAAGAAGCTCGATGCCCGGTGGGAGTCGGAGGGCACCTACCGTTTCGATCCCTCGCGCACCCGCGAGGAGACGTTCGTCGTGGACACCCCGCCCCCCACGGTGTCCGGCTCGCTGCACGTGGGCCACATCTTCAGCTACACGCACACGGACGTCATCGCCCGGCAGCAGCGGATGCTCGGCAAGAACATCTTCTACCCCATGGGCTGGGACGACAACGGCCTGCCCACCGAGCGCCGCGTCCAGAACTACTTCAACGTCCGCGCCGACGTCCGCACCCCGCATGAGCCCGGCCTCCGCCTGGAGCCGGCCACCGCCGAGTCCTCCAAGCAGCCGCCGCGCACCGTCTCGCGCCCCAACTTCATCGAGCTGTGCCACCAGGTGACCCAGCAGGACGAGCAGGTCTTCAAGGGCCTGTTCCGGCGCATCGGCCTGTCGGTGGACTGGGCCGAGGAGTACGCCACCATCGACGATGACAGCCGCAAGCTGGCGCAGCTGTCCTTCCTCGACCTGTACGAGAAGGGCCATGCCTACTCGGTGAAGGCCCCCACCATGTGGGACGTGGACTTCCAGACGGCCGTGGCCCAGGCCGAGGTGGAGGACCGGCCCCAGGCGGGCGCGTTCCATGACATCGAGTTCGGCGTGGAGGGCTCGGACGCGCGCTTCACCATCGCCACCACGCGCCCGGAGCTGCTGGCCGCCTGCGTGGGCGTCACCGCGCACCCGGACGACGAGCGCTACAAGGGCCTCTTCGGCAAGCGCGCCATCACTCCCCTCTTCCGCGTCCCCGTCCCCATCTTCCCCAGCGAGCTGGCCGACCCCACCAAGGGCACCGGCATCCTCATGGTGTGTACCTTCGGTGACGCCACGGACGTGCTCTGGTGGCGCCAGCAGAAGCTCCCGCTGCGGCAGATCATCGGCCGCAACGGGCGGCTGATGGCCGTCACCTTCGGGGACTCGGGCTGGGAGAGCCTGGACGCCCCGGCCGCGCAGGGCTTCTACGCGGGCCTGCTGGGCAAGACGGTGAAGCAGGCGCGCACGGCCATGGTGGAGCTGCTGCGGCGCGAGGACGGCGCGGCGAAGCCCGGCATGGGCGTCCCGCTCCAGGGCGAGCCCAAGCCCATCCAGCGCGAGGTGAAGTTCTTCGAGAAGGGAGACCAGCCGCTCGAGTTCATCTCCACGCGCCAGTGGTTCGTGCGGTTGATGGACAAGAAGGATCAGCTGCTGCGCTTCGGTGATCGGGTGAAGTGGCACCCCGAGCACATGGGCTCGCGCTACCGCAACTGGACGGAGAACCTGCAGCTGGACTGGTGCATCAGCCGCCAGCGCTACTTCGGCGTGCAGTTCCCCGTGTGGTACCCGCTGGACGCGGACGGCAACCCCCTCCACGACGAGCCCATCGTCGCCACGCGCGAGCAGATTCCGGTGGACCCCACGGTGGACGTGCCCACGGGCTACGAGGCCTCGCAGCGGGACCAGCCCAACGGCTTCACCGCCGAATCGGACGTGTTCGACACCTGGTTCACCAGCTCGCTGACGCCGCAGATCGCCTCGGGCTGGGAGCTGGATCCGGAGCGCCACGGCAAGCTGTTCCCCGCGGACATCCGCCCGCAGAGCCACGAGATCATCCGGACGTGGGCCTTCTACACCATCGCCAAGGCGATGCTGCACGAGAACTCCATCCCCTGGAAGCACGTGCTCATCTCCGGGTGGATCCTCGATCCGGACCGCAAGAAGATGTCCAAGAGCAAGGGCAACGTCATCACGCCCATGCACCTGCTGGAGAACTACGGCGCGGACGCGGTGCGCTACTGGTCGGCCTCGGCGCGGCTGGGCACGGACACGGCCTTCGACGAGAAGGTGTTCAAGGTGGGCAAGCGGCTGGTGACGAAGCTCTTCAACGCCGGCAAGTACGTGCTGAGCCAGACGGCGCAGGAGCACCCCATCACCCACGAGCTGGACCGCGCCTTCGTGGCGAAGCTCGCGGAGGTGGTGGAGACCGCGACGGCGTCCTACAAGGAGTTCGAGTTCGCTCCGGCCCTGGCCAACACGGAGAGCTTCTTCTGGGCGAGCTTCACGGACACGTACCTGGAGCTGGTGAAGGCGCGTGCGCGCGGAGAGGGCTCCGGTGGCGAGGAGGCACGCGGCTCGGCGGTGGCGGCGCTGCGGCTGGGGCTCAACGTGCTGCTGCGGCTGTTCGCCCCCGTGCTGCCCTACATCACCGAGGAGGTGTGGAGCTGGGCCTTCGCCGAGGAGACGGGCCGCAAGAGCATCCACCGCGCCCGCTGGCCCGACGCGCGCACCTTCGCGGGCATCGAGAAGCCGGCCAACCCCGCCTCCTTCGCCATCGCCGAGGCCGCGCAGCAGGCCATCAACAAGCGCAAGAGCGAGTCCGGCGCGGGCGTGGGCCGGGGTGTCACCCGCATGAAGCTGGCGGCGAACGCGGCCACCCTCGCCGGCTTCGGGCCCGTGCGCGAGGACGTGCTGTCCGCCACCCGCAGCCAGGGCGTGGAGCTGGTGGAGAAGGCGGATCTCGCCGACGGCACGTTCGAGATCCAGGACTTCGAGCTGGCCCCCGCCGCCGAGAAGGAGAAGGCCCCCGAGGCCTCCGAGGGCTGAGCGGAAGCCTCGAGCGGAAGCCCTGAAGTGAAACGGGCCCGGCGAATCCCATGAGGATCGCCGGGCCCGTCGTTCATCGGGTGCTGCTCGCCGCTATTACAGACGCGCGGTCAGCGACAGCATGAGGCGGCGCGGGAGCACCGGCCGGGCCAGGAAGATGTCCGGCACGGCGCCCAGCGACTCGTCCACGCGCGGGTTGCCCTCGGTGAGGCCGATGCTGTTGAGCGCGTTGAAGAGCTGCAGGTCCAGGGTGACGTTCTCGTACGTGTAGCCCGCGCGGACGTTGAACTGGCCGAAGCCGGGCAGGTCCACCGTGTTGGCGTTGTTCGAGAACCGGTGGCCCACGTAGCTCCAGTTGATGCCGAGGCTGGCGTTCCCGAACATGAAGGTGCCCGTCAGATCGCCAATCACCTGGGGGATGCGGCGGATGCGGTTGCCGGTGAAGTCATTCGCACCCTCGTTGAACTCCGTGTAGCGCGGGTCCTGCAGCGTCAGCATGCCCTGTCCGCGGAACCATTTGACCGGCTGCACCGCGCCCTCCAGCTCCAGGCCCAGCGTGCGCGCCTTGCCCGCGTACACGGTGACGAAGCGCGTGTCCCCCGTCACCGGATCCACCCGGGCGTCCTGGCTGGGGAAGTTCTCGATCTGCATCCAGTAGGCCACGGCCGCCAGGGCGTACCAGCTGCCACCCAGCTTGAGGCCCGCCTCGTTCTGCCACAGCAACTCCGGCGTCCGCGGGAACGCCGGGTCGGCCGGATCCGTGGCGGTGAGGTACTGGTCGAGCAGCGGCATCTTCGTGCCCCTCGCCGAGACGGTGACACCCCACAGCGGCTCTCCATAGGCCGCGGTGACCCGTCCCTGCACCGACCCGCCCTGGGCCGCGGGCGCCGGTGCGGGTGCCGGAGCGGGCGTCTGTGCCGGCATTGCCTGCTGCTGCGCCCATGCCGCCTGTCCGGACACCAGCGTGAGAGCGATTGTCGTGCACAGGACATTCGCTCGCGGCTTCATCGTACCTTGCTTGCTGCGCACTACCGGGGGAACGCCTTAGAACCGGCTCGACTTCATCAATGCATTGCCTCCTGTACAGAGGAGCGGGCGTCCCCCCAATGTCACCGAGGTGAGCATCATCGCGCGCGAGGGGAATCGCCCCTTCGAGGTCATACGGACGCTGCGGCTGTCCCCCGGATGATGCCGCGACAACTCGCCACAGGGGGGTGGCGAGCCCTCGCCGGTAGAGTGGCCGTATCATGTGGAAGTCCTGTCTCGCCGTGCCCCTGCTCGTGGCCACCCTGCTCGTTCCCCTGGAGGGACAGGCCTGCGCCACCTGCGCCTGTGGTGATCCGACCCTCACGTCCATGGGCACCGAGCAGCCCTTCGCCGGGCGCCTGCGGCTCGCCAACCAGGTGCGCGCCTGGAGCCTGACGACCGGCCAGGACGCCGTGGACGCCGTCTCCCTGCGCGAGCTGCGCATGGACCTGTCGGTGGCCTACGCCCCCCTCCCCTGGCTCTTCCTGTCCGCCACCCTGCCCCTGCAGACGCGCTCGTTGCAGCAGGTCAGCCTCGCGCGCGAGACGGCATGGGGACCCGGAGACATGGAGGTCGGCGCCAAGGTCTTCGTCTTCCGCGATCGCGAGTTCTCGGCGGACCACCTCATCGGCGTGCTCGCCGGGGCCCGGCTGCCCACCTCGCCCACGGTGCACGACGCGGATGGACGCCCACTGTCGCTCGATGCCCAGCTCGGCACCGCGTCCCTGGATCCATACCTGGGGCTCTCCTACTCGACCTTCCGCGGCGACTGGTCCTTCCTCGCCAGCGCCACGGGCTACCTCCCCACACGCGGGCGCGAGGGCTTCCGCGCCGGGGCCTCGCTGCGCACCACGCTCGCCGCGCAACTGCAACCGGGCCCGCGCTGGGCCGTGCGCCTCGCCGTGGACGGCCGCCTCGAGGGCCCCGGTGATCTGCGCGGCGTCGCCGATCCGGTGGGCAGCGGGGTCCTCGCCTTCGTGTCCCCGGACGTGCTCTTCAGCCCCGTCACCGATGTGGTGCTGGAGCTCGGGGTGCGCGTGCCCGTGCTCAACCTGCTGCGGGGCAACGTCCGTCAGAGCCCCATCCTCCAGGCCTCCATCGTCTACGATCTATGAAGTCCCGCTCCGCTCCCGTCCTCCTCTTGTTGGCCCTCTGCGCATGCGGCGCTCGCGAGGAGGGCATCCGGCTCCACCTCGGGCTCGACTTCCGCCCCGCGCGCCAGACGCTGGCGGGAGGCACCTCGCGCCAGTTCACCAACGACCGGGGAGATCGCATCACCCTGGACCGGGCCCACGTCACCCTGGGCAGCGTGGAGATCATCCCCTGCCAGACGAGCAGTGCGTGGCGGTGGCTGCGCGCGCTCTCCCCCATCGGCACGGCCCAGGCGCACGAGGCCAACACGCCCCGGCGGCTGGGCACGCCCCATGTGAGCGGACTGGAGCTCGCGGATGGCGAGCCGAAGATGCTGGGGACGTTGGAACCGCCGCCCGGCAGCTATTGCCGCGCCCGCCTCGTCTTCGCGCCCGCGGACGAGGACGCCGAGGGGCTGACGCCCGAGGTGGACATGGAGGGAAGGACGCTCCTGCTGGAGGGCCGTCTCCTCCCCGCCAGCGGTGGACCCGAGCAGACCTTCCGCCTGGAGTCGGCCAGCCTCATCAACGCCGAGCTCTGGCTGGAGGGGCTCGCGCTCACCCCGGACGCGCTGGAGGCGAGCCGCACCCTCCACCTGGCCTATGACCGGTGGCTGGACGGCGTGGAGCCCACGTCGCCCGGAGCCGCCGAGCAGGTGCTGCGCAACGTGGCCAGCTCCGCCACGATCGGCCCCTGAGCGGCCCCGGGGCCACGGGGCTCAGCGCAGCTCGGCGCGCTCGAACACGCGGGTGCCGAGCACGAGCGCACCCCAGGAGCCCACGAAGGCCACGGCCAGCGCGATGGCCGCGAAGAGCGGCACCGAGGCGTCGAACCACAGGAGGTTCGGCCCCAGGACGAGCAGATCGCGCAGCCGCTCACGTCCCTCGTACACATCGGGGCGGTAGAGCAGGAACACGGTGGGGATCATCGGCAGCATCCAGACCAGGAACGCGATGAGGAGTCCCTGGAACGCATCGCGCACCAGGAGCAACGGGCCGACGAGCACGCAGAGCAGCAGCACCACCAGGGCCGTGAAGATGAGCCCGGAGCCGATCGCGCCCGCCACGCTCACGGAGGACCCCTCCCCCACGAAGGGCCGCACGGCGAGCCCCGTGAGCAGGGACATCACCAGGCCCACCACCGAGGAGGCGAGCAGCACGGGGCCCACGCGGGCCATGAGGAACGCACGGCGCGAGATGGGCTTGCTGAGCAGCATCTCCATGGAGCGGTTCTCCCGGGGCTCCACGAGGGCGCGCATCAACCCGGCGACCCCACCGAAGAAGGGCAGCATGTAGATGCCGGTGTAGACGTTCACCAGGATGACGGCATCGAGCCCGCGGATCAGGAACGCGCGCTCCATGAAGGCATTGACCGCGGCGGGCAGGCGCGGAATGAGCGCGGCCGTGACGAGCACCACGACGATGCCCACGAGCAGGGACACGAGGGGCACGCCCCCGAGGGAATGGCGGGCCTCGAGGAGGCGGTAGCGGCGAAGAGGAGCCTGCATGGCGTCACACCTCCAGATGGCGCGCCCGCAGGGCGCCGAGAGCGAGCACGGCCGCGTTCATGCCCAGCAGGGCCGCGATGGGCCCCACCATGTGGGCGGGGCTCGGATCATCCAGGTGGCCGAGCATGGAGATGCCCTGGGTGAGGGGGTTGAAGGCGGAGAGACCACTCCAGGCGGGGTTGTAGAAGCCGATGAAGGCCATGCCCACGAGCAGGCTGAGCACCAGCAGGCTCACGAGCGCCGCCAGCGCCCGCTTCTGGATGAGCACGGCCATGAGCGCGCTGAAGCAGACGCAGAAGAACGCGGCGAACAGGTGCACCGTCATCGAGGCGAAGAAGATCCCCGGGCGGAACCCCGGGAGGCTCCGCGAGACGAGGAGCGCGGTGGCCAGGTGCGAGCCGATGTAGAGCACCCCCATGACGGCACAGGCCGACAGCGTGCGCGCCAGGAAGTACGCGGCGGGTGACACGGGCTTGGACAGCAGCACCGCGAGCTGTCCCGTCTCCTTCTCGCGGATGAGCAGGCTGCCCGCGAGCACCACCCCGAGCACCATGATGCTCTTGTTCATCGCCAGGTCCGTCCAGATGAACAGGAAGAGGATGGAGGGGTCCGACGTGGAGAACCACCCCTGCAAGGCCGAGAGCACGTGCGCGGGCGGCTTCGCGGCGATCACCGGCATGGCGAGCGCCGCGTAGGCCAGCATGCCCGCGGCCAGCCACGTCTTCCGCTCACGGAAGGTGGCCCGCATGTCGAGCCAGAGGAAGCGCGCCTTCATGCGGCCCTCCGCGCGAGCGACAGGTAGAGCTCGTCCATGTTCCCCGAGCGGTGCTCGCTCTTGAGCGCCTCGATGGGGCCGAAGGCGACCAGCCTGCCCTGGTGCAGCGCCGCGACGCGCCGGCACAGCGTCTCGATGTCCGACAGGATGTGGCTGGAGAAGAGCACGGTGACACCGCGCTCGGAGGACAGGCGGCGCAGGTGCTCGAGCAATTCGTGACGGCCGAGCGGATCCAACCCGGAGGTGGGCTCGTCCAGCAGCACGATGCGGGGCTCGTTGATGAGGGCCTGGGCGAGCCCCACCTTCTGCGTCATGCCGGTGGAGAAGCCGCCGAGCTTCCGGTCCGCCGCGGCCTCGAGGCCGAAGAGCTGGAGCAGCGACTGGATGCGCGCCTCGGCCATGCCGGTGTCGAGGTCGAACATGGCGGCGACATAGTGGAGGAACTGGCGCGCCGTCATGTGGGCCGGGAGCGCGTAGCTGGCGGGGAGGAAGCCGCACTGGCGGCGCACCTCGAGGCTCTCGCGCACCACGTCGTGGCCGAGCACCCGGGCGCTGCCCGAGGTGGGCCGTGTCAGCCCGAGCAGCATCCGGAGCGTGGTCGTCTTCCCCGCGCCGTTGTGCCCCATGAAGCCGAAGATCTCCCCGGGCTCCACGTGGAAGCTCACTCCATCCACTGCCCGGACGGGGCCGTAGACGCGGGTGAGCCGATCGATCTCGATGGCATGCATGGCATTACCTCTTGGAGCCGCGGCCCGGGCGCTTGCCCGGGGACGGCGGGGTGGGCGCGGGCGCGGACAGCCCCGCGATGAAGATGTCGATGACGGCGTCGAGCAGCCGCTCCCGGGAGATGCGGTCTCCCGTGGTGACGAGCCCGGTGTGGTAGTGCAGGAAGCGCAGCAGCCCGATCACGAAGGGCACCGCGTCGACGTCCAGATCCGCGCGGAACTCGCCCCGCTCGATGCCCTCGCGCACCCAGTTGCGGATCATCTCCACCTGGGCATCCGCCTTGCGCGGGTTGTCTCCGGACTCCGCCAGCGAGCGGAGCACCGTCAACTCCGGATCCTCGCGGACGAGCCGCTCGAGCAGGGCATCCCGGGCGAGCTCCCGGTAGGCGAAGCGCAGCGTGGCGCGCAGCCGCTCGCGAGGAGACTCCTGCCCCATCACCTCCGCGGCATACCGGCGCCCCGTCTCCGCGAGCACGGCCTCGATGACCGCGTGGAGCAGGACCTCCTTGCTCTCGAACTCCAGGTAGACGGCCCCCTTGGCGATCCCCGCCTCGCGGGCGATGTCCTCGATGCGCGTCCGGCGGAAGCCGAAACGCTCGAAGTGGCCCTTGGCCACCTGGAGGATGCGCTGGCGCCGGACCTCGACGGATGTTGCTGCCATGTGGACATCATGACCGGATTCGAATTTCCGGTCAAACGGTCACGGTGACATGCCGCCTCCCCTATCTGGGGGTGGACACGTCCCCCTGGAGGGGGAGGCAAGGGAGGGAGCACCGCCGCTATACCGCGCCAGACTCGGGGACCAAGGGAGCCCACATATGGCGATGTTCACGACGAAGGACGGGACGCAGCTCTATTACAAGGACTGGGGTTCGGGTCAGCCGGTGGTGTTCAGCCACGGCTGGCCGCTCAGCTCGGACGCCTGGGAGGACCAGATGGTGTTCCTCGCCTCCCATGGCTTCCGCACCATCGCCCATGATCGGCGCGGGCATGGCCGCTCCAGCCAGCCCTGGGCGGGTCACGAGATGAACACCTACGCCGATGATCTCGCCGAGCTGTTGGAGAAGCTGGACGTCAAGAAGGCCATCCTCGTGGGCCACTCGACGGGCGGCGGCGAGGTGGCGCGCTACATCGGCCGGCACGGCACGAGCCGCGTCGCCAAGGCGGTGCTGGTGGGCGCGGTGCCGCCCATCATGCTCAAGACCGCCGCCAATCCCGGCGGACTGCCGATGTCCGTGTTCGATGACATCCGCAAGGGCGTGGCCGCGGACCGCTCGCAGTTCTTCAAGGACCTGACCACGCCCTTCTTCGGCGCCAACCGCCCGGGCGCGAAGGTCTCGCAGGGCATGCGCGACAGCTTCTGGATGCAGGGAATGATGGGCGGCCTCAAGCCCGAGCTCGACTGCATCAAGGCCTTCTCCGAGACCGACTTCACCGCGGATCTCGAGAAGTTCGACGTGCCGACGCTGATCATCCACGGCGATGACGATCAGATCGTGCCCATCGACGCCTCGGCCCGCCGCACGGCCCAGCTCGTCAAGGGCGCGACGCTGAAGATCTATCCCGGTGGCGATCATGGCCTCGCCGCCACCCACAAGGATCAGCTCAACGCCGATCTGCTGGCGTTCGCCCGGAGCTGACCCGATGTGGGGCGCGCGCCGGGCGCTCCAGGCTTCCCGGGGAGGGACGAGTGCCGGCCCGCTCGCTCCCGCGGCGGGCGACGGGCGAACCCGGTGGCGCGTCTCCCTTCCACCGCTCCAGGGTGGCGAGCCGCTCCGCCAGTGGCGCGCCATGGGTCTTCACGCAACCCTCGAGCCCCTGTGAGCCCAGGTCGCCTCGTAGGAGGGCACTCTCCTTCCGGACCTCCTGGGCCACCTCCCTC
Organism: Archangium sp.; assembly: GCF_036277355.1. GTDB lineage: Bacteria > Myxococcota > Myxococcia > Myxococcales > Myxococcaceae > Archangium. Next base: position 34,152 of record NZ_DASUNC010000054.1, read on the forward strand.
GCCTCGTATGCCCTGGCCTCGGAGAGGACCTCCCACGCCAGGGTCTGGGAGTGGAGGGCTTCGCAACGCAGGGAGGCGCTCCGCCTGTGCTGACCCAGCGCCCAGAGCGCGTGCCCCAGCTGGTACTGCGTCCGGGCCCATTCCAGGGGCTCGCGCTCCCGCGTCCGTTCCTCCAGAGAGGCCCGGTAGGCCGCCACCGCCTCCTCCAACCGCACTCCGCTGCCCTCCTTCTCGCTCAAGGCTCGCAGCACCCAGCCCAGGTTGTGCTGCGCCAGAGCCCAGTCCAGGGGCTCGCGCTCCCGCTTCCATTCCTCCAGGGCGGCCCGGAAGGCCCCCACCGCCTGCTCCAACCGCGCCACGCTGCCCTCCCGGGTGCCCAGGGCCGCCAGCGCCATTCCCAGGCCGTTCTGCGTCCGGGCCCAGTCCGAGGGCACGCGCTCCCGCGTGAACTCCTTCAGGGCCGCCCGGTGCGCCTCCACCGCCTGCTTCAACCGCGCGACGCTTCCCTCTCGCTCGCCCAGGGTTGCCAGCACCAGTCCCAGGTTGAGCTGCGTCCGGGCCCACTCCAGGGGGATGCGCTCCCGCGTGAGCTCCTTCAGGGCCGCTCGGTAGGCCCCCACCGCCTGCTCCAGCCGCGCCGGGTTCCCCTCTCGCTCGCCCAGGGCCGCCAGCGCCACGCCCAGGCTGGACTGCGTCGTCGCCCACTTCAGGGGCACGCGCTCCCGTGTGACTTCCTTCAGGGCCTCCTGGTGTGCCTCCACCGCTTCTTCCAGCCGCGCCACACTCCCCTCCCTCTCCCCCAGGGCCGTCAGCGCCACGCCCAGGCTGGCCTGCGTCGCCGCCCAGTGCAGGGGCACGCTCACGCGCGTCCATTCCTTCAGGGCGGCCCGGTGGGCCTCCACCGCCTCCTCCAGCCTCGCCGTGCCCCCCTCCCTCGCGCCCAGGTTCATCAGCGTCCACCCCAGGCTGGCCTGCGTCGTCGCCCAGTCCATGGGTGTGCGCTCCCGCTTGAATTCCTTCAAGGCCTCCCGGTAGGCCGCCACCGCATCCTCCAGCCTCGCCGTGCCTCCTTCCCACGCGCCCAGGTTCATCAGCGTCCACCCCAGGCACAGCTGCGTTCGGGCCCAGTACAGGGGCACCCCCTCCCGCGTGAGTTCCTCCAGAGCGGCCTGGTAGGCCGCCACCGCCTCCTCCAGCCTCGCCGTCCTCCCCTCCCTCGTTCCCAGGGCGGTCAGTGCCAATCCCAGTTGGGTCTGCGTCTGGGCCCATGTCAGGGACTCGCGCTCCCGCGTGAGTTCCTCCAGGGCCGCCCGGAAGGTCGCCACCGCTTCCTCCAGCCGCTCCGTGCCCGGCTCCCGATCGCCCAGTCTGGCCAGCGTCCACCCCAGATGGGCCTGCGTCATGGCCCACTCCAGGGGTTCGCGCTCCCGCGTCCGCTCCTCCAGGGCGGCCCGGAAGGCCCCCACCGCTTCCTCCAGCCGCAGCGTGCCCCTCTCCCGCTCGCCCAGGGTTGCCAGCGCGACCCCCAGGCTGTGCTGCATCCCGGCCCACTCCAGCGGGTCGCGCACTCGCGGCCTCTCCTCCAGGGCAGCCCGGTACGACGCCGCCGCCTCCACGAGCTCCTCACGCTCTCCCGACTGGCTGCCCATGAGCAGGAGCGCATCGGCGAGGAGCACGCGCATGCTGGCCCGTGTCTCCACGCTCCACCCCTGGCCCTCGCTGCTCTCCAGCAGCTGGCGCACCTTCTGCACGAAGGGCTCGAGCTTGTCGGCTACGTAGCGCCCTTCCGCGGCTTGCAGCTCCGTACTCTGGGTGAGCAGGCGCAGGCGCAGGAGCTCCTCGAGTTCGTCCCAGAAGAGGGACGGGAGGTTCAGGTTCTGCGTCTCCGGCGCGTAGCGTCCCGAGTGCTTGCGCTCCAGGCCGCGGGCATCCGTCAGGAAGAGCTTGGGCGTGCTCTGGCCCCCCACGCGGAGGACCGTGCCCCAGATGAGCACGTCCGCTCCCGTCTTCCGCAGGTACTTCCGGGCCCGGGCCTCTCCTTCCTGGAAGCGCTTGTCGGACACGGAGTGTTCGGACATCACCTCCCTGTCCACCTGGATGACCTCGATGCCCTCCTGTTCATCGAGGGACTCCCGGATGAGGCGCTCGTACTCCCGGCCCTCGTCGTTCTCCAGGCGGGCCACCGCCACGGTGAACTTCCCGTCGGGGGCGGGTGGCAGCTCCTCCCGCGAGAGCAGCTCCACGAGCTGGGAGAGGAGGGGCAAGGTGCTCACCTTGTCCCAGTTCCACCAGACGAAGAACCCCAGGCTCACCAGGGCGAGCGTCACCAGGCCCCAGGTGCCAAAACGCTGGTAGAGCCATTGATGGATCACCCCCTTGAGCGTGGGGGGACCCTTGTCGGGAGCAGGGGGAGCGCCCCCTGGGCCCTGGGGCTCCGGGGCGGGAGGAGACACGGCGGGCGGCGTGCCCTCCGGGAGCCGAACGTTTCCCTCATCGGGCATGGTGACTTCCCCTCCGCTCCAGCGTGGCGAGCCTCCGAGCCATGCGTTTGCCGTAGGTCTTCAGGCATCGCTCCAGCCCCTGTGAACCCGGTTGGCTCCGCAGGAGGTCGCGCTCTCTCCGGACCTCTCGTTCACTGACCATGGCCTCGGGGGCTCCGACCCCGGAGAAGACCTCCCACGCCAGCCCGTGGGAATGGAGGGCTTCGCACCGCAGGGAGGCGCTCTGCTTGGACTCGCCCAGCATCCAGAGCGTATTCCCCAGGTTGAAGTGCGTCCGGGCCCAATCCAGGGGCTCACGCTCCCGCTTCAATTCGTCCAGGGATGTCTGGAAGGCCTCCACCGCCTCTTCCAGAAGTGCTGCGCTCTGCTTTCTCTCCCCCAGGATGGCCAGCGTGATCCCCAGATGGTTCTGCGTGTGGGACCACGCCAGGGGCTGGCGCTCCCGCGCGTTCTCGCGCAGGACGGTCCGGTACACCGCCACCGCCTCCTCCAACCGCTCCGTGCCCTGCTCCCGCTCTCCCAGCAATCGCAGCGTCTGCGCCAGCCGGTGCTGTGTCGCGGCCCATGCCACAGGATCGAGCTCCTGCGTCCATTCCTCCAGGGTGGCCCGGTAGGCCACCACCGCTTCCTCCAGCCTCGCCGTGCTCCCCTGCCTCTCGCCCAGAAGTCGCAGCGTCATCCCCAGCTCGTTCTGGATCCTGGCCCAGTACAGGGGCTCGCGCTTCCGCGGGAGTGCCTCCAGGGCCGCACGGTGCGCGACCACCGCTTCTTCCAGCCGTGCCGCTCCCCCCTCTCCCGTCTTGCCCAGCGTGGTCAGCGCCAGTGCCAGGTTGTTCTGCGCCTGGGCCCACTCCAGGGGCCCGCGCTCCCGCGTCCGCTCCTCCAGGGCCGCCCGGAAGGCCCCCACCGCCTCCTCCAGCCGCGCCCTGCTTCTCTCCTTCGAGCCCAGGGTGGCCAGCACCAGACCCAGGTTGTTCTGCGTCCGGGCCCACGCCAGGGGCTCACGATCTCGCGGCCTCTCCGCCAGGGCGGCCCGGTACGCCGCCACCGCCGCCACGAGTTCCTGGCCCTCTCCAGCATAGGTGCCCATGCGCAGGAGGGCGTCGGCGAGAAGCACGCGCATGCTGGCCCGTGTCTCCACGCTCCACCCCTGTCCCTCGCTGCTCTCCAGCAGGTGGCGCACCTTCTCCACGAGGGGCTTGAGTTTCTCGGCGGCGAAGCGCCCTTGCACGGCTTGCAAGTCCGCGCTCTGGGTGAGTACCCGCAGGCGAAGCACCTGTTCCAGTTCGTCCCAGAAGAGGGAAGGCAGGCTCAGGTTCTCGGGCGCATAGCGTCCCGAGTGCTTCCGATTCAGGCCCAGGGAGTCCGTCAGGAAGAGCTTGGACGTGCTCTGGCCCCCCACCTGGAGGACCGTGCCCCAGATGAGCATGTCCGCTCCCGTCTTCTCCAGGTACTTCCGGGCCCGGGCGTGCCCGGCCTCGAGGCGTTCCCCGGAGACGGCATGTTTGGACATCACCTCCCTGTCCACCTGGATGACCTCGATGCCCGCGTATCCATTGAGGGTGTCGCGGATGAGGCGCTCGTACTCCTGACCCTCGTCGTTCTCCAGGTGGGCCACCGCCACGGTGAACTTCCTGGCCGACGCTGGAGGCGATTTCTCCCGGGAGAGCAGCTCCACGAGCTGGGAGAGGAGGGGCAGGGTGCTCACCTTGTCCCAGTTCCACTGGACGAAGAACCCCAGGCTCACCAGGGCGAGCGTCACCAGGCCCCAGGTGCCGAAGCGCCGGTAGAGCCCGTGATGGAACAGCTCCTTGAGCGTGGGGGGACCCTTCTCGGGAGCGGAGGGAGGCCCCCCTGATGGGCCTTGGGCCTCCGTCTCGGGAGCAGGCACGGCGGAAGGCGTGCCTTCCCCAGGCCGGGCGTTTCCCTCATCGGGCATGGCGACTCCCCCTGGTCCCCGAGGCGCCCCTGCTTCCGGCCACGAGGACCCGGAACCGAGCTTCCTTCCTGAGCCCCATCGGGAACGCGTGTGCGGCTCTCTCCTTCTTCAATCGAGCCCCGGGAGAACGGATTCCCCTCCGAGCGAGCCCCCGCTCAGTGTCCGGGGGCTTAGAGGGGACGAGCCAGCACGAGATCGCGTTGGGCATCGCCGCCGATGACGAACGTCGTCTCGCCCACCTCGGTGAAGCCCCAGCGTGTGTAGAAATCCCGGGCGCGGAAGTTCCGCTCCCAGACCCCCAGCCAGATCACGTCATGGCCCCGGGCCCGGGCCTCGTCCAGGCAGCGCCCCATGAGCGCCGCACCCACGCCGGTGCCATGGAAGGGCTTGTCCACGTACAGCCGCTCGATACGCAGCGGCCGGCGCCCCGGGACACCTGGCCCGGGTGGAATGTCTTGGAGCAACGCGAAGCCCGCGGGAACACCAGCGGTCTCCGCCAGCAGGAAGGAGCGCTGGGGATCCCGCAGCTCCCGCTCCTGGAGGGCGGGCGAATAATGAGAGGCCAGGTGGGCCGCCAGATCCTCGGGCCGGTTGTCGGCGGCGAAGGCATCCCGGAACGTGCGAGCGCCCAGCTCTGCGAGCAGGGCGGCATCGGCGGGCGTGGCGAACCGGAGGGTGAAGCTCATGGGCGCGGCGACCATACCGCCGCGCCCAGACGTCCGCCCAGCCCGGAGCGCGGCTACTTCGTCTCGGGCGCGGGGCGCGGCCGGGCGTCACTGGCCGGCGCTGGCGGCGCGACGGGAGTCTCCGGGGCGGGCTTCACCGCGAAGGGGCTCTGGGGCCGATCCTTCGCATACGGGTCGGCCCGGGAGATGAGCCGGGTGGCGGACACCTCCACCCACGCGGAGAGCCCCCCCGTCTCCACCACCGAGGCACTCCGGCCGATGACCTTCCGGGACTTGAGCTCGATGAGGCGCAGATCCACGGCGAGCCGCCCGGCGGACACCGGGCGCAGGCTCAGGAGCAGCAGGCGCGTGGCGCCCGAGAGCCCGGGGGCCGCCAGGAGGCAGCGCGGATCATCCTGACACCCCTGACCCCGGGATTTGAGGTAGCCGCCCAGGTCCACATAGGGGGCCTCGAGACGCGAGCCGAGCGTCCGCCCCGCCTCGAGAGCGGCCTTCTCCAGGCCTGGGTCCGCGGTGGACACCACCATCAGGGACGAGACCGGAGAGGACGAAGCCGGTGGAGCCGGGTCCGCCGACAGCAGGAGCAACGTGAGCGCGGTGAGCATCATGGGCGCCCCCTTCTACCAGCCGTAGCTCGCCACGAGCCCCAACGTCGGCCCGCCGCCCTGCGAGGCGCGCGCCTGATAGCCGATCTGGGTACCGAGGGCGAAGGCATCGGAGAACAGATAATCCACGCGGTAGAGCAGCCGCACACCGGAGGGACCCGAGGGCACGTTGGTCACCTGGGCCGCGGCGCTCATGGGGAAGCGGCGCACCGTGTCCCAGGCGAGCCGGATCGTCGCGGAGCCGCCGAGTCCTCCGGTGTAATCGCCCTCGAGCTCCACGCGAGCCCCATTGGGCCGGCCGAGGCGCACCTTGCCGCCGATGCCCGCCGAGAAGCCGGTCGCGTTGCCACCGAGCGACAGGCGCACGCCGAGGCCGAAGTACGGGCTGAAGCCCACGTCCACCTCGGAGAAGCCGTAGTCGAGGCCCGGGCGCAGCTGCGGCAGGCTCCCGCCCTCCGGAGCGCGCAGCTCGAAGGGCGGCGTGTGCGCGCGCAGGTGGCCCACGCCGATGCGGATGGAGTCGATGCGCATGCCGCCCACCTGGGTGAACAGGCGGTAGAGGTAGTCCGCCTCCAGCCGGTAGTAGCTGTCCTTGTAGCGCGTGCCATTGAGCGTCTGGAAGCCGTAGTCCACGTACTCGCCGGAGGCGCTCACGCGGGAGCGGCGCTGCCCGTACACCTCGAGCAGGGCCTCGCGCTCCAGCGTGTACCGGGGCACCTCGATGAGCACCGGGTACGGAGCGTCGGCGCTGGCGAAGCGCACGGTCTCCACACCATCGGTGTCCCGGGCGGTGACGTAGTACTCCACGGGCACGCGCTGCTCGGGGGACAGGGCGATGACGGCCGCGTAGGTGCCGTCGGCGCTGAGCTCGAAGGCCTGCTCGCGGAAGGCCGTCTCGCCCGCGGAGCGGTAGTGGGCCACGAGCGCCCCCAGGCGCCAGGACGGAGCCACCTCGGCGCGGAGCACCAGGTTGTTGCCGACCAGCACCTGGGCGGCCGGGACGTGCCGCACCTCGAGGGGCTCGGCGGGCGCGGCCGCGGGCGCAGTGGCCGGAGCGGCGGTGGACGGCTCGGCCCTGGCCGGCGCCGTCTGGGCAGGAGGAGCGAGCAGCAGCAGGAGGCAGGTAACGGTGGAAAGGGTCATCATCGGAGGTGTTCTCCCGGGGTCCGCTACCAGTGGAAGGTGGTGCCCAGCCCGAAGCCGAGGCCGGAGTGGTTGATGTCCCGCAGCTGGTAGCTCACGCGGCCGGAGACATCGAGCCAGGGGGTGATGGAGCGGCCCACCGTGTAGATGAGGCGCACGCCCAGATCCTCACCGATGGGCTCGTTGGTGACGACGACCTCGGCGCTCATGGGCCAGTTCTTCACGGCGTCCCACGACAGCGCGAGGCTGCCGCGCGCGCCGATGTCCGCGATGGTGGCGCCGCGGATCAGCAGGGACGTGCCCGTCTCGCTGCCGATGCGCAGGCCGAGATCGAAGCCGCCCTTGAGCCCGTCCCGGGTGACACCCGCGGTGCCCTTCACCAGCAGGGCGAGGGACGGGTGCAGGCGCAGCTCGATTTCACTGAAGCCATAGGTGTAGCCCACCTCCTGGCCGGGGATGCTCGGGTCATCGAGCTGATAGCGCGGCGTGCCGGTGCCCCGGTAGTTGCCGAAACCCACGCGCACGGCGTGCACCGTCGAGTAGACGCGGTAGAGGAAGTCCGCCTCGAAGAGGTTGTAGACGTCGTTGCCCTTGAAGCGGTTGAAGTCGACGTACTCGTCGCTGACGCGCACGCGGCTGCGGTTGCGGTACTCGATGCGCTCGTCGCGGGGCGGGCGGCGGATGGTGATGTGCTGGGGCCGGGACGGGAGGCCCGCCGCGGCGAGCGTGGCGCCCGAGGGCTCCACCGCCTCGACGTAGTACTCGATGGCCGGCTCCACCGCCGCCTCCTGGGGCAGCGTGGCGCGGAAGTGGCCATGGGGCTCGGCGCGCATGTGCACGGTGCGGTAGGTGGGCGAGCCGCGCTCACGCCAGTGCACCATCACCGCGCGCGGCGTGGGACCCGCCAGGCTGGAGAGGGACACGGTGATGAGCTCGTCGGTCAGCGCGCTGGTGGGGGCGCTCACCTTGAGGACGGGCGGCACCGGCGAGGCGGGCACCTTCGTCGTCGAGGAGGCCACGGGCGCCTCGCGCAGCAGGGAGATCTCCGTGCGGATGGGGCCGGCCAGGTCCGACTGGGGCCAGTTGGCGAGGAAGCCCTCCCACACCCTGGCGCGCTCGGCGGGCGGGAGCTTCAGGGCGGTGTTCCACGCGGTGCGCAGCGCGGCACGCTCGGCGTCGGACGGGCCGGCGGAGGCGGTCGCGGACCCCGCGGGAGGCTGCGCCGGAGCCGTCGCCCCCGGCGTGGCGGGGCGCTCGCGCGGGGCCTGGGCATTCACCTGCTCCACCTCGTCCCCCACCTCCATGCGGGCGAGGAGCTCGTCCGGGGCGGAGATGCGCGAGAGCGTCTCGCCCGCCTCCAGCACCGTGGCCTCGCCGAGCAGGAAGCGGTCGCGCAGCACCTTGCCCGTGGCCGGGTGGCGCGCCTCGATGACGCGGTAGACGCGCAGCCGTTCGCCGGGCTGCGCCGTATCCGCGCGCCCGAGGTCCACGAAGGCATCCGCGCCCTCGATGCGCAGGACGAACGCCGCGCGGGGGGCCGCGAGGGCGGGAGTGGACAACAACAGCAACAGGAGGAGCGGGAGCTTCATCATCACCTCTCGGAGGCCCCGCGGGGCGAGGCCATATGCCCCAGGCGAGGGGCGTGCGTGGCTCTGCGGACTTCGTGCCAACCCGTGAACACGAGGAAGCCCCTTGGGGCGATGGCGCCAGGGAACCTGGATCCGGCACGCGGGCTTCGCGGCCGATGTGCAGAGCGGTTCACATCTGTGCAGGGCTGGCTTCTACCGGGCCTGGGACGCCGGCGCGAGTACCTCCAATGAGAGTCTGGCCGGGAGCACGCGAGACGGTTAGAACCGGGTCCGCCCCATGGCTTCCCCCCACCCCGTCCCCTCCTCTCCGTCCACGACCGGCCCTGGCAGGGAGGGCGTCCGCGTGCGGATGTCCGGCCTCCGGCGCACCTTCCCGGGAGGAGTCCCCGTCCTTCAGGGGATGGACCTGGATGTCGGCGCGGGCTCCTTCGTGGCCCTGGTGGGCCCCTCCGGCTGCGGCAAGTCCACCCTGCTGCGCCTGGTGGCCGGACTGGACCAGCCCAACGCCGGGACCCTCACCTTCTCCCCTCCCCTGGATCACACTCCGGGTGCGCGCACCCCCATCGCCTACGTCTTCCAGGACGCGCACCTGCTGCCCTGGCGCTCGGTGCTGGACAACGTGGCCCTGCCCCTGGAGCTGGCCGGGGTGCCGGCCGCGGAACGCCATGCCTCGGCCCGGGCCATGCTGACGCAGGTGGGGCTCGGCGACGCCACCGCGCGCTACCCGGCCCAGCTCTCCGGCGGCATGCGCATGCGCGTCTCCCTGGCCCGGGCGCTCGTCACCCGCCCCCGGCTGCTGCTGCTGGACGAGCCCTTCGCCGCCCTGGACGAGCTCACCCGCCACCGGCTGGATGATCAGCTGCTGGCGCTGTGGAAGGAGCTGGGGATGACCGTCCTCTTCGTCACGCACTCGCTGTCCGAGGCCGCCTACCTGGCCGAGCGCGTCGTGGTGCTGTCGCGCAGGCCCGCGCGGGTGATGCTGGATCGGCACCTGGACCTGCCCTCCGAGCGGCTCCCCGCCCTGCGCGCGGATCCCGGCTTCGCCCGGGAGATGGGCCTGCTGTTCCACGCCCTGGAGCAAGGAGATGCCGCTTGAAGATCCTCCGCGAGGCCCTGGCGCCGCTGACCGCGCTCGCCATCCTCCTGGTCCTCTGGGAGACCGTGGCGCGCGTCTTCTCCGTGAGCCCCATCGTGCTGCCGCCCCCGTCCGCCATCGGCCTCGAGGCGAGCCGGGCCGCGGACACGCTGCTGAGTGGGGCGCTGTCCACCGGCCGCTCGGCGCTGCTGGGCTTCGGGCTGAGCACCGCGGTGGGCGTGCTGGCCGCCATCGTGCTGTCCTCGTCCCGGGTGCTGGAGCGGGCGCTCTACCCGTATGCCCTCTTCCTGCAGATGGTGCCCATCATCGCCATCGCCCCGGTGCTGGTGGTGTGGTTCGGCCATGGGGCGCGCGCGGTGGCCGTCTCTTCCTTCATCGTCTCCGTCTTCCCCGTCATCGCCAACACGCACACCGGGATGCGCTCGGTGGACCCGGCCCTGCGGGACATGTTCCGCCTCTATGGCGCGCGCCGGGTGGCCACGCTGTGGAAGCTGGAGCTGCCCGCCTCGCTGCCCCACCTGTTCACCGGCCTGCGCGTGGCCTCGGGCCTGTCCGTCGTCGGCGCCATCGTGGGCGAGTGGGTCGCCGGAGTCGTCGAGGGCGACGCCGGACTGGGCATCCTGGTGCTGGCCGCCAACCGGCAGGGCAACACGGCCCGGGTCTTCGCCGCCGTCCTGGCGGCCTCGATGTTGGGGCTGATGCTGTTCGGCGCGGTGAGCCTCACCGGCGAGCGCATGCTGCGGCGCTGGCACCCATCCGCCTCGGGCTCGTGAGGGCCCCCTTCCCTTTCCGCTGCTTCTTCCGGAGGAAACCACACGTGAGAGGACGTCTCGTCGGATTGCTGGGGAGTCTGGTGCTGCTCGTGGTGGCGGGGGCGTGCTCGCGCTCGAAGGAAGGCGCGCAGCAGGCGGGAGGCTCGGACGCTGGGGGGACGCAGGCCGCGGCCCAGGTGGCCCGCGTGAAGCTGGCCCTCAACTGGGTGCCCGAGCCCGAGTTCGGTGGCTTCTACGCCGCGAGGGATCAGGGCGCGTTCAAGCGGCACGGGCTGGAGGTGGAGATCCTCGGCGGCGGGGTCGGCGTGCCCGTGTTGCAGATGGTGGCCACGGGGCAGGTGGAGTTCGGCATCGTGGGCGGGGACGAGCTGCTCACCGCCCGGGCGCGTGGCGTGGACCTGATTCCGCTGTTCGCCGTGTACCAGACGTCGCCGCAGGCCATCATGGTCCACGCCTCCCGCGGGGCGAAGGGCATCCAGGACGTGCTCTCCTCGGGCACCATCGCCCTGGAGCCCGGCCTGCCCTATGCCGCCTGGCTCAAGAAGAAGTACGGCTTCGACAAGGTGAAGGTGGTGCCCTACGACGGCGGCGTGGCGCAGTTCGTGACGAACAAGGACTTCGCCCAGCAATGCTTCATCACCTCGGAGCCCATCGCGGCGCGCAGGCAGGGCGCGGATCCGGTGGTGTTCCTGGTGGCCGATGAGGGTTTCAATCCCTATTCAGCCGTGGTCGTCACCCGCCGGGAGATGTGGAAGGAGCAGCCGGAGCGCGTGAAGAATTTCGTGGCGGCGGTGCGCGAGGGCTGGCGCGCCTACCTGGACAATCCGGCACCGGCCAACGCGGTGATGGGGAAGCTGAACACCACCCTGGACGCGGAGACGTTCGCCGCGGCGGCGCAGGCCCAGAAGCCCCTCATCGAGACGGAGGAGACACGCACCCAGGGCCTGGGCTTCATGAGCCGCACGCGCTGGGAGACGCTGGGACGGCAGCTCGTGGAGCTGGGCCTCCTCGAGAAGGCGCCGGCTCCGGACGAGTTCCTCCTGCCCGAGTTCACGCAAGCCGCTGGCAAGGGCTCTCCGTAAAGCATTACCAGACACCCAATCACAAACAAGACAACACACAAAGACAAACACAAACAACAGACGCGAAATACAGACAAACACAAACACAAACACAAACAAAAGCAAGAATCAGGCCAGACAATCACCTTCACAAACAAGATCAAATCAAATGCAAGCATTTATTGTCAATATCAGACATAAATGCCAATATTTAATGTATTTCCATTTGGCACCCAGGACCTACATGCATGGAAATGTAGGCACGACATCCGGCCCAGTGGTATGCATAGGTCGCGAAATGTAGGCATTACAACCCCGACAAAGGCCACACATGTCGCGAAATGTAGGCACGATATCCGACCCACTGCGCGGTCGGACGCACGAGATATGCCGAAATGTAGGCATGGCATGATCCACGGCGAGCATCCGCGAACCTCGAGGAAGGCGCGCCCATGAGCCGTCCGCCCGAGTCCGCCTCCACCCCGGCAGCACCCCGCCCGGCGCTCCTGGCCCTGTCGTACCTGGCCTTCGTCAGCCTGGGGCTGCCGGATGCGGTGCTCGGCGTCGCCTGGCCGTCCATCCGCGAGGCCTTCACGCTCCCGCAGGTGGCACTCGGCGCGGTGCTCGCCATGGCCGCCTCGGCGTACTTCACCTCGGGCCTGTTCGCGGGGCGGTTCATGCGCACCGCGGGCATCGGCACCCTCCTGGCCGCCAGCACCGCGCTCGCCGCCACCGGGGTCGCCGGCTACGCGGCCTCTCCCGCCTTCGCCCTCTTCATCGCCGCGGCCTGTGTGGTCGGGTTCGGGTCGGGCGCGGTGGATGCCGGGCTCAATACGTACGCCGCCCACCACTTCGGGGCGCGCCACATGACCTGGCTGCACGCCGCCTACAGCACCGGGGCCGCGCTCGGACCGGTGCTCATGACGGCGCTCCTCACGCGCGGCGCGGGGTGGCGGGCCGGTTATGCCGTCATCGGCGGGGTGCTCGCGCTGCTCGCGGTGGCCTTCACCGGGATGCGCCGGCAGTGGGACGCCGGGCCGGGCTCGAGCCCTCCCACGGCCGAGGCCCCGGCCCCCGTGGACGCCACCTCCCCCACCGTCACCGCGTGGGCCACGCTGCGCCGTCCCCGCGTCTGGCTGCAGATCGCCATCTTCTTCCTCTACTCCGGCGTCGAGGTCACCGCGGGACAGTGGAGCTACACCGTCCTCACCGAAGCGCGCGGGCTCGGCACCGCGGTGGCCGGCACGTGGGTCAGCCTGTACTGGGCGGGTCTGCTCGCCGGACGCATCGTGCTCGGCTTCGTCGTCGAGCGGGTGGGCGCCGTGCGGCTCCTGCGGCTCGGCACGGCGGGGGCCATCCTGGGCGCGCTCCTCGTCGCGATCCCGGCGATCCCCGCCGTCCTCGGGCTGGCGGTGCTCGGCTTCTCCCTGGCACCCATCTTCCCGGCCCTCATGTCCGAGACGCCCCGGCGGGTGGGCGCGGATGCCGCCGCGCACGCGGTCGGCTTCCAGGTGAGCGCGGCCACCCTGGGCGTCGCGGTCCTCCCGAGCGCCGCGGGCCTCGTCGGCGAGCGGCTCGGGCTCGCGGCCATCGCTCCGTTGATCCTCGGCGTCGCGGTGCTGCTGGCCGCGGTCCACGAGGTGCTCGTCGCACTGGCCGACCGCCCCACCCGCTCCGAGCCCACCTCCGGCTCAGGCAGCGGCCACACCGCCCCCGGAGGCTGAGCCGTTCAGCGCTTGTCCTGGCGGACGCGGATGAGCCCTTCCTGGGCCACGGACGCCACCAGCCGGCCCTCGCGGGTGAAGATGTGCCCGCGCGCCAGGCCCCGCGAGTTGCCCGCCCACGGACTGTCCATGGCGTACAGGAGCCAGTCGTTCACGCGCAGGTTGCCGTGGAACCACAGCGAGTGGTCCAGGCTCGCCATCTGCATGTTGCGCTGCATGAAGCTGGCGCCATGCGGCTGCAGTGTCGTGGTGATGAGGTTGAAGTCCGAGGCGTAGGCGAGCACGTACTTGTGCACCTGCGGATCCTCCGGCAGCACGCCGTCGGCGCGGAACCACACGTACTTCACCGGCTCGCTCACCTGGGGCTCGAATGGATCGAAGAGCGTCACCGGACGGATCTCGATCGGCTTCTCGCACAGGAACTTCTCCCGCACGCGCTCGGGGATGAGGCCGGCCCGGCGGCGCAGCAGCTCGATGTCCGAGGCCAGCCCCTCCGGTCCGGGCACCTCGGGCATCTTCGCCTGGTGCTCGTAGCCGGGCTCGTCCCCCTGGAAGGAGGCCATCATGGTGAAGATGGACTCGCCCTTCTGGATGGCCACCACGCGGCGGGTGGTGAAGCTGCCGCCGTCGCGCACGCGATCCACCGTGTAGACGACCGGCAGGCTGGCATCCCCGGGGCGCAGGAAGTAGCCGTGCACCGAGTGCACGTGGCGCTCGGGCATCACCGTCTGGCTGGCCGCCGACAGCGCCTGGCCGATCACCTGCCCGCCGAAGAGCTGCCGGTAGCCCAGGTCCTGGCTCGCCCCCCGGAACAGGTTCTCCTCGATGGGCTCCAGCTTGAGCAGCGCCAACAGTTCATCCAGAACGCGACTCATCCCTTCTCCTTCGTCTCCACATGGCCCCGAGGCGCTCGGCTCCCGGGCTGGTACGGCTCCGTACCATGGAGGAAACGGCGGGGCTTGGCCAGTGGGAAGGGCCCGGCTCCCGGGTGGACGGGCGGCCAGGAGCCCCCCGAGGGCCGGGGTGGGCAGAAGCGGAAGCCCGCTGCTGTTGGGCGAGGACCGTCAGGGTGGGCCCGTACACTGTCGTCCATGCGCCCCGGCGGCGAGGGACGGTGGAGCAGCCCGTCCCCATACCCCGGAGGAAACCTTTGCCCATGCGAATCCTGGTGGTTGCCGCCTGCTTGATGGGGCTGTTCGGAGCCCTCCCCGCCCACGCCTCGGAGCTCGAGGACGTGTTCGGCCGGGAAGTGCCGCTCGGACAGGGGCGGCCGGCGGTGGTGCTCTACGCCAACCGGGACACGCGGGACGTGCTGCGCGAGCACGCCCTGCGCTTCGCGTATGACCTGCGCCGCCAGCACCCCATCGTGGTGGTGCGCGTGGACCTGCGCGGCATCCCCGGCTTCTTCAAGGGCGCCGCCAGCCGGGAGATCCGGAAGATCCACGGCGAGTCGCTCGAGAAGGTCCGCGCGATGTTCCTCTCGCAGGGCCAGCAGCCGCCCGCCGATCTGGAGCAGTCGCTCTACATGGTGGCCGACACCACCGGGGCGCCCCACAGCGCGCTGGGGCTGGAGAAGGGCTTCCGCCAGGTGCTCGTCCAGGCGCTGGGGCCCCGCGGCCGGGAGCTCGCGCGCGGACCGTTCCCCGAGGCCGCCGGGGCCATCAGCCGGGCCATCAGCCGGGCCCTCGCAGCGCCCTCCCCGTCGCTCGTCAGCGCCGTCTCCCGGTAGCACCCCCGCGGCACGGCTCGCGCGAGGGTGCTTCCAGGGTACTGCTCGAAGCGCACGGCTCAGGGAGCGGTGATCGTCGTCTCCACCGCGGGGCAGGACACCGGGCGGGACTGGAGCTGCTCCAGCGAACGCGGCACCTCCGCCTGCTTCTCCACCACGTCCATCAGCTCGCCGTTGAACGCGATGCGGTAGCGCCCCGGCTGCTTCATCTCGTAGGCCTGCGAGAGATCGACCTGGGCGTCCACGGAGGCGCCGGGCGCGATCGTCACGTACGCATCCGCCGACGGGTTGCCCCGCTTCACCATGCGCCCCAGGTAGGCGACCTCGGTGCCATCGCGGGTCACCTCGAAGTCCTTGCCCATCAACCCCTCGAGCGGCGTACGCCACTTGAGCACGGACAGCGGTTGCGCCGTGCGGTTGGTGAGCTGGAAGCGCAGCTGCACCGGCTCGCCCGCGCGCACGCTGGCGGGCACGCTCACCACACAGTCCAGGGACGCCGCCATCGCCGGGTTCTCCTTCTGCGGCTCGGGAGCCGCCTGCGGGGCCGGGGCCGGTTGCTCCGGCACGGGGGCCGGCTTCGGTTCCACGGTCTCCTTGCGCGGCGCACACGCGCCCGCGCTCAACGTCAGACAGCACAGCGCGACCCAACGGCCATATCCACGAGTCATGGGACGGATGCTCTCCTCCGGGAAAGACGACTGCGGGAAAAAGAAAAACGGGAGCGTCGCCGCTCCCGTCTCGTCCTGCTTCACCTCACGCTCTCCGATTACGGCAGCGCGGGGGTGTTCTCGGCGAAGTACTCGTGGCTGTCCGCGTTGTCCAGCGCCTTGGTGGGGCTGGAGATCGCGAGGTTCTTGGCCGCGCTCTGGCCGTAGGCCCAGTCATCCGTGGCGGCCACCACGTTGAAGTGGCTCATCTCGTGGACCAGCGTGCCGGCCTTGGAGTCCGTGCCCGTGGTGGGGGCGCTCCAGAAGGCGTTGCACACGTAGATCTTGTACGGCGAGGACGGGTACACGTAGGCGTAGTAGCTGTCGTTGCAGCTGCAGTCGACCACGATCGCCGCGTTGGCCAGCGCGTTCTTGATGTTGGTGAAGTGGCTGCGCGCCGTGCTCAGGTTGGTGCTGGAGTACGCGCCGAACCACGTGGTGTAGCGCGTGGTGCCCGAGGAGATGCCGTTGAGGTAGGTGGACGCGTTGTTGGCGTACGTGCGGGCATAGCTCAGCGCCGAGGAGATCGACGACTGCTCGGTGCTGGTGCAGGCGCCGGAGTACGACAGGCCCTGGGCGGACACCGTGCCCTGCGACTCGAGCTCACTGGCGCGGCCCTCGATCCACAGGCTCACCAGGTTGGAGTCGAGCTGCGCCGCCTTGGTGATCACCGCGCTGTGCTGATCCAGCGAGCGCGCGGCGTAACGGATGGTGTAGGCGCCGGTCTCGGTCAGGTCATACATGCCGGAGACGGGGGCCGAGCCCGAGATGCTCTCGCCGGGGGCCAGGGTGATGTAGTCCTGGGCGGTGGGGGCCGCGCGCTTGATGTGCGGACCGATGTACTCCACGGGCTCGCCATTGCGCGTCACCTCGAACAGACCCTCCTTCAGGCGGCTGTCCGGGACGTAGAACTTGAGCAGCTGCACGGGCTGGGACGAGACGTTGGTCAGCGTGACCGTCACCGACACGTCCTCGCGGGCGCTCAGCGTGGCCTTGCTCACCGACAGGCTCACCGCCACCTCGCCGGTGGCCTGCGCGCTCTGCTCCGAGGCCGTACCGAGCTCCTCCGGTGCGCCGCACGCGCCCAGCATGGACACTCCGACGATTCCCCCCACCAGCCACTTGAAACCACGAACGCTCTTGCTCACGCAGTGACTCCTTTGTCTGACAGAACCGTTAGCTCCAGGGCTAACCCGGTTAATCCGTTCTTATACCAGAGTCAGGAATGTCGTCTATGTGAGATTACTCGCCGTAATATTTATTCACGCGATTTGATTGACGCACAAACCATCCCCCTCAGGGCCGGGCGACCACGGCGAGGATGATGTCGCGGGCGCGGCCGCGAACGGAGTCGACGTACAGCCCCGCCTCGCGCAGGAGCGCCAGGGTGTCCCGGTCGGGGTTGCAGCCCACCGCCTTGCGCGTGAGGGGGGCGAGGGCCTGGGCGACCCGGGCCAGGGGCCGATCCCTGGGGAGCACGTGCTCCAGCAACAGCACGGAGCCGCCGGGACGGCACACCCGGCGCATCTCGCGCAGCGCGGCGAGCGGCTCCGTGAAGGTGCAGACGGCGAGCGTGCACGTCACCGTGTCGAAGCTCGCATCGGCGAAGGGCAACGCCGTGACATCGCCTTCGCGGGGCTCGAAGGGGCGATTCAGCGCCCGGGCCCGGCGCGAGGCCTCGTCGAGCATGGCGCGCGAGAAGTCCAGGCCCGTCACCCGGCACGCCTCGGGGTAGAAGGGCAGGTTCTTGCCCGTGCCGACGGCCACCTCGAGCACCTCTCCCCGGGCATTCGCGAGCAGCTCGCGCCGCCACCGGTCCAGGAAGAGGCGGTCCGGCAGCAGGGTCCACACATCGTATTTCTGGCCGAGATCGTCGTAGATCTCTCGAACGTCAGGGTTCACCGAGTCACCTCCACGGCGCAGTCTTCCACGCTCACTGCTCCGCTTCCACGGGAGGGGCGAGGGGACGGCAGTGGATGTTGTCGGGACAGCGGCCCTCGGATCGGGGAATGCAGATGCCGCAGCAGTTCATCTCCTCCGGCGCGCAGGGCTGGGAGCACTGCCCACAGTCCACCGAGCCGCCACACCCATCGGAGATGACACCACACCGGGCCCGGGCCTTCAGACAGGTGAGGGGCACACAGCGGAGGCCCGCGTCCACCGGCGCCAGGCCCGCGTCCGGCGAGCCCGGGCCCGCGTCCACGGAAGCGGCGGCGGGCACCGGCTCGGAGCGGGCCGACACACAGGAGAGGCCCAGGAGACACGGGACCCACACCCACAGCAGCCGGGAGCCCCCGGCGAGTCGCGACACGGTCATGACGGGGGAGGTGAACACAAGCCCTCCCCCGCGGGTACGGGATTCTTCCCGGACTCAGGAGGAGGAAGCGGCGGCGGCGGCGGCGCTCGCGTCGAGGATGGCGCTGAGCTGCTTGGACAGCTGGGAGAGCTGGTTGGCCGTCTGCAGCGTCTGCGCGGAGGTGGACTCGGCCTGACGCGCCGTCTGGGCCACCTCGAGGATGGCGGTGTTCACCTGCTCCACCGCCGTCGTCTGCTGCTGGGTGCTCAGCTCGATCTCCCGCGCCACGTCCAGGTTGGCGCGCACCAGCTCGGCGATGCGCCGGAAGTTGCCGGCCACCTCGCCGAACTGCTTCGCGCTGCTCTGCACCGCCTTGGAGCCGTCCTCGGTGGCCATGATGGTGGTGTTGGAGGCGGCGCGGATCTCGTCGATGAGCACGCGGATGTCCTTGGTGGCTCCACCGACGCGGTCCGCCAGCTTGCGGATCTCATCGGCCACCACGGCGAAGCGCTTGCCGTGCTCGCCCGCCCCGGCGCTCTCGATGGTGGCGTTGATGGCGAGGATGTTCGTCTGCTCGGCCAGCTCGTTGATGATGTCCAGGATGCCGCCAATCTCCTGCGAGCGCTTGCCCAGCTCCAGCATGTGATTGACGATGGAGTCCACCTGGCGGCTCACCACGTCGATGGCCTCCTGGGCGCGCAGCACCGTGTCGTTGCCGGTGCGGGCGGCGCCGGCCGTGTCATCCGCCACGCGGGCCACCTGCTGGGCGCTGCCGGCGATCTGCCGCGAGGTGGACAGCAGCTCCTTGACGGTGGTGGAGATCTCCGTGGTGGCCGAGGCCTGCTCGCGCGCGCCGCTGACCTGCTGCGAGGCCGCCGAGTGGAGATCGGCCGAGGAGCCCTGCACCTGCGCGATGGCGGTGGACAGCCGGCGCTCCAGGCTCCTGCCGATGACCGTGGCGATGGCCATACAGATGACCAGGAGCCCGATGCCGTCGATCCAGTAGAACTTGTCGAGACCCCGCAGCTCATCGTGCTGCTTCGTCTCGCGCGCCGCGAGCAGCTGCTCCTCGTGCTGGCGCAGCTCCGAGACGGCGGTGCGGAGGTTGTCCATCAGCCGCGCGCTCTCACCAGAGTTGAGGCGGGCCAGGGCGACGTCCATCCCCTGGGCGCGGCGCACCTCGACGTTGCCACGCACGCTGTTCAGCTTCTGCTCCAGGGCGGCCGAGACCGACTCCAGGAGCCGCAGCCGCTCGGCGTCGCCGGACAGCAACTGGCGCAGCCGCTCGAGCTCCTTGGACACGCTGCCCTGGGCCTGGCGGTAGAAGTCGAGGGCGGCCTCGTTGCCGGTGAGGATGTAGTCGCGGTGGCCCACGTCCGCGTCCTTCACCAGGGAGAAGGCGCGCTCGATGTGGGTGAGCGACTCGTGGCTCTGCATCACGAGCTCCGCGGCGTCCATCACCATCTGGGTGCCCTTGCGCGTCAGGACGATGAAGCCCCCGATCAACGTCGACATCAGGAGCAAACCCACGAGGAACTGCCGCCCCACTGTCCATCTCGAAAACATCGTCTCGTTCTCCTCGGCCGGGGGGGAACGGAGGCCCCGCGGCAGCGCGCCCCGAGTCTAGTTCAATCGCGGGATTTCGGCGCGCCGGGTGGGAAAAGACGAAGGGCCTGGAACCGGCTCGCGGCTCCGGGCCCTCTTCCCTGGGCGAGGAGTACGGAAATCCCGAGTGAATCCGGGCACTTGGAGCCCACGGAGGCGTCTCCGGCAGTCCCACCCGAGCGGGCGCCCTGGCCCAGCAGCCCCGGCGCCGGGGCTCGCCAGTCCGAGCCCCCGAATGCCCGAGCACCACCCGGCGCCGGCCCGGTAGCCCAGAGGGGCCATCCCACCGGAGGGGCGCCGGAAGGTGTCCGTCGGGCAGGAGAGCGGCTCGGCGGCTGGGGGCTCTTCCACGCATACGCTTGCATCTGGATCACGGACTCCTTGTCTGACAATGGCCGCGAGGTAGAGACAGGCTGGGAAGGATGTGACAGGGGGGATTTATTTTTTCCGGCCCTAGCGTGGGTGAGCGGAAGAAGGGCTGGCAGCGAATCAACGGCACCCTCCCCCAGGGCTCCAGCACCCTGGTGCTCTCCTCGGCCGCCCCGGACTGGGCCGCCGGCGACCGCATCGTCCTGGGCCCCAGCAGCTACAACTTCGCCGAGGCCGAGGAGCGCCTCATCACCGCCATCTCCCCCGACGGCAGGACGATCCAGGTGGACCGTCCCTTCTCCTACAACCACCACGGCGTGACGCAGACCTACTCCAATGGCTCACGCGCGTGGACGCTGGATGAGCGCGCCGAGGTGGCCAACCTGAGCCGCAACATCCGCATCGAGCCCGACGGCTCCGAGGCCGAGCTCGATGCCGCCGCCTTCGGCGGCCACGTCATGGCCATGCGCTCGGCCTTCGCCTACCTGGACGGCATCGAGCTGGTGCGCATGGGGCAGATGGGGAAGATGGGACGCTACCCCTTCCACTGGCACATGGCGGGCGCGGTGCCGGGGCAGTTCATCCGCAACTCGAGCATCCGCAACTCCTACCAGCGCTGTGTGACCGTGCACGGGACGCACGAGGCCCTGGTGCAGAACAACGTCTGCTTCAACCACTTCGGCCACGGCTTCTTCCTGGAGGACGGGAACGAGGTGGACAACCAGCTCATCGACAACCTGACGCTGCTCTCCAAGCGCGTCCCCGTGGAAAAGGCGCTCCTGGCCTCCGAGTACATGTCGGCGGGGGTGGACCTCACGCGCTTCTCTCCGCCAGGCGCCTTCTGGATTTCCAACCCGCGGAACATCGTCCGCGGGAACGTGGCCTCCGGCTCGGAGGGCACCGGGTTCTGGATGTCGTTCAGCCAGAGGCTGGCGTGTACGGAGAGCGGCTGCTTCTTCCCGGAGGGCCCGGCGCCCGCCGGGGCCACGACGCTGGCTCCCGCCGAGCTGAGCACCACGCTCTTCTCGGACAACGTCGCGCACAGCTCGGATGTGGGAATGACGTGGGACGGCGCGCCCGATGGAGCGCTGGTGGGCAACCCTCTCAACGACCGGGACCGGCACATCGTCGCCTCGCACTACCACCACCGCGGAGCGACCAATCCCACCGGGGCCATTCCCGTCATGGACCGGCTGGCCGTCTTCAAGAACAAGCTGACCGGCATCTATACGCGCGGCGCGACGATGACGCTCCGCGAGCTCATCGCCGCCGACAACGGCAACTCCCTGTTCTTCGCCTACAACCAGATCGTCTCGGACTCGCTCGTCGTGGGCTTCAGCGCCAACCACTCGAGCGCGGACCTCGACTTCCACGTGAGCCACGGAGGCTGGGCGGGAAACTTGTTCCAGGGCGTGCGGCTGTATGACGGTCCGTTCGATCTGCGCAACATCCACTTCGCGGGCTTCCCGTCGCAGCGCGTCTTCCACGGCACCTGGGACGTCACGCCGGTGCCCTTCTATTCGGTGGGCGGGGCCATGCGCTACGTCAACACGGTGAGGGGCCTCACCTTCTCGCCCGAGCCCTCCCAGCGAATCGCCCTGGATCCGGCGGCCGGTGTCCTCGGGCCGGTGTGGCAGGACTCGCTGCTGAACTCCGCGGTGAAGGATCTGGATGGCTCGCTCGGCGGCGTGCAAGGCGCGCTCATCGTCGCCAACCACCCGATGAACCAGGACACGGCGTGCTCCCCGTTGCCGAACACCACCGCGCTGCGCTGCCAGTACGAGCTCGCGCTCCTCGCCCTCCCCTTGCACCGGGCAGCTCTTCCTGCGCCTGCGCGGCACTCAATCGCATCCGGATTTCCTGTCCGAGAACGCGATGAGCGCGATCTCGCCCCCCATCGAGCTCGCGTGTCCCTAGCGCGGCCCGGGCGGGTGTAGGAACAGGGGATACACAAGAGCGCCCGCCCGTCCCCTGGCACGGGCCGGGGAAAGCTGGCATGAACAGAGCATGAGCAGCATGCGGATGGACCACGCGCGAGCCGACATCGAAGCGCGTGTCCAGGCTCTGTGCCGGGCTGGAGAGGTGAGTGAGGCCGCCACGCTCACCATCCGCGCCCATGGACCGGAAGTGCTCGGCTTCCTGTGTACCGCGCTGGGCGACCGCGCGGACGCCGAGGAGGTCTTCTCCGTCTTCTGCGAGGCGCTCTGGAGGGGGCTGGCCAGCTTCCAGTGGCGCTGCTCGCTGAGGACGTGGACCTATGTCATCGCCCGCCACGCCTGCCTGCGCTTCGGCACCCGCGCCTCGCGCCAGCCCCTGCGCGCCAGCGAGCCGCTGAACTCCGAGGTGCTCAACGTGGCGGCCGAGGTGCGCCAGTCCACCGTCAGCCACCTGCGCGGAGACCCGCAGGAGCGTGTGCGCGAGCTTCGCGCCTTGCTGTCCACCGAGGAGCAGATGCTCCTCACCCTGCGCATCGACCGGCGGATGGAGTGGGTGGACATCGCTCGCGTGCTCCTGCCCGAGGCGGAGGAGCCCGAGCGCGCCGCCGCCGCGGTGCGCAAGCGCTTCCAGCGCCTCAAGGAGCGGCTGCGGGCCCGGATGACGCCCGCCCCACCCCCGCGAGAATGAGCCCACCGGACGACGACTCCGCCTCCAGCGCGCCCACCTCCAGCTCACGGCCGGAGGCCGACTCGCACGAGGCCGACTCGCACGAGGCCGACCCGCTGCTGGCCCTGCTGGCCCACGCGCCCGACATCCTCACCCCCGAGGCGCTCGCGTTGCGCGCGGGGGACCGGATCGGCCACTACGAGGTGGAGGCGCCGCTGGGCCGGGGCGGCATGGGCGTGGTGTACCGGGCGCGGGATACGCGCCTGCGCCGCACCGTGGCCCTCAAGCTGCTGTCGCTCCGGGACTCGGCCTGGCGGGCCCGGCTGCTGCACGAGGCCCGGGCCGCCGCCTCCGTCCACCACCCGTGCATCGCCACCGTGTACTCCGTCGAGGAGGTGGACGGGTGGGCCTTCCTCACCATGGAGCTGGTGGAGGGCGAGCCGCTCTCGGGGGTGCTCTCCCGGCGCCGGCCGCCCCTCGAGGAGGCGCGAGCGCTGGCGCAGCAGGTGGCCGAGGCGCTGGCGGCCGCGCATGCCGCCGGCGTGGTGCACCGGGATCTCAAGCCCGCCAACGTCCTGGTGCGGCCGGATGGGCAGGTGAAGCTGCTGGACTTCGGCCTGGCCCGCTTCGTCCATGGGCCCGCCGGTGACGAGCACGGCCCCGGGGAGGAGCTTCCCGGCACCGTGGCGGGCACCCCGCCCTATATGTCCCCGGAGCAGCGGCGGGGCGAGCCGGCCGGTCCCCCCTCGGATGTCTTCTCCTTCGGGCTGGTGCTGTACGAGCTGCTCACCGGCCGGCCGCCGGAGGGAGGGAGGCCCGCCGCCCCTGGAGCGCACGCCCTGTCCCCCGCGGCCCGGGCCTCGCTCGCGGCGGCCACGAGCCCTCCCCTCGCGCGGGTGGTGGAGCGCTGCCTGTGGAGCGCCCCCGCGGCCCGCTTCCCCCACGCGGGGGAGCTGGCCTCGGCGCTGCGAGCCACCTGGCCCGTGTCTCCCCCCGCGCGCCGCTGGCCCTGGCCGCTGGCCGCGGTGGTGACGGGCGTGGCGCTCCTGGGCGCCTGGCGCTCCTGGCCTCGCGCCGAGCCGCCCCCGCCCGCCTCGCTCCAGGCCCGGCGGGTGACGGCCTTCGAGCCGGACGCCTGGATCCAGGACGTGACGCTGGGGCCGGACGGCGACACCCTGGCCTACGTGGAGCGGCGGGGCACCCTGTCGTTGCAGCGGGTGGATGCGGAGGAGCCCTTCGCCCGTCTGGAGCCCCCGGCCGGCCTGCGGATCCGTCAGCTCTCCTGGAGCACGGAGCAGGGGCTGCTCACCACCCTCGTGGATGCACGGCGTGGGAACCAGAGCGTGTGGCGTCTCTCCCCGCCCTCGGGCACCTGGCGGCGGCTGCTGCCCGAGGGGAGTGACGCGGTGGACTCCCCCACGGGCCGCCACCTCGCCTACCTGGCGCACGGGGCCGTCTGGGTGGCCCGCGCGGATGGCACGCGGCCCCGGCGCGTGTCCCCCGGGAGCTCCACCCACTCCACCGCCCCCCTGTGTTTCTCGCCGGACGGCGCGTTCCTGGCCTACCTGCGGTGGGACGAGCCGGGCGGGGCCCATGCGCTGGTGATCCTCCCCGTGGAGGGAGGGCCCGAGCGCGTGGTGCTGAGGGACTGGCGCCTGGGCCTCCCCGGTGGAGTGGGTGCCTTCGTCTGGTTGCCGGGCCGGCTGTGGATGTCCCTGGCGGACGTGGGCACGGACGAGGAGGGCTCCAACCTGTGGGAGCTGCCCCTCTCCGGCTCCGGCGAGCCGCTCGGGCCGCTGCGCCAGCGCACCTTCTGGAGTGGCTCGGTGCTCTCCGCCCCCAGCGTCTCCGCGCGCTCGGGGCGGCTCGCCTTCAACCGCAGCCGGCTCCACTACCGCACCTTCGTGGCACCGCTCGAGCCGGGGCCCCGCCTGGGCGCGGCGCGGAAGCTCTCCCGCTCGCAGCGCAGCGAGCGGCTCGCGGGCTGGTCCGCCGACGGGGCGTATGTCTGGGTCACCACCAACCTCCAGGGGGCCTACTCCCTGACGGGACACCCGCTGGAGGATGGCCCGCCCCTGAAGCTCTCGGAGCCGGAGGCCTGGGTGACCCATGCGCGGGCCACCCCGGACGGGGGACTGCTGTACTGGCGCGTGCCGCCCGAGCCCGCGCGGCCCCCGAGCCTGCTGTACCAGGCCCCCGGGGCCCCGGGCCCGCGGAGACTGCTCGGGCTGGAGGAGCCCGCCGCGCGTCCACCTTTCGCCCCCCCGCCCATGGAGGCCGCGGCGCGGTGTGTCAGCCCGGCGCACGCGCGCTCCGCGCCCACCCCGTGCGTCCTCGCCACGCAGCGGGGACAGGGCACCACCTTCTTCGCGTTGGAGCCGGAGACGGGACGCCAGCGCGAGCTCTTCCGCCTGGAGGAGACGCGCGTCCCCCTGGGCGCCCAGTGGGACGTGTCCCCCGACGGGCTGCGCATCGCCCACGCGGAGCCCCGGCCCGGACAGCCCGCCGAGGTGCGGAGCCTGGACGGACAACCCGTGGGCTGGCACATCGGCGCCGAGGGCTGCCAGGGGCCCACCAGCCTCGCGTGGGCGGCGGATGGGCGCGGGCTGTTCTTCACCAGCGCCTGCGACGGGACGAGCCGCTTCGCCCTCCACCACCAGGACGAGCGGGGCCACACCACGGAGCTGCTCTCCTCGCCCTCCACCTACTTCCGCTACGTGGCGGCCTCACCCGATGGCCGCCACCTGGCCTGGTCCACCCTGGAGCTGGACAACGATGTGTGGCTGGTGGACCTGGAGGCGCCCTGACGCCTCCGGGGGGACACTTCCGCCGGCGCGCGGAGGGCTACGGATTGGGCGAGCGGGTGATGTCGCACAGGGAGTGGTGCACCTGCGACAGCGTGCCCGCGGCGATGTAGACGCGGAAGGCGTGGGGCCCCACCGCCATGTCTCGCTTCTGGTAGACGACGGCCCATTTGCCCGTGCGCCGGATGTCCGGGGTGAGGACGTCGAGATCATTGCTGCCGTAGTACTCGGCCGGCTGGCCCGTGCCCCAGACGCCCATGGCCACCGTTCCATCCGACCGGGTGGCGATCAGCGCCCTCGAGCTCCCGTGTCTGTACTCCCGGTTGTAGCCGATGAAGGACAGGGTGCAGGTGCCCGGCTCCATGCTGTAGAGGACATCGAGCGAGCTGTCGAAGTAGCCCGTGGAGGCCTCGATGTTCGCCTGCTCCACGTACTCGGGAAGATGGAGCGTCACGTCGTGGCGGATGAGGCGGGGATCCCCCGCGGCGCCGAGGGTGAACTGCTTGTGGAGGACATAGTTCGACAGCCGGGTGGTGTTCTGCGCGCCACCACAGGGCGCCACCGTCGAGTCGGTTCCTGGCGCCAGCCAGAAGGCCATCTGCGTCTGGGAGGAATAGGTGTTGGGGCCGACGGCGGCCGCCAGGAGCTGGCTTGTCGAGTTGATGCCGAAGCCGTCATACGCACCGCCGGCCTCGGTGGGGTTGTAGCACTCGCCGGGCAGTCCGTCCCTGTAGTCGAACGCGCCAGGGCGGGACGCCTGGAGGGCCGTCTGGATTTGCCGCCCATGGTCGAAGGAGTCGATGAGCTCGACGCCATTGACGTACAGGCTGTCCACCGCGCCCGCCGTGCGGGTGGAGGCCCCGAGCGTGAGCACGCCGTTGCTCACCGTGTAGCGCCCGCCGAAATGGCCCTGGTAGAAGGTCTGCCGGCCCTCGTTGCGGCCGTTGCGCAGATAGTGCTCCAGGGCGCCCACGCAGCTGCCCTGGTAGGCGGCGCTCACGTCCGGGTTGAGCTGCAGGTACTGCTGGGTGTGGAAGGTGGGGTGGGCCCGGCGGCACTCGGCGATACCGTTGCTCAACCAGTGGCTGCGCGCTCCCTGCTCGTCCCAGATGTAGGCGACCATCAGGTCCGCGTTGGCCTGCAGGTAGAACTGCCAGTTGAAGACCGCCGGATCGAAGGGGTCCACTCCGGGGGCGAGGGAAGAATGGAGGGTCTGGGTTGAGGGGGAAGCCGTCTCCGGCCCGGCTCCACACCCCGCGGTGGCCAGCGCGAGCGCGAGCACCGCCGCCCCCGCTCGTCCTCGAATGACTTCAATCACTCCCAGCTCCTTTCTCGTACGGATGAGGTTCCGGGATGTAGAGACAGGCATGGAACGATGTGACAGGGCGGATGTGCCCACGAGGGGCGAACGGTGCTCGAACCGCGCCCTCCGTTGATGACGACGTCCACCTGGGTTACGGATTCCGGGCCGCGGGTGCTGGCTGCCCGGGACCCAGGGAGAACATGGTGTCGATGAAGCAACCCTCCCCTCGCCATCCGTTGGAACGCCTGGTGCGCACGCTGTTGGCGCATGGCCTGGGCTTGCTGGCCAGCACCCAGGAGGTGTTCGCGTTGGCGGGCCACTTCGGCTGGTTCATGCTCGTGAGCATCGGCCTCATGGAGGAGATGCAGCAGGAGCTCTTGACGCAGGTGGGACAACGCCTGCTCTGGCTCTACGAGTTGTTGGGCGGCGTGGACGAGACCGGGCATGGCGGTATCGGCGAGTGGAAGGAGGTCTGGGGCAAGGTGTCGCTGGTCCTCTACGGCGTGCATCTGCTGCTCGCGCGCGTGGCCGGTCCCGGGCGGCCCTGGCGTATGCGAGACAAGTGGGCGCTGTCCACGGCCCTGGCCGCGGGGGGCTATGGGGTGGCCTTCGCCGTCTGGGGTCCCCGGTTGACCAGCCTCCCCGATGGCGGGACGTGGATTCCGAACCTGCTCGGGATGCTCTTCATCACCTCCCTGTTCAGCCTGTGGGCGTTCGGATTCGAGGCCATGCTCCGCCCCTTCCAGCGGGCGCTGCGGGGCGAGCCGGAGGAGACCGTGCCGGGCGGTGGGCCCCTCCGGGAGCGCCGCGTCCTGCCGATTCTGACGATCGGCGCCGCCGTGATGGCCCTGGGCTTCGGCGTGGGACTGGTGCGGCCCGGCAAGGCCTCGCCGCCACGGCCCGCGGAGGCCCCGCCGGCGGCCGGCTCCTCGTTCGATGGGGGAAGCCCCGGGGCAGGCGGAAGCCCTCGTCTTGAAGGCATCCCCGTGCGCTGACGCTGCGCTGACGCTGCGCTGACGCCGCGCTGCCACACTGGAGGGTGTTGAACTGAACAGGTTCCATCTCCACCCTCAGACGAAGCACAGAGGCCGTCATGAGCATTTCGAGCGTTGGCCGTTCGGGGACTGCTGTCCCTACCCGCCCCACGGAGTCTCCGACCCCCAAGGTCGTCACACCCGAGCCGCAAGCGAAGCCGCACGAGGTGGGCTTCTCCGGAGAGAGCCGGTTCGAGGTGGCGGATGCCCGGGCGGGCGGCGCCGAGAAGAAGACCCCGCTGGAGCAGGCCGCGGAGTTGAGCAGCACCGTCAACACCTGGGGCGGAGCCGCCGGCTCCCTGCTGTACGGCCTGGACAAGAAGCTCAACATCGGCGCCAAGCTGCAGAACACCCAGCAGGGCGTGAACACGGCGCTCAACAACCGCGCCCACCTCGCCGTCGGCCGTGAGTTGGTGGAGCGCGGGTACGACAAGACCATCCAGCAGACCAAGAACCTGCTCAACAACCCCGCGGTCAAGAAGGACCCGCAGCTGATGGGCCGGCTGCAGAAGCAGCTGCAGATCGCCACGCAAAGCAAGGCCAAGGCGCTGAAGCCTTTCGACACCTCGCTGCGGCGGATGGACGACTTCCTGGCCGCCAACAAGTCCAAGCTGGCCAACCTGTCCAAGCAGTCCAAGGCGCTGGGCGTGATTGGCGACTCGCTGACGGCGGCCGGCGCGGCCACCAACGGCTTCAGCGTGGCGGCCAACAGCCCGGCCCAGACGCAGGCGGGGAAGATCGTGGATGGGGTGCTGGCGGGCGTCACCAACTACCTGTTCGGCAAGGGGCCGGGCCTGGCGGGCATTGGCGCGGTGGACGCCGTGACGGGCCAGCACATCTCCAACGCGCTCAACGGCGTCGTCGGCACGGCGGTGACCCTGGCGGAGGCCGGCATCACGGGCGATACCAAGGGCCTGGAGGAGCTGGCCCGCAAGTCCCAGAGCGGCGACTACGGCATCTTCCTGCAGGCGGGCAATGCGGCGGGCAACGCCATCACCACGCTGGGAGACCCCAACTCCCGCGAGCGCTTCGTGGAGGATGCGGCGTCGGGCAAGTACGGCGTCGTCGGCCAGTTCGGCAACGCGCTGGGCGAGGGCCTGGGCCGCATCTTCTTCGGCGGCGACTGAGCCTGGTTCACAGCTCCATCGAGATGAAAAACAAGAGCCCAGCAACCCCTAAGGGTTTCCATGGCGAGGAGTACGGGACTTGAACCCGTGGACGAGGGGTGTCCTAAACCCGCGACGGCACACGCCTTTCGAGGAATCGCGAGTAAATTCGGGCACTTCAAATCCACGGGCCAGTCCCCGGCGGTCCCACCTGTCCCCCGGAGTCCCCTCCAGCCTTGGAGACATTCTGGAGACGGGGCCAATGTCGCTGTGGGTCCCTGAACCCTGGGCTGGCGCAGGTCGCTGTAACCCCCAAGCGCTCTGCTGCGGGAAGTTCTGCCCCTTATGATGAGCACCCCTGCTCGGCGGTTCGCCACGGGAGGGCTGCGTCTTGAAGGACGCGCTCGCCTGCTACCCGCTCGATACCGCCTGCCCAAGCCGCCTGCGCCACACTACTGCCCCCGCCCCACAAGCACCCTCCTGTTTCTTCCTGTGCGTGTCGTCCGCGCGGAGTAGTCTTCAGCGTCCTGGAAGGACGCGGTCATGGAGGGCACGAATGCGAATCATCGAGGTGAGGCCGAACGTTAATCCGCTCGTGAAAGGTCGTTTTCGCGAGGTGGGGCAACCAGACGCAGTTCGGGCCGTGCTGACACTCTACCCAAGCCGGGTACAACAACCGTTCACGACCGCCCTGATGGATGCCGCCTCGAAGGATCCCGCGCTGCTCCGGCGCGTCCAGAGCCTCCCCAGCGACACTGAAATCTGCATCTTCATCGACAGCATTGAGGAAACTCAGGACGGTGCGGAGGTCCACTTCACGGCCTACCCTGGGGAGCACCGATAGACCCAAGATGTGAACGCGGATCCTGCCATTAGGCGTCGGTACCACCCCCTGCGATGGCCTGCCGGTAGAACTCCAGCGGAGAAAGGCCGCCGAACGAAGGACGTTTAAGGCCCTCAAGTGGAGCATCCAAGAGCCCGATGCCATCGGGCTGGTAGACTCGCAGGATCGAACCGCACTTGATCTCGACCGGCTTTAGCCGCGCCCAGAAGTCCTGAAGCTTGGGATGGATCATCGCGTGGTCGCTCGGACGCTCGTGCGGGAGGGGATGGACGAGATCGAGATGTGGTCTGACGAACCGCGCGCTTGCGAACTCTTGAAGTACTGCGCCCGCCGGGACGTGCCGACCCCCTCCATCGCTCCAGCGCTGGTGCGCCGCCGTGAAGTCGATGACGACGAACGGGGGCGCAACGACCCAAGCGTGCCCGGCGTAGCCGCCTGTGAAGTCGCGGTCTTTGTTGCGGCTCCAGAAGTACTGCGCCTCTATGCCTAGGGACGCATCGAACTCGGTCTTCGTCGAGCCCCGCACTACGAAGGACCAAATTCCCTCCGCGTCAAGCATCCGCGAGATCGCGGAGGAGGTATTAACACACTGGCCCAGCAATTCCTCCGGGGTGCAGCGCCCCTCGATGGCCGCTTGGAGCCGGGAGACGATGCGCCGCGTGCGCTCATCTTCCTCGGGCGTCCGCGCACGAGTCAGGACGTGCCACGCGTATTCCTCAGCAACTCCTGGGTCCCTCTGTTCAAGAGCGAGGAACTCCGGCGCATCGTAACAGCCCGGCTTTATTCCAGGCTGGTTCAGAAAGCGCCGAGCCTCCGCCCGCACGTCCAGCGGCACGCTAGGCGGAGCGGCGGCAATGTCCCCATGGCACTTCTTCCTCTTCTTGCCGCTCCCGCAGTGACATGGGTCATTCTCTCCGATCTTCGCCATGACGCATCCTCTGGGGCCGTTTTGATTAGACGTTTTGGCTTTGCGCTGTTTCTGATTGAGCCCAGCCTGCCATTTCTCGGGTGCAGTGGCCATGTTCTTCCGAGCGAAGGAGAAGGAGGAGAAGAGGCTGGGGCCAATGCCGCCCAAGGCGGAGTCCCGAGCGCGTTGAATCACTTCTTCTCCAACCAGTACACGGGGCGTCGAGAACGGATCGCCGCCTCCAAGAACTTCGAGAAAGAGTTGGCGACTGGCCCGCAGTATTCCGGGTTCGGCCACGCCTCATGGTAGCCGTCCATGAGGGGGTAGCGGCCATTCTCCTGGCGGCTCACGTCTACCAGGACGTAATCCCCGTCCTGTACGTCACAGAGGGTGTACATCGACGCGGGACCCCATTTGTCGTCATCCTCACCGTAGATGGCCACCCGTGCCCGGACGATCTTGGACAGAGGAAGGATGCGGTAGGGGGTGTCCGGCAACCGTTCAATCAGCTCCGCCCCGTTGCAGTGCAGGTAGAAGGCCCGGAGGTCCGGGTCCAGCCTCCAGCCCACCCGCTGCTCGAACTCCGCGATCTTTTCGGGCGTAGCGGGTGGATACGGGAAGTGGTCGCGGGAGACCTCTTCGAGCAGGCTGCTCATGGGCGTGGTCATCGTCAGTTGTCCGTGTAGGGCAGGTCAGGTCCCACGGTATTCCAGGGCGGCTGGCCGTCGTAGCACGCGGGATACGCCCTGTTGTACAGGTCGTGAACGCCCGGCTGCGCGGGGAAGACGTTGTTGGGCTCCACCGGGTTGCCGCCGTGCCAGAGGTCCCGGATGTGGTGCCCCGGCCATGACACGCCATCCACCGATGGCCATTCCCCGAACCGTTCACTCCAGCTCTTTCGGTAGGACTTCATCGCGTTCTTCCACTCCTGGCGCGCAACCTCGTTCTCCGCCTTCGTCCGCGTGGGGAACTTGCAGCAGCAGTGGTAGATGCCGTAGCGGCTACCGGCCTCAACGTCCACGGGCAAGAGGACGAGGCGTCCCTTCCAGTCGAACTTGAGATCGGCCAGCCATATGCAGCCCATGAGCGGGTAGCCCTCACCGGCACACTCCCTCTGGCACTGGTTCAAGAATTCCCGGCGACACTGCCAAGGGCCATAGAAGAGGGTCGTCTTCATCTGCCCGCCCGGCACCACCAGCCACGGCAGTTCCTTCTTCACGGCGGGCTTGGCACCGGGTGATGGCGTGGGTCTGGTCCCGAGGGAACCGCTCGCTTCGTTGATGGATCCGCACCCCGCGAGGAGCATTAGCAGTACCGCCGTCCAGCCCAGCTTCATCGGACTCCCCGTGGTGATGGCCCCCCCTAATGTTAGCTGGGCCGAGGAAGTACTCGATGGGGCTGACAACTCCCGGCGCTCACCGCTCTCGGCGGCGCCATTCGTCGGGATCATCAAGAGCGTCCGCGCTTCGGCATAAGAACCTTGGCGGGCATTCCCGCTGACGTCCTGGCTGGTCGGCCAGTGCGTCTTCATCCAATCCACCCGAGGAGGAATCCAGATGGAAAACATCAGCCTCTCCGCTGAGCTGGGGGAAATTCGTTACGCCATCGAGGGCGCCCACTGGATCGCGGACAGCGTCGCCATGGGCGCGGTGCCCGACCCGGAGCGGACACACAGTGCACCCGTCATCATCAGCGCCATCCTTCTGCTGGTGGAGAACAGGCTGCATCAGCTCGGCCGTGTGCTCCGGGGCGAGGAGAACCCGGCGCACCTGTTGACGTCGCACAACGTCACCGGCGGGGAGTACGCGGACAGGGAAGACGTGGTTCTGCGGCCCTGGGACTGGAGCGGAGCGTCGAAGCCGTCTCCATCCGAGACGAAGGAGACCGCGCAACCCCGTCCAGTAGCGGGAACGGAGCCAACCCGTCCGTTGGAGGAAAGCTCTCCCGTCCAGCCCGGCACGCCGGGGGAGCAACCACCACCTACCGGGGAGCAGGGCTGACGGTCTGCTGCCCGTGTCGTGCCTGTAGTTCCAGGGGAAGGGAGGTGAAAACGATGATGGGCGCCATGAAGAAGCTGGCCACCTCACCACTCACTCGCCGGGTAGCAATGGCCATCCTGCTCGGGCTGGCCGAGCACCTGCGGGAAGTGATGCGCCAGGGGCGGTGAAGAAGCCCGAGAAGATAGGCACCGTCCAAGCTGCACCAGCACCCACCGGGGTGTTCCCGGTCTCGTCCGGGTGGTGTGGCGGGGGCCGGGTTGTCGGGCACCAGCTCCGGTGCAACTCCACCGCCGGAAGTCCCCGGTCACTTCTCCCGGTAGTCCTCGAGATTTTTAAGTGTCAGGGACGCCCGTACCCCTCGTTGCGCGAGGAAGTGGTGGGTGAGCACTGGGTACCGTCATGGAAAGGGCCGATACACGTGCTGAGAGAAGACGCAACATCGTTATTGCCCTGGGGGCGGGCGATAAGCACCTCGACGGCTCCCCCTCGCGGATCTATGCGAGTGCAACACCGACGTGTCGTCGGTGCATTGCCTCCGTAGAGGGAGAGAAAGAAGAACGTAATGGCTACTGTGACGTTGTTCATCGACCCGAAGCCTGGAAGCGTGGCTGATTTCCAGCGCATCGGCCGAAAGTTCAAATTCACCCGCGTCCCATCCGAGGGGGAGTTCGTCGACATGGGGCAAGACAAGAATGGCAGCGCCCTCGATTACGAGGTCGTTCTTGTCCACCATACACCGCTCAAACCCGGTGGCATTGACGCGGAGGTCTACATGAAGCGCGTGGAGCTGCCGCAGGAGATCAAGCAGCGGAGTCCGAGGAGTAAGCGCAAGAAGTAAGCTGGGATTCACCTGGGTGGGAGTTCGGGCCAGGAGGAGCCCCGCCCAGGTAAGCCCCAAAAATTCGAGTTGCCCCCATGCCCGGGGGGGTCCTCGATGAAAACCGGGGCCTTGCGGATTGGACCCGAGACAAGGGAACCACTGTCCCCCTGGGGTGGGGGGGTTCACCCGATCTCGATAGCCCTAGCACCGAACGTCCGATGGGGCCGTCGAGGGAGCACTTGACGGTTCCGCGCTTTCTGGAAGCGGGGCGTCGAGCGAGTAGAGGACGAGGCGGTCGTTCATCCAGGGGATGCGCACCTTCTTGGCGTTGAGGTGCTCGACCTTCTGCTCCCACCAGGAGCGAAACCACCGAGGGTGGAGGACGACGAACAAGGCCCGGTCG
>NZ_DASUNC010000055.1:0-29500 GCF_036277355.1 Archangium sp.
GCGGGTGCGGATGTCCTCCACCATGCGCGGGTTGCCCAGGCGCGAGCCGAAGGGCAGCTTGTCCGTCAGCAACTCGTACAGCGTGACGCCGAAGGCCCACACCTCGTCGGCCACGCCCGGCTGGTAGCGCGCCTCCTCCTCCGGGTGCTCCTGGAGGAAGCGGTACGCCTCGGGGCTGGTGTACTCGGGCGTCCCCGGCGGCAGCCGCCTCATGCGCGGCAGCGTGGCGCGGCCCTCCAGGTGGCCCACTCCGAAGTCCACCCACACCGGCTTGCCGTCCGCTTCCCTCACCAGCAGGTTGTGCGGCTTGATGTCTCTGTGCAGCACGCCCTGGCGGTGCACCACCGCGAGCGCCCGTGCCGCCTCCCACATCAGCGTGGCACCCGTGCGCGCCGAGGGGTTGTGCTCCAGCGCATGGCCCAGCAGCGTCCGCCCCGGCACGTACTCCATGACGAGGTAGAAGTAGCCCTCCTCCGGGGTGGGCCAGCGCCCATGGCCCAGCACCCGCACCACGTTGGGGTGCTCCAGGTGGCGCAGGATGTCGAGCTCCAACTCCCCCGAGTGGCTCACCGGCAGGGAGCGGAAGAACTTGAGGACATAGGAGCGGCCCTCCCACTCGGCCAGGAACACGTGGCCCTGGCCGCCCTGGCCCAGCGGGCCCACCACCCGGTACTGGCCCACCCGCTCCCCGGGCTCGGGCAGTCTGTACACCCACGCTCTCTTCACTGGGGTTACCTCCGAAGTCCGGAGGCTAACATGACCCGTCGCCTCCTCCCGTGGCGCCACATCCGGCACGGGGGTTGGCCAGGACGGTGTCCGGACCTCTCACGCGCTCCGATCCGGAAACGGGAGGCACCTCCGCCCAGGTGTAGACGTCTACACTTGATGTGGTTTGGGGACCTATACCCCAGGCGTAGACGTCTACACCTGAAGCGCGGCCGGGGGGACGAAGGTTGGCGATTCACGGTTTCGGGGTGTCCCCGAGCGCGCGCGGCCCGGGTGTCCAACACCGTGCCCATCCGCCGCGACGGCCGCCCACCGGTGAACGGCCGCCCCTCGCACTATTGCTTGGGCGCCGGGGCGCTCATGCTAGGGTGGCGCACCCTTGGCTACCGACGATCTCACTCTCGTCAAGCGCGTCCGCGGCGGAGACCAGCGCGCCTTCAAGCTCCTCGTCGAGCGTTACCAACGCAAGGTGTATGCCGTCGCGCTGGGCATGCTGAAGGACAAGGAAGAGGCGATGGACGTCTCCCAGGAGGCGTTCGTCAAGGTCTACAAGTACCTCGACCACTTCAAGGGCGACTCCTCCTTCTACACCTGGCTCTACCGCATCACCGTCAACATCTGCATCGACGTGATGCGCCGCAAAGGTGCCTCCGGCGGCGAGACCGAGGAGTTCGACGAGTCCGTCGCCAACGACTTGTCCGAGGCCCGCATCGGCGCGCTCGGCAGCCGCCTGGGCACCAACCCCCAGAAGAGCGCCCTGCGCCGGGAATTGGCCGAGAAGATTCAAGAGGCCCTCGCCGCCGTCCCCGAGAAGCACCGCGCCATCCTCCTGCTGCGCGAAATCGAGGGCATGTCCTACGAGGACCTCTCCCGCACGCTCGACATTCCCAAGGGCACGGTGATGAGCCGCCTCTTCCACGCCCGGGCCAAGGTGCAGAAAATCCTCAGTGAATACCTGGAGTTGGACGAGGCGAAGAGCGGAGTGGGCAGTGAGTGAAAGGGGCTGGAATATCGGTGCCCCGCTCCCGTCCAACCCGCACGTCCCCCATTACGCCGGGTGAGGAACATGGCCGGAAATCCCGCGTGCGAGCGCTTCGTCCCACTGCTGTCCCCCTACATCGATGGGGAGCTGTCCCCCGCTGACCGCGTCAACGTGGAGCGCCACCTGGGCGCCTGCCGCGACTGCGCCGGCCGCGCCGCCGACCTGCGTGCCGAGTCCGCCCTGCTCCGGGTGGGCCTCGAAATGGCCGTGGACGAGGTGGACTTCAAGGACTTCACCCAGCGCGTCATGGCCCGGGTGACGCCCGAGCGTCCTCCCCTCCTGGAGCGGCTGCGCATCTCGCTCTCCGAGATGTTCCTCTACCACCGCACCGCCATGGTCTCCTCGCTGGCCACCGCCGCGGTGCTCGCCCTGGTGGTGATTCCCCTGGTGATGAACCAGAACGACGCCCCCCTGGGCTACGGCGCGGACCGCATGCGCGTGCGCGCCGTCCGGGCCTCCGAGGGGGCCAAGGTGGCCCCGGTGGTGCTCGAGTCCGATGATGGCAACACCATCATCTGGGTGGTGGACCAGGACACGGCTCCGGCGCACGATGGCTCGGCCACCGAGCCCAAGGCCGGCACCCCGCCGGACGAGCACGACGAGCTGGACGGCGAGCCGCTGAAGAAGGGCCCGGCCAAGCCCCAGCCCCCCAAGGGAGGAGAGCTATGAGGATGACGACGCGCATGCCGGGGGCCCTGCTGGCGCTGGCCCTGCTGGGGCTGTTCCTCCTGCCAGGCGCCGCGCTCGCCCAGGAGCAGAAGCTCAAGGTGGAGGTGGAGGTGGTGCTCGTCTCGCGCAATGGCTCCGAGGTGAGTCCGCCCCAGCTCCAGAAGATGAAGGAGACGTTCCAGCGTCAGAACTTCAACTTCACCTCCTTCAAGCGCCTGTCCCAGCAGTCCATCGAGGTGAGCAGCAAGGAGCCCACCGAGGTGAAGCTGCCCAACGGCGTCAACGCCTCGCTCAAGCTGCTGCGCATGCAGGGCGACACCGCCACCCTGCGCGTGGACGTGCCCCAGCTGTCCGCCGTGGACGTGGAGCTGGGCCGCGAGGGCGCCGTCTACCAGCGCGCCGGCAAGCACGTGGGCGGTGAGCTCATCCTCGTGCTCACCGCGCCGCCCGCGAAGTAGTCCCCCTCACCAACTGATGAGGTAGGTGCAGTCCATGCCGCCCTTCTGGCGGCACCCCAGCGGCGCGTGCTCCACGCGCACCCACATCGCGTCCTTCGGCCGGAAGCGCTCGCACAGCGCCTCGATGATTCCGTGGTCGAAGTTGCACGGGTAGGGGTTGTCGCAAATCATCCGCCCGCCGTGCGGCGCCGTCTCGAAGCGGTAGCCGCCGATGTTGCCGTTCTGCTGGCCCCGGTGGTTCATCTGGTAGGCCACGTTCAGCGAGCCCAGCGCCTGCTCCAGCGTGCGGATCTCCGGCGGGAACTTCGCGTGCTCCGGCACCTTCCGGCCCACCGCCCGCATCGTCACCGGGCCAATCTTCTGCTCGATGCTTCCGATGGCCGTCAGCGCGTTGCGCATGGGGTACCACCCCTGCGGCTCCAGCGCGGCAATGCCGTTCTCCGCGAGGATCTTCATCGCCCTGGACTTGAGCAGCTCCATTCCTCCGACCATCGCCATGATGGACTGGCCCAACACCTGGACTTCTGGGGGAATGACGCGGTTGTTCATGCTGGCTGGCTCCCGAGGAGGACTTCGTCTGAAACGACTGGGGGGCCACGAGTAGACGCCATTCCCGGCGGGGAGGGCAGGGGGGTCCCCCTCGGGGCCGCGCGCTCGCGTCGTCTTCTCGATAGAGGCGGTGTGCACCGCGTGAAAGAGGTGCGTGCGTCTCCGCGGGTGTCGGTTCCGGTCATTCGTTCCAGGGTGCTCCACCCCCCCTTTTGTAGAAATGCCAGTCCCGGACGGGGGGCTCGCGGCCCTCTCACCTTGTGGGAGTCCAGTGATTCCAGGGGGTTATGCATAGGCACGCGGGTTGCTCCAAGGGTTTCACGTCGGGCGGCGGCGTGGGGCGTCGGCAACGAGACAGGCAACCCAGACCAGAGGGAAGGGCGATCCATGGCGAAGACCCAGCGGGGTGGACAGGTGGCGAAGGTGGCGCGTCGGGTGAAGGGGACGGCGGGGCGTGCGGTGGCCAAGGCGAGCCGGCCGGTGCGCAAGGTGCAGGTGACGCTGGGGGATTTGATCGCCGCGGCCTTCGATGTGGCGGGTGAGACGACGGCGGCCGTGAAGCTGGTGTCGTCGCGGGCCATGACCGAGGCGACGGGCAAGCAGATCGTCTTCGTGGGTTGAGCGCGGGTTTCGGGCAGCGGCCCGCGTCCAGGGATGGAGCGGGGCGAGCCAGGGCGTGGAGCGGGTCGGGGCTGGGGTGGGAGGACGCGGGCCGCTTGCTTGATTTCCGAGAGGGCGAGCCGTGTACGCCTTCGACGTGCTGTCACCGGGCACCGGCCGTGAAGCGCGGTAGAGTGACGCGCCATGATTGGTGCCCTCGTTCTTGCCTCCGTGCTCCATCAGGCCCCCAGGGCCTTCGTCGAAAATCCCGCCGCGTCCGCGGATGATGGCATTCAATTCCAGGCCGCGCTCGAGGTGGGTGGACTGGCCCTGCCCTCGGGCACGGGTGCCAACCAGATGGACGGTTTCGCTGTCGCCTTTCCGCGCCTGGGCGTGAAGGGCGGCGATGAGTTCGAGTTCGAGCTGGGCGCGCCCCTGCGCCTGCGCTTCCTGGACCAAGCGCCCCAGCAGCTGGAGCAGGACCATGGCGGCCGACTGCGGCGCCAGGACTGGGACGAGCGCAGCGACTTCGCCCAGATTCTGCGCAACCTGCGCATCGGCCGGGACGATGGGCGCGTGC
Source organism: Archangium sp. (assembly GCF_036277355.1). Lineage (GTDB taxonomy): Bacteria > Myxococcota > Myxococcia > Myxococcales > Myxococcaceae > Archangium. The sequence continues at coordinate 4,625 of NZ_DASUNC010000055.1, forward strand.
AGCTGCGCGCGGGCGGCTTCTCCACGTACTCGCTCGGCGGGGGCTGGCTGGTGAACCGCTACCACAACCGCCTCTCGCCGGACTACCACCCGGCGGGCGGCAACGCCGTGGCGTACCTCGGGCCCACGCGGGTGGAGCTCTTCGCGAGCGACGTGCTGGCCCTGCGCCTCTTCGCCGCCGAGGTGCGGTTGGACCTGGGCCGCGTGCTGAGCGACCAGGGCACGGCCTTCGACCGCTTCCTGCTGTCGGTGGACGCGGCGCATGACTTCGGCCAGGCGGGCGGCACGACGCCACCGCTGTCCGCGGCGAGCGTGGGCTTCCAGGCGGGCGTGCTGAAGAACGACAAGGTGCAGCTGTGGCTGCAGGCGGCGGCGGGGGCCCGGGCGGACACGCTCATCGAGTCGATTCCGGACTACGGCGTGGCCTTGGGCGTGGTGGTGCGCGGCCAGCCCAACGCGGCGGTGGACCTCACCGGCCGGTTGGAGGCGCGGCGCCAGGGCGGCCGCTTCCGCTTCGGCTTCTTCGGCGCGGGCTACGAGTTCGCGCGTTTCTCCGGCGTGGGCCTGAGCGAGCAGCCGCTGGCCGAGGAGCTGCTGCCGGGGACGTTCTCCGGCTACGGCGAGTTCGCGGCCTCGGTGAGCCCGGGCGGGCCGGAGGACCTGGAGCTGACGGCGAGCGCGTCCGGGGAATACTTCGTCAGCACGGGCCGCATCGACGCGGACGCCGTGCTCCAGGCGCACCTGCCGGGCGGCAAGACGGTGGCCGAGCTGCGCGTCATCCTCACGGACCTGATGATGCACCCGCGCTACTCGGCGGCGCTCGAGGTGCGCCACCGCTTCCTGCCCGCGGTGTACGGGCTCGTCACGGCGGGCCGGGAGCACTTCCCGCAGGCGGAAGGCCACCTGCGCCACGGCTTCACGGCGGGCCTGGGCGTGGGCGTGGACTTCCAGCGCTGAGGCCGTTACGGGAGTCTGAGGCGTGGGGAGGCGCCCCATGCAGGCTCCCGAGCTGCTTCAGGAATTGGTCGTTGTTTTCGGGGTGGCGGTGGTGGTGGTCCTGGCGCTCAGCCGGTTGCGACTTCCCACCATCGCCGGCCTCATCGCCGCGGGTGCGCTCATCGGCCCGAGTGGCCTCGGCTGGGTGGGCGACACCTGGCGGCTGGAGGCACTGGCGGACCTCGGCGTGGCGCTGCTGCTCTTCGGCATCGGGCTGGAGTTCTCGCTCGAGCGGCTGAGGCGGCTGTGGAAGGTGCTCACCCTGGGAGGAGGCCTCCAGGTGGTGCTCACCCTGGTGGCCGTGGTGGCGGTGGCCGCCGTGCTGGGTTTCTCCGCGCGCAAGGGCGTCTTCTTCGGCTTCCTGGTGGCGCTCTCCAGCACGGCCATCGTGCTGCGGGCGCTCGGCGAGCGGCAGGAGACGGACGCGCCCCACGGGCGCCTCATCGTCGGGGCGCTCATCTTTCAAGACTTGTGCGTGGTGCCGATGATGCTCGCCATTCCGCTGCTGGCGGGGCGGGAGGTGGGCGCGGCGTCCATCGCCTGGGTGCTGGCCCGGGCGGCGCTGCTGGTGGTGGCGACGCTGGTGCTCGGACGGGTGGCGGTGCCGCCGCTGCTCGAGGCGGTGGCGGGCACGCGGCGGCGCGAGCTCTTCCTGCTGGCGGTGCTGGGGCTGGGCGCGGGCGTGGCCTGGCTGTCCTCGCTGGCGGGGCTGTCCCTGTCGCTGGGGGCCTTCATGGCCGGGGTGGCGCTGGCGGACAGCGACTATGGCACCCAGGCGCTGGCGGACGTGCTGCCGCTGCGCGAGACGTTCGCCAGCCTCTTCTTCATCTCCATCGGCATGCTCTTCGACGTGCACGTCATCGTGGAGCACCCGGTGCTGGTGGCGGCGCTGCTGGTGGGGGTGCTGGTGGGCAAGTCGGTGCTCGGCGGGGTGGGGGCCCTGGTGATGCGCTTCCCCGTGCGGGTGGCGGTGCTGGCGGGCGTGGGGCTGGCGCAGATTGGCGAGTTCTCCTTCGTGCTGGCCAACGCGGGGCTGCGGGAGGGGCTGCTCAGCATGGAGGAGCGGAGCCTCTTCGTGTGCATGAGCGTCCTCACCATGGCGGTGACGCCGGTGGCGTTGAGCTTCGCGCCCCGGCTGGCGGCGGGCGTGGCGCACCTGCGGCCCCTGGAGGCGCTGTTCGGCGCGCATGGGCCGCACCGGCTGGAGCCCGAGCACGAGGCGCTCTCCCAGCACTTCATCGTCGCGGGGCTGGGCACCGCCGGGCGCATGGTGGTGCGGGCCTTGCGCGCCAGCAACCTGCCCCACGTGGTCATCGAGTTGGATCCCCACGTGGTGGCCGAGGCGCGGCGGCGCGGCGAGGTCATGTACTACGGCGACATCACCAGCCCGGAGATATTGGAGCGCGCGGGCATCCACCGGGCGCGGGCGCTGGTGCTGCTCATCAGTGACCCCGAGGGCTCGCAGCGGGCGGTGTCGGCCGCGCGGAGGCTGTCCCCGGACGTGCCCATCCTGGTGAAGGTGCCCCGGCTGCGGGACATCGGAGACCTGCACGAGCGGGGCGCGAACGACATCGTGGCCGGCGAGTTCGAGACGGCGCTGGAGGCGGTGACGCGGGTGCTGCACGCGGGCGGGGTGGCGGAGGAGGCCATGAACACGCTGCTGGCCGGGTTGCGCCACGAGGGCGTCCCCGAGCACGGCCCCGTCTCCGGGCCCCGGCGCATGCTGGGGACGATGGGCGGGCTGCGGCGGGGCACGGCCACCACGTGCTCGCACCTGGAGCAGCTCCGCCACGACGTGTTGCCCCGGACGTCGGGCTGCGAGGCCTGCCTGGCGCTGCACCTGCGCTGGCACAACCTGCGGATGTGCCTGACGTGCGGCCACGTGGGCTGCTGCGACGCGTCCTTCGGCCGGCACGCCATGAAGCACTACGAGGCCACGGGGCACCCGCTCATGCGCTCCTTCGAGCCCGGTGAGCACTGGGGCTGGTGCTACGTGGATGCCCTGGAGATCGACCCCAGGCCGCCGCCTCCTCCCGCGGAGCCCGCGCGGCCCGGGGTCCACGCGTCCTGACGGACGGGCCGGAGATGCTCGCTCGCTTGCTGGACCCGGACCGGCCCCATTGAAAAGATGGACGCTGGATGAGCATCCCGACGACGACCCCTCCGGCCTCCCCTCCGCATGCGCGCTGGCGGGCACTCGCCGCGCATGGGGGCGCCGCCGCGTTGATCCTCCTCCTGGTGCTCTACCTCTTCCACGAGGTGCTCTCGGACCTGGCCTTCCAGAGCTGGGAGACCTTCTGGCTGTATCTGCGCGTCCAGCAATACGCCGTGGAGCTCGCCGCCGGGCACTTCCCTCCGCGGGTGTTCCCGGACGCCGTGGCGGGAGGAGGCTCCGCGTTCCCCTTCTTCCACCCACCGCTCGCGTACTGGCTGTCCGCCTTCCTGGGCCTGTCGCTTGGCGACATGGTGGTGGGCGTCAACGTGTCCTTCCTGCTGGCGGTGCTGCTCTCCGGGTGGGCCATGTACGGCATGGGCATGGCCCTCACCGGCAGACGGTGGCTCGCCCTCATGGCGGCCGTCCTCTACGTCTCCCTGCCGTACCGCTTCGTGAGTGTGTTCGTCATCGGCGCGCTCGAGGAGTCCTGGACGTTCGTCTGGTACCCGCTCGTGCTCACCGGGGCCTGGTGGACGCTGTCGCGCGAGCGGCTGTCCTGGCTCCTTCCCCTGTCGGTGGCGGGGCTGCTGCTCACCCACGCGGTGATGGCCTTGTACTTCCTCGGCCTGGGCGCGCTGGTGCTGGGGGGCCTCGGCTCCCGGCTGGGCTGGCGCGACGCGGGGCGCGTGGCCGCGGGCGGGCTGCTGGGCGGGGTGCTGACGCTCTGGCACTTCCTCCCCGCGCGGCTCGCCCTGCCGGACGTGTGGGCGGGCGTGCCGGCGGTGATGCGGAGCCTGCCCGACTTCGTCCACGGCCACCGCGTCCAGCCGTGGCAGTGGTTCGACGAGCACCCCAACCGGTGGAATGGCATCTCCACCTTCGAATTCGACAGCATGTGCTTCTCCCTGGGGTCGGGCCAGTGGGTGGTGCTGGCGCTGGCGGCCGGGGCCCATGCCGTGGTGGCGAGGCGCGGCCTGGCGGTGGGGGACGCGCGGCTGACGGCGCTCGCGAAGGGCCTGGCCGTGCTGTGGGCCGGCTGTCTCCTCTTCATGGTGGCCCCGCTTCCCTTCGTGAGCGTGCTGCCCACGGCGTTCAGCGCCATCCAGTTCCCCTGGCGCCTGCTGGGCGTGACGGCGTTCCTCTCGCTCGCCGCCGCCGGGCTCTTCCTGGCCCGCGCGCCCATCAGCCCGCGCCTGGGCGCCATCATCACCGGGGCGACGGTGGTGCTCGCCCTGTCCACGCCGCCCTTCCTGCGCACCAACAGCCTGGTGGGGGATTGGGATGACGCGGCGATCAACCCGTGGACGCTGCGGCGCAATGGCTTCAGCGGGTTCACGGCCAACGGCGAGTACCTGCCTCGCACCCACCCCGTGGAGCAGTGGGTGGAGCGCGTGTCCGATTCACCGGTGCCGGGTGGAGGCATCCAGGTGCTCGAGGCGGAGCGCGACGGCTCGCGGTGGAGCGTGCGCGTGGATGCACCCCAGGGCGGTCCGCTCGTGCTGCCCGTGGTGGCCTATGACTTCTACCGCGCCACGGGGGACGGCGAGCGCGCCCTGGAGACCTTCTCCGAGCAGGGGCTGCTCGGGGTGCGGCTGCTTCCCGGTCAGTCTTCCTTCACCGTGGAGCCCGGGATGACGCCCGCCGGATGGGTGGGCACCTGGCTGGGCGTGGCGGCGCTGGGCGGGGTGCTCTTCCTGGCCCTCACAGGTCGACGCGCGCCCCCGGCGTGAACCCCGGCTCCTGGAGCGGGGCGGGCCGCGGCGGGGTATGCTGGGCGCGTCATGGACATCCTGGATTGGGGCTCGCCCGAGGTCATCGCCTTCTTCGTTTTCATGGCGGGTTCCCTCACCTATGGCTACTGGGCCGCGAAGAAGCAGGAGCTGCTCGATGAGAAACGGCAGGCCTCCTGGGCCAACATGGCCGGGCCGCTCGGACTGACGTACGAGAGGGGAGGCACCCTCTCCGGCGAGCTCGAGGGGCTGCCCGTGCGCATCTTCCGGGAGAAGGGCGAGCGCATGGGCGGGAGGAAGGAGAACGAGCACGTGTACGTGGGGCGGGTGGAAGTGCCCGGGAAGTTGCCCCGGCACTTCGTCGCCGCGCCGCGCAAGTGGACGGCATTGTTCGAGGGGGTGGGCACTCCCAACGTCTTCAAGGCGGGAGAGCCCGTGCTCGACAAGGCCCACATCTTCCAGTGCGCCTCGGTCGAGGCGGGCCAGAAGCTCCTCCAGGACCCGGACGTCCAGCAGGCACTCCACGAGCTCGTGAACCCCGAGAGCGTGAGCTTCGTGCAGGGTAACCACGTGGGCCTCGCGTATGAGACCGCCGCCTTCGTGGAGGATGCCGGCAAGGTCCGGCGCAACCTGGAGTTGCTGGTGCGCGCGGCGCACGCGTTCGCGAAGGCCCGGGAGCGGCTCCTGCTCGCCGCCTGAAGGGCGAGCCCGGAGCTCCGTGCTTCAGCGGCCGAACAGGCCCTTGCGCTTCTGGGGCGCCCGGTCCTGCTGCGCCATCTTCGCCAGCCGCTGCCCGAGGAGGCGGCTCATCTCCAGCGCCACCGTGGGGTTGGCCATCACCATCCCCTGGAAGTCGTCGCGGCCCACGGCGGCCAGCTCGCACGCCGTGGCGGCCCTGGCGCTCGTGGCACGCGGCTCTCCGGTGAGCAGGGCGATTCGTCGTTGAGCGGCGCGAGGAAGTCCACCTTGCGCAGCATCTCCGCCAGCGGCGTGTCGCTCTGGCGCTTGGCCTCGGCGGTGAGGTACTCCACGGCCCGGGCCAGCTCGGCGCGGCGCGCCACGAGGATGATGGTGTGGCCCGCGCGTAGCACCGTGTTCTACCAAACTGATCTAGTGTAGATAGCAATGTAGAGTCAGAACTCGACTTTGGGCTACTTCAGGCACGATATGTGGCACCGGAGAGGACAGTGGCAGCGCGATTTTCAAGACAGATGTTCTATGACGTCGCCAATCGACGTTTCGCGGAGGCCAGAATCTTGCTTGAGGCGCCACTTGCTTGGGAACGAGTTATAGAAGAGGTACCGCCTCTACGCATTTGGCACTGCGATGGTGCTGTGACGTACGCCCTGCTAGCCGTGGAATGTGCCTTAAAAGCAACGCTGCTTCACGGGCATGGCGCAAATGACCAGACTGGGCTGCCTTTAGGCGTATCTGAAGACCTATTTGATAGTAGCCGGGGGCACTCAGTTCTTGTGCTCTGGGATAGACAGGCTGCGAGAGTCAAGAGTACGGCCGACAGGGTGCTTACAGAGTCGATTTATAAGCTTGGTGGTCTAGACCCGTATCAGCACCGCTATGGTGGAAAACGACCAGAAGCGAAGCATGCCCAGCCGTTTGTGAAGTGCTGCGAAGTTGTCGTGATTTGGATGAAAAAGGTGTTTGAATCATGAGTAAAGTTCGCCCGACTGGCTTCCCTACTGCGTCTATTTCCGAATTGCGGAAGATTCTGTCCGAGGGGATGCAGCCTTCTCGGATGCGTATCAGGCGTACTTTTGATGGAACAATAGACCTCAGGATTCTCGCTGATGTGCTTGATGGTGTTGATGATCCAGAAAGTCACGTGAGAGAGGTGTTGGCGGAGGCGGGGTTCGAACTTCCTGAAAGAACATTGATGTTTTTGAAAGCTCCTGCCGACATTGAGCCGGAGGAGGCGAATCTTGTCTTTTCCCCGGAACCAGTTGGTACCCCCACTTGGGGAGATGCTCTTCTTAGGGAGCCCGAAGAGGAAGTTGTAGATGACCGCGGTTTTGAATGCAAAGTGGTGGCGTTCTGGGGTTTGAAAGGTGGAGTTGGGCGCTCAACTGCGCTCGCTCATGTGTCATCACTACTTGGGCGTCGAATGAAGGTATTGGCGCTTGACTTGGATCTTGATTCTCCTGGTCTCGTTGCGACTTTGTCAGACGACCTGTCTCCGGATGGACGGCCAAGATTTGAGAAACTTGTCAAGGCTGCTGGGGATGGGGATGAGTCTTCAGACGAAAAGCTTGAAGAAATGATCGCTCAAGCACTGCGTCGCGGAAAAGACGTAAACTCCCGTGTGGATGTGCTTGGACCACTTCTGGCTGATGCAGAATTCGTGCAAGCATTGTTAGGTCCGCTTGCGCCGGCCTCGCTGTACCGCGGAGGGCAGCCTGCCCTCCGGCGCCTCCTGAGAGTTGCAATTCGAGCTAGCGAAGCTGAAATCGTTCTTGTTGATACACGTTCTGGGTATTGCGACGAATCTGCCATGACAGTGCTAGATCTGGCGGATGAGGTCGCTTTCTTTGCTTCGCCAGCGCCAAGTACGTTCATGTCTATGGAGCCGGCGATTTATGCTTTGGAGCGGAATCGACGAGCGCTTGGCAGACCAAAGCTTGTGCATGTAGTGGCTGGCATGATGCCTGCTGGCGAGGATGCTCGGCGTCGTATTCATGACGAGCTTCGGGTGGTTATGGAGCACTCTCGTGCAGGGGTCAACGAGGATCTTGAGACAGCCGCGGATGGTGAGTTGCCTCCCGATATTGAAATACTCCCAATAGATTATGCCTCCCGCATTGTTGAGAATGAGGGACGGTTGATTCCTGGGGCAGTTGAGGGTTATCGAGAACTCGCAGAGCGGCTTGTTCCTGTTGATGTTTCCGCGCCAATTCTTGCGCCAGAGCCTGGATGGGTGCGGGAGGTCTTGCGCGAAGCGGATATCCCGGTTGCACAAGCGGAGAATGAGGAGAACTTCGAAAAGCTGGCGGATCTTTTTACCAGCACACGTGATCTGCATGATTTTGTGCGACACGAGGTGTGCTTGGTCCTTGGTGCTAAGGGAACTGGTAAGAGTTACCTAAGACGTATGTGCCTTGAGCACAAAGATACTCTTACTCGCCGCAGTGGAACTAAGGCACTAGAGAATACCATATTTGTTGATGGGTATTCTCAGCTTACGCCGGGCAGCACTAGTATGCCTCCTATCACTCGGGATGTGCTGAGAGAGCTTGACCGCATCAAGGGGCGTGATTGGAGTCATATGTGGTCGGCGCTTGCTCTTGGGCGAGCAATTGCGCGCATGCGCTCTTCTGGTATGGAGATTGAAATTTTGCGCGAAAGTAAGCGTAAGGTTTCGCTTGAGCGGCTAGTCGAGTCAACATCTGCTCAGTCGGTACGGGATGCCGTAAAAAAGCTTGTTCAGGAACCATTGGTTCTTGATGAGATGTGGGAGTCGATAGATAGAACATGCAGTCGGGCAGGGAAGACTTTGACTTTGTTGTTCGATGATCTGGATGTCGCGCTCGGAGAGTCCATGCGAGACATTCGCCGTCGATCAGACATGATCGAGGGGTTGCTCGATCGAACCAATGTTTCTTGGGTGAGTCGACGACATTTGGCTGCGAAGGTTTTCCTGCGCGAAGATATCTTCCGCTCTCTCAACGTCGAAGAAGAGGCAAAGTACGCGACTCGGAGAGTCGTACTCAACTGGGCTCCAGAGGAAATCTGGCGTCTTGTTGTGAGAGCGATGGCTGTTGCATCTCCTCGATTTACTAAGCGATTGGCTGGTATGGGAATCGATCGCGAGCGACTTGAGGAATGCACGGAGCAACAGCGTCTTGGTGCTCTTGCGTTGATTTGGGGAAATCGAATGGGAGAGGGCGAGAGCAACACTCGCTCAACGGCCTGGGTTTGGGGACGTCTCCATGATGGTGCGAATCGCATGTTCCCGCGAGCCGCCTTGTGGCTTTTGCGGTTTGCTCTTGAGCAGCGAAGAAAGAGAAGCCTTGATGACAAACTTCCTCTCTTGGACCCGCCTGCGCTTCGTGCTGCAATCCCGCTGGTGGCAACTGAGAGATTGGCCGAATTGAAAAAGGAATGTGCTCCTGATGAGCGGCGTCGTATTGATTTGCTCAGGGGGTTCGATTCTTACCAGGACGAGGTTAAGTTCTTGCGTGCGTTGAAGGGTGCCGGTGAGAGCGATCCTGGTGAGGCGCTTAAGAGCTTCAAGACGCTTGGTATTGTTGAGGCAGGCTCGCGACGCAATGGCACTCCTACCGTAAGAATTGTAGACCTTTATGCCTTTGCGCCTGAACTCGAAATTAATAGGCTTGGACGCCGTTAGGAATATGTCCTGGTAGGGTAAGGCCTGCAATGCTGCCTCTCGGTCGTAGAGGCAGCAGGAGTTTCTTCCGAGGAGGTCGGTGCTCAGCGGCCGAACAGGCCCTTGCGCTTCTGGGGCGCCCGGTCCTGCTGCGCCATCTTCGCCAGCCGCTGCCCGAGGAGGCGGCTCATCTCCAGCGCCACCGTGGGGTTGGCCATCACCATCCCCTGGAAGTCATCGCGGCCCACGGCGGCCAGCTCGCACGCCGTGGCGGCCCTGGCGCTCGTGGCGCGTGGCTCTCCCGTGAGCAGGGCGATCTCCCCGAAGAAACCTCCCGGCTTCACCACCTCCACCAGCCGTCCGCCCTCGGCCAGCAGGTTCACCTCGCCCGAGACGACGACGTAGAAGGACTCGCCCGCGTCGCCCTTCTTGAAGAGCAGCTCGCCGGCCTCCTTGCGCAGGTAGTCGGCGCCGCGCGCCACCGAGGCCAGCTGCTCGTCGTTGAGCGGCGTGAGGAAGTCCACCTTGCGCAACATCTCCGCCAGCGGCGTGTCGCTCTGGCGCTGGGCCTCGGCGGTGAGGCACTCCACGGCGCGGGCCAACTCGGCGCGGCGCGCCACGAGGATGATGGTGTGCCCCGCGCGCAGCACCGTGTTCCCGTCCGGCAGCGTGATGCGGCCCTCCGGGTCCACCACGCCGATGAACACGCACTCGCGCGGGAATTCGGGCAGCGCGCGCACCTGCGCCACCGTGCGCCCCGCCACCAGCGCCTTCGGGTTCACCTCCAGCTCGAAGAGGATGGCCGTCCCCGCCGCCAGCGGCAGCGAGCCCGCCACCTGCGGGAAGTCGATGGCCGTGGTCATCTTCGCCACCACCACCTCGGCCTCCGCCACCAGCTCGCTCACCCCGGCCAGCTTGTATGCCTGGCGGTAGCGGCTGTCCAACATGCGCACCATCACGCGCGCGCTGCTCATCGAGCGCACCAGCGTGGCGAAGGCCAGGTTCTCCGCGTCGCGCGCCAGCACCCCCGCCGCGATGTCCGCCCCCGAGATGCCCGCCGACTCCAGCACCGACGGGTCGTTCGCGTCCCCACACACCGTCACCACGCCAATGTCCTCGAAGAGCCGGTGGCAGGTGTTCGCGTCCCGCTCCACCACCGTCACCTGGTGCTGCTCCGACACCAGCCGCGCCGCCAGCGTCCCACCCACCCGTCCACCACCCGCGATGACGATCTTCATGACACCTTCCTCCCGCTGTCCGCCTCGTGCTCCTGCGCGCTCGCCAGCACGTGCTCCAGCTCCAGCGTGCGCGAGTCCAGCTTCGCCAGTTGTATCTCGGCCGTGGCCTCGGGGATGAGGCCGGCGCGCCGGGCCGACAAGAGCGCCGTGCGCTCCGCGTCGATGAGGCGGCGGCGCGTGGCCAGCACGATCTTCGCCCCCTGCGCCAGGTGCTGCTCGCTGAGCCGGCGCAGCTCGCGCTCGGCGCCGGCGATGCCCACCTGGTAGTCGCTGCGCAGGTGCTCATAGGCCGCGCGGGGAATCAGCCCCTGGTCGTGCAGCTCCTCCAACTCCTGGCGCGCGGCGCGGCTGGCGATGAGGCGCGCTTGCTGCTCGGCCACCGCGTAGGCCACCGGATCCTCATGGAAGAGGCCCAGCCGCTTGAGGATGTCCGTGAGCATCAACCCCTGGAGCACCAGGGACAGGAAACAGACGCCGAAGGCGATGGCCACCAGCAGCTCGCGCGAGGGCGTGGACTCCGGCAGACCGAGCGCCAGGCCGATGGACAGCGCGCCCTTGATGTTGCCGAGGATGAAGACGTGCTGCCAGCGCAGGGGCACGGCCTCGGAGGGGCGCAGCCAGCGCAGCAGCAGGAAGGGCAGGTAGATGGCCACCGCGCGGCCGGCGAAGACACAGACCACCGCGAGCAGCGTCTGCGGCAGGTAGCGCACCAGCGTCTCGGGCCGGGTGGTGAGCCCCATGGAGAGGAAGAGGAAGGTGTTCACCCCGAAGGCGGCGTACTCCCAGAAGGTGTGGATGGCCACCTGGCTCTGGGGGGCCACGTGGCGCCGCAGGTTGATGCCCGTGGCCAGGCCGGCCATCACCGCGGCGATGGCGCCCGACAGGTGCAGCTGCTCGCCGATGACGAAGGCGGCGAAGGCCAGCGCCGTGGTCACCATGATCTCCGCGAGCGGATCCTCGGTGCGGCGGATGATGAAGCCGGCCACCAGGCCCAGGGTGAGGCCGATGGCCAGGCCCCCGAGCGTGGCGCCCACCACCTTGGCGCCGAGGAGCGGCAGCGAGAACGAGGACTCTCCGCTCACCACGATGCTGGAGATGGCCGCGTAGGCCACGAGCGCGGTGCCGTCGTTGAAGAGGCTCTCGCCCTGCATGATGCCGGAGAGGCGGCGGGGCACGGGGGCACGGCGGAAGGCGTAGAGGATGGAGACGGTGTCGGTGACGGCGAGCATGGCCCCGAGCAGCAGGGCGGGCCCCCACGCGAGCGCGAGGGTGTAGTGGAGCGCCGTGCCGGTGGCGGCGATGGCCAGCACCATGCCCAGGGTGGCCAGGGTGGCGATGGGCAGCAGGTTGGCGCGCACGTTGGCCACGTCCGCGGTGATGCCGCCCTCGAAGAGCAGCAGCGGCAGGCAGACGAGGAAGACGACCTCCGGGTTGAGCGGAGGCATGCCCGGGAAGATTCCTCCCACGGACAGGAGCAGACCCCCCACCACCAGCGCGACGTTGTACGGAATCCGCACGCGCTTGGCGGCGATGGCGAGCGAGCTGGCGGCCACCATCAGGCCGATGATGAGGGGCATTTCGAGGTGCACGCGGCCCCAAGACTCGCAGATGCGCCGGGCTTGTGCACGGGTTGCCTTGTGGCCAGGTGTCACACCGGAGCTACCCGGGAGGCGAGCCCCCGGAGCCATCCCTGGTGCTTCGCCAGGACGTCGGGAAAGGGGAGGGCCCCGTGGGGGTTGGGGGCCCCATGAAACACTTCCTCCTATCGCTTGCTCTCCTGGCGTGCGCGGCCTGTGGTCCCGAGCTGCCCGGAGATCTCTCCTCCGACAATCCGACGCTGGACACGCTGGACACCCGGGAAGCGCCGTTGGCGACGCAGCCCGCCGGCTCCATCCCCGCGGGACTTCCCGCGCGCCTGCTGGTGGGCCTCTTCGAGGAAGCCCCCCAGACGTGGATGAAGGACAGCGCGGTGCCCTGGGACGTGCGCTACCGCTACTTCACCAAGGGCTGGGTCAACAACTGGGGCTGGTCCGCCGCGGATGGAAGCTGGGGCAAGCAGTTCCTGACGGAGTCCGCCACCCAGGGCTTCATCCCGGCCATCCAGTACTACCAGGTCAACGGAGAGCCGGGTGGCGGCGAGGACCAGTTCCTCGCCAAGGCGCAGAACGCCACCACGATGAAGAGCTATTTCTCCGACTTCAAGGTGCTGATGCAGCGGGCCAGGGAGTTCGGCAAGCCGGTGCTCGTGCTGATGGAGGCGGATGGCTTTGGGTACCTCCAGAAGTACTCGAACAACAACCCCAGTGCCTACGCGGCCGTGGCGGCCACGGGGATGCCGGAGCTGGCGGGGCTGCCCAACACGGTGGCCGGGTGGGGGCTCTCGTTCCTCCAGCTGCGCAAGGCGGTGGGCGCCACCAACGTCATCCTGGGCATCCACATCTCGGGGTGGGCCAGTGGCAAGGACATCGCGTACTTCTCGGTGACGGACGCGCTGCAGCCCGAGGTGGACAAGGTCTACAACTTCCTCAAGCCGCTGGGCCTGGGCGCCAACGTCACGGGGGCCACCTATGACGTGCTGGTGGGAGACCCGCTCGACCGCGACTCGGACTTCTACAAGCAGTACGGGCAGGACCGGTGGTGGGACGCGAGCGACTCGGCCTCCATCTCGTCCAAGAGCTTCAACCGGTACGCCGAGTGGCTGCGGTTGTGGAACGTGGCCTCGGGCAAGCGCTGGGTGCTGTGGCAGCTTCCGGAGGGCAACTCCAGCAGCTTGAACAAGCCCTACGCGGCCAATACGCCGGGCTCGGGCTACAAGGACAACCGCGCCGAGTACTTCTTCGGCACCGGGAGCGCCGTGCACCGCGAGAAGTTCGCGGGCAGCGGAGTCATCGCGCTGCTCTTCGGCCGGGGCGAGGGCCAGCAGGCCTCGCACACCCACGACGTGTACTCGGACGGCCAGCTCTTCCTGAAGAGCCGCGCGGGTGCCTTCCTGAAGGCCGGTGGCCTCGCCATCCCCGCGGGCTCCACCACGACGCCGACTCCCACGCCGACGCCGACTCCCACGCCGACGCCGGTCACGGACACCGTGCGGTACGGCTTCGAGACGGACGCGCAGGGGTGGAGCTTCTCGGGGGCGCTGGTGAAGGGCGTGGTGTCGTCCACCGCGAAGGCGGACGCGGGCAGCCGCTCGCTGGCGGTGACGATGGGTGGCACCGCGGCGGGGATGTCCCGCGTCTCGGTGCTCAACGCCGCCGTGCCCGCGGGCCGGACGGTGTCCATGCGCGTCTGGGTCCCGGCCGGCAGCCGCATCACGGCCGTCCAGCCCTATGTGCAGCAGGGCTCGGCGGGGGGCTGGCAGTGGACGGGCTCGTGGGTGGCCTCCACGTCCCTGAAGGCCGGGGACTGGAGCACCGTCACCGTGCAGGTGCCCGCCAACGCTGTGTCGCCGCTGTACCAGCTCGGCCTCGAGCTCTTCACCGATGCCGCCTGGTCCGGCACGCTGTACGTGGACTCGGTGCGCTGGTGAGCCTGGGGGGCCGCGTGCGCCTGGCCGGGCACGCGGCCCCTGCTTCGTTCAGCGGCGGATGCGCAGGATGACGTCCTTGCGCGCGGTGCAGTCTCCGCGGCTGTCGCAGTTGCTGGTGGTGACGTAGAGGTGGCCGTCCGGGCCCATGATCGTCTCTCGCAGGCGGCCCCACTCGTTGCGCAGGTACACCTCGTGCTGGGCGACCTGGAAGGGATTCTCCTGGGAGAAGACCACGCGGTGCAGGTGCCGTGAGCCGAGCGTGCCGATGAGCAGGGAGCCCTTCCACTCGGGGATGGCGTCGCCGGTGTAGATGGCGGCTCCGCCCGGGGGGGCCGCGCTCTCCCAGGTGAGGGACGGGGTGATGAGGCCCTCGCCGGACTCGCAGCTGTAGACGGTGGGCCAGCCGAGGTTGTCCCCCTTGCGCACCACGCTGACCTCGTCATGGCCGCGGCGGAACGTCTCGCCGCTGGGGCCGTGGTCGGTGAAGTAGAGCGTGTCGCGGTCCTTCCAGTCGAAGCCCTGGGTATTGCGCACACCGAGGAGGAAGACGGGCTTGCCGGGGAAGGGGTTGTCCGCGGGCACCTCGCCCTCGGGGGTGAGCCGCAGCAGCTTGCCGGAGGGCGTGTCCACGTTCTGTGCGTTGTCCGGCTCGCGCGCGTCTCCCGTGCCCACGTAGAGCATGCCATCGGGGCCGAAGCGGATGCGCCCGCCGTCGTGGTACTTCGCCGCGGGGATTCCGCCGAAGATGACGCGCTCGAAGGTGGCGGAGGTGTGGTCCTCGGAGAGGATCCACCGCTCCACGCGGTTCTGCGTCGAGCCGCCCTCGTCGGTGGTCACGTAGAGGTAGATCTGCCGGTTGCTCGCGAAGGAGGGATGCGCGGCGATGCCGAGCAGGCCGCTCTCGCCAGCGGAGGAGATCTTCACGGTGGCGACGGGAGCGGGCTGGAGGGCGCCGTTGCGGAGCAGACGGATGCGGCCGGGACGCTCGGTGACGAGCGCATCGCCGCCGGGGAGCCAGGCGATGCCCCAGGGGACCTCGAGGCCCTCGGCGACGACGTCGAAGGTGATGGGCACGGTGCCATCGGGGCCGAAGTCGTCCTCGACGAGGATGCAATCGGGGGCTGTCTTCGCCTGGCTCTTGCGGCAGCCGGAGCAGGCGGCGAGGAACACGAGTGCGGAGAGCACGAGGCAGGTACGCATGCCGTATCTATGACGGGCGGAGGGAGCGTGCGCCACCGGACCGTGGCGGGCACGTCAGGAGGTGGACGTGACGGCAGACGGGGCGTGATTGGTGACCACCAACTTGCAGGGGCTCCGGGTAGTGTTCTACCTCGAATTTTCCGGGTTGCGCGGGAGTAGGCTCCCATGAACGAAGATTTCTCACCGCCACGGCTCATCGAACTGCTTCACCGCTACTACCCCGTCAATTTGTACAGTGACAACGAGCGCTACGGTGAATCCGAGCAGTACCAGCGCATGTTGCAGCTGCGCGCGCAGGCGCTGAAAAATCCAACGAGTTGGAGAGGATTGCTCGCGAGGCTTCGCGAGGCACTACCGGAGTGCAAGGTCGAGGATTGGACCGTGCTCTTCTCCGACGACAACTGCTGGCGTGTCAGGGTCGATCTTCCGGAGGTGCTGAAGCTTCCTGACGGCCAGGATGAGGTCAGGACCGTGGTGGTGCTGGTCAGCATCCTCGTGCCTGTGTTCGTTCTCTACAGCTCGTTCCGGCGCTACCATCTGGTCGAGAAGAAATCGTGGGCCTCGGAGACCTTCTACGAGGACGTCCCCGAGACGAAGTCCTATGCGGACAAGGTCGAGGCCCTCGTGCGGGACGTGCTCCACGTTCACCGCCTGACCAACGAGGCACTCTTCACCCCCGTGCCCGACATCCAGTGCGGCAATGTGTCCCTGGGTGAGGCGAAGCTGATCGACTGCCTCTTCACCGATGACCGGTGGTAGAGGACTCGCCAGCCCGTGAACTTCCCCCTCCTCGCCCTTGGCTCGTACAGCTCCCCCCGGGACCCGAGTGCCTATGCGGCGATCGAGATCCGCATGGAGCGCGCGCTCGCGTATGTGGAGGCCTTCCGCTCGCGCTCGGGCCAGCGCCTCACGGTGACGCACCTGGTGGCCAAGGCCGCCGCCGATGCGCTCCGCCGCTACCCCGAGGCCAATGCCATCCTCCGCTGGAACCGGCCCTGGTTGCGCAAGCGCGTGAGCGTCTGTGTCCTCGTCGTACAGACCGAGCACCTCGGCCGCGTGGACCTCACCACCGCCACCGTTCACGATGCGGACGCGCTCTCGCTCCAGGGCTTCGCCAGCGCGATGCAGGAGCGTGTCGAGCACGTCCGCCACCGCCGGGACGCCGTCATCGAGCGGGGCAAGCGGCGCTCCTACCGCGTCCCCGGCCTCGTCATGAACACCGTCCTCCGGCTGCTCTCCTTCGTCTGGTTCACCCTCAACATGGACCTCGCGTGGGTGGGCATGCCGAGAGACCCCTTCGGCTCCGTCGCCGTCTCCAACGTGGGCTCGCTCGGCCTGGAGCGCGCCTGGCTGGCCATGGTGCCCTACACCCGCGTGGCCCTCTACCTCGCCTCCGGCGCCGTGCGCGATGTCCCCGTGCTCGAAGGCGACGCCCTCGTTCCTGGCAAGGAGATGACGCTCTCGTGCACCTTCGATGCGCGCCTGCTCGACGCGGACCTCGTCGCTCGAGTCCTGCGTCACATCGGCGAGGCCCTGGAGGATCCCGCGTCCGTCTGGGGCCCGCCCGCTTCCGAGGAGCCCCCGGCGCCGTAGGCTGCCGCGCATGAAACTGCCCGTCTCTCCAACGACTCCGAGAGCGGCGATGCCTCCTGGGTGACGGGCCGCTTCCAGCGGCTCAACGCGCAGATCGGCTCCTATGAGACGTACGATGACGCGCTCTTCGGGGTGAAGTCGTTCCACGGCATGAGCCTGCTGCTGGAGAACGAGCAGGCCACGGCCGGGCTGCGCAAGGCGCCCGGTGGGTTGCAGGCGCTCCAGGACTCGCTGCCGTACGTGTACCCCCGGCGCGTGCGCGAGGACATCCCCGTCGGCGTCTACGACGTCATCGCCGGCTCCGGCCAGGCGCGGGGCACCAACACCGCGAGCATCCTCCCCAATGACCCGCTCTTCTCGCGCCGCTACGGCCTCACCCTCCTGCTGCGCGACAACATCATGAAGAACCCGGACATCTTCGCCGCCGACGAGCGCGTCTGGCGCGCCGCCACCGTGGAGGCCCACGCGAGCGGCCTCGCCCCCGAGGGGAACTCCCAGCGCACGCTGCAGAACGCGAAGCCTCGCCGCGACCAGCCCTACCAGACCATGCAGCTCATCCAGTTCAACTGGTTCCTCTCGCATGGGCTGCTCGAGGCCGACCCGAAGACCGCCCGCCTCACCCTCCGGTACGAGCGCTACCCGGAGACCGTCGCCTCGCTGCTCAAGGAGGTGCTTGCGCTCCAGCACGCGGGAGACAAGGCCGCCGCCGCGCGCTTCTTCGACCAGTGGACCACCTGGACGCCCGAGCTGCACGAGGCGCTCGCCGCCCGCATCCGCGAGGCCCAGGGCGCCCGCTTCCGCGTCGTGCACTACGGGGCCCTCGGCGAGTAGTGAGCCGTGCCCCTCAAGGGGCTACGCGTCCGCCAATCTCCGGGAAGCGCGCGTAGGCCCGCTTGAGCGCATCCAGGTGGGCGGGGTTGTCCAGGTCGAGCGGCGCATCGGTGAGCTGCACGACCCACCCGCCCGTCGCGGTACGCCGTGCGCGCGAAAGCAGCTCCGCGTCGCGGGCGGGGTCCGGGAATCCGATGGCCTGGGCAGCAGCAGCCGACCAGTAGTTCAGCCACCCGAGGCGATGCGGAATCTCAGGTGAGCGCATGGCACTGGGGGACTTGATCACCGGCAGCCCACGGGGAGGCGGCGCCAGGTCGTCTGGCCGATTCTTCGTCTGGCGCGCGATGTCCACCCCTGCGCTGAAAGGCGTTGCGTGCCCCCAGAACGCGCGAGCACCCTCCGCCATGGCCTCCAGCACCTCCACTGCCGCCGCGATGCCGGTTGCGTCGAGCGGCAGGGCTGCCTGGACTTCAAACTGTGCCTGCCCTCCCGGGGAGAGGCCCGCCGGCCTTTCCCATCCAGAAACCGTTACCCGGTAGCTCTCGTCGCCATTGCAAATGAGCCGAAACCCCCTTCCGGTCGGCCTCCCTTGGGCGAGCCATGCCTCACGCTGCGGTACCCGGAGCAGCTTCCCCTCGCCAGAGATTGTCCATTCCAGGCGCAAGCCAGGGAATGTGCGTTCCATTCCATGAACAACGGCCAAAGGGCGGCCATCGTCGCCCACGAGTGCAGGTGCATAGACGATCATGGCAATTTCATTTTCTTGTGTGGCTGGCATCTCAGCACCATTCCATGACTTCGATAATGCCCGCGAGTTCTGGCTCCGCGAGTTCCAGCGCGATTCTGTGCGCGGGGCTTCGCACGCCGACCCGGAAGTTGAATCCACAAGCCAGAGCAAGACCGCGCTCGTACTGCAAATCCAGCACCTGGTTGTCGAGCACAATTCTCCGAAGGTCGGGCGTGAACTTGTCGAAGTTGTCGGTCTTGACCTCCCATAGCGTGCGCGTGGCCAGTTGCAGCGCGTCGAAGTTCTTCCCATTCACGAACACATCCCCGCCGGGGAAGCTGTTGTTCGGAATTCTGTCGGCGCACGTGTCGTGCAGTGGATTACCGCCAAGGTGGTACGGCACTGGATCGGGCTCGCACCTGCGGCGCTCTCGCTCCGAAGTCTCGGGTGGCTCCAAAGGAGGGAAATCCGGCCCCTTTGGCTCCGGCTTGGGCCTTTTCTTCGGCGAGGGTTTCGGCGGGGCGGGCTTTGTTTCAGGCACGGGCCGCGTTTCAGGCATGGGCCTTACCTGGGGACGGCCCCTCTTCTTCGCGTAGGTATCCAACGCCTCTTTGATGGCGAAGCCCACCACCACCACGCCCGCGACGACTACTGCCCCCACGACGAGCTCCGGCGCCGCGAGGACACAGACCCCGAGCCCCATGGCCCCTGCTCCCGCCCCCGCCGAGGCGACCGCGCATCGTCCCGTGATGTCGTGAAACTCGATGCGGTCATGGTCGAGGGCATGAAAGCACCGCTCCGCCAGCACGGGCCAGGGCTCGGAAGCCTCCTGGACGGCGCAACGCCCCCCGTCCGTCCAGGGCAGTGCCGCCGCTCTCTGAAGGTTGTCGAGCCTCGGGTTCCGGGCCGGTGGCTCTCTGGGGCTGGGCGCTGGCGTAGCGCAGGCAGAGACATGGAGCAGAAGTGCGATGGATGCGCGGAGACGCATGGCCACCTCCTACGGAAGGGGGATTCCGCGGAGCAAGGGCGGACCCGTGGGCGGTGGGACAATGCCACCGACGCCGTGGAACCTCGTGAGGTTTGCCCGAGGCGGAGGTACCAGGGACGCCACACGCCGTCACCTGAAAGGTGTGGGCGCTCGAGCGGTGCGAGCCGTCCCCGGCGAGGTGAGGTGGCTCAGCCCCCGTCGGGCCTCGCCGCAACGGGGGGCCGGAGCGGCCCGATGATTCCCACCACCAGCCAGGTGAGCGAGAGGGCGAGCCAGGCCGCGCAGAGGGCGCTCCACGCCTGGGGCGCGCCGGCCCGCATCAGCCACACCGTCACCGCCACGCCCATGACGAGCACCCGCGCCAGCTCCAGCGGCAGGCTCCAGCGTTTGGACTCCAGCATCCCGCTCCAGGCCGTCGCCATGCCCCAGAGCAGCAGGCTCAGCACCAGCTTGCTCCCGCCCGACAGCGGTGAGGCATGGTGGCTCACCAGGAGCATGAAGGGCATGGACGCGAACAACTGGAAGACGAGGTAGCGCCGGATGCCGGGCAGCTCCGTCGAGGAGAACTTCACCTCCACGCCGTCCTGCTTCCAATAGCCCAACGCGCGCGGGGGAAGGTCCGCCGGCCGCCAGCCCGTGGGCATCACCCAGATGCGCAGGCGGTCCCACGTGCTCTTCGTCGCGAGCGCGTCGCCGATGAGCCGGGCCCAGGCCTGGAAGTTGATGGCCGTCGGGTCCCACGTGTTCGCCGGGGTGGTGAGGCCGTAGGAGCAGGGCTCCACCTCCTCGGCGTAGGTGCCGAACATCCGGTCCCAGATGATGAGGAAGCCCGCGTAGTTCTTGTCGAGGTAGGCGTCATTGCGCGCGTGGTGCACGCGGTGGTGCGAGGGCGTATTCAGCCAGGACTCCACCCACCGGGGCAGCTTGGGGATGACGCGGGTGTGCGGGATGAACTGCAGCACCAGGTGGAATGCCACCATCGCCAGCACTGCTTCGGGTGGGAAGCCCACCAGCACCAGCGGCCAGTAGAAGAGGAACGAGAAGAGCCGCTGCGTCACGCTCGCGCGCAGCGCCACCGCGTAGTTGAGCTCCTCCGTGGAGTGGTGGGGCGAGTGCGCCGCCCAGCCGATGTTGGTGCGGTGGCCGAAGCGGTGGAACCAGTAGAAGAGGAAGTCCACCCCGAGGAAGAGGGCCACCAGCGACAGCGGCGACGAGACGTCGAGCCGCCACGGAGCGAACTGGCCGAGCCGCGTGAAGAGGGGCAGCACCAGCAGCGCCACCGCCACGTTGACGCACTGGTTCATCACCGCCGTCCCCATGCTCGCGATGGAGTCCTGGAAGCTATAGTAGCCGTTGCGCCTCGCCACGCAGTACGCGAACTCCGCGAGGGCCAGGACGATGACGAAGGGGGTGGCCACGGCGTAGACGTTCAAGGTCATGCGTGCTGGTGTACGGCATCCGGGCCGGCCGCCGCCTTGACCTGGATCAACCCGAGGGGACTCCCCCATGAGATTCCCGAAGCTCTTCGAGCGCCTCGCGGCGCAGGTCTCCCTCCCCGAGGACGAGTGGGAGAAGGCCGAGGCGCTGGCATCGGAGCAGGTGCTGGCCAGACGCGAGCTCTTCCTCCAGCCCGGAGCGCCGTCGGACCGTTTCGCGCTGGTGCTCCAGGGGGTCTTCCGGGCCGTGCGTGTGTCGGCGGGCGGCGCCGAGTCCATCAAGGCGTTCCGCGCGGAGGGCGAGCTGATTGGCGCCTACGCGGAGATGCTGCAACGGCGGCCCTCGATGACGGCGATCGAAGCGCTCGAGCCGAGCCGCGTGCTGGTGTTCCGGACGAGCGATCTCGAGGCGCTCGAGCGGGGCCACGTGTGCTGGGAGCGGCTGGCGCGGCGGGTGGCGGAGTACCACTTCATCCTCAAGGAGCGCCGCGAGCAGGAGTTCCTCGACCTGACCGCGGAGGAGCGCCTCGTGCGCTTCTGGGAGGAGCACCCGCACCTGAAGGGCCGCGTCTCCCAGCGCGACGTGGCGGCCTATCTCGGCATCACGGAGGAGGCCCTGAGCCGCATCATGTCGCGCCGCCGCAAGCAGCGGGGGTGAGCCAGAGGGAGGGAGCCTGAGGCACGGTGGGCTTGCCCCGGTTACGTGGACAGTAGGGTTGAGATGGTGTCGAGCCTCGAGCAGTCACGCCGCCAAAGACGCCCACGCCCCTGCTGCCACCCCCTGGGGAGGCCACTGGGCCGGCGTGTGCCCCAGGGAGTTGCCCGTCAGCAGCCCTCCTCGCCCCCTCGGCTCCAGCCATCTCCCTCCACACCGCCCCCATTCCGCCTCTACGCGGGTCATCCCTTGACGAGTCGAACCTTCTTGTCCGCGCTCGTCACCATGGCTCAAGATGCGGGCATGCAATGGCTTCACACCCTGGTGGGTATTCATCCCCCTCTTGATTGGAGCGCAGGGGGAAGCGAGCAGGTTCGACAATCATCTGCCGGAGTCCGCTGAGACACAACCGGCCACATGGCTTCGCACTGACATCGGCCCCGACGCGCCGCAGGTCAGCATGCTGGCTGGCAAGCGAGCGGGAATGCCCTTCACCAAGAAGGGGAAGGCGGCTGTCAAAAAGGAGAACGCTGAAAAGAATGACGGGAAAAACAAATGTGAAATCTGTAGCGTGGAAGCCGTTCCAGCAAAGCAGCATCAACAAGGCGTCACTCCGCCCAAGAACGAGGCGCAGGTCGAACACGTCATCCCACGAGCAAAAGGAGGCGAGGGCGAGCCAGATAACGGCCAGGTTCTCTGTAGAGATTGTAATATCAAGAAGAGCGATAAAAAGAGCGATAAAGCACCGTGAGCCGCATGACAGGGACACCAACCGATCAACATGTCAAAATCCTCTTTCACCTCGAGCAGGATGAGGATGGCTATCCTCCCGCCAATGCGGAAACACTCTGGGCCACCACGGTGGGTGAGGGTCTCTACAAGATCGACAACATCCCATTCTTCGCTACGGGTATTGCCGTGGATGACATCGTCTCGGCGGAGTTGGACGCGGACCAGCTTCTCTACAAAGATGTCGTCCACCCCTCGGGACACAGCACGGTCCGTGTCGTCGTGTACGGCCATGACGAACTTCCCGAGGTGCATGGACTCTTCAAGCAACTGGGCTGCTCGACGGAACAGAGCCACCTGCGAGGCCTGGTCGCGCTCGATGTGCCTCCATCCGTCTCATGGGATGAACTGAAGCGGATATTGGATGAAGGCCGCGAGCAGGACCGGTGGGACTACGAAGAGGCCTGCCTGGCACAGTCCTGATGGTCCAGGACTGGGGCAGCACGTCGAGGAATAGGAGCCGGTGCGCCTCGTCGCGCTGGCCCTCGGGCTGGGGGTGCACGGGTCTTCGGCACGTCGAGTGGACAGGACCGCGGACCAGCGGCCGTGCGCATCGCGAAGCTCACGCGCCTGCCGCTGGCGATGAGCACCTCGAGGGTGTCGCTCCCGCTCACCACCGGGGCCGCTCTCACCTGTACCGGAAACAGCCGCGCTGGCTCCACGACAGGCGCTCTCTCCTGATACGTGGCCTGCTCCAGCAGTACGCGCGCGGCGTGCACGAGGTGGTAGGCCAGTGCGTTGAGCAGCAGGCGCACCTCGTTGTTGGCGAAGGCCTCGATTGAAACCGAGCGCCGCACGGGCGGATGGCCCTGGTCGTTGGACTTGGGCCGTCTGGCCGAGGAGAGCGCCGGGGCCAGCATGTCCATGAGCTCTCCGAAGTGACCCTCGGCCGTGCCGCGCTGGCGGTAGTGCGTAAGCAACTGCTCGGCGGACATCTGCTCCCGCGTCCAGCTCGTCACCAGCCAGAAGGCATGGGGAAAGAGCTCCTCCTTCCTCTGCACCAGCACCAACACCACGCGCCGCGCACGGCTCCAGCCTTGTGCCGGGTACTCCGACTCATACAGGAAGGTACCTGTCTGGCCCCGCGGTACACCCGAGTGCAGAACCAGTCCTCGCGCCTCTTGGGCTTCACGAGGAACGTGAACTCCGTCCCGTCAACGAGCGTCACCAGCAGGGGCAGCGCCTCGCCGTCGTCGAGGTCACGCAGCGGCTCTAGAACCACCTTCTTGCCGCCTACGAGCGGGGTCTCGAAACGTCCCTCCCACGCCAGGAACTTCGTCTTCTCCGGATCGATCTCCTTCTCGAAGCGGAGCGCCGTCACCACCTGCCAGGAAACGTAGATGGACGGAGCCGCCTGGCCTGGATGGGCCGGCACCTTGAGGGTCCGAATCGTGAGCTTTTCCGCCTCATCCCTGGCCGGTGCCGGGGACGCCATCAGGACGAGAAGCAGGCCATACCTGAGAAGTGGGAAAGTGCGCAGGGTGGGGCCAACTTGACAGGACGGGTGCAGGGCATTCAATCCTTGCGCGCCCTGCCTGCAGGCTGCCGGTCATCGCCCCTGTTCGGCTCCACGAGCCGTGTCGGCCTCAAGGGGCCGCGCGCCCGCCGATCTCCGGGAAGCGCTCGTAGGCCCGCTTGAGCGCGTCCAGGTGGGCGGGGTCGTCCAGGTCGAGCGGCGCCTCGGTGAGCTGCACGACCCACCCGCCCGTCGCGGTGCGCCGAGCGCGCGACAGCAGCTCCGCGTCGCGGG
Source organism: Archangium sp. (assembly GCF_036277355.1). Taxonomy (GTDB): domain Bacteria; phylum Myxococcota; class Myxococcia; order Myxococcales; family Myxococcaceae; genus Archangium. Next base: position 28,577 of record NZ_DASUNC010000055.1, read on the forward strand.
AGGGGTCCGGAAAGCCGATGGCTCGTGCGGCGGCGGCCGACCAGTAGTTGAGCCACCCGAGACAGTGCGGAATCTCAGGGGCGCGGATGTCATCAGAAAACCTGAGCGCTGGCAGCCCTCGCGGCGGGACCCCCGGCTTCCGCACGGGATCTCTCGTCTGCCGCGAAATCTCGACGGCCGCGTCAGACGGCGTCGCGTGCCCCCAGAACGCGCGTGCACCCTCTGCTGCCGCTTCCAGGGCACCCGCTACCACGGCAATCCCGGCTGCATTCAGGAGCATGGTCACATTGACTTCGAGATGCGGCGGGCTCCCCGCGGCAAGACCGTCCGGGTTCTCCCGCCCGGCAATCGTGACAAGGTGGTCATCGTCATCGTTACAGAGGAACGGAAACCCTCCGCTCGTCCTGTGGGCCGCGACCCACTCATCGCGGTGAGGCAATGCAATCAGGTCTTCCTTCCCAGACGTCGTCCACCCCAGGCGTAAACCGGGAAGCGCACGTTCCATCCCTCGGACAATAGCCAAAGGCCGGCCGTCATCGCCCTCGAGTGCAGGCGCATAGACCGTGATGCCAATATCCTCTTTCGTTCCCGGCATTTCAGCACCAGTCCATGACAACGACATGAAGTCTGCGATCCGCGCGCTCCAGGGCGATTCTGTGTGCTTCACTGCGGACGCCGACGACAAAGCCATAACCGCATTCTTCCGCGAGCCTGCGCTCCCGTTGCAGCTCCGGTAGCTTCATCTCGATGAAAAACTGCTGAGAACGACGACTGTGCTTGTCGAAGTCATCCGTCTTGACGTCCCACAGGGTGCGCGTGGCCAGTTGAAGCGCGTCGAAGTTCTTGCCATTCACGAACACATCCCAGCCGGGGAAGCTGTTGTCCGGCATCAGGTCGGCGCAAGTGTTGTGCGGGTCATTCCCG
>NZ_DASUNC010000056.1:0-6579 GCF_036277355.1 Archangium sp.
GGTGGAGCGCCTCATCAAGCTCATTGTCCTCGGACGCAAGAACTGGCTCTTCCTGGGCAGCGACGCGGCCGGCCACCGCGCCGCCCATGTCTACTCCCTCGTGCTCAGCTGCTACCGGCTGGGCATGGACCCGTGGGCCTACTTCCGCGACGTGCTGCCCAAGCTCGGCGACACCCGCTTCCCCGCCTCCCGCCTCGCGGAGCTCCTCCCCGAGGCGTGGGCCCAGCAGCAGGCTCAGCAGCGATAGGCTTGTCGACGCTCCGTCCATCTCGTAGCCACCGTGCCACGCCTCTTGATGGCCGACATCCTGGGCTGGACCGAGTACTGCTTCACGAAGAGCATCGGCCCCTGGCCGTCAGACGTGAACGACGCTCGGGCTTCAGGCGGGTGCGCGGCCTGTCGAGCCCGCGCACCCGCTCGGAGCGTTACTTGGTGCCCTGCACGCCGAAGGGGTACCCGTTCCAGTAGGTCACTCCGGCGAAGAAGTTCTGCGACCAGCTGAAGTGGTGCACGTAGAAGTACTGCGCCCCGCCGGAGAACTGGATGGCGAAGGTCGCGGTGGAGGGACGCGCGGTGTCGAACGTCCCCGTCACGTTGACGGGGGAGCCGCCATCCTGGGTGTACGTCCCCCACAGGCTGCCACTGGCGCTGTAGCTCGTGATCTGCAGCCGGCCGCGCCACCCGTCGTGGTTCATGTACCAGGTGCCCAGCCACCGGCTCGCGGTGAAGGAGTTGCCGTAGGGGATGTAGAGCCCCGAGCGCTTGAGCACGCTTCCGTACCGGGTGTTCCCCGCGTCCCAGGTGTAGCCCGAGGCGTCCTGCCGATCCCACCCGTGGATGTACATCTGGAAGAGCTGGCCGGTCATGGTGCCCGGCGCGGTGTCGCTCGTGGTGTCGGCCACGCGGAAGTAGATGCCCCGGTTGTCATCCAACAGATAGCCATTGGCGTTGCGCCCGGAATAGCTCCCCAGCCGGGTGGCGGCGTTGGCGGGGTGGGGGATGCGGCGGACCACCAGCTTCCCGGTCCACCCGTCGTGGTTCATGTCCCAGGTGCCCAGCCACTGTCCCTTGCGCACCGGCGCGTTGGGATCCGTCACGCCGTTGACCACGGCGCCCCCATAGGACGCGTTCTGGATGAACCCGTAGGAGACCTTGACGTACGCGCTGCCGCCCCAGGAGTTCTTGAGCAGGAAGTACTGCTGCGAGCGGTCGTAGCCGATGATCAGCATCGAGTGACCGCCGTAATTCACCGAGGAGTCGTACTCGTGGATGCCGGTGGTGGCGTTGTAGCGCCACTTGAGCTCGACATCGATGGCCACCTCCCGGTTGGACGCGATGTAGTTCTCGATGAGCGCGGTGTCACGCGCCTGCGCCCAGTCGAGCAGGGTGTAGCTGCTCACGCCGTACCGGGCGTTGTTGCGCGCCGACTGCGGGATGTACAGGGGCGAGTACTCGAAGGCGTCGATCTGCGCCTGGGTGGTGGGGTTCTGCGCGGGATCTCCGCTCCAGATCAGCTCTCCCGCGGCGGGAATCGAGCGCCGCACGGCATCCATGCCCGACTGGTTCAGGTAGGGAACCTCGCTCTCGAGCGGCAGCGCGTAGGAGAGCGCGAGCGAGAGGGAGTGCGAGCCGGCGCCATACCAGTACGAGCTCTGGTTCTCGTACTGGTACCTCCGCGGGTAGTCGAGGCTGGTGCTCTTCACGATGTGCATCAGGTACTGCTCGGAGAGATCCACGGAGATGCCGTAGTCGCGCCGGTAGCGGGCCTCGATGGCCGCGGCGGAGGAGAAGACACCACAGGTGCCGCGATCGGCCTGGTCCCGGATGGGCGTCTGCCAGGCCGCCAGCGAGTAGCTGGTGGGCGCGAGCATGGTGAAGCCCGCCTCCGTCACGGGCGTCGAGCCCGCGAGGGCCTCGGCGCTCGGCCGGAAGTACGAGACATCGACGGTGGGCGTCCGGACTCCATCCGAGCGCTCGACGAACGTGACGTTCCCCTTGCGCAGGGACTGGCGCACGAGGACCGGAGTGGACGGCGTCTCCTCCGGCTCGGGCGGTTCACAACCCAGCACCCCCATGAGGATGGAGGCGAGGACGACCCACGACGACTTCCGGTACCAGCCAACGCTTTGCATGTGGCCCCCTGCTTTGAAAGGGGCCATACCCTACATCCATTGCTTCACAGGAACAACTGAATTGCATGAATTCAGGGTATGAAGGGGAGAGCCCATGACACGAAGAACCCGAGGCGCCTGGGAGTGGGCTACAGGAGGGACAACCATGAACCCTTGTTTGCGACGCTGTGTGTTGACGTTGTCGATGATGGCGGCTGGCCTGTCGGGTTGCCAGCCACGAGAGCCCTCGGGGCAGCCGGACGCGGGGCAGCCCGGGCCCACGTGCTCCACGCCCACGGGCGCGCCCATCGAGCACCAGGGCACCATTTCGGCTCCCGAGACGTGGTCTGCCTCCAATCCGCATGTCGTCGTCGGGGACCTGCTGGTGCGCGCGGCGGTGACGGTGGAGCCGTGTGCCGTGGTGCGCATGGGCCCGGCCCGCTCCATCGGGCTGGACAGTGGTGGCTCGCTCGTCGCCGCGGGCACGCAGGAGCGTCCGGTGCGCTTCGAGCCCCAGGACGCGAGCCAGCCCTGGGGCCAGTTCCGCATCTATACCGGGGGCTCCGCGCGGCTGACGTGGACGGTGCTGTCGGGCGGTGGAAACCCCGCGTCCGCCGAGGCCACCGTGCGCGTGAGCGCGGGCGCGGACCTGCCCGGCCCGAGGCCGCTCTTCGTGGACCATGTCACCATCGAGGGCTCGCGAGGGCCGGGCGTGGTGCTCAATGGCACGAGCGGCTTCGCCGAAGGCTCCACGGCGCTGGTCATTCGCGACTCGGGGAGTGAGGCGCGTCCGGAGCCGCTGGCCATCAATCCCAATGCCCTGGGCACGTTGCCCTCCGGTACCTATACGGGCAATCGCTCGGACACCCTCTTCGTCAGCCCTGGCGTGGCGTCCTCCAGCGTCTTCTACGTGGGCGTGGATGCCACGGTGAGGGCGTTGGGCGTGCCCTACGTCCTGGAGGGGCTGCAGGTGGGCAGCTCCAGCGCCCAGGCCACCGTCACCGTGGAGCCGGGCGTCGAGCTGCGCTTCCAACCCAACACGACGCTCCGCGTGTATGACAACCGAAGCGCGCTCATCGCCGTGGGCACGGCCTCGCGTCCCGTCGTCTTCACCTCCGCCCGGGCGACGCCGGCCGCGGGAGACTGGGCGGGCATCCGCTTCGACGGGCTGAGCCCGGACAGCCGGCTGGAGTCCGTGTGGGTCCGCCATGCGGGCGGCGCCTGCCAGTGCTCGGGCTACGGCTGCAACTACCTGCCCGGCTCGTTCGACGTCAGCTCGGCCATCCTCGTCTTCCAACAACCGGGGGCGCCCTTCATCGCCAACTCGCGCATCGAGGACAGCGCGGGGCACGGCATCCTGCGCGGATGGAATGGCTCGGACGCCGTGGACTTCCTGGCGACGAACAGCTTCGCCCGGGTGTCTGGCTGCACGCAGACGACGCCTCGGGACGTGGAGGGGCGCTGCCCCGCCAGTCCTCCCTGCCCCCGGAGTCCTTGAGCGGATGTCCCGCGAGGGACCCCGGTGGGAGGAGCGCGGAGAGGTGCGCTCCTCACCGGTTCACGGCGGCTACTGCGCGTTGCGGCGCACCATCGAGACGTCGTAGCGGCGCATGTCGATGGAACCACCCGCGCCCTCGGGCCGGTACAGCATCCCCGTGTTGCCGTCGACGTAGAAGCGGTTGTTCGGGTTGGTGTCCGCGCCGATGTTGCCGTGGCGCGTGCCCGGGTCGTTGAACGTGTAGTAGGTGCGGCCCTGCTCGTCGACGCCGCGGCCCGTGATGGCCACGAAGTGGTCCGTCAGGTTGTCCACGTTGTAGTTGGCGTCCCTGTGGCTCACGCCCACCACCACCGGCCGGCCCGCGTCGAGCTGGCCGTCGATGTACTCGCGGCCCTCCCGGGCGCGCGCCGGGTCCACCGTGAGGCGGCCCTGGGCGTCCTCGCTCGTGCCCACCTGGATGCGGCGATCCGGGCCCTGCACCGTCACGCCCGCGTCCCGGGCCATCGCCGTGGCCGCCCGGAAGCACGCCTCGTTGCCCGGCTCGAAGCCGTGGCCGCCCTCGAACTGGCTGTAGAACGGCACCTGCACCTGGCGCGGGGCCGCCGTGCCCGGAGCCGTCACCGGGGCCGGAGGCTGCGCCTGCGCCGCCAGGTCGGCGGGACGAGGCTGGGGAACCGGCACCGAGGCCGGTGCGGCGCTGGCGGGAGTCTGGGCGGCCGGCGTCTGGGGGGCGCCCGCCCGCTCCTGTCGCAGCATCTCGAGCGCGTTGGCCTCCTCGCTCACGAAACGGTTCGCCACGCCCCGCTGCACGGCGGCGCTGTTCCTCGAGAAGTGCGCCAGCTCGCCATTGGCGTCGCGGCGGCCGCGCTCGGCGTAGATGTCGCGGATGAGCTGCTCGTCGGTGACGGTGGCCGGGTCACGCCCCGCGAGCGCTCTCTGGAAGATCTCCCTCGCGCCGCTATCGGCATTGCCCGGGCCGTGCTGCACGGCGGTGGACCAGGCCACATCCCGCAGCGCGGCCGAGCGCGTGTTCAGGTCGAGCCCCGTGTCCTGCTGGATGCCCCGGGCCGCCACGTCGTAGTGCGTGGCCTGGATGAAGTCGTGCTGGGCCCTGTCGAATCGCTGCGGATCTTGCCGGGCCAGCTCGCGCCAGGCGTTGCTGAACGCCTCGGTGCCGGGCGCATGGGCGGACAGCGCGGCGTGGTAGTCCGGATGGCTGGTCCTCAGCGAGTCCACGAACCGCTGCGCCGTGCCGCGGTTGCTCGAGAGCTGGTAGGAGCCGTAGGACACGCCGCCGCTATCCCCATTACCGGAGGAGACGGTGCCGGGGCCTCCCCGGGCCTCGTACTGGCGGCTGAGGCTTCCCAGCGGCTGGGCACCCGCCGGAGGCGCGGCGGGCGTGGCGCCGAGGCCCTCGGGCCGGACGGGAGGCGTGGGGGCGCTGGTGGGCGCGGCCGAGGGGCGGGCCTGGGGCCTCGTCGCGGGCGTGAAGGTGTCCTCGCCGCTGGCGCGGGCGCGGGGGCGCTGCACGGACGGGCGATCGAATCCATCCGGAATCTGGATCCTCTGCCCCCTGCGGATCTGATCGGGATTCTCGATGTTGTTGGCGCGAGCCAACGCATCGACGGTGGTGTTGTGGCGCCGGGCAATGCCCGACAGGGTGTCTCCCGAACGGATCCGATACGTGCTCATGATTCTGTCGTTCCCTCTGGGCCACGCACACGCGGATACGGACGTGCCGGGCGATCATCTGATTATCTCGGCGAGCCACCGCGGAGTTGCTTCGGTCCGGCTCAGGAGCGTCTGATGATGCCTCGATTGCGGCTGTTCTGTAAAATGACGGTATGGATGTTGCTTGCCCTCTGGCTCGGGGCGTCCGGGTCCGCGCGGGCCCAGGGCTCGGGGAGCGTGACGGGGCGCTACGAGAAGGACGGGGGAGAGCTCCTCATCCTCGAGGGGGATAACGAGACACTCGTCCGCTACGAGGCGGGGTTCGAGCAGGGCAACAGCGTGGGGAGCTGCGAATGCCCCCTGGTGGTGAAGCAGAAGAGCGGGGAGCGCTGGACGCTCCAGGGGGCCGGGTCATCGGACACGTGGAGCCTGAAGCTGGAGCCCACGCGGCTGGTGCTCGAGGGCAAGACGCCGGCGTGCTGTGGCATGGGCTGGCCCGGCACGGACACCTTCGAGCGGAGCGCGGTGCGAGCGCCGAGCACGTGCAAGGTGAAGGCGGACCGGGCGAACTTCTTCGACTCGCAGAGCGCCGCCACGCCGCGCAAGGCGTACGTGGTGGCGGGGGACACGGTGGAGGTGTTCCTTCCCGGCTCCGAGCCGCGCCGGGTGCCCGCGCGCTTCAAGGGGCCGCGCAAGTCGACGGTGGGCCTGCTCGAGCGCGCCCAGTTGGACTGTCCCCAGCCGGGGGCCCCGCAGGCGGCCCGTCCGCCCGTGGAGGCGCAGCGGCTGCGGCCCTTCGCGGGGAAGTGGCTCGAGCTGACGCGCAAGGGCAGGGGCTTCGTCCTCTTCAAGCCCTGCGCTGCCAATACCCGGAGCTTCACCGTCCGCCCGGCCAGCGGCGAGCTGGAGGTGGAGCTCGGCCAGGAGACGACGGTCACGAAGGTGGTGGGCCTGCGTCCCGGCCCGGCGGGGAGCCAGTCGCTGGAGGTGATGTATGAGAGCGGCACCCTCGAGACGGTGGGCTGGAAGGAGCTCGACGCGCGCAAGGGATTGGTGAGCGTGAAGAGCCCGGAGCTCTTCTCACAGGGCCGCGAGTACGTGCGCGAGGACAGGAAATCCGCCTACCCGGTCCAGGTGGAGACGGGCTGCGACGAGGAGCGCTAGCCCGGATTATTCACCAGGGCTTGGCGAGGAGCCGCGAAGCAGTCGTGCGCAGGACCCGGGGGCACAATCTGGCCCGTTGCCCCTATCTGTCAGGTGAGCGGCAGTCAGGTTGGCAAAGGGGCGCCAAATCCGTGG
>NZ_DASUNC010000057.1:0-81229 GCF_036277355.1 Archangium sp.
CGCCTCGCGGAACTCCTCCCCGAGTCGTGGGCCCAGCAGCAGGCTCAGCAGCGATAGGCTTGTCGACGTGCCGTCCATCACGCGGCCACCGTGCCACGCTTCTTGATGGCCTACACCCTGGGCTGGACCGGACCCTTACGGCACGCCCGTGCGCGTCGTGGTGGTGAAGAACGAGCACCGCACCTTCCTTTTCGACGCCCAGGGCAAGCTCCAGTCCATCTTCGGCAACGCCGTGGGCACTCGCGCCACCCAGACGGACCCGGGCCTGAAGAAGGTGACGGGCAAGCTCGACGAGGCCCAGTCCCACGCCCTCGGAAAGAAGCTGTGGGGCGGACCCGTCTTCGGGCCTCGCATCATCGACCTCTCGTGGGCCGATGGCTCCCGCTCGGGTGAGGAGCTCCATGGCACCAGCGCTCCCGCACAGCAGGGCGAGGACGTGTCGCACGGATGCGTCCGCCACGACAACGCCGACATCATCGCCCTCTACGACGCGCTGAAGGTGGGGGACATGGTGGCCATCGTCGACAGCATCAACGATCCGAACCTGAAGGCCCCGCCCGCCACGCCCACGGGCCTGCCGGACCTCTCGGGCGCCGTGGCTTCGCGCAAGTAGACGTCCCCGGGACTCGGGAAGCACCGGGCGAGCCACAGGCTCAACCCGGGAACCGGGCACCCTCACCCCGTCCCTCTCCCGGAGGGCGAGGGGAAATGGGCTCGGTGGGGCGAGGGGTCCTGACGAGGTGCTCGAGCCGCTCGAGCGACACGCTCAGAAGTAGCGCTTGCGCTTGCTGCTCGGGAGGATGCCCAGCACCTCGCGGTACTTGGCCACCGTGCGCCGGGCGATCTCCGTCCCCTGCGCCTTCAGCAGCTCGACGATCTTCTGGTCCGAGTACGGATTGCGCGGATCTTCCTGCGACACCAGCTGCTTGATGTGGTGCTTCACCGCCTCGCTCGCCGTGTCCTCTCCGGACACGCGGGCAATGGACGAGTTGAAGAAGTACTTCAGCTCGAAGATGCCCTGCGGCGTGTGCACGTACTTGTTCGTCGTCACGCGCGACACCGTCGACTCGTGCATCCCGATGTCCTCGGCCACGTCCCGCAGAATCAGCGGCTTGAGGTGGGCAATCCCCTGGTCCAGGAAGTCCTTCTGGAACTTCACGATGCTCTCGGTGACCTTGTAGATGGTGCGCTGGCGCTGGTGGATGGAGCGGATGAGCCACTGCGCGCTGCGCAGCTTCTCCTGGATGAACTCCTTCGTCTGCCCCGGCCCCACCCCGCCACTCTTCAGCGCGTTGCGGTACGTGCCAGAAATCCGCAGCTTCGACAGGCCGTCGTCATTCAGCACCACCGTGTACTCGTCCTCGCCCATCTTGTAGACGAACACGTCCGGGGTGATGTACTGCGCGTCGTCCCCGCTGAAGTTGCGGCCCGGCTTCGGGTCCAGCTTCGGCAACAGCTTGGACGCCTCCACCACCTCCTCGAGCGGCACCTTCAAGTCCTTCGCGATCGCCGGAAGGTTCTTGCTCTCGAGGTACTTCATGTGCCGCTTGATGATGAGGCCCAGCAGCGGCGCGTGCTTGTCCCTCAGCGCCGACACCTGGATGAGCAGGCACTCCTGCAGATCTCTCGCGGCGCAGCCCTTGGGCTCCAGGTTCTGGATGCGGCGCAGCGTGCGCTCGGCCAGCCCCATGGGCACGTCCGCCTCGTTGGCCAGGCGGATGAGCGGATCTCCCTCCACGTCCTCCAGCTTCAGGTACCCGTCGTGGTCCAGGTTGCCCAGGATCAGCATCCCGATGCGCCGCTCGGCCTCGTTGAGCCGCAGCGTCCCGAGCTGCTCCTGCAGGTGATCGACCAGGTCCTCCTTCTCCACCAGGTTGGCTTCGAAGGACGGCATGTCCTCGGTCGCCACGTTGCCCTTGTTGGAGGCGGTCGTGGGCTCGTTGAACTGGTAGCTGTTGAGGTAGGCCTCCCAGTCGATCTCCGGCGGACCATCCCCATCCGCCTTGAACTCGGGCGCCGCGTCCGGGGTCCGGGCTTCCACCCCCGCCGGCATCTCCGTGTTCGCCGCCTCCATGGAGGCCTCGCCCGGCTCCTTGTCGGAGGTATCGCCAAAAGGCGTCTCGTCGGGCTGCTCCAGGAGGGGGTTCTGGTCCATCTCCTCGCGGACCTGCTCCAGCAGCTCCATCCGCGAGAGTTGCAGCAGCTTGATGGCCTGCTGCAGCTGGGGCGTCATCACCAGCTGCTGCGACAGCTTCAGGCTCTGCTTGAGTTCCATCGCCATTTCTATCTCCCGCCCGTTTCAACAATCGACTCGACGGCGGCCCGCCATCAAGGACCGTGCCAAAGTAGCAAGGCCCCCTGACTTCGTCCAGTGTCCGAGAGTCCGGCCCGCACTTTGCATTTTGTGAAATTCTTCTTTTATTCCGCCTACTTGCACTGTCTCCATCCAACGGGGAGACGTTGCGCAATGGACGTGCCGGCCCGAGGCGGCGAGCGGCTCCAGCCGGTCCGCGAGCCCCCCACGGGGCCGGAAACCCGGCCCTCAAACCGACTGCAAGCGGAATCGCTCCCCGAGGTACACCGCCCGCGCCCGGGCCGAGGAGGCAATCTGCTGCGGGGTGCCCTCCTCCAGGATTTCACCCTGTGCGATGATGTAGGCGCGGTCGCAGATGCCCAGGGTGTCCTGGACATTGTGGTCGGTGATGAGGACGCCCAGGCCCCGGGACTTCAGGTGGGCGATCTGCCGCTGGAGGTCCCCCACGTTGATGGGGTCCACGCCGGCGAAGGGCTCGTCGAAGAGGATGAAGCGCGGGTTGGGGATGAGCGAGCGGGCAATCTCGGCGCGGCGCCGCTCGCCCCCGGAGAGCGTCTCGCCGAAGGACCAGGCCACGTGGCTCAGGCCGAACTCCTCCAGCAGCTCGCGGGCGCGGCGCTCCCGGGCCGCCTTGTCCAGGCCCTTCTGCAGCTCCAGCACGGAGAGGAAGTTCTCGTGCACCGTGAGCTTGCGGAAGACGGAGGCCTCCTGTGGGAGGTAGCCCAGGCCGCGCAGGGCCCGGCGGTGCATGGGCAGGGACGTGAGGTCCTCGTTGTCCACGCGCACCCGCCCCGCGTCGGGCCGCACCAGGCCCACCACCATGTTGAAGCTCGTCGTCTTGCCGGCGCCGTTGGGCCCGAGCAGCCCCACCACCTCGCCCTGCGCGACATGGAAGGAGACGCCCTGCACCACCCGGCGCTTGCGGAAGCTCTTCTGCAGACCCTCTGCGTGGAGATGGCTCGTCATGGCTGCTTCGTTCCCCCCGTCTTGTCCTTGCGCCGCTGCTCCTGCTCCTTCAGGGGCGCCGTCTTGAAGACGACGGTGGCGTCATCTCCCTCGAAGCTCTTGCCCCCGAGGGCCATGCGCACCTGGGTGCCCCGGAAGTGGATCATCGGATCCTCCGCCTCGGGATTGCCCGTCACCACCAGCATGCCGGTGGGGACGTCGAGGCGGGCGCGAGCGCCCTTCGCGCGGCGATCTCCATCCACCGCGCGCACGTTGCCCACGCAATCGGCACGCGTCACCTCCCGCGTGCCGTTGTAGTAGGCGGTCAGTTTGTCGCACCGCAAATCCATGGTCCGGTGCTTCACCGTCACATCACCCGAGAAGACAGCCTGCGAGCGCGTGCCATTCACCCGCTTGGACGTGATGACCACGGGGTTGTTCTGCGGAGCCCCCTTCACCTCGACGGGCGCCGACTTGAAGGTGACGGTGGCGTCCTTCACCTCGAAGTTCTGGCTGCCCAGCATCAGGCGCAGCTCGGAGCCCTCGAGGTGGGCCGCGGGGTCCTGCGCCTCGGGGTTGCCCGTCACCACGAGCAGGCGGCCAGGCACGTCGAAGTCCGCCCGCTCGCCCTGGGCGGTGCGCTCGCCGTCCACCGCGCGCACGTTGCCCACGCACTCGCCGCGCGTCGCCGTGTACTTGCCGGCGTACTGCGCGTAGTGCGCGGTGAGCTCGTCACACCGCAGGTCCATCGACTCGCGCCGGGCCCGCACGTCCTCCTTGAACATCAAGGTGGACTGGTCGCGCAGGATGGTCATCTTCTTGGAGGTGATCTCCGTCTCGCCCCCCTTCGGGGCGGCCACGGCCGTGTTGGGAGCGCGAGTGCCCGTGCTGGCGGTGGCCGCGGCGGGCTGCACCGGCTGGGCGACGAAGAAGGCCGTGACCAGGTACTCAATCACCGCGTGGCCCCCTGGACGTTCGCCCGCACCGAGCCCTCGAAGTCGAACTGCCCCGTGGGGAAGGACAGGGAGAAGGCGTCCGCCCGCATGCGGCCATTCGGTCCCGTCACCTCGACACCCTCCGTGCCTCGCGCCACCTGCTGGCTTCCGTCATACGTGGCGCGCGGGGTGTGCGCCACCAGGCCGGACGCCGTGCGCACCTCCACGTCTCCCGAGGCCACCAGCTGCCGCGCGCCCGGGTTGCCCTCCATGAGCTTCGCGCGCACCGTCGTGCCACCCGCCTGCTTGCCCTTGGGGGCGGTGCCGTTCGCGCCCTTGTCCGGCACGTGCACGGTGGCCTGGGTGGCGGTGAGCTCGCCCGTCCGGTCCCAGGTGGCCAGCGTGGCCTCGCCCGTCATGGACAGGGTGCTGCCGTCGTACGAGCGCAGCCGCACCCCATGCATCACCACGGCGGGCGGCGCGGAGGCATCTTCGGTGGCCTGCTTCTGGGTGCAGGCCGCCAGGAGGGCGAGGAGGCTGAGGAGGGGACGTCGCACGAGGCGTATCTCTATCACCGGGCGGGGGTGGGACGGGTCTTCCAACGCTGGTGCATCCACACCCATTGCTCGGGGGCCCGGCGGATGGCCGCCTCGATGCCGAGCGAGAGAGCGGCCGTGAGCGCCACGGCATCCGCCTCGCGGTCCCCGCTCGCCTGCCAGGGCACCTCCTCCATCCAGAGGCGGTAACCGTCGCCTTCCCGCTGACAGAAGCCCACCACCACCGCCGCGCCGGTGCGCAGCGCCAGGTCCGCCGCCGCGCGAGGCGTCGCGGCCAGCTCACCGAAGAAGGGCACGAAGACGGACTGCACCTTCATGTCCTGGTCGATGAGCAGCCCCAGGACTTCTCCCGCCTTGAGGGCGCGCAGCATGGCCCGGGCCGCGCCCTCCTGGCCCCGCCAGATGCTGCGCACCCCGCCCTGCGCGCGGAACCGCTCGACGAGCGCGGTGAGCCGCGGGTCCGTGGTCTCCTTGGCGATGCTCTGGCTGGGGTAGCCCGCGCGCGCCACCCGCCGGGCCAGCAACTCCCAGTTGCCCACATGGCCGGACACGAAGACGACGCCCTTGCCCCGGGCGAGCGCCGCCTCCAGGACGCTCCTGTCGCGGGCCTCCCAGCGGACCAGGTGCTCCAACCGCCGGTCCATGGCGGCGGTGGCGCCCACCTCGAAGGCGGCCATGCCCAGGTGGCGGAAGGAGGCGCGGGCGAGCTCATGCCGCTCCGCGTCGGACTTCTCGGGGAAGGCCCGGGCCAGTGACTTCAAGGCCTTGCGGCGCTCCCCGTCGGCCACGGCGAAGGCGAACCGGCCGAAGCCCGCCCCCAACCACCGGGCCAGGCCCAGCGGCAGGAGGCTGACGATGGCCAGTGCCGCACGGACGAGCAGGTAGCGGAGGAAACGCTTGAGACGCTTTGCTAAGGGTGGGCGCTCCACGAGCGTTTCCATATCCCATGCGCGAATACAACTTCGACGGCATCGTCGGTCCCACCCACAATTATGGCGGCCTGTCGCCCGGCAACCTGGCGTCCTCCCTGCACGGCGGCGAGGTGAGCCACCCCCGCGAGGCGGCCCTCCAGGGCCTGGAGAAGATGCGCTTCGTCGCGGGCCTCGGGGTGGGCCAGGCGGTGCTACCGCCACAGCCGAGGCCCTCGCTCAAGACGCTGCGCGCGCTGGGCTTCACCGGCACGGACGAGGAGGTCATCACCCGGGCCGGGAAGGAGGCCGAGCACCTGCTGCGGCTGACGTCCAGCTCGGCGGCCATGTGGACGGCGAACGCGGCCACGGGCGCGCCCTCGGAGGACACGGCGGACGGGCGCATGCACCTGACGCCGGCCAACCTCCAGCAGATGTTCCACCGGGCGCTGGAGGCGGAGACGACGCACGCGGTGCTGCGCTCCATCTTCGCGGACGAGAAGCACTTCGCGGTGCATGCGCCGCTGCCCGGGGGCGGGCACTTCGCGGACGAGGGCGCGGCCAACCACATCCGGCTGGTGACGCCGGGGCACAAGGCGGTGCACGTGCTCGCCTGGGGCCGCAGCGCGTGGCGGGACGATGTGCGCCACCCCACCCGCTTCCCCGCGCGGCAGACGTACGAGTCGAGCCAGGCGCTCGCGCGGCTCCACAAGTTGGACCCGGCGCAGGTGCTGCTGCCACAGCAGGCTCCCGAGGGCATTGACGCGGGCGCCTTCCACACGGACGTGATGGCGGTGGGCAACGAGAGCTTCCTCATGCTGCACGAGCTGGCCTTCGTGGACCCGCGGGGGCTGCTGAAGACGCTGCGCGAGAAGCTGGGCGAGGGCTTCACGTACGTGCTGGCCACCAACGAGGAGCTGCCGGCGCGGGACGCGGTGAAGGCCTACCCGTTCAACTCGCAGGTGCTGACGCTGCCGGATGGCACCATGGCCATCATCGCGCCCGAGGAGAGCCGGGAGACGGAGCCGGCGCGGCGCTTCCTGGAGCGCGTGGTGGCGGAGAACAACCCGGTGAAGCGCGTGTATTACCTGGACGTGCGCCAGTCGATGAACAACGGCGGCGGTCCGGCGTGCCTGCGCCAGCGCGTGTGGCTCACGGACGCCGAGCGCGCCGCGGTGAAGGCCAACGTCTTCTACAGCGCGGAGCTGCACGAGACGCTCGCCGGCTGGGTGAAGCGGCACTACCGCGAGGACCTGCGCGCCAGGGACCTGGCGGACCCGAAGCTGGCCCGCGAGACGATGACGGCCCTGGACGAGCTCACGCGCATCCTCGGCCTGGGCAACGTCTACGACTTCCAGAAGTGAGGCATTGTGGAACCGGGCGACGCCACTCCGCTCGGACGGGTGTACGGGGCCAGGGCGAGGCCGCCCCGGCACCCGTCATTCATTCCGGAACCACTCCGCTGGGATGCCGAGGGCCGCGAGAATCCGCTCGGGCGAGCGCTCGCCCTTGATTTCGCTGACGACCGGCAGACGAGGAAACGCCTCAGGCGGCTGCGCGAGTTCTTCGATGCCCTCCCCCCCCCGCCTCACGGTAACAAAAAACTCGTCCAGGTCCGGCGAGGCAATCACTGCATACACGGTCGCGTGGGGAATCCGTTCAGACACAGTGATGTCGGCGTACCCTATATTGCCTGTGCCGCTGGAGATCCGGAGCCCTTGCGGCGTGTCCTCAAGTCGGTAGTGTCCCGGAGGAAATGGGTCGTCGGCCTCATCCAGAACGCGGCGCGCATCCTCAGCCCTGACTCCTTCCACCAGGGCGACTTTGCGCAGAGGATTATTTGCAGGCGAGTCTGAAGATTCCTCGCGGCTTGGCAGCGGACAGCCGAGAGACGTGGCCAGTGATTCTGGGTCCACGTCCAAGACCTCAAGCGCCCCGTTCCGCCATGACATGACGATCCAGGGGTCGCTGGCGCGCTCAATCGAATACACGGGCTCATCACATTCGAGGGACAGTTCCTCGGCGAGTTGCATCTCTGCACCCACGTCACCGGGGTCCGTCCCCACGATGGCGTGGTAGCGACCACTGCCCGGAATGACCTTGAAGGGAAGTTCTTCTCCGTCCTCTTCGTCCCAGTCCGGCATCACGATGGCCTGGGCGCGGCTCTCCAACCGTGCGGACTCGCCTGGAGCCAGGACCGCCCAGAGAGGCCACCGGCTCATGGCGCACCTCCCGACAAGTTCTCCGGCAGATTCAGTGCCGCACGCAACTGCTTCGTCTTCTCCAATATCTGAGCTTCCTCCACCGCGATGACCTGAGTTTGCCGCGCGTTTGTTCGCAGGAAGTCTGTTAGTTTTTCCCAGGTCGGCCCACTCAGCTTGTCGGTAACGACGAGGAACGGTTTCCCGCGGGGTGCGTTGGCTGCGTCCGCGAGTTGGTCGAGCAAGTGCTGGAGTTGCTTTACGAGCGCCTCCTGTTGTTTGTTGAGCGTGGCGCCGCCCTGCTTGGTCAGCCAGGTGTCAAGCGTCTTGCGCCAGCGGTTGTCGTTCCAGCCTTTTACTTCCACTCCATGTTGGAGCTTGGACCCTGTCTTTGCTGTAAGCACGTTGTCAATGACGTGACCCTCCTTCATCTTCACCTGCCGTCCGGTCAGCCGGAAGCCCGGGAAGAGCTTCTGCGCATTGCGCTCTGTTAGTATTTCCGCTGCGATGCCTCGGAGTCGCTCACGTGCCCGAAGTTGCACCTCTAAATTGCCCGGTTCCGCCGCTGCTCGTCGGAACAGCCTCCAAGATGTCTTCTCATTCCTGGCCATGGCATTGAGATCCTCCAGGGCCAGCCCTGTCGAGGGCAGCCAGCCCAAATCCACACGGCCCCTGCGCGCTTTCCTCGCCAGTTCGACCACCGCTTCGGTTTCAAGTTCCGGGTGACTGACGAGCCACTGGGCCTCCTTCAGGAAGGCAAGTGGGTCCTTTAGACCTCGTGCTCCTGAGTGCCGCAGCAACTCCGCAAGCGCTGGTGTCGCCGCACCACGGGCAGAGGAGCGCAGTGATTCCACCGCGGCGAGGTAGGCGTGGGCCTTGTCGGCCGGCAGCGCCGCCGCACGCCGTGCCACCGCACCGTAGGCGAGCGCCATCTCCTGGCTCTCCGCCGCCAGCAGCTTCAACGCTTCCAGCGTCTTCTCGGCTCCTTCTGCCGCGAGCCCCGCGCCGCGAATGCCGCCGAGGGCCCGTGCGGCGGCCATCTCCCCCCGGATGGCGAAGAAAGCCTGCTTGAAGGCCTCGGCGCCGCCAGGCAGGGAAAACCGCAGTCCGTCCGGTGTCGCAACGGCCTTGCCCTCGGCGAGCATCCGCTCCAGCGTCTTCACCAGGGCCTGGACGGACTCCACCGACTCACGCAGTCCGGACGAGGCCCGGGCCCCCGCCGCGCTCAACGCCAGCCCGCCCCGGTTCACCAGCTCGCGTCCGATGCCCGAGGTGGCCAGCTTGTGGATGTCCCGGCCGGCCAGCGCCACCATGGCCAGGTCGTGCACCGCGAGGAAGGCCCCTCCCTCGGGCGTCCGCGACAGCTCGTCCCGGTATGTGTCCACCGCCGCCAGGGTCGCCACCAGCGACATGCGGCCCACGAACAGGCGCACCGCGGCTGCGCGCGCCTCCGCCAGCGTGCCGCCTTGCGCGGCCATGGCTGGCGCTCCTGTCAGCAGCGGCGCCCGCGAGAGGGCCGACACGGCGCCGTACACCATCCGCATCTCGATGATGCGGCCAACAGCCGACCCGATGACGGACGTGTCCGGCGTGGAAGCGAGCAGGGCCAGTTCCATGGCCGTCATCAGGTGCGTGCGCGGTTGGGGCCCATGAACTTCCACCCGTACCCACTCCAGCGGGTGCAAGGCCCGGCTGCGCGGCAGCTCGTCCACCGAGGACAGGTAGCGCGCCTGGAACTCCTGCCGCACCGGCTGGAAGTACAAGGCCATGCGCCTCGTGGGCCCCACCGCTTCTCCGGGCAGGGCGGGTTCGGCTCCCAGGCGCACCCCCTGCCGTACCTCCCACGCCTCTGGCGCCACCAACCCCGTGGACACCTGCCCATGGGCGACGTTGAGCAGGTGCGTCGTCTCGCCCTCACGTCCCAGGTGGAAGGTGGGAAGGGACTCGAGGACGTCCAGCACGAGGGGAAACGAAGCGAGCGCCTTCTGGGTAAAGGCCTGGCCCAGCAACACCTTGCCCTCCGGCGCGTTGCCGCCGAGCAGCTTCTCCAGCGCCCCACTCGACGTGAGCTTGCGCTCCAGCGGGGGGAATTCCCCGTCCGGCGTGGACAGCAGCACCCGCGTCAGCAGGTGCACCGCGTCCTCTCTCATGTCGGAGGTGAGCGCCGGGCCCGTGAGAACGGTGTTGAAGACGCCCAGGCGCTCGTCCGGGGTGAGCAGGGAGAGCACATCATGGTCGAGGGCGAGCAGAGGCCGGGGCTCTTGTGGTGTCGCCGTGGCGAGGGCTGTCTGGAGGAGCTCCCGCCGCAAGGCCGCCAACTCGCCCGTACCGGCCCCCAGCCCGGGCCGCCAGTCCCCCGGGCGGATGAGGAGCGTGCCCGGGTAGTACCAGTAGGCACTGCCCTCGGGGCTCTCGAGCGGCTCGGGAGCTCCGGGGGTGGTATTGAATTCGACGCTGTAGCCCCGCCAGCGCCCGTCCTTCCCGGGGAGGATGACGCGCGGGGTGCCGCGGGGAGCGTTGCGCACCCGCAGCTCCGCCCGCTCCAGGGACGTCTCCTCGGTGAGCAGCAACCAGGTGCGGGCCTGGACGCTGGAGCCGTCGGAAGAATAGAAGCGGCCCACCACGCTGCCCGGAGCCAGGACGGACAAGCCATCCATGACGTTGTAGCTCGTCTGGAAGCGCCTGGAGCGCAGGGCGATGGCCTTGCGCAGGGGCTCGGCGGCTTCACCGAGGGAGGGCCAGTCCTCGTCCCGCCAGGGGCCGAGCGCCTGGAGGTAGCGGTCGAAGTAGCTCTGCCCGGCCCCGTCCGGAATGTCCGAGCGCTGGGCCCAGCGCAGGCCGCGTTCCACCAGCGCGGCGGCCGCGGCCCTGTCCGGGGCAGCCGCCGAGAGCTGGGAGCGGCTCCAGGCCACATCCGCCTCCCACTGCGCCTCCAGGGCACCGCGCAGGGTGGCGAGCAACCGTGGCACGAGCGCTGGCGGGTGGCGCACGCGCACGCAGAGTTGGAGGACTTCAGCGGCGCTGGAGGGAGGCGCACGGGGCTCGATGTCGAAAGCGCCCGCCGCCGCGCCATCCCCGAAGAGGCGCGAGGCGAGCTCCTCCCGCGAGGCGTACCCAGGCACCCAGAGCAGCTCGGGCCGCTCCGGGTCCACCTGCACGGGGAAGGAAGCCTCCTGGGCCGAGAGGAATGTGAGCGCGCCGTTCTCCCCATCCTCGGGCATGTCCTCCCGCTCCGTTTCAACCCACTCGTCCTCCAGCCACTCAGGTGGAATGTCCTCCAGGGGTGGGAGGCGCCAGGTGCGCTCCAGGGCGGGCGTGTCCCGATAGTCCCAGCCCCACTCAAAGGTGAGGGTGAGCATGGCCCCGGCGCCCATGCCCTCCGGGACGTCTACTTCCACCTCTTCCCGGCCTGGCTCGCGGCTCACCACCCGGGGCAGCGGTGCTGGAGGGTGTCCCTCGAGCGGGTCCACCCGCAGCCGCTTGTCCTCCCCCCAATTCAGCTCGCCCGCGGCGATGACTTCCTCGCCTGCCTTCACCACGAGTCGGCCGGGATCCACCACCCGGAGGGAGAGCGCGCCTTCCTTCCAATCTTCCAGACGGGGACCGCGGGCTCCCCCGCGCATATGTGCGTCGGCCGAGAGCGTCACCCCAACCCGTCTCGGCTCCTCGCCGGCCGCGCTCATGCTGACCACGAGGCAGCTTGCGAGCACGAGGACCTGGAGTGCCCTGGCAGGCAAAGCCACCCGTGCCGGGTGCGGCCGTGTGCACGCGGTGGACGCATCACCTCGACGGGTGGACATGCCGCACCTCCTCACCTGTACCATGCGGGGGCCGCCTGAAACGGCAACCGCCCGGGAACATAGCCCGGG
This sequence comes from Archangium sp., assembly GCF_036277355.1. Lineage (GTDB taxonomy): Bacteria > Myxococcota > Myxococcia > Myxococcales > Myxococcaceae > Archangium. The sequence continues at coordinate 11,730 of NZ_DASUNC010000057.1, forward strand.
GCACGGGTCCGTCTTCAGCCCTCTGGAGGCTCCTCCCCGCGCGTCACCCGCTCCACCAGGGATGGGTAATCCAGCTTCAACACCTGACATATCCGCTGGAGCGTGGGCTCGGTGGGGATCATCCCCGCGCGCTCGATCCGGCCGTACACCCCCGTGAAGACGTCACTCGCCTCGGCCACCTGCTGCTGGGTGAGCCCCGCATTGACCCGGGTGGCGCGCAACCAGCGGGCCAGTTGGGGCAGATATCGGGTGGGAACGGGAATCGAGGACATGGGCGGCGCTCCGGTGAAGGGACCCGCCGAGGTTAGCACGCGGAAGAAGACCTGTTGAGTCTTCCCTCACGGAAAAGTCACCCCCGAGAGGGTGACCGTCCGGGTCATGCCCGCGTCCCACAGCTCGAGCACGTAGGGGCCAGAGGCCGCGCGCCCGGGCCGCTCCCCCTCCACCAGCACACGGTCCTCCTTGCCCGGCCCGAGTGGCCCCGGCACCCACACCGCCAGGTCCCACCGCGCGCCCTCCCCCACGAGCTGCGCGTGCGTGGGCGTCCACGGTTTGGACCCCTCGTTCCACAGCCTCAGCTCCACCGCCAGCCGTGTCACCTCGGACTCCTTCTCCCCGCCCGTGGCGCGGTAGCTCACCGCGTGCTCCACGTGGAAGGCTTCTCCGGGGCGCGGGGTGACCTCCTCGGTGATGACCTTGGAGCGGATGCCCTCCTCCCCCATCTGCCGCAAGACGAGCAGGCCGATGATCCCCCGGGGCGCCTCCCGCTCCGCGCGCTCGCGTGCCAACTGCGTCTGGCACTGCTGGTGCTTCGCCTCCGTCTCCTCCGCCTGTTGCCGGTACGAGTCGCACGGGCGCAGCTCCCGGTACACCTCCACCTGCGCTTCGGCCCGCGGAGACACCACCAGCGTGAAATCCGCGCTCGTGGGCGTGGCGCCATCCGCGAAGCGCACCGTCAGCCGCAACCGCTGGCCCGTCTTCAGCTCGTCCGAGGGCAGCAGGTTGAGCATGCGCCCGTCCTCCGACAACGACACCTGGAGGAAACGCTCCCGCTCCTCCACCACGACGCCCCCACTGCGCACGGGCATGTTGAAGAGCAGCGCGAGGGCGCGATGGGGGCTGATGAGCACCTCCCGGGCCTCACCGGCCGTGTCCGCCGTCACCGTGAAGCGCGGCGCGCCCGACATGTCCCAGGAGGCCATGGCGGGCTGGGCGGGGGTGGGAAGGCCCGGGTGGAGCAGCAGCAGCAACAGAACGGTGGTGGAGCATGGAACGGGCATGACGGGGGAACCTCCGAAGTGGACACGCTAGCAGAGACTTCTGACGTTGGCCCCGCCCTTCTCGCACTCCCGCCGCGCGCGGTGTCCCGTTACTGGAAGCGCTCCACCGGACTGATTTTCACCGAGGAGAAGATGATGGCGGCGTCCGGAGTGCTTCCAGGCTTCATCACCACACCCCGCTGGCCGTCCACCGAGGCGTCGTAGAGGTCGAAGCAGACGGAGTACGTCAGACCGTCGGGGGTCCGCGCCTGCGTGAAGCGCCCGTAGACACGCCCCTCGCCGAAGAGGAGCTGCCCGGTGTACACGGTTCTCGCTGGGAGCTTCCGAAGCGGCTGGCCCATGGTGAGCGTGACCACCTGCCCCGGGTGCACGGTGATGCGCTGACTGATGACGAGCCTTCCGTCGATGAGGAAGACCGCGCCGAGCTTTCCCCCAAAACCCTCGAACCCCAACACCCGCGTCATCGTCTCCACGGAACCCGCGGGGCACTCGGCGGGCGGAGGCACACGGGGGGCGGGCGCCGTGGGGCGCAACTGGGGCTCGGGGCTGGCGCAGGCGAGCTGACCCGCAGCCCACACCAGGGTGCATGTCTTCGCGGCGGTGTCGAGCAGCGAGCCCTGCTCGCGCCGCGGTTTGCGCTGGGGGGTGGAAGCCTGCTGAAGAGTCCTCACGCGCGTGCCATCCTTCCGGGGCGTCGCCAGGGCGACGGGCGCGGGGGTTGCGGCCTTCTCGGGCGCCGCGCCTCCGTCACCTTCCAGCGGCCCGGCCCCTCCCGCCACTTCCTGGCCGGTTTCCGTCACCCGTCGCATGCGGTCGCCGGACGTCACCTGGGAAGTGGGGACCGGCCACCACCAGAGCCATACCATCCATCCCAGCACCAACGCGGCGGCCCCCCAGGCCAGCGCGCGCCAGGACACGGGCCGTGCTCGCGGCGATGACGGGAAGTCCTCCGCCTTCGCGTCCCCCTCCGCTCCCGGTGGCGGCTCCTCCGGGGAGCGCGACAGCGTAGACGCCTCCGCCAGGGGCTCGGGCCGGCCCCGCCGAGGGAAGCGCCGCGCGTACTCCAGCAGCCGCCGCGCCTTCTCCCGCATGTCACCCCAATCCAGCCACGCCTCCTGGGGCGTGGAGGCATCCTCCGGGCTCCACTGCTCGCACAGCGGCACGTCCCAGGTGGCATCCGCCTCCGCCAGCACCGCCTCCAGCGCCGCCTCCACGGCCCCGGCCTCCGGGAAGCGCGCCTCGGACGACTTCTCGAGCATGCGCAGGCACAGCTCGCTCAGCGCCCGGGGCACGCGCGGGTTGAGCACGTGCGGCGGCGGGGGCTCGTGCTTCAGGATGAGGTCCGCCAGCGCGCCCTCGTCGGGCACCTCCGTGTCGAAGGGGTAGCTGCCCGTGAGCAGCCAGTAGAGGACGACGCCCAGCGCCCACAGGTCATCCGTGGTCCTCGCCGGGGAGTGCTCTCCGGCCCGCTCGCGCCGGAAGCGCAGGGCCTCGGGGCTGCGGTAGTGCCGGGTGCCCGGCAGCCCCAGGGGGTTGGTGATTTCGGGCGCACCCACGTACGTGCCCACCCCGAAGTCCACCAGCACCGGCCGCCCCTCCTTGTCCACCAGCACGTTGCTGCCCTTGATGTCCCGGTGCACCACACCGGCCGCGTGCACCCGCGCGAGCAGCCGCGCCACCCACCGCACCATGTCCGCCACCTGCCTCGCGGTGGGATTCCGTGTCCGGGCCCAGGCATACAGCGAGCGCCCCCGCACATACGGGGTGACGAGGTAGAGGAAGCGCGGGGCCTCGTGCGGCCACAACCCGTGGCACTCCACCGCCAGGCCGCCCACGCGCCGCAACCGCAGCCGCACCTCCAGCTCCCGCCACGCCCAGTCCGGAGAGTCCAGCGGCAGGAACTTGAGGGCGTATAGCCGCCCCGCGCGGCGCGCCCGGTACACCGTGCCCTGTCCGCCCTCGCCCAGCCGCCGCTCCAACCGGTAGCCGTCCACCACCGTCCCGAGCCCGGGGGGCCCTGCCTCCTCCCACTCCCGCTCGGCCCACCGCGGCCACTTCCCCGCCCACCGCCGCCCGGCTGAAAACCGCTCCTCCATGGCCTCGCTCATAAGTACGTGACCTCCCTGGTGGGTCAGTCTAACATGACCGCGCATGATGGGCTGGCGCGCACTCGAGCCCAGGCACGCAGGGCCAGGACCCCGACACCGGACGCGCACTCGTTGACGTCAACGAGTGCGGACATGAGAGGCATGGAGCGAGTACCCGCCCGCCCGGGAGGCACGCGCCCGGCCAGCCATGGCCTGAAGGGCGGGGGCAGTCCAACTTCGAGACAGAAGGTACCGCTCATGATCCCCGACTCCATCCAGCACTATCTCCAGCAGCAGCACGTGCCCTTTCTTCGCCACTGGCATCCGCGCGCGGTGACGGCGCAGGAGCTGGCCCAGGCGCTCCACGTGACGGGCTACCGCGTGGCCAAGTCCGTCATCGTCGAGGCCGACGGGCGGTTGTGCATCTGCCTCATTCCCGCGGCGGACACCCTGGACCTGGAGAAGGTCCGCCAGGTGCTCGGCGCGCGGGAGGCCCGGCTGGCCAGCGAGGGCGCGTTCGCGAACCGCTTCCCCGAATGCGAGCTGGGCGCGGAGCCGCCCTTCGGCCACCTCTATGAGCTGCCGGTGCTCATGGACGAGGGACTCGGCGTGGCGGAGGACCTGCTGCTGCGCGCGGGCTCCCACGAGGAGGCGCTCGAGGTGAGCGTCGAGGACTTCATCGGCCTCGAGTCACCGAGGATGGCCGCCATCACCCACGGGCACGCGGGGCATCAGCCGGTGCATCACGACATGCACCCGTGAGCCGCCGGGCTCAGGGCTGCTCGCCCTCCGCCGTCCCCATGTCCTCCTCCGCGCCCAGGGCCCGAAGGAGCATGGAATCCTTCGCGCCCGAGCCCCCACGCGCCCGGCTCCGCTCCTCCACACGCTGGCGCTCCGCCGCCTCCAGACGCGCCACCCACGCCTCCCCTTCCCCTCGCTGCGCCTCGGGCAGCAGCAACAGGCCCTCGCGCACCGCCCGCGCCGCGGCGTCGAACTGGTGCAGCGACTCGTGCAGCCCCGCCACCTTGAACCAGAGACTCCCACTCGGCTGCATGCGCACCGCGGACTTCCAGGACTCCAGCGCCCGCGCGCGCAACCCCTCCCGCTCGTAGCTGGAGCCCTCGAGCATGTAGAGCTGGGCGCGCTGCGCGTCGTTGGACACGAAGGGATTCACCTGCTGGAGCGACTCCCTCGCGCGCCGGGTCAACCCCAGCGCCACCTGCAGCCGCGCGAGCGCGAAGGCCCGCTCCACGTTGCCCGGAAACCGGGTCCCCACCGCCTCCAGCACCGCGAGCGCCTCGTCCCCACGGCCCAACGCCTGGAGCACGTCCGCGCGCAACAGGTACGAGGAGAGCGCGTCCGGAGCCCTCCGTGACACCTCGGCGCTCGCCGCCTCGGCCTCCGCCAGCTCGTGCCGCTCCAGCCGCACCCGGGCCTCGCGCTCCCAGAGCCGCACCGCCTCGGGCGCCGCGTCGAAGCGCTCGCGCGCCCAGGCCAGCCAGGGAAGGAGCACCTCCCGATGCCCCGCGCGCTGGAGCTGGGCGGCGAAGGTCTCCACGTGCCGCGCCGTGTCCGGCGTGAGCGCCCGCAGCTCCTCGAGGGTCCGCGCCCGCACGAGCGCCTCGCTCCACATCAGCGCATGGTCCCCCGCCTCGAAGGCCAGCCGGTACTCGAGGAAGGCCTGGGTGCGCTGCCCCAACGAGAGCAGGGCCCGCGCGGCCACGCGGTGGGCCCACGCATCCACCGGATTCAGGAAGAGCGCACGGTTGGCGAAGGCGAGTGCCCCGGCCGCTTCCGCACGCCCCGCGTTCGCATGGGCCAGGCCCATCAGGTCCTGCAGGGCATGGTCCGCCGGGTGCCGGTCGATGAGGGCGAGCCCCCGGGCGCGCACCTCGGAGAGCGGGGCCCGCGTGGTGACGAGCGCACCGAGCTCCGCCTCCGCCCTGTCCAGCGTGCTCCAGCCGGGAACCAGCGCCACCAGGGCCACCCCGGTGAGCACCCCGCCCACCGCGAGCACACGCAGGGGCGCATGGCCACGAGGGGCCTCGGCACGCGTCCGCTCCTCGGGGCGGGCCACGCTGGCCAGCGCCACCCAGGCCGCCACGGCGCTCGCGGGCAGCTCCAGGCTGAAGTCGAAGAGCTCATGCAGCCCGAGCGCCGCCACTCCCGCGAGCACCGCCCGCTCCGCCGCGCCCAGCCCCTCCCGGCGCGACAACCGGACGAAGCCCCACAGCATCACGGCGAGCAGCAACAGCCCGGGCACGCCGAACTCCGTGGCGAGCTGCAACACCGCGTTCTCCGGGTGCGTCGAGGTGTTGATGACGGGCCGCGTCTGGTAGCGGGGGAAGACGGACTCGAAGGCGCCGCGTCCCAGGCCGAGCGGGTAGGCCCTCGCCACCGAGGCCAGCACCGGCCACTGCTGGAGCTTGCTCTGGCGCAGCTCCTCCACGCTGTCCGCCGTCTCCAGCTCGGCCGCGAGGTGCTCGGAGGCCAGCAGTCCGCCCACCGCGAGCACCGCGAGGAGACACAGCAGCACCCGGGCGCCCCGGCGCCACGAGCGGGCCCACGGGAGCGCGAAGGCGAGCATCCCGAAGACGAAGAAGACGATGCCCCCGCGCGAGAGGGACAGCAGCACGCCCGTCCCGCCCAGCACCGAGGCCAGCACATGGGGCACCGCGCGCGTCCGCCCCTCGCTGGAGAGCGCGAGCCCCAGGGACACGGTGGCCGACAACCCGAGGAAGGCCGCGAGGTGGTTGGGGTTGCCGAAGGGCGTGACGAGCGGCGGCCGCGCGTGGACGAAGGCGATGACGCCGAAGAGGCTGTCGAGTCCGAGCAGCGCGTGCAGCAGGCCCAGCACGGCGATGGCCGCGCCCGTGAAGCCGAGCGTGCTCAACAGCCGGCGGCGCGCGCGTCCGGAGCGGCACACCTGCACCGCGGCGACGAAGGTGAGCAGGTACGCCAGGTGCCGGGCCAGCTCGCGCCAGGTGGCCGGCGGGTCCATCGACAGGGGCCGCGGGCCGTCCAGCCCCAGGGGCACGAGGACGAAGTCGCGCAGCCCGGCCGCCTCGGGACTGAGCACGGCGAGCAATCCCGGCGGCAACGGGACGAGCTGCAGCGCGCACAGGAGCGCCCCCGCGCCCAGGGGCAGCGCGAGCAGGGGCAGGTGCAGGGAGCGCTGCTGTCTCCACGCCCCCACACACGCCAGCACGAAGGCGAGTCCCGAGAGCACCACCAGCGGCCCGTGCACCCACGTGGGCGCGCTCCCGAGCGACAGGGGCAACACCGCCAGCAGCAACGCCAGCACGGCCTCGGCCCCGAGGGAATACCGGGACGTGCGCGAGCGGGAGTGGGACACGGAGGCCATGGACGGCTCCCGAGTATGGCACGGGTCCAGCGGGTCGCCCGGACTCCCCGCCCGCCTGAGCGCCAGGGCCGCACGGAGGCCGCGGGGCTCGGTGAGCAGCCGGAGAAGCGACCATCCGACCTTCCGGCCGCCATTGCTTGCATCCAGGACGCCTTCTGGCATCTTCGCCCACCCCATGCGCCGCGCCACCGCCCTCACCCTGCTCTGCTCCGCCCTGCTCGCCCTCGCCGGTTGCAAGAGTCCGTGCCGGCAACTGTCGGAGCGGCTCTGCGACTGCGTCGAAGCCTTCCAGCGCGACGACTGCATCCAGGCGGTGGCGGACCGCGAGCGGAGCCTCGAGCCGACCGACGAGGATCTCGCCGCCTGTGAGGAGCGGCTGGACACCTGCAAGATCGACGCGAACGATCGCAAGACGTGCGACCTGCTCCTGACGGACGAGGGCAAGGCCGCCTGCGGTCTGGCGCGCTGAACCCGGTCCTCCTGGCGAGGAGCCCGGCGGCTGCCTGAGCGCCCGCCTGTCTTGTCGCATTCCCGGAACGTCACCGATCCAGGACGGCATCGAGGTGTGCGCGGTGCTGCCCGCCTCCCTGGAGGAATCGGGCGACAAGTACCCGGTGCGGTGGGTGGACGTGGAGCCCCCGCGAAGCTCCGGGACGCGCGCTCCCGATGAGGAAGAGCGCGGTCCCTGGCTGCACTGAGACTACTTCCGGCCCAGGCCCATGTACGTGAAGCCCAGCTCGCGCATGCGCGACGGGTCGTAGATGTTGCGGCCATCGAAGATGACCGGGCTCTTCATCAGCGCCTTCATGCGCTCGAAGTCCGGGTGGCGGAACTCGTTCCACTCGGTGACGACGAAGAGCGCGTCCGCGCCCTCCAGCGCCTCGTAGGGCACCGTCGTGTAGCGGATGCGGTCTCCCAGCACGCGGCGCGCGGTGCGCTCGGCCACCGGATCATGCGCCGCCACCTTCGCGCCCTTGGCCAGCAGGCCCTCGATGACCTCCACCGACGGCGCCTCGCGCATGTCGTCCGTCTTCGGCTTGAAGGCCAGGCCCCACACCGCGAACGTGCGCCCCTCCAGCGAGCCGAAGTGCTTCAGCGCCTTCTGCACCAGCACCTTCTTCTGCCGCTCGTTGGTGCGCTCCACCGCGCGCAACAGATCCAACTCCATCCCCAGCTCGCGGCCCTTGGCCACCAGCGCCTTCACGTCCTTGGGGAAGCAGCTGCCGCCGTAGCCCACGCCCGGGAAGAGGAACGGGTAGCCGATGCGCTTGTCCGCGCCCATGCCCTTGCGCACGAAGTCCACGTCCGCGCCCACGCGCTCGCACAGCGCGGCGATGTCGTTCATGAACGAGATGCGCGTGGCCAGCATCGCGTTGGCCGCGTACTTCGTCAGCTCGGCCGAGCGCGTGTCCATGTAGAGGATGGGGTTCTCCGTGCGCACGAACGGCGCGTACAGCTGGCCCATCACCTTGCGCGCCCGCTCGGACTCCGCGCCAATCACCACCCGGTCCGGCTTGAGGAAGTCATCCAGCGCCGCGCCCTCCTTGAGGAACTCGGGGTTGGAGACGACGTCGAACTCCACCTCCGTCACCCGGGAGATGACCTCGCGCACCTTGTCCGCGGTGCCCACCGGCACGGTGCTCTTGTCCACCACCACCGTGTACTGCCGCATGGCCCGGCCCACCTGCTCCGCCGCCGCCAGCACGTACTGCAGGTCCGCCTCGCCGCTCTCGCCCTCGGGCGTGCCCACCGCGATGAACACCACCTGCGAGCGCGCCACCGCCGGCGCCAGCTCCGTGGTGAAGCTCAACCGCCGGTCCCGCGTGTTCTTGCGGATGAGCTCCTCGAGCCCCGGCTCGTAGATGGGGACTTCCCCCTGCTGCAGCTGGGAAATCTTCCGCGCGTCGATATCCACGCAGACGACGTCGTTCCCCGAGTCCGCGAAGCAGGTGCCCGCGACCAGTCCCACGTAGCCGGTTCCAATGATGGCGATGTGCATGAGCGTCCTGGCTGTCAGCAGCCGGGTACGCTCTTACCCGGGAGTGGCCTCGCGGGGGAAGGGGCGAGTGGCAGCCGGCCCCTCGTCTCACTGCCCGGTCAGCAACCGGCGCAGCCGCTCCGAGCCCCGCACATGGCTCATCTTCCCCGGCACGCTCGCCGGCTGGACGACCAGGCGTTCCAACAGCTCGCGCGTGGCGCGGCGCAGCGGCGGCAGGGCGGGCTCGAGCGCCTCGGCCGTCTGGGGGAAGAGCCCCGACACGATGGACAGCGAGGTGTAGAGGGCGCGCTCCAGCTTCCACGCCTTCGCCCGCTCCAGCAGCACCGCCACGTCCACGGGGCGCGAGTACACGCCGCCCATCGCCTTCGCCCCCGTCATCAGCTCGCGCAGGTCCACGAAGGACAGCCAGGGCACCTGGTAGCCCTCGCGCGCCTGCTCCAGGCACACCAGCAGCACCGCGTCCTCCAGGTCCGGGCGGAACAGGGAGGGGCCGTACATCTTCATGGGCTTCGCACGATCGAAGAGGCCCTGCACCTCGGCACGGCGGCTGGTGCCGAGCACGTCGGCGTAGAGGTGGATGGCGGTGCGGCCATCCGACAGCACCTTGACCGCGCCGTGGGCGGGCGCATCGGGCTCGGGGCGGAACTCGTGCTGGGCGAGGTAGCCCGCGAAGCCGTCCACGTCCATGCGCCGCAGCAACAGCTGAATTTCCAACACGGGGCGGAAGGCCACGTGCGGGTAGAGCGTGTCGGCGAAGGCCGCCGCGCCGATGAGGAGCAGCTTGCGGCCCTCCAGCTCGTCCACGCAGCGCTTGAAGTTGACGAGCTTCATCACGTTGTCGTTGACGGAGCCCGAGTAGATGCTGAGCAGCTGATCCCTCACCCACTCCGGCGCATCCGCTCCGGGCATGCGGTACTGGAGGTTGTAGGAAGCCAGCGGCGCCAGACCCTGGGCGATGGCCCAGTCCACGTACTCCTCCCAGGGAGCTCCACGCAGCGAGACACGGGGCGGGTCGAAGGAGGCGAGGACGCGAAGGGTGTCGAGGAGGCTGGTGGCCATGTCGCCGCAGCTTTAACGACTCCCGCGTACATGACGCAATCGGAAGCCGCACCCCCTGTCACATCGCCACCGCGGAGACGGGGTTGTCCGGATATGGAACGGCGCTGTCCGGATACGGACGGACAGGGGAGCCCCGCGCCCGGCGGTCTCCTGCCCGCTGGGAATGGGGGCGGGCTGGCACGAGTTCGGCATGTCTTTTCCGGACATGAGCCAACCGCCCTCTTCACTCCCCGCTCCGCAGGCCGAAGCCCGCCCCGTCGACGCCAGCGAGCGGCTCGCCCTGCTCGACGTGCTGCGCGGCTTCGCGCTGTGCGGCGTCTTCGTCTCCAACGTCCACATGTGGTTCTCCGGCCGCGCCTACATGACGCGAGCGCAGATGGAAGCCGCCATGGCCTCGGCCACCTGGGTGGACCACACCCTCATGTACACCCTGGGGCTCCTCGTCAACGGCAAGTTCATCACCATCTTCTCGTTCCTCTTCGGCCTGGGCTTCTCGGTGCAGATGATGCGGGCCGAGGCGCGTGGCGCCGCCATCGCCCCGCTCTACAGACGGCGGTTGGTGATGATGTTCCTCATCGGCTGCGTGCACCTGTTCGGGCTCTGGCTCGGCGACATCCTCACCACGTACGCGACCATCGGCTTCGCGCTGCTGCTGTTCCGCGAGCGCCAGGACAAGACGCTGCTCATCTGGGCCGCGCTCCTCATCTTCATCTGCATGCCCGTGGTGAGCGCCGCCATGAAGTACGTGCCCATGCTGCTGAGCGGTGGAGCGGAGGCGGGGCCCGAGGCGGCCAAGGCGGCCATGGAGCGCGGCAACCAGCTCCGGGCCGAGACGATGCAGGCCTTCTCGAGTGGCACCTACGTGGAGATGGTGCGCGCCAACGCGCGCCACTTCTTCGGCCAGTTCCTCCCGGGTCTCGCGGGCTTCCTGCTGCCCATCCTCGGCCGCTTCCTGCTCGGGCTCATCGCCGGGCGGCGGCGCCTCTTCCACGACGCGCCCCAGCACCTGGCGTTCTTCCGCAAGCTGCTGCGCTGGAGCCTGGGCATGGCGGGGATCGGCAGCATCTTCGGAATGGGGGTGCAGTACATGATGCGCCAGAAGATGCTGGAGCCCCAGTCGCCGTGGATGATGTTCCTGAGCCCGGTGCGGCAGCTCAACGAGATGGGGCTCGCCGCCGTCTACGTCGCGGGCCTGGTGCTGCTCTTCCAGCGCGAGGCGTGGCAGCGGCGGCTGATGGTGCTCGCCCCGGTGGGCCGCATGGCGCTGACGAACTACCTGAGCCAGACGGTCATCAGCCTGTTCATCTATTACGGCTTCGGCCTGGGACTCATGGGGAAGATCAGCCCCGGGGCGAGCATCGCGCTCACGCTGGTCATCTTCGCGGTGCAGGTGGTGCTCAGCCACTGGTGGCTGGGACGCTTCCGCTTCGGCCCCGCCGAGTGGGTGTGGCGCTCGCTGACGTACGGCAAGGCTCAGCCGATGCGCCAGCCCGTGGCTCCAACCAGTGCGGCCGTCACGGCCGTCTGACGCTCACACGGGAGAAGAGGCGCGGCACGGCCGCCTGGGAGGCTTGACGTCTCTGGGTGGCCGGAAGTTGGCTGCGCGCGCCATCCGCTCGTTCCTGGGCATCTACTGCAACCACTCTATCACCCTCTCCGGTGACGTGTTCCAGCTCAGCCCGGCCGCGCCCGGCGCGCCGAAGGTGACGAGCGTTTCCCTGTCGCAGTAGTCGGGCCTACTTCAAAAGGAGGCTAGTCGCAGGTGTATCCTACATTCCGCACATCGCGAAGCTGCTTTCGTACTGATTTCAGATGCGGCTCAATCAGGGCAGGCCTCAAATAATCGCGCCTCCGCTTGAAGCTCGAAGCTCGTTGATGGAAGGGACTTCATGGGAGCCTCCTCTCGGGCTCCTCCAATCTCGCGCAATCTCGCTGATGTTCTAGAGCTGCCTGTTTCTGAGCACTCCTGGGTGGATGTTCACCCATCATGTATCCACTGAAGAGGTCCCAGGCGAGCACTACCGCCGCATGCGGTACCTGTCCAATCCCTCCGTCAATGAGCGACCCAGCCCTCGTTCTGCGCCCTGAGGGCGGGCCAGGAGTAGAGGTGTATCCAAGAACAGCCTTGCCCCACCTCTGAAGTCGCCCCATCATCCTGACGTGCGAAGGACGGTTGACAACCACGGGCCTGGTACCTCCTCTGATGCCGATGAACCAGGTCTGGAGTCAAAGGTGGTGGGGGCGCTGCCCATCATCAACCATTTCCTTGAGTTGGCGGGGGTGGACGAGGCCCTCCAGCGCTTTCTGCCCCAGCCAGGCTCTCGCGACCGGCTGGCGCCCGCGGTAGGAGTGGGCATCCTGCTGCGCAACCTTCTGGTAGCCCGCGAGCCGCTGTACAGCCTGCGGGACTGGTGTCGTCGGGTCGAGGGCTCCCTCCTGGGACTACCTGGCAGCGGGGCGGAACTGCTCAACGATGATCGGCTCGGCAGGTGCCTGGACAAGTTGTTCGAGGCAGACCGTGCCGCGCTCATGACGGCGGCTGTCGTCCAGGCCGCGCGGAGCTTTGAGCTCAATCTCGAGGAGTTGCACAACGACAGCACGACCGTCACGTTGTCCGGGGAGTACGCAGACGCCAAGGGGCAGCGGAGGAATGGAAAGCCTACCCATCGCATTGTCCACGGCTACAACAAGGACCACCGGCCCGACTTGAAGCAGTTGCTCTACCTGCTGACGACCACGGCGGAGGGGGCCGTTCCAATCTGGTGCAGCGTCGAGCACGGGAACACCACCGACGACAAGACGCACATCGGCACATGGAGTGTCCTGCGTGAGCTGGTGGGAAGACCCGACTTTCTGTACGTAGCGGACTCAAAGCTGTGTACTCGTGAAAACATGGACCACATTGCCCGTCACGGGGGGCGGTTCATCACGGTGCTGCCACGGACCCGGGGGGAGATACAGTCCTTTCGTTCCTGGCAGGAGAAGTTCGGCGTCGAGTGGGTAGAGGTTCTACGTCGCCCCAACTCGAGACTGAAGGACGGTCCGGATGATGTATTCAAGGCCTATGAGTCACAATTCCCATCCGATGAAGGCTATCGGATTGTGTGGATATGGAGCTCACAGAAGGCCGAGTGGGACGGGCTGTCCCGGCGGCGGCGGGTGGCGCGGGCGACCGAGGAACTGCAGAACCTGGCGACACGGATACAAGCGCCCCGCTCACGAGTCAAAGACGCCGTGCATGCTCAGGAGTTGGTCAAGGGCATTCTGGCTCGCACCCGGACCGAGGAGTTGATAAACGTCGCGGTCGAAGTCCAAGAAGAAGAACGCTTCAAACAAGCAGCCCCTGGCCGGCCAGGAAAGCAGACCATCTATGTGCGAGTGCCACGGGAGAAGCTGCAACTGCACTGGAGCACTCAAGCCGCGGCGCTGGAGCTCGAGCAGGCGATGGACGGCATCTTCCCCCTCGTGCTCAACGACCGGCATATGACACTGAAGGATGTCCTGCTGGCATACAAGCATCAGCCTCGGCTGGAGAGACGCTTCGAGCAACTCAAATCCGTCCTGGATGTGATGCCCGTCTTCCTCAAGAGTCCAAGTCGAATCGAAGCACTTCTCTTCCTGTACTTCCTCGCGCTTCTCGTCTACTCGCTCATTGAACTTCAGCTTCGACGCCAGATGGCCGCCGAAGGCCTTGCTGACTTGCCACTCTACCCAGAGGAAAGAGCGTGCGAACGCCCCACTGCGGATAGAGTCCTGCACCTCTTTGGAGACGTGCGCTGCCATCGACTTCGGAGCCCGTCGGATGGGTCCTGCCGGATTTTCAAGGACAAGCTGACTCAAAGACAGGCCGTCATCCTCCAGATGCTCGGAATGCCACCGTCCCGCTACTTCACAGGGATTCAAGAGGTGCCGCGAAAATCATGAGTCGAAAATCCATGGGAAATCAGCTCCTCGATGTGCGGAAAGTAGGATATGGTCCTCATCAACCCCGAGTTCCACTTGCAACCGAGTCTGCACATGCTTCTCCTTGACAAAAACATTGACGATCTCGTCCGTATGGAACGGTTGCTCACCGACACCACCGAGGCCGACTGGGTCCAGGCTGCGGCAATGTGTGAGCCAATGCGCTATTGGAAGCCGTACCGCCAACCAACCTGACACATACACATCGTCCACCGATAGCCATTACCAGGAGTACAGCCCATGCACGCAAGCGGACATGCGATCATCACGCAAGCGAGCTTAAATCAGGCACAGGCCCAAAGCTTCCGGGCCGATCAATCCCCACCGGCCCAGAGCTGTCCACGTACTCTTGTCCTTGGCGCATTCTTCGACGGCTCAGGCAATAACATGTACCGCGATTACACCGGAGCGCTCGGGGCCGGCAGTGAAACCAACGTCGCCAGACTCTTCCGCGCATACCAGGATCACGACGATGCAGAGAAAATCCGCGAAAAGATTTATGTAGTCGGGGTCGGCGCAATGGACGCAGAAGCCGGCAGTGATCTCGTTGCGGAAATGGGCTCGAAGAAAGAGAAGCGCATAGCCCAAAGACTCATGGCAGAGGAATTTGCTCGTCAGATCCCTTTCGCTGGCGATGTCGGAGGCTTAGCCTCTGGGCTCGGAGGAAGGGAGCGGCTCATCATCGCGTATCGCTGGGCAAGGAGTTGGTGCACAGCCACCTGCGCTGACACGAAGAAAATCATCGACATCTATGGATTTAGCCGCGGGGCTGCAATGGCCCGCACCTTCGTCAAGCTTATCAACATGGGCTTACGGCGCGAGATCCCCAACCTATCCGTGAGATTCCTTGGAATCTTTGATACCGTGGGGTCATTCGGCATTCCTGGTGACGATGTCGACGTCGGACAAAACATGGGTATTACCCAAGGTGACGTCGGTGATGCACGGCATTTCACTGCCAGGCACGAGATCCGCCAGAATTTCCCGCTAACTGCACTTGAACTCGGTCATCGCGAGTACGCGGGAGTTCACTCGGACGTAGGTGGTGGGTATGCGGCGATGGAAGGAAAAACCACCAATCACCTCGCGTTTGTCCCGCTCAATGACATGCATCAAGCCAGCATGAATAACGGGGTCGAACTCAACACGTTGGCGTTCCCGGCTGGAGTTAGTATTGAGCAAATTCGAGCTGATTCCGAGAAGTACTTTCCAGCTGGCGAGATTGTCTTCGACCCGAATAGCAAATACGCTCATGAGCGCACTCAGTTCTACGAACGCTATATACACACCTCGCATAGCATGTTGCACCCAGCCCATTACCCTGAGCCGAGTCGCCAGCGCCGAATCTTTCCCAACCCACCAGTAAAGCCTTTTCGTAGGTTGCCGCCAGAATATGAATGGGTGGAGTAAAACCTACAAGGCGAGCACCGCGCGCAAGAGAACAAAAAGAAGGTCGGGCGAGCCCCCTTCAGAACATCCACAGATCCGGCAAGCAAAGGACAGCGTTCAGGCTGCACACTTCAGGGTGCATCCGCTGACGTCCACATTGAAGACAACAGCAACTGCGCCAAGTGAGGCCTATTGCGACCGGATGACTCTCAGAAGCCAGACATCTTGGAGAGAATCTCCTTCATGACCTCGGAGGTCCCGCCGCCGATGGTGATGAGGCGGATGTCTCGCCAGGCCCGCGCGATGTGCGTCTCCTCGATGTAGCCCATGCCGCCGAAGAACTGCTGGACGTCGTAGGCCACCTTCTGCGCCAGGTCTCCCGCGAACAGCTTCGCCATGGAGATCTCCCGCACCGGGTTCTCCTTCGCGTCGAACAGCGCCACCGCGTGGTACGTCAGCCGCTTGGCCGCCTCGATGGCCGCCATGTGCTCCACCAGCTTGTGCCGCCACACCTGGAAGCCCAAGAGCGGCCTGCCGAAGGCCTGCCGCTCCTTGCCGTACTCGAGCGCGTCTTCGATCATCCGCTCCATCCCGCCCACCGCCGAGATGGCTCCCACCAGGCGCTCGCCCTGGAAGTTCGTCATGATGTGGTAGAAGCCCTGGTTCTCCTCGCCCAGCACGTAGCGGCGCGGAATCCGGCAGTCCTCGAAGTAGAGGATCGCCGTGTCCGAGGACAGGTTGCCCACCTTGTCGAGCTTCTTGGACACCGAGAAGCCCTTCACGTCCGTGGGGAACGTCACCAGGGAAATCCCCCCGTACCCCGGCCCGCCCGTGCGCACGGCCAGCGTGAGGAAGTCCGCCCGCGTGCCGTTCGTGATCCACATCTTCGAGCCGTTGATGACGTAGTCATCCCCGTCCACGCGCGCCGTCGTCTGCATGTTCGCCACGTCCGAGCCCGCCCCCGGCTCGCTCACGCCCAGCGCGGCGATCTTCTCGCCCGCCAGCGCCGGGGCGAGGAACTCCCGCTTCTGCTCGTCCGTGCCGATCTCGTTGATGATCGGCGTGGCCATCTGGCTCTGCACCAGCAGCGCCATGCCCACCCCCGCGTTGCGGCTGCGCGTCAGCTCCTCGGTGAAGGCCGTCACGTACCAGTAGTCCAGCCCGCTGCCGCCGTACTGGGGATCATGGTTGATGCCGAAGAAGCCCAGCTCGCCACACTTCTGGAAGATCTCCCGGGGGAAGATGCCCGCCCGGTCCCACTCCAGCGCGTGCGGCGTCAGCTCCTTCTCCACGAACGTACGCACCGTCTTGCGGAAGGCCTCATGCTCCTCGGTGAACGGGTTCAGCATGGTCGCTGTGGCTCCTCGGGATGATTGATGGGTGAGTCGATAGTACAAGGGTCGTCCTCGCGGACAAGGACACTCATGACTTCTGTCACCCTCGCGTTGCTCGCGCTCCTGTCGGCCACTCCGGCCGCACGCCCCTCGGCCGAGGAGGTGCTCCGCACGCAGTGCCGCACCTGGGCCGCGGATCCGAAGAACCCCTGGGCGCTCGCTCATGGAATCGCCGCCGAGGGCCGCGCCTTCAAGGCCCGCGATGGCCGCCGCGCCGCGGACGTCATCGTCTCGGACTTCCTCCACCGCGAGGGCCCGGACCTCCGCTTCGACGCCTTCGCCGCCGACGGCACGCCCGTGGAGCCCCACCCCCACCTCCTCGTGAAGACGCTGCTGCTCGCGGGCGTCCCGGCCTCCCAGTCCTTCCGCGCACAGGGAGGCCCCGTCACCCTCGGCGCGCTCGTGGAGGACCTGAAGCGCGACTTCCGCCGCGACGCCGCCCTGTCGCCCCATGGCGCCTGGACGCTCGATGCCCTCTCCCACGCCCTGCCCCCGGGCGCCACCTTCACCACCGGCGCGGGCGAGACGGTGCGCCTCGACGCGGTGATGGACGAGGCGCTCGCCCTGCTCGAGCGGGAGCAGGCGGAGCTGCTGGCGGGAATGAAGGCCGGGCTGCCCCAGGTGCCCAAGCGCAAGCAGGGCATCTACGCGCACCCCTGTGGCGGGCTGCACCTCTTCCAGGCCGTCGCCAGCCACGCACGCCACCCCGCCGTGCGCAAGGCCTGGGGCCCCCGGCTCGACACCCAGGTGGACGTGCTCGTGTACCGGCTCGGCTCCGAGTCCCGTCAGTACGACGCCGCCCTCACCTCCGCGCCTGCCGCGTACCGCCTCCCCGTGCTCGTACAGATGGTGAAGTTCCACGGGCACTTCCTGGAGACGCTCGGCCGCTACCGCGAGGAGACGGGCTGGAAGCCCACGCCCGAGCAGTCCCAGGCGGTGGAACAGGCCCGCGCGCTGCTCGATGGCGCGGTGCGTCGACTCGAGGCCTCCGGTGCCTTCCGCGACATGGAGTCCGTGAAGGCGGCGCAGTACCAGCTCTACCTGGACCTCATCGGCGATGCCTGCCACGCCGCCCACGGGCTGAGCTACTGGAGGAACCACCCGGGAGGTTGATACAAACCTCCACCATGTCCTTTCCCCTCCGCCTCCTGGCCGCGAGTCTCGCCCTGGTCGGGCTCACGCTCGCCGGCTGCAAGAAGGAGAGCTGCCTCGGCAACGATGAAGGCTGCCGGGTCGTCAGCCCCTGCGAGAAACTGAGCTACTCCTGTGAGGCCGCCTCCGGCTCCCTGCTCGAGGTGCGCACCCTCACCCCCACGGACAAGCGCGTGGGCAGCCATGCTCCCAGCGAGGGCGCCGAGACCGTTCCGGGCGGCCTCAACGCCCTCGGCGCCCGCGGCGACATCCTCCTGGGCAATGACCGGGCGGTGGCCGTCATCGCCGGCCTCGGCAACACGAACCTGCTGGATCCCAACGGCGGCTCGCTGCTGGACCTGAGCGCCCGCGGCAAGGACAACGACGGCCTCAACCAGGTGCTCCAGGTGGTGGGCATCCTCCCCGGTGACGCCGCGCACTACACGTCGATGAAGATCATCGACGAGCGCCCCGCCCGCGTGGCGGTGCAGTTCAACGGCACGCTCGACGGCAAGCCCGAGTTCCCCATCCACACGATCTACGAGATGCGCCCGTGCGAGCCCGGCATCCGCGTGCGCACCGAGGTCCTCAACACCTCCGTGGATCCGCAGCTGTGGGCCCTGGCGGATGGCTTCTACTGGAGCGGCCGCGAGGCCCTGCCCTTCACGCCCTCGGAGGGCTCGGGCTACCAGCACCCGTCCTTCAGCCTCCTCAGCATCGGCGACGCCTTCAAGAAGTTCCCGTACCTGACGGCCGCCATGGCCTCGGATCCGGCCTCCAGCTACGCCCAGGTGGCCTGCGGCGAAGCGGATGTGCTCGAGGGCTTCCAGAGCGATCAGATCTCCTCCTCGGGCCTGGGGCGCACCGTGGTGCAGCCGCGTGACTACCTCGTCTTCGAGCGGTTCCTCGCCGTGTCCGAGCGCGGGGACGTGGCCGCCGCCGCGGACCTGGCCCTCGAGGCCCGGCAGAAGCTGCACGGCGAGAAGTACGTGACGCTCACGGGCGTGGTGACCCGGAACGGAGCGCCCGAGTCCTCTTCGGGCCGCGAGATCAGCGTGCTCGTCAGCGAGGGCGAGCTCACCACCGCCGCGGCCAACCGCGTCCCGTGGACCCAGGTGACACCTGACAAGGAGGGCCGCTTCCAGGCCCGCGTGCCCGCCGGCCGTGACTACGTGGTGGAGCTGCACGCCTTCGGCCGCAAGGTGGCCGACCGCCAGCTCGACAACGTGAACGCGGACACGGACGTGGGGACGCTCGCCGTGTCCTCGCACTCCAAGCTCACTGTGAACGTGGTGGATTGGGTCTCCAACGCGGGCCTCGACGCCGAGGTCTTCCTCGTTCCCGTGAATGACAACACGCTGAAGGACACCGAGGGCACGCTGCATGGCCGCTTCGGCACCTGCGCGCCGTGGCTGGGTCCGCCTCCGGGCCCCTCGCCCGCGTGCAACCGCTTCCTCGTCAATCGCCGTATCAATAACGGCACCGTCACCGTAGACGCCCCCGCAGGCACCTTCTACGTCTACGCCTTCAAGGGCCCCTTCTGGACCATCGACCGGAAGACCGTGACGCTCGGCGACGGGGACGTCACCGTGAACCTCGCCCTGTACAAGCTGGCGATCCAGCCCCTCGACACCGTGGGCGCGGACCTGCACGTGCACGGCGCGGCCAGCTTCGACAGCTCCATCCCCGAGTACGACCGCGTGCTCTCCTTCGCCGCCACGGACCTGGACGTCATCGTCTCCACCGACCACGACGTCATCTACGACTACGCCCAGACGGTGTGCGAGCTGGGCCTGGAGAACAAGATGAGCGCCGTGGTGGGCCTGGAGACCACCGGCCACATCCTCTGGATGAAGCGTCCCGGCGCCACCGTGCCCCTC
This sequence comes from Archangium sp., assembly GCF_036277355.1. Classification (GTDB taxonomy): domain Bacteria; phylum Myxococcota; class Myxococcia; order Myxococcales; family Myxococcaceae; genus Archangium. Next base: position 31,276 of record NZ_DASUNC010000057.1, read on the forward strand.
GTCGTGGGCCACTACAACTTCTGGCCGCTCCAGTACGACCCGACCAAGCCGCGCAACGGCGCCCCGGCGGACGAGCTCGTCGAGCCCGGTGAGCTCTTCGACCGCGTGAAGGAGAGCGCCCTGCCCGCCCTGCGCGACCAGCTCCTGGTGCAGCTCAACCACCCGTGGGCCGACGCTGAGTTCGGCCGAGACCTGGGCTACCCGCGCGCACTCGCGCTCGACCTGACGAAGAACCTGCCCGCGAATGACAACGGCACCAACGCCGGCATGTACGTGCGCACCCCCAAGGGCGGCTTCGCCAACAACGGCCAGCACGCCCAGGAGGTGATGAACGGCACGCAGAACGACATGCTGCTGCCCTACCGCGCCTTCTGGTTCTACACGCTCAACCAGGGCCACCTGGTGGCGGGCACCGCCAACAGCGACTCGCACAGCCTCGCCGACAACACCGTGGGCCTGCCGCGCAACATCGTCTACACCGACGCCATCCCCGGCAAATTGTTCGACACCGCGAAGTTCAACAAGGCCCTCAAGGCCGGTGAGTCCTTCGGCACCAACGGCCCCGTCATCGAGGCCACCGTGGACACCGCGAGCGGGGCCCGCCGCTTCGGCTTCACCCCGCTGGCCCCCACGGCCGACGCGAAGCTCCGCCTCACCGTCTCCGCCGCCCCCTGGGTGCCCGTGGAGGAGGTGCGCATCGTCGTCAACGGCACCATCGTGAAGACGCTCAGCGGCACGGACCTCTTCCATCCGGAGAATCCGCTCGATCTCACGAACGTCGAGAGCAAGCTCGTGCGCTACAACGGCAGCCTCGCACTGTCCGAGCTGCTCGGCGGCGTGAGCGGGGATGCGTGGGTGGTGGTGGAGGCCGGCGCCCGCCTGCCGCTCGCCGCCGACCTCGGTGGCCCCGAGGGCAAGCCGGATGGCATCCCCGACACCGGCGACAACAACGGCGACGGCAAGGTGGATCGCGCCGACATCGCCGAGGGCTCCAGCTACGGCCCGCTGCGCACCCCGGCTCCGCCCACCAGCGAGGGCAACCCGCAGTTCCACTTCTCGCAGGTGGTCACCGGCGGCTACCCCATGTCCTTCACCAACCCCTTCCTCCTCGACCGGAACGGCAACGGACGCTTCGATGCCCCCGGCGTGGCCGCCCAGTGAATCGAGGGCACACCGTGAACCCGTCCCGACTGCTCTCCGCGCTCGCCGTCATGCTGCTGCTGCCCGCCACCGCTCGCGCGGAGGGCGGGTGTGAGCAGTGGATCTCCCCCGCGCTCGCCGAGGGCCCCCTCACCTTCGGCTTCCTCTCCGCCGATGTCGCCACCGGCCGCCGCGCCTGCCCCCGCACCGAGGTGGGCTTCGGCATCCAGGGTGGCGCCATCGTCGAGACGGAGAACTTCTACGGCGCCATCACCGGGGCCGGCCTGCTCTCCGGCAGCTACGCCGTGCGCCCGGACCTGGAGGTGTTCGCCACGCTGGAGGCCACGCGCTTCCAGTTCGTCCAGAACGCCACCCTCACCGGCACCACCCTGCACCTGGGGCAGCTCACCGTGGGCGGCACCTGGGTGGCGCTGACACAGGGCGCCTTCGTGCTCGCCCCGAGCGCGCGGCTGCAACTGCCCACGTCCTTCTCGAGCCCGAGGACGCGCACGCTCGGCGCCGAGGTGGGCGCCGCCCTGCTGTACCGGCCCAACAACCGCTTCGAGGTGCACGGCTACGCGGGCCTGGATGGGGACATGGGCGTGGGCCCTGGCCCCGCGCTGCCCCGCGCCGGCTTCCTGATGAACGTGGGCACCGAGTACGCGCTCTGCAGCGGCTTCGCCGCCGTGCTCGACGCAAACCTCCACTTCGGCCACCGCGCCGTGCTGGACTACGTGGCCCCGGCGCTCGGACTGCGCTTCCGCGCGGGCGAGCACTTCGGCGCGGAGCTCGGCGCCAGCCTCCCCCTGCTGGGGGCCGAGCGTGCTCTCGCCATCGGTGGGCTGAAGCTCACGTACCGCCTGTAACACCGTCCCCGTCCTGGAGGGCACACCCCCCAGGCGGGCAACACCCGGCCGGCCCCTGGCGGAATTCCCGGCTCGCGTCTCGTGTCAGTGCGGCCAGTTCCTCATGCCGCCGACTCTTCGACCTCGTGCTCCGCTCGCCCGCTCGACGCTCATCAAGATGGGCGCTCGCATCGCCGTCGTCATCGCGCTGACGACCTTCTTCAGCTACCTCCACATGCAGCACACGCTGCGCACCGAGGCCCTCGCGCAGCTGGAGCAGCATGTCTCCGAGCGGGGACAACGCGAGCAGGCCATCTTCCTGCTCGCCGAGGACAACCACGTCATCCTCAAGCAGGCCCTGGAGGAGCGCCTCCGCGCCCTGGGCCCCGAGGACCTCGGCCCGCGCTTCGAGCGGCTGTTCGTGCGCCTGCCCGACGGCTCGCTCCGCAGCCGTCCCGAGGGCTTCGATGGCAGGAAGATGGTGGGTGTCTTCGTGCCCAGGGGGGTGAAGGTCGACGAGGACATGCGCCGTCGGCTGCTGGCCTCGTACGACGTGCTCACCCAATACGGGCCCGCCTTCCACGTCCGCTTCTCGGACACCTTCGTCACGCTGCCCGAGGGGCCCATCGTCATCTACTGGCCCGAGCGCCCCACCTGGGTCCATGACGCCAAGCCCGGCTTCAGGGTCACCCAACAGGTCTACTTCTCCACCAGCCTGCCGGAGAACAACCCGGAGCGGCGGACGCGCTGGTCCGAGATCTACACGGACGAGGTCAGTGGCAAGTCCATGTCCACGTCCACCACGCCCCTGGACCTCGAGGGCCGGCACGTCCTGTCCATCAGCCAGGACGTGATGCTGGAGCAGTTGATGGCCCGCACCATCACCGATCACCTGCCCGGTGCCTACAACGTGCTCTCCCGCGATGACGGCACGCTCATCATCCATCCCGACATGCAGCGGAATGGCACGGGCGCCCCGTCCGGCACCGCGGGCGGGCAGGAGCACCTGCGGCGCATCATCGAGCGCGTGAAGGCCCGTCCGCCCGGGCAGTCCGTGTTGGAGCTGCCGGAGCACGACGAGTACCTCGCCGTGGCCCGGCTGAAGGGACCCGGCTGGAACCTCGTCACCGTGCTCCCCGAGCACGTGGTGTCCCAGCCCGCCCTCCTCGCCGCCCGCTACGTGCTGCTGCTCGGCATCCTGTCGCTCTCCCTGGAGCTGGCCATCATGGCCTGGGTCCTCAAGCAGCAGATCACCCGGCCCCTGCTCGCCTTCACCCAGGCCACCGGCCGCGTCGCCTCCGGCGATTTCCACGTGGAGCTGGACACCTCGCGCAACGACGAGCTGGGACAGCTCGCCCGCTCCTTCCAATGCATGGCCGACGAGGTGCGACGCCGCGAGCAGGCCCTGCGCGAGGCCAACGGCAGCCTGGAGCAACAAGACGCTGATGATCCTCGTCAACCTCGTCAGCAACGCCAAGTACGCCATGGACGGCGTGCCCGTGGCCGAGCGGCTCCTCACCGTGAAGCTGGAGCGCACCACCTCCGGGCTGGTGCGCATCCAGGTGCATGACAACGGCATGGGCATCGCGCCGGAGATGCTCACCCGCATCTTCCAGTACGGCTTCACCACCCGCGAGGAAGGGCACGGCTTCGGCCTGCACTCCAGCGCCCTGGCGGCCCAGGAGCTGGGCGGCTCGCTCACCGTCCACAGCGAGGGGCCCGGACATGGGGCCACCTTCACCCTGGAGCTCCCCTACGTCGCGGCCCAGCAGGCCGCGTGAGGGCGCTCCTTCGTCCCCCTCCAGCTTTGTGATGCAAGAAAGCGGGAAAAATCTTACAGTTCCACCATATGTGGGGGACAGAACATTCCAGCAACTTCCGGCAACCCGTCCCTTGAACCCGGCTCTCGACAGGGTGGTGGCCGAACGGCTTCTGCCCGTGTCCATCTATCGGCCCAGGAGCGAGCATGAGCAATCCCACGGACAAGCGGAGGATCCTCGTCATCGATGACTCCGAGGCCATCCACACCGACTTCCGCCGCATCCTCAACCCCGAGCAGCGCCGAGGCCGGGACGATCTGGATCTGCTGGAAGAGGCCCTCTTCGGCCCGGCGCCCACGCGGCCCCAGGAAGCCGAGCCGGAGTTCGAGGTGGACTCGGCCTTCCAGGGACAGGAGGGCCTGAGCAAGGTGCGCGACGCGCTGGCGGCGGGCCGCCCCTATGCGCTGGTGTTCCTCGACTACCGCATGCCGCCGGGATGGAACGGCGCCGAGACGCTCCGGCGGCTGCGCGCGGTGGCGCCCACGCTGAACGTGGTGCTGTGCTCGGCCTACTCCGACTACTCGTGGACGGAGATCTTCCAGGAGTTCGGCGAGCAGCAGACGCTGCGCGAGCTGCGCAAGCCCTTCAACGGCCAGGAGGTGCGCCAGCTCGCGCTCACCCTCACCACGCCGAAGGAGACCGCCGCGAAGTCCGGGTGAACGGGGCGCCCACACGGTACCCAGGGTCCCGCCTGACGAGCCCCCGCGTCACGCGGAATTCCCATGACGGCTCTGGTGTCCATTCCGTCACCCCCGGCCCCGTGATGGCCATTCGCCGGTGCAGGAGGTTGTATGAGCCAGTGCGCGAACAAGAAGCGTGTCCTCGTCATCGACGACTCCGAGGCCATCCACACGGACTTCCGCCGCATCCTCAACCCCGAGCAGCGCCGTGGCCAGGATGATCTGGAGCTGCTGGAAGAGGCCCTCTTCGGCCCGGCGCCCACCCGTGAGCTGGCCCGCGAGGAGCCGGAGTTCGAGGTGGACTCGGCCTTCCAGGGACAGGAGGGCGTGGCGAAGATCCGCGAGGCGCAGACGGAGGGCCGCCCCTATGAGCTGGTGTTCCTCGACTACCGCATGCCCCCCGGCTGGAATGGCGCCGAGACGCTGCGGCGCATGCGCACGGTGGCCCCCGAGCTGCGCGTGGTGCTCTGCTCGGCCTACTCCGATTACTCCTGGGCGGAGCTGCTGCGGGAGTTCAGCGATCTCCAGTTGCTCAAGGAGTTGCGAAAGCCCTTCAATGGCCAGGAGGTGCGGCAGCTCGCCCTCACCCTCACCACGTCTCAGGACGGCGGACCCGCGAGCGGCGTGAGCCAGTAGCGCTCGCGCTGGAAGGGATGGGTGGGCAGGGCCACCCGGCGCCGCGCGTACGGCGCATCGAAGGCGGCCCAGTCCACCTCCACGCCCTTCACGTACAGCTCGCCCAGCGTCTTCAACAGCCGCGGCCACTCCGCTTCGCCCGGGTGCAGGACGAGGGGCTCGATGCCCTCCGCCGTGGCCGCCGTCTCGCGCTCCAGCGGCTCCCCGCCCACCGCCCGCCGCAGGCCTTCCTCCAGGCCGAGCACCCCCACGTCCACCGCCGCCACGTACTCGCCCACGCCCTGCCCCACGGACCGCCGCGGCACCACGCCCCAGGCCCTCCACATCCGCGCCAGCGCCCACTCCAGCGCGAACACCACGGCCCTCCCGTACGGCGCCTCCTTCAACAGCGCCGGCTCCGCGCCGTACAGCACCTGCACCAGCGGCTTCTCCAGCACGCCCTTCAGCGCCGCCGCACAGTGCTCCACTGCCTCGCGGAAGACGGGCTGGGACTCGTACAGCTCGCGGCCCATACCGGTGGGCCACGCGCCTTCCGCGCCAAAGACGAACGCCACCCGCGGCGCCACCGTGACCGGGCCCCGCGGCTCCGCCGTCAGCAGGCGCTCTCGCAGCTGGGAGGCATCACGGCCCACCACCGCCAGCCGGTGCTCGAAGTGCGCCCGGCCCGCCGCCGCCGTGAAACACACGTCGCCGAGTGGCTCGCGGCCCTCCTCCAGCACCCGGGCGTAACGGCCCACCTGTGCTCGCAGCGCCTCCTCGCTCCGCGCCGACAGCACCAGCACGTGCTCCGGCCGCTCCACCTCCCGCTTCACCTCCGGCCTCGCCGGTGGCTCCTCCAGCACCACGTGCGCCACCGTCCCCGTCCTCCCGTACGACGTCACCCCCGCGATGCGCCGGCCCTGCGCCGGCTCCCACGCCGTCAGCTCCACCGGCACCTTCACCCCCATGGACTTCCAGTCGATGTGCGGGTTGGGGTTCTTCAGGTGCAGGTGCGCCGGGAGCTGCTTGTGCTGCATCGCCAGCACCACCTTCATCATCCCCACCACCCCCGAGGCCGCCTCCGGATAGCCCAGGTTCGTCTTCACCGAGCCCATCCACAGTGACTCGCCGCCCTGGCGCCCCTCCTTCAGCACCGCCCACGCCGCCTCCGCTTCGATCGGGTCCCCCATCGCCGTGCCCGTGCCGTGCGCCTCCAGGTAGCTCACCTCGGAGGGCCGCACCCCCGCGGTCTCCAGCGCCTGACGGAGGACGGCCTGCTGCGCCACGCCGTTGGGCACCGTGAACGAGCTGCTCGGGCCGTCATGACCCACCGCCGAGCCTCGAATCACCGAGAGGATGTTGGCGCCTCTCGCCTTCGCGTCCGACAGCCGCTCCAGCACCAGCACGCCACAGGCCTCGGCGCGGCTGTACCCGTCCGCGGACGCATCGAAGGTCTTGCACCGCCCGTCCGGCGCCAGCGCTCCACTGCACGAGAGGTAGACGCTCGCCTCCGGCGAGAGGATGAGGTTCACCCCCGCCGCCAGCGCCATCGTGCACTCGCCATTGCGCAGGCTCTGACAGGCCAGGTGCACCCCCACCATCGAGGAGGAGCACGCCGTGTCCACCACCAGGCTCGGGCCCTGGAAGCCGAAGAGGTACGACAGCCGCCCGGAGATGGCGCAGTTGGCCCGCGCGCCGATGAAGTACGGATCGATCGCCGCCAGGCCTCCCTGGTCCAGCGCGAGCTGCCCGTAGTCGTTGTTCATCGCCCCCACGAACACGCCCACCCGATCCCTCCGGGTGCGATCCACGGCGTGCCCGGCCCGCTCCAGCGCCTCCCAGGCCACCTCCAGCACCAGCCGCTGCTGCGGATCCATGCTCTCCGCTTCCCGCCGCGAGATGCCGAAGAACCGCGCGTCGAACCGCTCCACGTCCTTCAGGAAGCCCCCGCGCTTCGTGCGGATCTTCCCCTTCGCCTGGGGATCCGGATCGTACAGGGCGTCGGCGTCCCAGCGGCCCGGTGGGAGCTCGCTGGTGGCGTCCACGCCCTTCACCATCAGCTCCCAGAAGTCCTCCGGGCCCTCCACGCCTCCCGGCAGCCGGCACGCCATTCCGACGATGGCGATGGGCTCACGGCGCGCGGCCTCGGCCTGCTCCAGCCGCGCCTCCAGCTTGCGGATCTTCACCAGCTGCTGCTGCAACAACTGGCGGTAGTTGATCTCCTCGGACATGTCCGGCCCTCACGAATCCTTGGCGAGATCCTCGGCCACCAGCCGCGCCAGCTCGGCGTCGGACAGGGCGTCGAGCGAGTCTTCCAGCTGACCCTCGAGCTGGCCCTCGGGCTCGGGCCTGGGCACGGGGACGGGCTTCGTCTCCGGTGCCTTCGGCCGCGGCTCCTGGACCTCGAGCTTCAAGACGTTCTCCAGCAGGTGCCGCACCAGGAAGTCGATGGTGGGGTGGTCCAACGCCACCGTCGCGGGCACCGACACACCGAGCCCCTTCTGCAGCACGTTGCGCAGCTCGATGGCCATCAGCGAGTCCATGCCCATCTCCGCGAAGCCCTGGCGCCAGTCGAGCTGCGAGGGCTCTATGCGGAGGATGCGCGCGACCTCCTCCTGGAGGCCGCTGGCCAGCACCTGGTGACGCTCGTGGGGCAGGGCCGCCTTCAGCCGCTCCGCGAGCGGATGGCGCGGCTGCGAGGTGGCCACGGCCGTGCCCGGTCCAGGCGCGGGGCGAGCGGGTGCCACGGCCTCGTAGAAGGACGAGCGCCCCTTGGCCCCGAGCACCTCCAGGTATACCGGCCACTGCACGGACATGAGGGCCAGCTGGGGCCGGCCACTCGCGAGCGCCTCGCCGAACAGCGCGAGGGCCTGCTTCGTCGCGAGCGGACGGATGCCCCGGCGTTCGAGCGCTCGGGCCAGCGTCCCATCCGGCGCGCCCACCATGCCCGTCTCCGCCCACGGGCCCCAGTCGAGCGACTGCGCCACCAGCCCGCGAGCACGCCGCTCGTGGGCGAGCGCGTCCAGGAAGGTGTTCGCCGCGGCGTAGTTGGCCTGGCCCCGCGAGCCGAGCAGCGCCGAGGCCGAGGAGAAGAGGACGAAGAAGTCCAGCGGCCGGCCCTCGGTGAGCCGGTGCAGGTTCCACGCTCCCGCCACCTTCGGCGCCATCACCCGCTCGAAGCGCTCGAGGTCCTGCTGCGGCAGCGCTCCGTCATCCAGCACGCCCGCAGAGTGGACGACGCCGCGCAGGGCCGGTGAGTCCTTGTCGATGCGCTGGAGCAGCCTGGCCACCTCCGCCTCGTTGGAGATGTCCGCGGAGGCCACGGTGACCCGGGCTCCCGCCTGCTCGAGCGCACGCACCGCCTCGGAGGCCCGCGCCGAGGGCGCACGGCGTCCCACGAGCACCAGGTGACGCGCGCCCTGCTCCACCATCCACCGCGCCACCTCCAGGCCCAGTCCGCCCAGTCCGCCCGTGACGAGGTAGGTGGCATCCGCCCGGAGCGGGAGGGTGCTGGCGCGCGAGCCCGAGTCCTTGCGCAGCACCGGGTGCAGGCGCACGCCGCCGCGGAAGGCCACCTCGCGCTCGGTCGCGCTGCCGCCACTGCCCAGCTCGGCGTACAGGAGGTGGAGGCTGCTCTCGAGGTCCTCGGGGTCCAGGTCCACGCGGGTGCAACGCAGCTCCGGGACCTCCAGATCGATCACCCGGCCGAAGCCCCACAGCGGCGCCTGCGCGAGCGCGAGGCCCCCACGCGTGTCCTTCACCGCCTGGGCGCCCCGGGTGACGAGCCACACGGGAGGTGCCTCGTCGCGGCCCGCAAGCCCCTTCACGAGGTGCAGGACCGCGCCACTCGCCTCCAGCGCGGCCCGCTGCACCGACTCCGCCGAGGCGTCGTCCGCGGTCCGCTGGTCCATGCCCCACAGGTACACCACGCCCGCGCAACGGGCCGGGATGAGCGTTTCGATGGACACGCGCGCGAAGCCCTCGGGACGCACGCGGAGCACGGGCGCACCCTGCTCCTCCAGCATGCGCCCGAGCCGCTCGCCCACGCCCTGCGCATCCATCAGCAGCACCCAGGGCCGCTTGTCCGCCAGCGAGGCCGGGACGGGCTGGACCTCGGACGCGGGCTTCCAGGTGACCTCGTAGCGCGCCTCCTCCCGCCGCGCGTGCGTGTTGAGCCGCACCGCCTCGCGGTTCGCCATCCGCGCCCGGAAGCCCACCACCTCCGCCACCAGCCCCTGCTCGTCGAGCACACGCAGGTCGCCCCCGATGGGATCTCCCGCTTCGGGCCGTCCGCCGCCCTCGATGCGGGCATGGCACCACATCGTCCCCCGCGGCCGGCGGTAGACGGTGAAGCGCGAGACGCTGAAGGGGATGAGCATCGCCTCGGGGTGCCGCGCCTGGTACTCCAGCGTCCAACTCGTGAGCACCTGGAAGCACGAGTCCACGAAGCCCGGGTAGAGCGGGTAGTCCTCCAGCCTGTCCGGCAACGGAGGCAGCCGCATCTCGCCAAGAATCTCATTCCCCGCCCGGGCGACCGAGCGGATCCACTGGTACCCCGAGCCGAGCGTGTAGCCCTTCTCCCGCATGCCCCGGTAGAGGTCTTCTCCCTGCATGCGCTCCTGGACACGGGACAGCAGCTCCTCGCGAGGGGTCCACGGCGCCGGCTGCGCCTCCCGGCCCACGCGCACCCCGCCGCTGGCGTGCAGCACCCACGTCTCCGTGCCGCCGTCGTCGCCGAGCGACTTCACCTCGAATGCGTGGCCCTGCTGCTGAGGCGAGAGGATGACCTGGAGCGTGCGCTCCTCGTCCTCCGCGAGCACCAGCGCCTGGGGGAAGGCGAGGTTCTCCAGGGAGCACGCGGGCGTGCCCCAGGCGTCCTCGATGACCGACAGCACCAGCGACACGTGCGAGGAGCCCGCCGCCACGATCGTCCCGTTGAGGCGGTGCTCATCGAGGTGCCCCGGACGCGAGGGCCCGTAGGTCGTCTCGTAGACGAGCGCATCGAGGGCCGGAGAGCGCAGCCGGCGGCCGAAGTGCGGGAGGCGCTCCGTCTCGTGCCGGGGCGCGAGGGCCGTGCGAGGCGCCGCGCTCCGCCACCAGTAGCGCTGGCGCTGGAAGGGATAGGTGGGCAGCGTCACCCGGCGCCGCTCGTAGGGCGCGTCGAAGGCCGCCCAGTCCACCGCCACGCCCTTTACGTACAGCGCGCCGAGCGTCTTCAACAGCCGCGGCAACTCCGCCTCGGCCGGGTGCAGGGGCAGGGACTCCAGGCCCTCGGTCGAGCCCGTCTCCGCATGCACCCACGGCACCTGGCCCACCGCCATCCGCAGCCCTTCCTCCAGGCCGAGGACACCGGACTCCACCGCCGCCACGTACTCGCCCACGCCCCGCGCCACCATCGCCTGAGGCACCACGCCCCAGGCCCTCCACATGCGCGCCAGGGCCCACTCCAGCGCGAACACCGCGGCCCGGCCGTACGTCTCCTCCTTCAGCAGCGCGGAGTCCGCCCCGTACAGCACCTGCACCAGCGGCTTCTCCAGAATGCCCTTCAGCGCCTCCGCGCAGTGCTCCAGTGCTTCGCGGAAGACGGGCTGAGAGTCGTACAGCTCCCGGCCCAGGGCCGCGGGCATCTCGGAGTCACCGCCAAAGACGAAGGCCACCCTGGGCGCCGGGCCCACCGCACGCCCCGGCACCACGCCCTCCACCTCGCGGCCCTGCTCCACCGCCCACAGCAGCTCGCTCAGGTGCCGGGCGCTGCTTCCCACCACCGCGAGCCGGTGCTCGAAGTGCGCGCGGCCCACCGCCGCCGTGAAGCACACGTCTCCCAGCTCCGTCCCGCCCTCCTCCAGCACCTGGGCGTAGCGGCCCGCCTGGGCCCGCAGCGCCTCCGCGCTCCGCGCCGACAGCACCAGCACGTGCTCCGGCCGCTCCACCTCGCGCGTCCGCACGGGCCTCGGCGGCGCCTCCTCCAACACCACGTGGGCATTCGTTCCGCTGAAACCGAAGGAGCTCACCCCCGCGAGGCGCCGGCCCTGCGTCGGCTCCCACGCCGTCAGCTCCACCGGCACCTTCACGCCCATGGACTTCCAGTCGATGTGCGGGTTCGGCTTCTTCAGGTGCAGGTGCGCCGGGAGCTGCTGGTGCTGCATCGCCAGCACCACCTTCATGATGCCCGCCACGCCCGCCGCGGACTCCAGGTGGCCCAGGTTCGTCTTCACCGAGCCCATCCACAGCGACTCCCCGCCCTGGCGCCCCTCCTTCAGCACCGACCACGCCGCCTCGGCCTCGATGGGGTCTCCCAGCGACGTGCCCGTGCCGTGCGCCTCCAGGTAGCTCACCTCGGAGGGCTTCACGCCCGCGCTCCCGAGCGCCTGACGGATGACGGCCTGCTGCGCCAGTCCGTTCGGCACCGTGAGGCCGCTGCTCGCGCCGTCCTGGTTCACCGCCGTGCCTCGGATGACCGCGAGGATGGGGTCCCCCTGCGCCCGCGCCTCCGACAGCCGCTTGAGCACCAGCACGCCCGCGCCCTCGGCCCGCGCGAACCCATTCGCCGAGGCGTCGAACGTCTTGCACCGCCCGTCCGCCGCCAGCATGCGCGCCTTGCACACCGCCATCATCGGCTCGGGCGAGAGGATGAGGTTCACCCCCGCCGCCAGGGCCAGGGTGGACTCGCCGTTGCGCAGGCTCTGGCAGGCCAGGTGCAGCGCCGTCAGCGAGGACGAGCACGCCGTGTCCACCGCCATGCACGGGCCCTGCAAGCCGAGCGTGTACGCCAGGCGCCCGGCCACCACGTTCAGCGAGGTGCCCGAGGCGAACCACGCATCCACGTCCTCCGGCGCTCCCTGGAGGATGACGCGCGAGTAGTCCGCCGTGGTGATGCCCACGAAGACGCCCGTGCGCGTGTTGCGCAGCGCGCTCGCGTCCTGGCCGGCCCGCTCCAGCGCCTCCCAGGCCACCTCCAGCACCAGCCGCTGCTGCGGATCCATGCTCTCCGCCTCGCGCGGGGAGATGCCGAAGAACTGCGGCTCGAAGCGGTCCACCTCGCGCAGGAAGCCACCGGAGCGCACGTACATCTTCCCCGGCGCCTCCGGGTCCGCGTCGTACCAGGCGTCCACGTCCCAGCGGTCCGCCGGAATCTCCGAGATGGCGTCCGTGCCCTCGCGCAGCAGCCGCCAGTAGGCCTCCGGCGTGTCCGCTCCGCCCGGCAGCCGGCATGCCATGCCGACGATGGCGATGGGCTCGTCCGAGGCCACCGGGGTGTGGACCTCGGGCGCGGCGGCGGCGCGGGGGGCCTCCGACTCGAGCAGCGAGGACAGGTGCTCCGTGAGCGCCCGCACGGTGGGGAAGTTGAACGCCAGGGTCGCCGGCAGCGGAACGCCCAGCGCCTTCTGCAGCCGCTCCTTCACCTCCACCGCCATGATGGAGTCCAGCCCCATCTCGTTGAAGCCGCGCTCGTCCTCCACGGACTGGCCGGGCTGCAGACCGAGGATGCGCGACACGGACTCCTGCACCAGCTTGCGCAATGCCTCGCGCCGGACGGTGGCCGTGGGGGCCTCGCGCCAGGGGGCCGGGGCGGTGCTCTTCGCCACCGGAAGCGCCTGGGGCTGGGCGGCCAGCTCGGTGCGCAGCCGGGACAGCAGGGGGTGGGGGCCTCGGGCCTCGAAGATGGGCAGGAAGCGCTCCCAGCGGATGGTGGCCACCATTGCCTGGGGCACGCGCGCGCCCACGAGCCGCTCCATCCAGCCCAGCGCCTCCTGCCGGTCCAACACCTCCACGCCCATGTTCATCAACCAGCGGCCCTGCTCCTCGGAGGCGGCGCCACGGCCGCTCCAGAGACCCCAGTTGATGCTGGTGGCCGCGAGCCCCAACGCGTGCCGGTGCGCCGCGAGCCCATCCAGGAAGCTGTTGGCCGCGGAGTAGGACCCCACGCCCGACGAGCCCCACACCGCCGAGATGGACGAGAAGAGGATGAAGAAATCCAGCGGCTCGTCCCGCGTCAGCGTGTGCAGGTTCCAGGCGCCGGCCACCTTGGGCGCCAGCACGCGCTCGAGCGAGTCCGCGTCCAGGTCGCGCACCCGCGACGTCACGGACACCACCGCCGCGTGGACGATGCCGCGCAGCAGAGGCATGGACGCGCGCACCCGCTCGAGCAGGGCCGCCATGTCGTCACGGAGCGCCACGTCCGCCTGGGCCAGCAGCACCTTCGCGCCCGCGGCCTCCAGCTCGCGCACGCCGGTGATGCGATCGGCCAGCTCGCCACCCTGGGCCAGGACCGTGTCCCACTGCGAACGCTCGGGCATGGCCCGGCGCGCGGTGAGCACGAGATGCCGGGCACCCCGGCGCACCAGCCAGCGAGCCACCTCGAGCCCGAGCGCCCCCTGCCCTCCCGCGATGAGGTACGTGGCCTCGGCCTGGACGGGCACGGGCTTGGACTCTGGAGACTCACGCTCCACCAGCCGCGCCACGTAGCGTTGGCCGCCTCGCAGCACCACCTGGTCCTCGTCCCGCGCCGTGCGCAGCTCCTCCCAGAGTTGCCGCGCGCCGTCCTCGGGGCCCAGGTCGATCAACCCGCCCCAGCGGCCCGGGCTCTCCAGCGCCACGCTCCGCCCGAGTCCCCACAGCGTCGACCGCGCGGGCTCCACCTTCTCCGCACCCGGGCCCACGGCCTGGGCGCTCCGGGTCACCACCCACAGCCGTCCACCGGGCTCCGGCGCGCCCTCCACGACGCGCAGCACGGAGGCCACGCTGGCACAGGACTCGCGGATGCCCGGGCCTTCCACGCTCGTCACGTCCAGGGCGCCCAGGTACACCACGCCCGCGCAGGGCGAGCTCGCGGAGAAGCGCTCGCGCCACACCCGCTCCAGGGCCGAGGCATCGCCCGCGTCCACCTTCACGCAAGTGCCACCCTGGGCCTCGATGCTCGTGGCGAGCTGCTCGCCCACTCCGCCGCGATCGCACAGCAGCAGCCAGGTGCCGCTCGCCGGTGCGGGCTCGGACGCCGGGCGCGGTGCGGGCTGCCACTCCAGCGCGTAAAGGTCACCCCGCGTGCCGTCCGGAGCCTGCGAGGTGACGTCCTGCTCTTGCCCGGCCTGTGAGGAAGACCTACCGGCGGAGGCCGACTCCGGAATGGCCCAGTACCGCTGGCGCTGCCAGGGGTAGCGCGGCAGCACCACCTTGCGGCGAGCGGGCTCGGGGTCCACCTTGCTCCAGTCCACCGCCTGGCCCCGGACGAACAAACGTCCCAGGGCGCCCAGCACCTGCTCCAGGTCATCCTTGCCCTTGCGGAGCGACGGCAGCCACTCGGGCCCGTCCCCCAGGCACGTCTTGCCGAGCCCGAGCAACGTGGTGTGCGGGCCGATCTCCACATAGGTGTCGATGTCCAGGCCGCGCAGCGACTCCATGCCCTCCTGGAAGCGCACGGCCTCGCGGGCATGACGGCGCCAGTAGCCCGGAGCACCCAGCTCGTTGGGACCCACCGGCCGGCCCGTGACGTTGGAGATGAGCGGCAGCTTCCCGGGAGACCGGGCCATCCGGGACGCCCGCGCCTCCAGCGCCTCGAGCATCGGCTCCACCAGGGGCGAGTGGAAGGCATGCGAGACGTTGAGCTTGCGCGTCGCGATGCCCTGGGCCTCCAGTGCCGAGGTGACGCGCTCCACGGCCTCGGCCGCGCCGGACAGGGAGAGCTGGCCCGGTCCGTTGTACGCGGCGATGGACACGCGGTCCTGGTACGGCGCGAGCAGCGGTGCCACCTGGTCCTCGGTGGCGAACACCATGGCCATGACTCCGCCCGGAGGCAGGGCCTGCATGAGCCTGCCGCGCTCGGCGATGAGGTCCAGCGCGTCCTCCATGGAGAGGATGCCGGCCACGCACGCCGCGGCGAACTCGCCCACGCTGTGTCCCATCACCGCGTCCGGAACCACGCCCCACGAGCGCCACAGCTCGGCCAGCGCGTACTGCAGGGCGAACATCGCCGGCTGGCTGTAGCCCGTCTGGTCGATGGGAGACGAAGCGCCATCCCGCGGGTACAGCACGGACAGCAGATCCATCCTCGGCTGCAGCCGCGCGGCGCACCGGTCCAGCGCGTCGCGGAAGACGTCCGAGGTGTCGTAGAGCCTCCGGCCCATGCCGGCGAACTGCGCGCCCTGGCCGGTGAAGAGGAAGGCCACCCTGGGTGGAGCGTTGCCCGCCCTGCCCTGCGCCACCTGCTCCGGCTTCGAGTCCGAGGCGAAGGCGGACAGGCTCGCGGCGAGGGCCTGCGTGGAGCCGCCCACCACGGCCAACCGGTGCGGCAGGCGCGCGCGGGTGGTGTTGAGGGTGAAGCACACGTCCGCCGCGTCCAGCTCCGGGTGGGCGGTGAGGTGCTCGGCCTGACGGCGCGCGAGGGCCACCAGCGCCTCCTCCCCGCGCGCCGAGAGCGTCAGCAGGTGCGTGGGGCGAGGCACGGGCGTGCGCGTGGGGGCAGCCGGGGGAGGCGCCTCCTCCAGGATGATGTGCGCGTTGGTGCCGCTCATGCCGAACGCGCTCACGCCGGCCAGCCGGGGCACCGCCGAGCGCTTCCACGGCTGGAGCTCGGTGGGGACGTAGAAGGGAGTGCCCTCCAGCCGGATGCGTGGGTTGAGGCGGCTGAAGTTGAGGTGCTTGGGGATGGCCTCGTGCTGGAGCGCGAGCACCGTCTTCATGAGGCCGGCGATGCCCGCGGCGGCCTCCAGGTGGCCCATGTTCGTCTTCACCGAGCCGAGCGCGCACCGCGAGCCATCCGGCCTCGGCCTGCCCAGCACCTCCACGAGCGCCTCGACCTCGATCGGGTCTCCGAGGGGCGTGCCGGTGCCATGGGCCTCGATGTAGCCGAGGGCCGAGGGGTCCACCTTCGCGCTCGCCAGGGCCTGCCGCAGCAGGGCCTGCTGGGCGAGCATGTTGGGCGCGGTGAGTCCCTGCGAGCGTCCATCCTGGTTGACTGCGGAGCCGCGGATGACGGCGAGGATGGTATCGCCCTGGGCCTGCGCGTCCGACAGGCGCTTGAGCACGACGAGGCCGCAGCCCTCGCCACGCACGAAGCCATTGGCGCGGGCGTCGAAGGCACTGCACCGGCCGTTGGGAGAGAGCGCCTGCATGCGCAGGAGCGTCTCCGTGACGGACGGGTCCAACACGAGGTTCACGCCACCGGCGAGCGCCACGGAGCACTCACTGGCGCGCAGGCTCTGGCAGGCCAGGTGGATGGCCACCAGCGAGGACGAGCACGCCGTGTCCACCGCGAGGCTCGGCCCCTGCAACCCGAGCGTGTACGAGACGCGCCCGGGCGGAAAGCAGTGGCCGTTGCCGGTGCCGTAGTAGGCGTCGATGCGCTCGGGCTCGGTGGGCAGCAGCCGGTAGTAGTCATCTCCGGTGAGCCCCACGAAGACGCCCGTGGCCGACTGCGCCAGACGCTCCGGATCCTGCCCCGCGTGCTCCAGTGCTTCCCAGGCCACCTCCAGCAACAGGCGCTGGCGCGGGTCCATGCTGGAGGCCTCGCGCGGGGAGATGCCGAAGAAGGCCGCGTCGAAGCCGCTCACGTCCTCCAGGTACCCGGCCCAGCGCGGTGCACTCGCGTCCGAGCCCACGCGGCGTGAAGCGGGCTCGCGGCGGACGGCATCCCGCCCGGCCGACAGCAGCTCCCAGTACGCCTCCGGCGTGTCCGCTCCGCCGGGGAAGCGGCACCCCATTCCGATGATGGCGATGGGTTCGGTGCGGGCCCGCTCGAGCGAGTCGATACGGGCCTGCATCTTCTGCATCGCCATCACCGCACGAGCCAAACGCTGCTTGAGCTCGTCCTTGACGTCTTCACTCACTGCGTGTCCTCCCAGCCCGCCAGCGCGTCATCCACCATCTCGAGCAACTTCCCTTCCGACAGCTCCGCGAGCTGGTGGGCGTCTGGCTCCGCTTGCGCGGGGGACCGGTTCATGAGGATCGGCTGCTCCGCCGGGGCGGCGGGAGCCGGTGCATCGGCCTGCTTGGGGGTGAGGCCCAGCTGATCCAGCAGGTACACCGCCAGCGCCGCCAGGGTGGAGTGCGCCCACAGCAGCGTCACCGACAGCTTCAGCTCCAGGGTGGCCTCGATGCGGTTGCGCAGCTCCAGGCTCATCAGCGAGTCGAGCCCCAGGCCGCGGAACGGCTCGTGCCGGCCCACGCGCGACGGATCGATGCGCAGCACCTGGGCGAGCCGCTCGCGCAGGTAGGTCTCCATCTTGCCCGTGCGCTCGCTCGCGTTGGCCCGCCGCAGCTCCAGCAGCAGGGCGGAGCGGCCGCGCTGACCCTCGCCCTGGCGCTCCGCGGCCAGCTCCTCCCAGATGCGCAGCGACGCCGCGCTCGGGAAGAACTCCAGCCACTGGCGCACGTCGAGCGACACCGCGCCCACGTGCACCGCGCCCTCCTGGAGCAGGCGCTCGAGCATCATCTCGCCCTGGCGCGGGGTGAAGCTGGCCATGCCCTGGTGCGCCAGCCGCTCGCCGCGGTTGGCGTGCGCGGCGGCCAGACCGACCTCGGAGAAGGGACCCCAGTTCACGCTCAGCGCCGGCAGGCCCTGCTGGCGCCGGTAGTGGGCCAGCGCATCCATGGCCGCGTTGGCCGCCGCGTAGTTGCCCTGGCCCGGCAGGCCCAGCAGCGCGGACATGGACGAGTAGAGGACGAAGAAGTCCAGCGACTCGTCGCGGGTGAGCATGTGCAGGTTCCACGCGCCCTGGATCTTCGGGGCCATGACGGTGCGGAAGCGCGCCGGCTCCTGTTGCTCCAGGGTGCCGTCATCGAGCACGCCCGCGCAGTGCAGCACGCCGCGCAGTTGGGGCATTTCTCCCCGCGTACGCGCCACCACCTCGGCCAGGCGCCGGGCGTCCGCCACGTCCGCCTTGGCCACCTCGACACGCGCGCCCTGGGCCCGCAGCGTCTCCAGCTCCTTCTGCACGGCCTCGGAGGGAGTGCTTCGGCCGGTGAGCAGCAGGTGCCGCGCGCCATGCCCCACCAGCCAGCGGGCCGCTTCCAGGCCCAGGCCGCCGAGGCCACCGGTGATGAGGTACGTCGCGTCCTCGCGCACCCGGAAGCCCGCGCGCGGCGGCACCACGCGCAGGTGCGGATCCTCCATGGTGACGACGAGCTTGCCCACGTGCTGGCCCTGCGCCATCTCGCGGAAGGCCTCGGAGGCCAGCGACACGGGGAAGGCGCGGTGGGTCACGGGCTTCAGCCTGCCCGAGGCCATCTGCTCCACCACCTCGTGCAGCAGCCGCGAGCACAGCGCCGGGCGCTGCTCCCGCAGGCCCACCAGGTCGATGGCCGCGTAGATGAGGCGGCGGCTGAACTGCGACAGGTCCAACGCGCGTCCGGCGTGGATGTCGCGGTTGCCCACCTCCAGGAAGCGGCCGTCCGGGGCCAGCACCTCCATGCTCCGGGTGATGGCGTCGCCGGAGAGGGAGTTGAGCACCGCGTCCACGCCCTCGCCATTCGTGAGGCGCATCACCTCGTCGGCGAAGGCCAGCGTGCGCGAGTCCATCACGTGCTGAATCCCCAGGGAGCGCAGCAGCTCGCGCTTCTCCGGGGTGCCCGCGGTGGCGAACACCTCCACGCCCAGGGACCAGGCGATCTGCACCGCCGCGAGGCCGAGTCCGCCCGCGGCCGAGTGGATGAGGACGCGCTCGCCCTTCTGCAGCCGGGCCAGGTGGTGCAGCGCGTACCAGGCCGTCATGAAGACGCTGGGGATGGAGCTGGCCTCGGCCGCGCTCATGCTCGCGGGGCGGCGCACGGCGAAGCGTGCATCCGTGACGACGTGCGAGGCCATGGCCGAGGGCGTGAAGGCCACCACCTCGTCACCGGCCTTCAGGTTCGTCACCCCCTCGCCCACCGCCACCACGCGGCCGGCGCAGTCGAGCCCCAGTGGCAGGCCCTCCAGCGGCACGCCGGGGGCCCCGCCCTTGCCCTTCATGACGTAGAGGCCCATGGTCTTCATCACGTCGATGAAGTTGAGGGCCGAGGCCTCGACGGCGATCTCCACCTCGCCCGGGCCGGGCTTGCGCCGCTCGGCCATGCGCACGGACACGCCGCCGAAGGAGCCCGCCGGGGGCGTCTCCACCTGGAAGGGCCGTCCCGCCGCGGGCAGCAGCGGCTCCAGGAACATCTCCTTCGCGCCCGAGCGCCGGACGAGCCGCGCCACGAAGCGCGCACCGCAGCGCAGGGCCACCTGCTCGTCCTCGGCGCGCGCGGCCAGCTCGCGGCCCAGGGCCTCCACGTCCACCAGGGGCGAGGAGGGGTCCAGGTCCACGCACGTGCAGCGCAGCTCCGGGTGCTCGTGGCCCACGGCGCGGCCCAGGCCCCAGAGGGCGGCCTGGAGCGCTCCCGTCGCGGGCGAGCCCTGCACGGGGTAGGCGCCCCGCGTCACCAGCCACAGGCGCGGCGGATCCCTCCACCCGAGCCGCAGCACCTCCTGGACGATGCGCAGCGCGCCGCCGCAGGCCCGCACCGCCTCGTCGATGGCCTTCTCTCCCGGCATGTCCGGGGCCGGCATGTCCAGGCCCCACAGGTACGCCACGCCCGCGCAGGCGCCGCCGGACGGCAGGCACTGCTGCAACATGGCGCGCAGGTCCTCGCGCGAGCCGGGCGTCACCGCGAAGTGACGGGCCCCCAGCTTGCGCAGGCCCGAGCCCGCCTCCACGCGGATGCAGGCCCCGCCCCAGGACTCCAGCATGTCCGCGAGCGAGGCGCCCACGCCGGACGCGTCCTGGAAGATGAGCCAGGGCGACTCGTCCGAGCCGGGCTCGAACACGGCGGGCAGGCCCATCCGGCGCCAGGCCAGCTCGAAGAGCGAGCGATCCTGCTCGGAGCGGGCGCGGCCATAGCGCGTGGGCAGCGCGGAGAGCTCCAGGCCCTCCACCTCGACGAGCGGCACGCCCTGCCCGTCGAGCAGGACGACGTCGCCCTCCAGGGGCATGCCCTTGCGCCAGGACTCGGGTGGCGGCAGACGCGCATGGGCCCACTTCGGCGAGCCCTTGCGCAGCACCTCGAAGCGGCGCAGGCGGACGGGGACGAAGGTGGTGTCACCGGCGGGCAGGGCCTCCAGCAGCACCTGCAGCGCGGCGTCGAGCACCGCGGGGTGGAGCTCGCCCTGCTGCGCGAGCGACTCGGGCGGAGAGAGGCGGCCCACGGCCTCGCCGTCCTGGCGCCACACCTCCTTGAGTCCGCGGAAGGTGGGGCCGTACTGGAGCCCGCGCTGCTCCATGTCGAGGTAGTGCACCTCGGTGAGGCGGACCTCGGAGCACCGCCGTTGGATGTCCTCCACCCGTACCGCGGGCAGCGCGCCACGCCCGTTGGAGTCGGACGCGCGCACGCGGCCCTGGGCATGCAGCGTCCACATCTCCGCGCTGCTGCCGCCGGGGGTGGGGATGAAGCTGGACACCTTGAAGGAGATGGCTCCCGTGGAGCCCACGTCCACCAGCAGCTCGGCGCGGCGGGTGCCGTCCCCCAGCAGGGCCAGCGCCTCGTGGATGCGCACGTCCTCGAGCGTCCATGGCCCGGGGCCGAGCGCCGACTGCACCGCCGTGGACACCCAGTCCAGGTACGCCGTGGTGGGCAGGATGATGGTGCCCTGCACGCGGTGGTCTCCCAGCCAGGGCAGGTTCTGCGCGCCCACCTCCACGTCCCAGAAGAAGGCCCCGGGACGCAGCGACGAGCGGCGCACCGGCCCCAGCAGCGACTGGTTGCGCTCCTCGCGGGACTGCTTCGGGACGGGGCTCGCGCCGGGCTGGAACCAGCAGTCCTGGCGCTGCCACGGGTAGTCGGGCAGCCGCACCAGCCGGCCCCCTTCCGGGTGCAGCGCCTTCCACTCCACGTCGCGGCCGGCGGCATAGAGGCCGCCGAGTGTCTCCAGCATCACCTCGCGCTCGGGCTGCTCGCGCCGCACGGACGGCAGCACGGTGGCCTCCATGCGCAGGTGGGCGATGGTCTGCTCGATGGCGGGCAGCAGCACCGGGTGCGGGCTCACCTCCACGAAGAGCGAGTGCCCGTCATGGGCGAGCCGCTCCACCACGGGGGCCAGCAGCACGGGCTCGCGCAGGTTGCGCACCCAGTAGGCGGGCTCCAGGTCCTTGCCGTCCGTCACCTCGCCCGTCACGGTGGAGAAGAGCGACACCTCGCCGCGCCGGGGCGCCAGGCCCTCCAGCGCGCGCAGCAGATCCTCGCGCAGCGGCTCCATCTGCGGGCTGTGCGAGGCCACGTCCACCTTCACCCGGCGGCAGAAGACGTTGCGCGCCTCCAGCTTCTCCAGCACCTGGGCGAGCGCGTGCGGCTCGCCGGAGAGCACGGTGGAGCGCGGGCTGTTGCTGGCCGCCACGGACAGCCAGTCCTCGAGGCCGCGGATGGCCATGCGGGCCTCGTCCAGGGTCAGCTCGACCATGGCCATGCCGCCCTGGCCGCTCACCCGGCGCAGCAGCAGGCTGCGGCGGCAGATGATGCGGGCCGCGTCCACCAGGTCCAGAGCGCCGGCCACGTGCGCGGCGGCCACCTCGCCCATGCTGTGGCCCACCACCATGTCGGGCACCACGCCCCAGGCGCGCCACAGCCGGGCCAGCGCCACCTGGATGGAGAAGAGCGCGGGCTGCACCTGGTCGATGCGCTCCATCCACCCCGGGTTGTCCGAGGCCAGCAGGTCCATCAGCGACCAGTCCACGAAGCGGCGCAGCGCGGCGTCACACTGCTCGAGCGCGGAGCGGAACACGGGCTCCTCGGCCATGAGCCGGCGGCCCATGCCGAGCCACTGCGAGCCCTGGCCCGGGAAGACGAACACCACGGGCTGGTGCCGGCCATCCGCGTGGCGGGTGACGGAGAGTCCCGGGCGGACCTCGCCGCGCAGGAAGGCGGACAGGCCGTCGCGGGCCTCGGCGGAGGTGCGGGCCAGCAGCGCCATCCGGTAGTTGAGGTGGCTGCGGGTGACGGACGCCGAGTAGCAGACGTCCCGCGGCGACAGGGGGTGCGACTCCAGGCGGGCGATGACGCGGCGGGCGGCCTCCGCGAGCGCCTCGGGCGTCTGGGCGGACAGGGGCAGCAGGTGCGTGCGGCCCGGAGCCAGGGCGGGGGGCTTGTCGGAGGGCAGCACGGCCACCGGCGTCTCCGGCGGCGGCAGCGCCTCCCAGCGCACCGGGACGCCCCGCACGTGCAGCGCGCCGAGCGCCTCCAGCAGGGCGGCCCGCGCCTCGTCGCGGCGCAGCGAGCCCACCACCACGCCCGTGCGGCCGGCCTTGCGCAGCAGCTGCTCCACCGGACGGCACAGCACCGGGTGCGGGCTGAGCTCCACGAAGGCGTCCACGCCCTCGGCCATCAGCCGTTCCACGGCCTGGGCGAAGCGCACCGGCTGGCGCGGGGTGCGGCAGCGTGCGTCTCCGAGGCGTCCATCCGGCCCCACCTCGCGCGCCACGGTGGACACCCAGCGCACGCCCTCCTGGCGCTCCCACAGCTTCTCCTGGGCCGCCTCCAGCTCGTCGCGCAGCGGCTCCCACTGGCTCAGGCGGCTGGCGCGGTACACCTTCCACACCGCGTCCGCGGCCTCCAGTCCTCCGGCGATGCACGCGGCGGCCACCTCGCCCACGCCGTGGCCCACCACCACCTCGGGCTCCACGCCCCAGGCGCGCCACAGCGCCGCCAGCCCCACCTGCACCGCCAGCGTCAGCGGCTCGGCCGCGTCCTCGTCCGACAGCACCCGCGCGTGCGGATCCCTCAGCGCCTCCACCAGCGACCAGCCCGCCAGCGGCATGAAGGTGGTGTCCAGCGCCTCCAGCCTCGCGCGGAACACCGGCTCCGTGGCCAGCAGCTCGCGGCCCATGGCGGGCCACTGCGAGCCCTGCGGCGCGCAGATGAAGGCCAGGCGCGGCGGCTCCCCGGGCTCGCTCGTGAAGAGGCCCGTGCGGCGCTTGCCCTGCCGGAAGGCCTTCAGCAGCGTGGCCAGCTCCGCGCGCGTGCGGAAGGTGAAGGCCGCGCGGTGCGCCCCCTGCCCCGCGTACGGCGCCCAGGTGCGGCACAGGTCGCGCACGCACACCGGCGCCTCGTCGTGCTGCACCAGCTCCTCGGCCTTCGCCGCCCGGGCCAGCAAGTCCTCCGCGCTGTCCGCCGCCAGCGCCAGCAGCTCCTCGCGGCCCACCGGCGACTCCTCCAGCACCACGTGCGCGTTGGTGCCGCCCCAGCCAAAGGCGCTCACGCCCGCCGTCGCGGGCTCGTCCTCGCTGGGCCACGGCATCACCCGCTGCGGCAGGCTCAGCCGCAGCTCGCCGAAGGGAATGCGGGGGCTCACCTCGCCGTGCAGCATGTGCGGCGGCACCAGCCGGCGCGAAATCGACAACGCCACCTTGATGAGGCCCATGATGCCCGCCGCGCCCTCCAGGTGGCCGACGTTCGCCTTCAACGAGCCGATGAGCAGCGGCCGGTCGATCGCCCTCCCCTCGCCCAGGGCCGCGCCCAGTGCGCTGGCCTCGGTGGGGTCTCCCAGCGCGGTGCCCGTGCCGTGTGTCTCCACGTAGTGCACGCGGTTGGTGGGCACGCCAGCGCGCGCATACGCCTCGCGCAGCAGCGCCGCCTGTCCGGGCACGCTCGGCGCGGTGAGCCCGTTGCCGGTGCCGTTGTTGTTCACCGCGCTGCCGCGGATGACGCAGTAGATGTGCGCGCCGGAAGCGAGCGCCGCCGACAGGGGCTGCAGCACCACCAGGCCCGCGCCCTCGCCGCGCCCGAAGCCGTCCGCGCCCGCGGCGAACGCCTTGCTGCGCCCGTCCGGCGCCAGCCCGCCGAACTTGGACAGCAGCACGTTCGCCTCGGGCGAGAACATCAGGTTGACGCCGCCCACCAGCGCCAGCCGCGACTCCCCCGAGCGCAGGCTCTGGCAGGCCAGGTGCACCGCCACCAGCGACGAGGAGCACGCCGTGTCCACCGTGAGGCTCGGCCCCTTGAGGCCCAGGAAGTACGAGAGCCGGTTGGCCACGATGTTGAGCGACTGGCCCGTCGCGCTGTGCAGCGTCACCGCCGCGCGCTCGCTCAGGTGCCGGTCCGCGTAGTCGTGCCAGATGGCGCCCATGAACACGCCCGTGCGCGAGCCCTTCAGGCCCACCGCCGGCACCCCCGCGTCCTCCAGCGCCTCCCAGCACACCTCCAGCATCAACCGCTGCTGCGGATCCATCTCCGCCGCCTCGCGCGGCGAAATCCCGAAGAAGAGCGGATCGAACCCGCTCACCCGCTCCAGGAAGTAACCATGCCGGGTGTTCGCCTTTCCCGGAGCCTGGGGGTCCGCGTCGTACCAGGTGCCGTTGTCCCACCGGTCCGCGGGCACCTCCTGGAGCAGATCCTTCCGCTCACACAGCAGACGCCAGAAGGCCTCCGCGTCCGATGCGCCTGGCAGACGGCACGCGAGCCCCACCACCGCGATGGGCTCCGCCTCCTTCACTCCCTGCGTGGCCCCGGCCTCGGCACCCGTCAATTCCTGCTCCGCCTTCGCGGCGGATCCGGCGCCCGGTCCCAGCTGGCTCTCGCTTTCCGTCATGGTTGTCGCCTTCCTGTGTCCGTCAAAGGTCCACTGCACCGTCGGCCCATGTCAACCGACCGGCTGTCAATGAATTGCGCTCCTCACGGGTTTCGCTTGGTTTTGCGGTCCCGGCCTGTTGGTGCCTCTCACGGATGCGATTCCCCCCGGCATGAGCCCAGACGCGACTCGCGGAGAAATGCGAGGCGCTGGCTCGGCTTGCCGCCAACGTCTCATGACGCCAATTACATGGGTAGCGGGTAAAGACAGACCCCCGCACTTCACGGGAGATCCGGGATTCATGACGCCCCGTGTCTCCCGTCTGAGCTCCCGGCCAATTCCAGACAGAACCTATTTGACCAGTCTTTCAATTTCTTCCGAGCTAAAGCCTGCCTCGAAAAGAATTTTATGTGTGTGCTGTCCAAGAACCGGGGGAGGACGCAGCGGTGTCTCGCCCATGCGCAGCGGCGTGAGGAGGTGGGTCACTCTTCTCCCACGTTGGGTGTCTTCAGACTCCACGAACAGATTTCGTGCGCGCAGTTGGGGATCCGCCAGGACTTCATCGCCTTCGAGTACGGGTTCGACACACACATCCGCGCCCGCGAAGCGCTCCGTCCAATACGCCAGGGGATGCTCGGCGAAGATGCGGGAGAACTCCGCCTTCACGCGCGCGCCGGCCTCGCCGGTGTCATAGGCATCCGCGAGCAGGTCCGGCCGTCCCAACACCTGACACACCCCGGCGAGGAACTTGGGCTCCAGCGCGCCCACGGACAGGTAGCGGCCGTCGCTCGTGCGGTACAGCCCATAACAGGCGAAGCCGCCATTGAGCGTCTCGCGGCCGCGGCGCAGGGGTTGGCCCTGCTCGCCCATGAAGAGCCGCGCCGCCAGGTGCATGTGGAGGAAGGCCGTGGCGCCATCCGTCATGGACACGTCCACGAAGCGGCCCTGCCCGGTGCGCTCGCGCTCGTGGAGCGCCGCGAGGAGGCCCACCAGCGCGAAGAGGCTGCCGCCGCCGATGTCGCCCAGCTGCACGCCGGGGAAGGCCGGGGCGCCGTCCGCCTCGCCGCCGTAGCCGAGCACGCCCGCGCGCGCCGCGTAGTTGAGATCATGCCCCGCCTTGAGCCGGTCCGGCCCCGTCTGTCCGTAGCCGGAGATGGCGCAGTAGACGAGCCGCGGGTTCTCCGCGTGCAGCACGCTCCAGCCCAGGCCCAGCTTGTCCATGACGCCGGGGCGGAAGCTCTCCACCAGCACGTCGTAGCCGCGCACCAGCCGCTTGAAGGCCTCGCGCGCCTCGGGGGCCTTGAGATCCAACGTCAGCGAGCGCTTGTTGCGGTTGAGCCCGTAGAAGAGCGCGCTCTCGTCGTCGCGCAGGGGGGCCATCTGGCGGAGGTAGTCACCGCCCTGGGGGTCCTCCACCTTGTCCACCGTGGCGCCGAGGTCGGCGAGCACCAGCGTGGCGTAGGGGCCGGGCAGAAGACGGGAGAGATCCAGGACCTTGAGTCCGGACAGGGGAAGCGTGTTCATGGTGGGGGGGAGGGGGGCTGAGGGGGGGATAAAAAAGAAGCGGCGCGGCCCCCGAGGAGGAGCACACGCCGCCCGTGGAGCCTCGCGCCCGAGGGCGCGGCTCCGGGTGTGACTAGCCGAGCAGCTTCGCCAGCTTCATGGCGAGGCCCATGTCCATCGGCTTGAACTTGAGCTTGCCCTGCATGGCGGCCATCTGCGCGTTGAGCTGCTTGGCGCGGATCTTCACGAAGTCGTCGTTGCTGACGGTGACGGTCATCTTCGGGCTGCCCTCGGCGCCCTTGGTCACCCAGTTGTCGGACCTGGTGCAGTCCAGCGTCCAGGTGCCGCCGTTGTCGCCAGTGATGTTGAAGTGGATGACCGAGTTGATGTCCTTGGCCAGCTCCGGCTTCTCCTTCAGCACGCCCGGAATGTCGTTCTCGATGATGTCCTGTGCGCTCGCCATCGCTCTCTCCTTTGAGGGAATTGACTGGTGAATCAACGTCCGGGCGGCACCGTAATGACGGGGCCCGGGCGGGTCAAGCCGTGAGGTGGCCCGAGGGGGGACTCAACGTCCGGCGCTGGAGGCCTGGGCCTGGCTCAGCGAGCGCCGGACCATGTCCAGCAGGTCATTGAGCTCGAAGGGCTTGGCCAGATGACCCACCGCGCCAATGTCCGTGGCCTTGCTGCCCACGTTGCGATCCGCGCTGAGGACGATGAGGGGGATGCCGGCCACGGAGGGACGCTGGCGCATGCGCTGGGCGAACTCCCAGCCGTCCATCACCGGCATCATCAAGTCCAGGAGGATGAGCTGGGGCGGATCCGGCTCGAGCCGCTCCAGGGCCTCCTTGCCATTGCGGGCGCGGCGGATCTCGAAGCCCTCGGCCTCGAGGATCTCCGAGAGGGCCTCGAGGATGTCCGGGTCGTCATCGACCACCAGCACGACGTTGGACCCCTGGTGCTGAAGATTGGCGGAAGACAGGTTCTTCTCCTGGGTGGCGCGCCCTCGATCTTCTCTCAAGGGACGGGAAAGGGAGGATGAATTCAACCGGCTCGCAGGGCAACGGGGCAGGCTCGTTGCAAAATCGACACTGCCTGCCCACCGTTTTCCTAACCCATGGACCAGGAGACGGCAGGCGTGAATCACGCGGGGGAATGGAGGCAGGCGGCGGCCGGAGAGGACGAGCCTGGGTTCGCCATCCTCTCGCGGCGAGGCCTGGTGCGGGAAGTGGACGGGCGGTTGAGGGCCCACCTGGGCCTGGAGCAGCTGCCGGAGAGCGCGGGCTCGCTGGTGGAGCTGA
The DNA here is from genome assembly GCF_036277355.1 of Archangium sp. Taxonomy (GTDB): domain Bacteria; phylum Myxococcota; class Myxococcia; order Myxococcales; family Myxococcaceae; genus Archangium. Next base: position 58,684 of record NZ_DASUNC010000057.1, read on the forward strand.
TGGAGGCGGCGGGCTTCCAGCGGCGGCCGGGGGCGGACCTGTGGGAGCACGAGGGGCGGCTGGTCCGGGCGGGCGAGAGCCCCCTGGAGGACGGGACGCGGCTGGTGTGGACGCAGCCCGCCGAGGGCGACGAGGAGCTCATCCGCCGGCGGGTGCGCTACCTGGGGCTGGCATCGCATGACTTGAGGGGCTCGCTGGCCAACGTGCGCTCGTACGCGGCCCTGCTGCTCAATGGGCGCATTCCGTTGGAGCCCAAGGCGAAGCGCGGGCTGGAGACCATCCTGCGCAACACGGACAAGGCACTGGCCTTCGCCCAGGACTTCTTCGACGCGAGCCGGGCGGACCTGGGCATGCTGGCGTGCGAGCGGGAGCGGCAGGCGCTCGAGCCCCTGCTCGCCAACGCGGTGGAGCACCACCTGGAGGCGGCGGGCACGGCGAGCGTGGCGCTGAGCCTGGAGCTGCCGGGAGGCTCCCTTCCCGAGGTGGACGTGGACGGAGGCCGGGTGCAGCACGCCGTGGAGGCCTTCATCCGCCACCATCTGTTGCGCGCCCAACCCGGGGAGCAGCTCCGGGTGCGGGCCCGGCCGGAGGGAGGCATGCTCCGGGTGGAGGTGCGGCGTGATGGCGTGCCCCTGACGGAGGAGGAGCTCGCCCTCGCCTTCGCGCGCGAGGAGCGGGCCTTCCGGGAGAAGAAGCTGGAGGATCCCCTGCGGCTGGGGCTCGCCCGGCAGGAGGTGGAGGCGCTCGGCGGCTCCGTCGGGGTGACGGCCGACGCGGGGGGCACCACGCTCTACCTTACACTCCCCATCGCCCTCGCTTCCTCGGCGGGCATGCAGGCCTGAGTGGCCCTTTCGTCGTGCTGGCGACGCGCGCCCCGGGGGGCTATCCTGCCCGGGCCTTTTCCTTCCGGGAGTGCGCGATGGGTCTGAAGATGTCGGAGATTCTGCTGATCATGGCGGTGCTGCTGCTCCTGTTCGGAGCCTCGCGCCTGCCGCAGCTCGGCTCTTCGCTGGGGAGCGCCATCCGCAACTTCAAGCGCGGCTTCAGCGGTGACGAGCCCGCCGCCGACGAGAAGAAGCCGGCTGGCACGCTCGCCAGCAACGGCACGGTGGAGAAGGACGCCACCGCCCGCAGCACCAGCCACCACGGCTGAGCTCGCTTCCGCGCCCCCAGTCGCACCGCGCCCGCGCCGGTCTCTCGCCTCCGAGAGATGGGCACGGGCGTCGTCGCTTGCGGGCCCGGCGGAGGAGGCAGCTCACTCCGCGCGGTCTTCCTTGTCGTAGAGCCCGTCCAGCACCGCCTTGTACTTCTGGCTGACGAGCTTGCGCTTCACCTTGAGGCTCGGGGTGAGCTCGCCCGTCTCCTGGCTGAAGTCCGCCTCCATCACCGCGAAGCGCTTGAGGGTGCTGTAGGACGGCAGCTCCGCGTTCACCTTGTCGAGGATCTCCCGCACCGCGGCCCGGACCACCGGCTGGCGGCACACCTCCGCGTAGCTGCTGGCCTTCACGCCCACGCCGTCGAGCAGCTTGCGCGCGGGCTCCTCGGCCACGGTGATGAGCGCCACCAGGTACTTGCGCTTGTCGCCGTGGACCACCGCCTGGCTGATGAGGGGGTACGTCTTGAGCGTGTTCTCGAGGTTCTGCGGCGACACGTTCTTGCCGCCCGAGGTGACGATGATGTCCTTCTTGCGATCGGTGATGGTGACGTAGCCGTCCACGTCCACCTCGCCGATGTCTCCGGTGTGGAACCAGCCATCCGCCTCGAGCACCTCGGCGGTGGCCTCCGGGTTCTTGTAGTAGCCCTTCATCACCCCCGGGCCCCGCAGGAGGATCTCCCCGTCCGGGGCCACCTTCACCTCGGTGCCGGACATGGGCGGGCCCACGGTGCCGATCTTGATGCGCTCCGGCGGATTCACGCAGGCGGCGGCCGACGTCTCGGTGAGGCCGTAGCCCTCCAGCACCTTGAAGCCGAGCAGCTCGAAGAAGTACCCGATCTTCCGGGACAGCGGCGCGCCGCCGGAGACGAACAGGCGCATGTTGCCGCCCAGCTTCTCGTCGAGCGACGCGCGCACCTTGCTGAACACCAGCTTGCGCGCCAGGGCCAGCCCCACGAGCGCGGGCTCGCGGCCCCGCGTCTTCGCCTCCACGTAGTCCTCGAAGAGCCCGAAGGCCCAGCGGAACAGGCGGCCCTTCAGGCCGGGCGCGGCGGAGCCGTGGGCCACCACGCCGTTGTAGACCTTCTCGAAGACGCGCGGCACCGCGGGGAGGATGGTGGGGCGCGTCTCCACGAGGTTGCTCAGCAGCTTGTCCGCGGACTCGGCGAACACCACGCGGAAGCCCATGGCCAGCCACGAGGCCTTCACCACCTGCCCGAAGGAGTGCGCCAGGGGCAGGAACATCAACACCGCGTCGGTGGGCGCCATCGCCCCCACGCCCTTCACCCCGAGCGCCTCGTAGGCCCAGTTGCCGTGGGTGAGCAGCACCCCCTTGGGGTCCCCCGTGGTGCCCGAGGTGTAGATGATGCAGCACACGTCCTCGGGCTTCATCTCGCGCGTCCGCTCGTCGAAGGACTCCAGGCGGGCGGCGTGCGCCCCCCTGCCCTGCTCCATCACCTGCGCGAGCGTCAGCTCCGCCTCACCCGTGCTGGCGCCCTCGAAGAGCACCACCTTGCGCACGCCGGGACACTCCGCGAGCTTCTGCCGCAGGCGGGTGACGCGGCCCGCCTGCCTGGGCGTCTGCCCGTCATGGTCCACGAAGACGAGCGAGGCCTCGGAGTGGTTGAGGATGTAGCGGACCTCGTCCGGCGTGTTGGACGCGTAGATGGGGACGGTGATGGCCTGCGCGGCGGAGATGGCGAGATCCGCCACCACCCACTGGAGGCTGGTGTCCGCGAAGATGGCCACCCGATCCCCCGGCTTCACCCCCTGGGCGACGAGGCCGGCGGACAGCGCCTGCACGTCCTCCAGGATGCGCCCCCACGTGACGTCCTCCCAGCGGCCCCCCGTCTTCCAGCTCGCGGCGACCTTCGTGGGTGACTGCGCTCGTTGGAGCAGCAACTCGACGAGGTTGCGCGCGTCCGAGGTGGCCAGCCGGGTCTCCGCCCTCATGTGTGCTCCTCCTCTCCTACATTTCCTTCAGTAACCTCCAGGAAGCACTCGTGCGCCGAAACGACGAAGGCGGTACCCGGGGTGCACCGCACCTCGAGTACCGCCCGAAGCTGTCGCCTGCATGGTGCCTGTCCCGGAGGTCAGGCGGCATCGGCGGAAGAGGAGTCCTGCTGCTCCTCGTCCTGATTGAAGGCCGCCAGGTAGCGCTCGAGGAAGTTCTTCGTCTTGAGCTCCACCTGCCGCACGCGCTCGCGCGACACGCCCCAGCGCTGGCCCAGCTCCTCCAGCGTGCGCGGCTTGTCCTGCGTGAGCCGCTCCTGGAGGATGTCCCACCCCAGGTCGCCAATGCGCTTGCGCACCTTGGCCAGCGCCTCCTGCACTTCCTCGTTCTGCTCGCGAGCCAGGAACACCTGCTGAGGCGAGGGTCCTCCGTCCTCCAGGCGATCCAGGAAGGTCGTCTCGCCTTCCTCGTCGATGCTCGCGTCCAGCGAGAAGTCCGTCATGCTCCCGCGCTCGGCCTCACCGCCGCGCACCTGGCTGCGGTTGTCCTTGAGGTAGCGGGTGATGTAGGCGCGAATCCACCACACGGCGTAGGTGGCGAAACGCACGTTCTTCTTGGGGTCGAAGTGCTCGATGGCCTTCATGAGACCCACATTGCCTTCCTGGATGAGGTCATCCAGGCGGGCGCCGCGGTTGGAGAATTTCTTCGCCACCGCCACCACGAAAGCCAGGTTGGACGTCGCGAGCGTCTGTCGCGCCGACTCATCTCCCTTGCGAGCGCGCCCGGCCAGCTCGTACTCCTGCTCTCGGGTCAACTGCGAATGATCCCCGAGATGACGCAGGTAGTGCGACAGGCCCTCGGCTCCATACTTCATCGTCCTGTTCGCCATGTTTCGCGTCTCCAGTTCCTCTGTGTGACGGACGCGCTCGCCCCCCGGTTCCGCGTCCACATTTCTAGGACGCACAACGTGCCGAAGCGTTTCTCATTTCCATTCGGGGGTATTCGACCAGCTTACCCTGGCGACAAGCGGGCCTGGGGTCCGTTACGACCACGTAACGGGCTCCAGTCCTGGGTGGGAAGTGACTGCTCCCCGAAGAACGAGCGTGTCCGCTGAGGACTAAGAACGCTTGGGCGCGGGAAAGATTTTCTCGGGGTTGAGCATTCCTGAAGGATCGAAGAAGCCCTTCAGGCGGCGCTGCAGCTCCAGCACCGCCTCGGACTGCTCCATCGCCAGATATTCCCGCTTGGCGTGGCCCACACCGTGCTCGCCCGTGATGGTGCCGCCCATGGACACGGTGAGCTCCAACATGCGCCGGATGGCCGTCTCCACCAGGGCGCGCTGGTACGGGCCCTCGTAGAGGATGTTGGCGTGCAGGTTGCCGTCCCCCGCGTGGCCGTACGTGGCCACCGGCAAGCCCAGCTCCTCCCCCATCTTCTTCAGGGCGAGGATGATGTCGGGAATACGGGACCGGGGTACCGCGATGTCCTCCGAGATCTTGTGCGGCCGCAAGGAGCGCAACGCGGTGGAAACCACCCGGCGCACGGCCCAGAGCTTCTCGCGCTGGGACTCGTCCTGGGCCACGAGCACTTCCCGGGCGCCATGCTGCTCGCAGATTTCACCCAGCCAGACGAGCTCGGCGAACAGGCCCTCCTCCATGTTGCCGTCCACCTCGGCGATGACGGCCGAGCCGGCGCCCGGGGGAAAGTTGAAGCCCCTTCCATCCACGGCCTGGAGCGCCACGTCGTCGATGAGCTCCAGGGTGCGCGGGAGGATGCCGGCCTTGAGCACCTCGGTGATGGCCCGCGCGGCGGTGTGCACCGAGTCGAAGATGACCAGGGCCGTCTTCACGTGCCGGGGCCTGGGGATGAGCTGGAGGGTGATCTCCGTGGCCACCCCGAGCGTGCCCTCGGAGCCCACGAAGAGGCCCACCAGATCGTACCCGGCCACGCCCTTGATGGTGCGGCGGCCCACGCGCACCACCTCGCCGCTCGGCAGCACCCACTCCAGGCCAATGACGTAGTCGCGGGTGACGCCGTACTTGAGCGCCCGGGGGCCTCCGGCGTTCTCCGCCACGTTGCCGCCGATGGTGCAGAACTCCCACGAGTTGGGATCCGGCGGATAGAAGAGGCCCTGCGCCTCCACGGCCTTCATCAGATCGCCGGTGATGACGCCCGGCTGCACCACCGCCGTCAGGTCCTCGCTGGAGACGGAGAGGATGCGGTTCATCCGCTCCAGGCTCACCGCCACGCCTCCCAGCAGGGCGAGCGAGCCGCCGCTCTTGCCACTGCGCGCCCCGCAGGGCGTGAAGGGCACCCCGAGCTCCTGGCAGGTGCGGAACACGGCGGACACCTGCTCGGTGTTCTCGGGGAAGACCACGAGGTCCGGTGGGTAGACGCCCGAGTCGGACTCGTCCTCGGCGTAGTTCTCCAGGGTGGACGCGTCACGGCGCACCTGGTCTGGAGAGAGCACCGCCCCCAGCGCGGCCCGTGCACGCTCCACGAGGGCGGGAGAAACTCGGGTAAAGGTACGCTCCGCGGGCAGGGTCATCCGAACGGCTCCACTCGACTGCGCGTCACTCCACTCAACGCCACCGCCACTCCACGCCACTGCCACTCAACGCCGCATGGTGCTCAACCGTGCCCACAGCTCCCGGCGCAGGGCCCCGTCCTTGCGCAGCTGGCCCTCGTAGGCCTCCGAGTGCGTGCGGGCATCGCGCTGCCGGTCTCCCCGGATGCGCAGACAGGACTGCTCCGCCTCGATGATGCAGGCGGTGGCCGGGCTCTTCAGCACCCGGGCCAGCGACGAGGCCACCGCGCGCGCCAGGTCCTCCTGGAGGATGAGCCGGTGCGCGAAGCAGTCCACCAGCGCGCCCAGCCGGCCGAAGCCCACCACCCGCGAGCGTGGCACGTAGGCCACGTGCGCCCGGCCCTCGACGGGCAGCAGGTGGTGCGGGCACATGGACTGGAAGCGCAGGTCCGTCACCACCACCAGCTCCCCGGACGCGTCCGGCGGGCCCGGGAACGTCTCCCCCAGCGCATCCTCCGGCGTCCGCCCATAGCCATCGAGGAACTGGCCCCAGGCCTCGGCCACCCGCTCCGGAGTGCCCACGAGGTTGGGATCGCTGTCCAGCGGCAGGCCCGCCGCGCGCAGGAAGTCCCGGACCGCCGCGGCCATGGCCTCCCGATCGGGTTTCACGGACGGGGCTCCTCGAGTCCTTCGAGCTGCGGCCATGGTGCGTGTCTTCCTCGGTTGCCGGGTCGGTACCTCAGGGGACGGGCAACCTATCCGAAGCCTCCACCTGAATCTCGTCTCCGATGACCCGTACCGCGTAGATACGCACGCGGGCGTCCGGATTCGTCGGGCTGATGCCCGTCCGGACGTCGAAGGCCCAGGCGTGGAGGGGACAGTAGAGGAGCCACCCGTCCTGATCGCCCTCGGACATGGGGCCGCCCCGGTGGGGACACGCCTGCTGCACCGCGTGCAGCCGTCCGTCCACCTGGACCAGCGCCACCCACTCCTCCCCGACCCGCACCACCGCCCGGCCCCGCCTGTCCAGATCCGACAAGCGCGCCACGGGAATGAAGTGCTCGTCCCCCTGTCCGTTCATGGCTCGTCCTCCAACGCCCCGCGTCGAGCGCGTCCTCCAGGCCTGAATACCGGGGCACAGGGGCCGTCGCACCCTTGACACCCCTCCAGGGGGCCAGTAGAGCAAATAATTACCGTCCTCCTGCCCGATGAGAATCCGCGCCCACATCGCTGGCCACCTCATCGCCACCCTGTTGGTGGTGCTCTGGGTTGCCCAGCCGCTGATCGCCATCGCGCACGCGCAGGAGCACGTCCACCGCTACTGCCCCACACACCGCGCCTTCGAGGAGAGCCCGGCCAGCAAGGGCTCGGCGCTCTCGGCCCGGCTCCGGGACGCGAAGTCCTTCGAGAAGCTGCCCCCCGCCGCCCCCGCGGGCACGCTCAAGCACGAGTCGTGCGCCCTCGTCTCGGTCAGCTCCCGGGACGAGGTGACGAGCCCCGAGGTCCAGCCCGTCATCCAGGCCTGCCTCGAGGTGGGCCGCCCGGCCACCGCGCCGCCCCGGCCCCAGTCCTCGCTGTCCGTCCTCGATACCGCCCCCAAGGCCTCGCCTCCCGCGCGCGTCTAGCGCGGTCGAAGCGAAGTTGCAGGGTCGACGTCCGCCTTCTCTTCGGACGTCCGGTTCGCGGAGTGCCTTGTGCCCCCCACGTCGTGCCGGCTCGCCGGTCTCGCTGTCTGGCTGTCGTTCTGTCTGTCCCCTCTCTCACCCGCCTCGGCCCAGACGCCGCCGGACGCGGGCACGCCTCCCCAGGAGCAGGAGCCCGCCCCGGACACCGGCCTGTCCGCCGAGGACTTGAAGGCCATCGAGGAGGCGCTCGGCCAGGATGCCGCCGCGGCCGCCCAGGCGGGCACCCAGCCTCCCGCCACCCCCTCCCCACCCGCGTCCTCCAGCGGCGTGACGATCAGCCCGAGCAACATCGACTTCCAAGGGCTGAACATCGCCTTCATCCTGGACGTGGCCGCCGCCGCCTTCACCTCGAAGGAGCCGCTGCAGACGGGCGGGCATGATCCCTCCGTCAACGGCTTCAACCTCCAGCAGCTGGAGCTGTCCGTCAACACGGCGGTGGACCCGTACTTCCGCTTCGACAGCAACATCGTCTTCAGCCAGTTCGGCGTGGAGATCGAAGAGGCGTACGCCACCACGGCGAACCTGCCGGGCAACCTCCAGGTGCGCGCCGGCCAGTTCCTCACCCGCTTTGGCCGCATCAACCCCACGCACCCGCACTCGTGGGAGTTCGTGGACCAGCCCTTCGCCATCGGCCGCGTCTTCGGCGGCGAGGGCAACCGCGGGCTCGGCGTGGAGGGCTCCTGGCTCACCCCGCTGCCCTGGTACGTGGAGCTGCTCGGCTCCGTCACCGACGCCACCGGCGAGTCCACCGCGCGCAGCTTCCTGGGCGCCGACCTGGGCGGAGTCACCTCCCCCTTCGACTTCCAGTTCACCGCCATGGTGAAGCAGTTCTTCCCCCTGTCGGATGACCTGTCGCTGCTGTGGGGCCTGTCCGCCGCCGATGGCCCCAACCCCACCGGCTACCGCAACCGCACCGACGTGTTCGGCACGGACGTGTACCTCAAGTACCGGCCCCTCGCCGGCAACAGCTTCACCACGGTGGCCCTCCAGGCCGAGCTCCTCTACCGGCGCCGCCAGGTCCCCGGGGACGTGCTGTCGGACCTCAACGGCTACGCGCAGCTGTCCTGGCGCTTCGACCAGCGCTGGGCCGTCGCCAGCCGCTACGAGCTCGGCACTCCCGCCACCCGGCAGAACGGCGCCCTCGCGGACGATCCCCTCGACGCCGAGTGGACCGGCAACCGCCAGCGCCTCTCCGCCAACGTCACCTTCTGGCCCACCGAGTTCTCCCGCCTGCGCCTGCAGGGCGCCACCGACCTCGCCGGCTGGCGCGAGCGTCCGGACTACTCGCTCTTCCTCGCACTCGAAGTGGTGATGGGCGCGCACGGCGCCCACGCCTTCTAACCCCTCTCGCGCTGGAGCCTCCGATGATGAGCCCCTTCCGATTCCTCGTGGCCCTGAACGCCGTCCTCCTGGGCCTGCTGTCCCTCCCCGCTCGCGCCGACCTCAAGGTGGTCACCACGCTGCCGGACCTCGCCGCCCTCACCCAGGCCGTGGGCGGCGAGCACGTGCAGGTGACCGCCCTCGCCCTGCCCACGCAGGATCCGCACTTCGTGGACGCCCGGCCCAGCCTGGCCCTGGAGGTCAACCGCGCGGACCTGTTGATCGCCATCGGCCTGGAGCTGGAGGTGGGCTGGCTGCCCGCGCTCCAGAACGGCGCCCGCAACACCCGCATCCTCACCGGCAGCCCGGGCTACCTCGAGGCCGCCGCGTTCGTGCGCACGCTCGAGGTCCCCACCACCCGCGTGGATCGCAGCCAGGGAGACGTGCACGCCGGGGGCAACCCGCACTTCCTCTATGATCCCAGGGCCGCGCTGCTGGTGGCCCGGGGCATCACCGACCGCCTGGCGTCGTTGGACCCGAAGAACGCGGCGGCCTACCGCGCCAACCTGGAGAAGTTCACCGCGGAGCTGGAGAAGGCGCGCGCGGGCTGGGAGCAGCGGCTGGCCGGGCTCAAGGGCACGCCCGTGGTGGCCTACCACCGGACGACGGCGTACCTGGCCAACTGGCTGGGCTTCGACACCATCGCCTACCTCGAGCCCAAGCCCGGCATCCCGCCCAACCCCGCCCACGTGGCCCAGGTGCTGACCCAGGCCCGCCAGCGCAAGGCCCGCTTCGTCCTCCAGGAGGACTACTACCCCACCACCACCTCCAAGCTGGTGGCGAGCAAGATTCCCGCCCCCCTCGTCCTCTTCACCTCGGGCACCGACTTCCGCGGCGGACAGACGTACCTGCGGCACCTGGAGGACTTGATGACCCGGCTGGAGAAGGGCCTGAAGGGCGAGGGGACCTGAGCCATGCGCCACGCCTTCCTCCTCCTGTCCTGTCTGGGCCTCGGCGCCTGCACGTGGGAGCCCGGCCAGGGCTTCGCGGTGGTGGAGCCCACCGTGCGCGCCGCCTTCGAGCCGCTCGCCGACCGCACCACGCCCGACGGCTACCAGCAGCTGGCCTCGAACTACCAGCTGCACGTGGATGGGGCCGCGTTGCGGCTGTCCGGCATCGAGCTGATCGCCTTCGCCGGAGGCTCGGGCGGGGGCTTCAATCCCGCCAACCCGCCCCCGGGCTACTCGCTCTGCCACGGCGGCCACTGCCACCGCGACGACGGAGCGCTCATCCCCTACGAGCAGATCGCCGCGGAGATGGGCGGCGGGGGCGGCTCCAGCACGGTGGCGACGCTGCCGGTGACCGGGCCGTTGAACCTGCTGGCCGCGGAGCGGTTCGCGGTGGAGTGCGTGCCGGACTGTGCCCTGCCCCAGGCCAACGTGTCCCAGGGCCGCTGGGACATCGAGTCGCTGAACCTGGAGGGCAGCGTGCGCGACGCACGCACTCCCGCGCGTTTCCCCGGCGAGCGCCGCTTCCGGTGGGTGCTCTCCCGGGCCCCCAGCGACACGACGCCGGCGGCGGTGCTCGACGGCACGGTGGAGCTGCCCTCGGACCGGTCGACGCCTCCCCGGGCGAAGCTGGACCTGAGCCTGGTGCTCACGGCCCGGCTCTTCGACACCGTGGACTGGAGCACGCTGACGCAAGGCGCGGACGGCGTGGTGGAGATCAGTGCCACGGCCAACACCACCGCCCACGCCGCGCTCGAGGAGCTGCTGGCCACGGTTTCGCCCCAAGCGGAGGTGACCCGTGGCGAACGGTGAGCACACGCACGACGGAGGGCCCACGGCGGCCACCTCCCGGCCCACGCACCGGCACGAGGAGGACCTGCTCCTGTGCTGCGAGGAGCTGGTCATCGGCTACCAGGGACAGGCGCTGCTGCCGCCCATCAACCTCCAGGTGCACCGCGGCACCTTCCTGGCCGTGATCGGCCGCAACGGCTCGGGCAAGAGCACCTGGTTCAAGACGCTGCTGGGCCTGCAGAACCCGGTGTCCGGCCGCGTGTACCGCTCCAGCCCCCAGGTGAAGAGCGCGTACGTGCCGCAGACGTCCGCCATCGACGGGATGCTCCCGGTGCGCTCGCGCGAGCTGGTGCACTGGGGACGGCTGACCGGGTGGAACTTCCTGCGGCCCTTCTCCAAGCGCGAGGATCGCCAGGTGGTGGACTCGGCGCTGGAGACGGCCGGAGCGGGCCCCATCGCCAACCGGCCCTACCGCGAGCTGTCCGAGGGCCAGAAGCAGCGCGCCCTGCTCGCGCGGGTGCTGGCCACCGAGGCGGACCTGGTGCTGCTGGACGAGCCCACCGCGGCCATGGACGCCGTGGCCGAGCGCGAGACCATGCGGCGCCTGGCGGAGCTGGCGCGCGAGCGGCGCCTGGCCGTGGTGGTGGTGAGCCATGACCTGCGGGTGGCCGCCGAGTTCGCGGACCAGCTGCTCTTCGTGGACCGGGAGGCCCCGGCCGTGGTTCTTGGGGACGCGGACACGGTCTTCTGCCATCCTGCCTTCCGGCACCAGTACGGCGACGATTACTGCCCCCGCCATCCTTCGTCAGGACACCCCCTTGGACCCGCAACTGGCTGAGACCACCACCTGGGCACAGTTCTGGGACGCCTACGAGCTGTTCAGGGATCCGATGCTCTGCGCGCTCATCGCGGGCAGCGTGCTGGGGTTCCTGAGCGTGTACGTGGTGCTGCGGCGCATGGTGTTCGTCAGCGCCGCGGTGACGCAATCGGCCGGCCTGGGCGTGGCGCTGGCCTTCTACGTGGACATCCACCTGGGCCTGCACGTGGCCCCCACCCTGGGCGCCGTGGGCCTGTCCCTGCTGGCCACGCTGCTGTTGATGACCGAGCCCACGCGGCTGCGCATCTCCCGCGAGAGCCTGCTGGGCCTGGCGTATGCGTTCACCGGGGGCGCCTCCATCCTCGTGGGGGACCGCATCTCCCAGGAGGCCCATGACATCCAGGGCATCCTCTTCGGCACGGCGGTGCTGGTGGAGCAGGAGCAGCTCATCGCCGTGGCGGTGGTGGGCGCGCTCACCCTGCTCTTCCACCTGTGGTGGTTCCGCGGCCTCACCTTCGCCAGCTTCGATCGCACCGGCGCCATGGTGCAGGGGCTGCCGGTGCGCGCGCTCGACGCGGTGCTGATGATCTCCATCGGGTTGATGGTGGGCGTGTCCGCGCGGGCGCTCGGCGCGCTGCCGGTGTTCGCCTTCTCCACGCTGTCGGCCATCGCCGCGCTGGTGTTGGATCTGCGGCTGCCGTGGACCTTCCTGCTGGCCACGCTCGCGGGCGCCATCTCCGGCCTGGGTGGCTACCTCTTCGCCTACTTCTACAACTTCCCCGTGGGCGGCTCGCAGACGGTGCTCGCCAGCGCGCTGGTGGTGGTGGCGCTGCTGGCCCGGGGCGTGCGGCAGCTCGTCATGGGCGGCGGGACGCGCTGAGCCACACCCGCGTCTCGAGGCCCTGTCCAAGCTGGAGAGGGCCCTGGAATCCTTCAAGCAGGCCCTCGCGCCAGGCCCGCGACACAATCGGGCTGTCCGCGGACAAGACACTCCTCGCCCGGGAAATGGAGCAGAACGCCGCCGCTTCCAAGACACCGCGGAGCGCTGCTCCTCTCCACCCCTCCACCCCGTCGCTACGGACTTCCCCCTCAGTGGCGTGCGTTACCAGCACCAGTGGCTGCTATTTTCCCTGGGCGTGAGCCTGTTTCCCTGGGTTCCGGACCTGGGAAGACACTTGGCCATCCAAGGAGACATCCATGCCATCCGTACCGGGAACCCGGGCCGTGGCGCTGCTGGCCATGACCCTGGCGCTGCTATTGCTTGCTTGCGACGAGGTGCAGCCGACCGCGGACGACGCGTTGCACCGGAAGTGGCTCGAGCCCAAGCCCCTCCTGACCACGTCCACTGGACAGTGGCGTTCCACGGGCCCCCTGAACATGACCCGCGAGAGCCACACGGCCACGCGGTTGCCCTCCGGCAAGGTGCTGGTCTCCGGCGGCTTTGGCTCGAACAGCTATCGCGCCAGCGCGGAGGAGTACGACCCGGCCACCGGGACGTGGAGCCCCACCGGCCCGCTGACCTCGGCCCGCTCTGGCCACACGGCCACGCTGCTGCCCTCCGGCAAGGTGCTCGTCTCCGGCGGCTGGGACTCGAACGGCCTCCTCGCCAGCACGGAGGTGTACGACCCGGCCACCGGGACGTGGAGCCCCACCGGCGCTCTGGCCTCGGCGCGCGCCAGCCACACGGCCACGCTGCTGCCCTCCGGCAAGGTGCTCGTCTCTGGCGGCTGGGGCTGGAGCGGCCGCCTCGCCAGCGCGGAGGTGTACGACCCGGCCACCGGGACGTGGAGCCCCACCGGCGCTCTGGCCTCGGCGCGCTATTCGCACACAGCCACGCTGTTGCCCTCCGGCAAGGTGCTGGTCTCTGGCGGCAGGGGCTCGAGCTACTTCCTCGCCAGCGCGGAGGTGTACGACCCGGCCACCGGGACGTGGAGTCCCACCGGCGCGCTGACCTCGGCGCGCGCCAGCCACACGGCCACGCTGCTGCCCTCCGGCAAGGTGCTCGTCTCTGGCGGCTGGGGCTGGAGCGGCCGCCTCGCCAGCGCGGAGGTGTACGACCCCGACCCGGCCACCGGGACGTGGAGCCCCACCGGCGCTCTGGCCTCGGCCCGCGAGAGCCACACGTCGACACCACTGCCCTCCGGCAAGGTGCTGGTCTCCGGCGGCCGGGGCTCGAGCGGACCCCTCACCAGCGCGGAGGAGTACGACCCGGCCACCGGGACGTGGCGCCCCACCGGCGCTCTGGCCTCGGCCCGCGAGAGCCACACGTCGACACTACTGCCCTCCGGCAAGGTGCTGGTCTCTGGTGGCGGGGGCTTGAGCGGCGCCCTCCTCAGCACGGAGGAGTACGACCCGGCCACCGGGACGTGGAGCCCCACCGGCGCTCTGGCCTCGGACCGCTCGGGCCACACGGCCACGCCATTGCCCTCCGGCAAGGTGCTGGTCTCCGGCGGCCGTGACTCGAGCGGCCATCTCGCCAGCGCGGAGGTGTACGACCCGGCCACCGGGACGTGGCGCCCCACGGGCGCTCTGGCCTCGGCGCGCCACGGCCACACGGCCACGCTGTTGCCCTCCGGCAAGGTGCTCGTCTCTGGCGGCGGGGGCCCGAGCGGCCATCTCGCCAGCGCGGAGGTGTACGACCCGGCTACCGGGAGGTGGAGCCCCACGGGCGCTCTGGCCTCGGCCCGCTCCGGCCACACGGCCACGCTGCTGCCCTCCGGCAAGGTGCTGCCCTCCGGCAAGGTGCTGGTCTCCGGCGGCTGGGGCCCGAGCGGCCATCTTGCCAGCGCGGAGGAGTACGACCCGGCCACCGGGACGTGGAGCCCCACCGGCGCTCTGGCCTTGGCGCGCTATTGGCACACAGCCACGCTGTTGCCCTCTGGCACGGTGCTCGTCTCTGGCGGCTGGGACTCGAACGGCCCCCTCACCAGCGCGGAGGAGTACGACCCGGCCACCGGGACGTGGAGCCCCACCGGCGCTCTGGCCTCGGCGCGCCACGGCCACACGGCCACACTGCTGCCCTCCGGCAAGGTGCTGATCTCTGGAGGCTATGGCTCGAGCGGCCATCTCACCAGCGCGGAGGTGTACGACCCGGGCAGTGGGACGTGGAGCCCCACGGACGCTCTGGCCTCGGCCCGCGCCAGCCACACGGCCACACTGCTGCCCTCCGGCAAGGTGCTGATCTCTGGCGGCTGGGGCTCGAGCGGCCATCTCGCCAGCGCGGAGGTGTACGGCCCGGCCACGGGGACGTGGAGCCCCACCGGCGCTCTGGCCTCGGCGCGCCACGGCCACACGGCCACGCTGTTGCCCTCCGGCAAGGTGCTGGTCTCCGGAGGCTATGGCTCGAGCGGCCATCTCACCAGCACGGAGGTGTACGACCCGGCCAGTCGGACGTGGAGCCCCACCGGCGCTCTGGCCTCGGCGCGCCACGGCCACACGGCCACGCTGCTGCCCTCCGGCAAGGTGCTCGTCTCCGGAGGCCTTGGCTTGAGTAACCTCCTCGCCAGCGCGGAGGTGTACGACCCGGCCAGTCGGACGTGGAGCCCCACCGGCGCTCTGGCCTCGGCCCGCTACGGCCACACGGCCACGCTGCTGCCCTCCGGCAAGGTGCTCGTCTCCGGAGGCGATGGCTCGAGCGGCCATCTCACCAGCGCGGAGGTTTACGACCCGGCCACCGGGACGTGGAGCCCCACCGGCGCTCTGGCCTCGGCCCGCTATTGGCACACGGCCACGCTGCTGCCCTCCGGCAAGGTGCTGGTCTCCGGAGGCGATGGCTCAAGCGGACCCCTCGCCAACGCGGAGGTGTACGACCCGGCCACCGGGACGTGGAGCCCCACGGATGCTCTGGCCTCGGACCGCTCGGGCCACACAGCCACGCTGTTGCCCTCCGGCAAGGTGCTGGTCTCCGGAGGCGATGGCTCAAGCGGCCAGCTCACCAGCGCGGAAGAGTACGACCCGGCCACCGGGACATGGAGCCCCACGGGCGCGCTGGCCTCAAAACGCGCCGACCACACGGCCACGCTGTTGCCCTCCGGCGAGGTACTGGTCTCCGGAGGCCGGGGCTCGGGCGGCCCCCTCGCCAGCACGGAGGAGTACGCAGAGGCGCGGGTCCGGGAGTTGTGCCCGGTCATCGATCCCCCCGCCGAGCAACGCCCGGATGGGACGTTCCTCATCACCGGGCGGCACTTGCGAGGTCTCTCGGAGGCAAGCAGCGGTAGCACCCAGAGTTCCGCCACCCACCTTCCCCTGGTCAGCCTGCTGGCATTGGAGGGCGGAGCGCTGACTCGTGTCATGCCCGTGGACTCGTCCTCCGACACGGAAGTTCAAGTACGGACGCCGATGGTGCCGTACGGCTATTACATCCTGTCCGTGATGACCAACGCCCTCCACGGCGGGCAGCTGCTCCTCGTCAATGGGCCGCCCCTGGAAGCGCCAGAGGTCACCGCGCCAGGGGCCTTCGTGAACAACCCGAGACCCTCCATCAGCGGCACGGCGCAGCCCGGTGTGACGGTGCTGATGTGGTTGGATGGAGCCCTGGTGGCAACAACCACCGCCGACGCGAAGGGGACATGGAGCTATACCCCGAGCGCCGCGCTGGCCGAGGGGTGCCACCAGTTCGTGGCTGTCGCCAGGAATGTGGTGGGCAATGTCAGTCCGGCCTCCGAGACACGCCTCTTCACGCTTGATTCCGTGCCGCCCGGAGCGCCAGGGGTGACCGCACCGGGGGGGCTCGTCAATGGCAGCACCCCCGTCATTCGCGGCATGGCGGAGCCCGGCAGCATGGTCACGGTGTGGCTGGGTAGGATTGGGACCGAAACGATTGTCGGGACGGTCGAGGCAGACGAGGCAGGAACCTGGCAGCTCAGCACATCCGCGGCGCTCCTGGATGGTCTTCACCAGACCAGGGCCACTGCGACAGACAAAGCGGGCAATGTCAGCCCCGGCTCCGCGGTCAACATCTTCACGGTCGATACCATGCCTCCGCAAGCCCCCGTACTGGCCGGGCCCATGGACCTCGTCGATACCCCCAAGCCAGTCATTCATGGCACCGCGGAGGCGGGCAGCAAGGTGACGGTGTCTCTGGATGGAGATGGGGAGACCGGGACGACCACGGCCGACGCACAGGGAACATGGATGTTCATCCCAACCACCCCGCTGGCCGAGGGACTCCATCAGGTCGTGGCCCATGCCACGGATGCCGCGGGCAATGCCAGCCTTTCATCCATGCCCCGCGACTTCGGTTTCTTCATCCAGAGAAGCCACTACGGCTGGAGTTGCGCCGCCGCCCCGTCCTTCCCCGCAGCCTGGGCCTTGCTGACACTGCTCTGGTTCCTCGTCAAGCGCCGGCCTGGGTCTTCCCTCCACACTCCCAGGTAGCCTGGTCATCGAGCTGCGAAGCGGCTCACCGTTCGAGTGTGAAGCCCGTCACCCCGCTCGATACCTCTCACATGGTAATTTTTTTCCTCCTCCTTCCAACGGCTCGCTCCATGAATTCCCTCGTACGACATACCCTGTGGCTGTTCCTCGTATGTCTGGCCATTCCCGCCGCACACGCCCAGGAGTCCTCCAAGGTCGAGCTGCCGCCTCAAACCCAGAACCCCTACATCAACTCCATCGCCACGCTCTACGAGCAGGACAGGTTCCCCGAGGCCCTGTCCAGGCTGGAGAAGGCCCTGGACTCGGAGTCCAATGGCCCCCAGGATGTCATCTGGCTCAAGCTCATGCAGGGCGTGCTGCAGGCGGAGCTCTCCCAGGGCGAGGCGCTGGAGTCCTTCAAGCAGGCCCTCACGCTCGACAAGGACGCCCGGCTGCCCGTGCAGGCCAACAGACGTCTGCGCAAGCTCTTCGAGCAGGCCCGCAGCACGCTCGGCCTGCCCGCCGACAAGGAGCTCCTCGCCAAGGAGTTGGAGCAGAACGCCGCCGCATCCAAGGCGGCGAAGGTCTTCGCGCCCCCCCTTCGGCGCTACGGATGGAGCCTGGGCGTGCGCGGTGAGCTGGATGTGCTCGAGCCCATCCTCACCTCCGTCCAGGAAACCGAGGAGAGTCAGCCCCAGCTCAAATTCACCGCCGCCCTCTCCCCCGGCGTGAGCCTCGGCTACACCCAACAGCAGTGGGGGAGCGTGGCCACGGTGCTGGTGCAGAACACGCCGGGGCTCCGGGCCGAGGGCCAGTTCCACCCCCTCACTTTCGGCTGGGTGCGTCCCTATGCCCGCCTGGGCGCCACCGCTTTCTTCGGCGAGAAGAACGCGCAAGGGGAGACCACCTTCTTCGGCGGCATGAGCGGGCGGGCGGCCCTCGGCGTGGACGTGCAGTTCACCTCGCGCCTGTCTGCCTTCACCGACGTGGCCTTCGAGCGCTTCTTCATCGGTGAGGATCGGTACAGGGCCCATTCGGTGCTGATCTCCCTGGGCGTGGGCTTCTTCCCCTGAGCCCCGCGGCCCAAGGGCCCGTGAGACAGCCGCAGGTGAAGCGGCTCACCCCCCAGGTGTGAAGCCCGTCACCGCGGCCAGGCGGCTCGCGGGGCAACATGGTGTCTCACAACGAGCAAGCAGGCATTGTCAGTTGAACGGATGAGCTGTTCCGAGGATGCCTGGCTTTGCTCCCCTGTCGAAGGCAGACACCATGAATCTTGTCTCGAGGCATACCTTGTGGATGTTCCTCATGTGCGCCGCGGTTCCCACCGCCCACGCCCAGGAGGTGGAGCAGAGCGCCGACGCCGCCGAGGCTCCGCGGGCCTCCGCCCCCTCACCCTGGCGTCATGGCCTGGGGGTGGGCGTGCGCGGCGAGGTGGATGTGCTCAGGCCAGGCCCCACCACCGAACTCATCCCCGCGGTGAGCGTCAGCTACACCTGGCAGAAGCTGGGCGGTGTGGCCACGGTGCTGGTCCAGCGCTCCCCGGGGCTCCGGGCCGAGGGCCAGTTCCACCCCATCACCCTGGGCCAGGTGCGTCCCTATGCCCGCCTGGGCGCCACGGCTTTCTTCGCGGAGAAGGATGCGCACGGAGCGTTCACCTTCCTCGGTGGGGTGAGTGGGCGGGCGGCCCTCGGCGTGGACGTGCGGTTCACCCCCCACCTGTCTGTCTTCGCCGACATGGCCTACGAGCACTTCCTCACCCGTAGCGAGTGGTACAGCTCCCAGTCGGTGCTGTTCTCGCTCGGCGTGGCCCTGTTTCCCTGAGCCCCGGGCTGAGAAGAAGAACAAGCACAGACAGAATGAGGTCTCCGCCACCGCGATGGATGCGGCGGGCAATACCCATCCGCATTCAGCCGGTTATCGCTGGCGGCCTGGAGGCCCCACGCCTGCCCGTCGCAGGTGTGGGGCCTCGGCCGTGGTGCGCAACGAAGCGGATCACCGTCCGGGTGTGAAGTGCGTCACCGCGCCAGAGAGGCCCACGTAGCAACGTGGCCTCTCACCGCAAGCACTCCCATGTGGACGGACGCGCTGAGGATGCCTGTCCTCTCCCTCTCTCCAAAGGCTGAACCCATGAAACGACTCGTGCGACATCCCCTGTCGCTGCTCCTCGTGTGCCTGGCCGTTCCCGTCGCACACGCCCAGGAGTCCTCCAAGGTCGAGCTGCCGCCTCAAACCCAGAACCCCTACCTCTCCGCCGTCGCCACGCTCTACGCGCAGGGCAGATTCCCCGAGGCCCTGTCCAGGCTGGAGAAGGCCCTGGACTGGGAGTCCAATGGCCCCCAGGACGTCCTCTGGCTCAAGCTCATGCAGGGCGTGCTCCAGGCCGAGCTCTCCCAGGACGAGGCGCTGGAGTCCTTCAAGCAGGCCCTCGCGCTCGACAAGGACGCCCGGCTGCCCGTGCAGGCCAACAGACGTCTGCGCAAGCTCTTCGAGCAGGCCCGCGCCACGCTCGACCTTCCCACGGACAAGGCACTCCTCGCCCAGGAGTTGGCGCAGAGCGTCGCCGCTCCCAAGACACCGCGGGTCTCTGGCCCCCCACCCCGCCGCTACGGATGGAGCCTGGGCGTGCGCGGCGAGCTGGATGTTCTCAGCGTCACCCCCGCCCTCGATCCCGACGTGGATTTGAGCGACCTCCCCCCCGCACTCGCTCCCGGCGTGAGCCTCGGCTACATCCAACAGAAGTGGGGAGGCGTGGCCACGGTGCTCGTGCAGCCCACACCGGGCCTCAGGGCCGAGGGCCAGTTCCACCCCCGCCCCCTGGGCTGGGTGCGTCCCTATCTGCGGTTGGGCACCACCGCCTTCTTTGGCGAGCCGGATACGCAAGACGCGCCTTTCCTTCTCGGCGGCTTGAGTGCACGGGGGGTCCTCGGGGTGGACGTGCAGTTTACTTCGCGCCTGTATGCCTTTGCCGACGTGGCCTATGAGTACTTCCTCTTCAACGGGGAGCGTTACAGGACTCAATCCGTGCTGTTCTCGGTAGGCATGAGCCTGTTCCCCTGAGCCCCTGGCGAGCCTCTGATTGTGAAGACACATAACAATCTAAGGAGACACTCATGACATTCTCACCAAGAAACGGGGTGGAGGCTGTGACGCGGCTGGCCATGGCCTTCGCACTTCTCTGGATTGCCTGCGGGGAGGTGCCGCCCAGCGGGACCTCATCGCTGCACCGGGAGCAGTTGGAGTCCAAGCCCCTCCAAACCACATCCGTTGAGCAGTGGAGCCCCACGGCAGCGCTGGCCTTGGCGCGCGTGGGCCACACCGCGACACTGTTGCCCTCGGGCAAGGTGCTCGTCGCCGGAGGCGATGGCACGAGTGGCTTCCTCACCAGCGCGGAGCTGTACGACCCGGCCACGGGGACGTGGAGCCCCACGGGAGCGCTGACCTGGGCGCGCAGGAGCCACACGGCGACGCTGCTGCCCTCGGGCAAGGTGCTCGTCGCCGGAGGCGATGGTCCGAGCAGCGACAACCGCACCAGCGCGGAGGTGTACGACCCGGCCACGGGAACGTGGAGCCCAACACGAGCGCTGGCCTCGGCGCGCATGAGACACACGGCGACACTGCTGCCCTCGGGCAAGGTGCTCGTCGCTGGAGGCTATGACCCGAGTGGCTCCCCCATCAGCGCGGAGGTGTACGACCCGGCCACGGGGACGTGGAGTTCCACGGCAGCGATGGCATCGGCGCGCTCTTCCCACACGGCGACGCTGTTGCCCTCGGGCAAGGTGCTGGTCGCCGGAGGCGATGGCCCGAATGGCGACGTCCTCACCAGCGTGGAGGTATACGACCCGGCCACGGGGAGATGGAGCCCCACGGCAGCGCTGGCCTCGGCGCGCGTGGGCCACTCGGCGACGCTGTTGCCCTCGGGCAAGGTGCTCGTCGCCGGAGGCTATGGCCCGAGCGGCTCCCTCCCCAGCGCGGAGCTGTATGACCCGGCCACGGAGACGTGGAGCCCCACGGGCGCGTTGGCCTTGGCGCGCGTGGGCCACACGGCGACGCTGTTGCCCTCGGGCAAGGTGCTCGTCGCCGGAGGCTATGGCCCGAGCGGCTCCCTCCCCAGCGCGGAGGTGTACGACCCGGCCACGGGGACGTGGATTTCCACGGCAGCGCTGACCTCGGCGCGCGCGGTCCACACGGCGACGCTGTTGCCCTCGGGCAAGGTGCTCGTTGCCGGAGGAGCCTTTCCGGGCGGCCCCCTCACCAGCGCGGAGGTGTACGACCCGGCCACGGGGACGTGGAGTTCCACGGCAGCGCTGGCCTCGACGCGCTCTTCCCACACGGCGACGCTGTTGCCCTCGAGCAAGGTGCTCGTCGCCGGAGGCGCTGGCCCGAGTGACTTCCTCACCAGCGCGGAGCTGTACGACCCGGCCACGGGGACGTGGAGCCCCACGGCAGCGCTGACCTGGGCGCGCAGGAACCACACGGCGACGCTGTTGCCCTCGGGCAAGGTGCTCGTCGCCGGAGGAGCCTTTCCGAGCGGCACCCCCACCAGAGCGGAGGTATACGACCCGGCCACGGGGAGATGGAACTCCACGGCAGCGCTGGCCTTGGCGCGCACGGACCACACGGCGACGCTGTTGCCCTCGGGCAAGGTGCTCGTCGCCGGAGGCGATGGCCCGAATGGCGACGCCCTCACCAGCGCGGAGGTATACGACCCGGCCACGGGGAGATGGAGCCCCACGACAGCGCTGGCCTTGGCGCGCGTGGGCCACACGGCGACGCTGTTGCCCTCGGGCAAGGTGCTCGTCGCCGGAGGCGCTGGCCCGAGCGGCTTCCTCACCAGCGCGGAGCTGTACGACCCGGCCACGGGGACGTGGAGACCCACGGCAGCGCTGGCCTGGGCGCGCAGGAACCACACGGCGACGCTGTTGCCCTCGGGCAAGGTGCTGGTCGCCGGAGGCGCTGGCCCGAGTGGCTCCCTCACCAGCGCGGAGGTGTACGACCCGGCCACGGGGACGTGGAGACCCACGGCAGCGCTGGCATTGGCACGCTCTTTCCACACAGCGACGCTGTTGCCCTCGGGCAAGGTGCTCGTCACCGGAGGCGATGGCATGACCAGCGCGGAGGTGTACGACCCGGCCACAGGGACGTGGAGCCCCACGGCAGCGCTGGCCTCGGCCCGCTCTTTCCACACGGCGACGCTGTTGCCCTCGGGCAAGGTGCTCGTCGCCGGAGGCGATGGCCCGAGTGGCTTCCTCACCAGCGCGGAGGTGTACGAAGACACGGAAGTTCACCCGGATTGGCGCCCCGACATCACCGGACCCGCTGAGCAGCTACAGCAAAAAGCAGGTGAGACGTTCCACATCACTGGGAGACGCTTTCGAGGTCTATTGGAGGCAAGCAGTGGTAACACCCAGAACTCCGCCACGAACTTCCCCCTGGTCAGCCTGCTGGCACTCGATGGAGGAGCGCTGACCCGTATAACGTCCCTGGACTCGTTCTCCGACACGGAAGTGACTGTACGGATGCCGCTCGTGCCGAATGGCTACTACATCCTTTCTGTCATGACCAACGCCATACATGGTGGGCGGATGGTGCTCGTGGATGGGCCTTCTCTGCCCGCGCCCCAAATCACCTCGCCAGAATCTTCCATTGAAACCAGGCGGCTGACGATTGGGGGCAGCGCCAGGCCTGGCGTCAGGGTGGTGGCATGGCTGGATGGAGTCATGACAGGAGAAGACACTGCCGATGAGCAGGGGAACTGGAGCCTGAGCCCAGACGCCTCCCTTGATTGGGGACGCCACCCAGGATTGATCCAAAGTCCGTAGGAGAGGTTTTGAAGAGGGGGAGAGCAAGTCCAGACAATCTCAGGCAAAGAGGGGGCATCCCTCCGGACGGCGCTTGAAAGAAGGGCGCCGTGGAAGGACAGCAGTGAGGTGCACAGG